>JBGAGW010000034.1:0-6323 GCA_044226545.1 Limisphaerales bacterium
GAGCGAACGGAAAAAATTAAGCAGGTCCTAATGAGGCGGGGTTTTCAGATTGCGGCCAGCACCTTAAAAAACTTGATTTAACAAAATCCTATCTCCAAAAAGTAACACGTTCTGTGTCCGATTTTTCGAGGCAAGCCCAGGTTGCGGAGATGGCCGGACCGCTGAATGGAGCGGTTAAGACGGCACGAGCCAAAGGCGTGTTTATCATTCATGCGCCGAGCACCTGCACGGCGTTTTATGAGGGAACACCGCAGCGTAAGCGGGCGCAGAAGGCGCGATTCAGTTCGACCCCGGTTCCGTTGGTGACGAGTGAACGTTGGGGAACCGCGTGGCATTGGACTGATCCTAAGCACGAAGCAGTGCTGCCGATTGATGATTCGGATATGGGCTGCGACTGCCAGCCGAAGAAATGCGAGATTCGTTCACCCTGGACGCGCCAGATCAGCACGATCGAAATCGCGGAGGAAGATGCCATCACGGACAATGGTCAGGAGACGTGGAATCTCCTGCAGCAGCGGGGGATCGAGAACGTGATTCTGTGCGGCGTGCATCTGAACATGTGTGTGCTGGGGCGTCCGTTCGCAATTCGGCAAATGGTGAAGCTCGGCAAGAACGTCGCTTTGATGCGGGACATGACAGATAGTATGTACAATCCGGAACGTCCACCGGGGGTCAATCATTTCCAAGGGCACCAGCTCGTGATTGAGCACGTGGAAAAGTATTGGTCCCCTTCCTTCGTGAGCACCGACCTCACGGCCGCGCCGGCGTTCAAGTTCAAAGCGGCTCGCTGAGGCAGTTGATTCATCTCCGGAACAGTCCTCCGCGCAATCGCGCAAGCCCCTTCGGAATTCGCCTCACCTAAAAACAATGGGGCGGCGGGTTGCGCGCGAACCCTCTCAGCCGATCTTGGATTATGAGAGGCAATAAACTCGGATTAGCGCTTGGGGCATCCGCCGCAGTGCTATGGTGCGGCTGCGCCGGAGGATATGTCGAAACCGGAGGGGTCGTTGGAGATGCGGGAGTGTACGGGCCAGCACCTGTTTACGTCGAACCGTATTACGACCCGTTTTATTACGGACCTGACGTCTATGTTTACGACGGGCATCGTTACCCGCATCACCATTACGCAGAGGATTACAGCCATCGAGGCGTAGAAAGCCGCGGACATTTTCACCACTTCAATCGTCCGGAGCAGGGAAATTTCCGGCACGTGGGCCGAGCACAGGGTGGAGTCAGAGGAAGCGACCACGGATTTGATCGCAGACGCGACTAAAATGGACAGTTTCTCGCGGAACCAGCGGTTTAGTTGATCCCGAGTTCAGCCGATTAACTTTAGACCCTATGCGAGCCACTGAAACGCCCAACTCGGCAGGATGGAAACAACTCTCTGACGCGCGGCCAAACCAGGGAGACCAGGTGTACTATCGTACCCGCTGCTACAGCGTTCTGGGTTACCTCGACCAGGAAGAACGGTGGCGTGATTCACACGGTCGGATTGAGCCGCAAGATGTCATTGCGTGGACCGAAGTGCCGGTTTGAAACCGGATACAGGTCACCCGCCGCGCCGCGCGGACGTCGTCGGTCCGCGCGGGCGGCGTTGTTGCTTAGAATTTGTTATTGCGGTATGCGCCCATTTCCGGCGCATCGGGGTTCACTTCCGGCCCGAAGTAACGGAGCGTCACCAGCGGTTCGGTATCTGACGTATTTTCAAAAGTCACACCCGCCTGCGCGGCTGCTTCGGTGCAGAACACCTCGTCCTCGGTCAGTTCGTGGAAGCGAATTAATTTCGGGCAATCTAAATTAAGCTTGTTCATCTTGCCTTTTCCCTGGACGACAATGAGACCGTAAGCACCTTTGTCCTTGATGGTGCATTTTTGTCCGGGCTCAACGGTCAGTTCTTTCGCTGTGAAAAGCTGCTCCTCTTTGATGCGGCCATAAACAATCCATCGATCCACATAACCTTCTTTGCGGGTGTCCGCGACCGGCACCGGTTCGAGGTAATGGCTGTCTTTGAAGTTGGCGTTCGTGTTCCCTTCCCAATCGAGCTGGTTGACGATGAAATCGAGATCCTGGTGCTTCTCCTTCGGCATGTCTTTGACGAGCAGCGCCCACGGAACTTCGCGACCTTCCACCAGCGACTGATACATGCCGAAAACGTCAGAGCCCCACTGCGGCTCGTAGGTGCAAAGGGACCCCGGCGCGTGCAGGATGCAGGGCGGGATCAGCCAACCGGTTCCCGGCTTGAGTCGATACGCCCGCGATAAATCCAGAATTCCGTTGTCGCCCTTGTTCCAATTCTCCAGGCACTTCCGCACCTGCGCCTTCGTGGTGCCCGGCTCCAGACCCATGAAGGTATATGGGAAATTGTTCCCGGTATTGTTGTGTTGGGGCGGGAAGTAATAAGACTCCGGCTTCCCTTCCTGGCCGACCAGTTTTGCCTGCTTTTGCGACTGGTGCATGTGATGCGGGATCGGTCCCATATTATCGAAGAACTTCGAGTAGACCGGCCACTTCTTATACTTGTTCCAAATCTTCTTGCCGATCAGCTCCGAGCCCATTTCGCCGACGGCATCCGCAAGTGTGAAACGGTTCCCATTAACCACGACGTAGCTCAACCCTTCATCCGGCGTACGATTGTCGTTAGCGGCCGGAGTGGTTGAAGCGAACCAGCGTTCATCGATACCACCGCGGTTCAGGCCATAAGCGTAAAGATCGTCGGGGTGGAGCTTAAGGCGCTTGCCAGGCTGCAAAAAGGAGCGTGGCACCCAGCAGGGCGCGAGTCGGAGCAATCCATCGGAATCGGCCAGTGCGCCTTCCACCAGACCGCGCACATTCTTCTTCAGCGTTTTCAAAGCAGTAACTGTATTCATCTCAGAATTAATGAGGAGAGCGAGATTAGTAACCAGCCCCACAATGTCAAATCCCGCATTTGGGACTTTTTCGCTGCTTCTCTCGACGCGGTATGGCAGCTTGCATTCATGTCGCTGCCCATCATTTCTGTCGCTCAAATGCGGCAGTGGGAACAAGCCTCCTGGAACGCCGGACGTTCGCAAGCCGAAGTGATCGCGAACGCCGGACGCGCTGTTGCCTGTTGTGCACTGCGCCTGACGCGTGATGGCGACCGCATCCTGATTCTCGCTGGCAAAGGCCACAACGGCGACGACGCACGCTGCGCTCGAACTCATCTCCCGAATCGTGTCGTCCAATCACTGGATTTGCTGAAACCTGACGAATTGAGTGCTGCACTTTCCAAACGACCCGCGTTGATCATCGACGGCCTCTTCGGCATCGGCCTCGACCGACCGCTCGACGCCAACTGGTCGCAATTGATCGAACAAGTCAACCGCAGCGGAATTCCGGTTCTCGCCGTCGACGTTCCCTCTGGCCTCAACGCCGAAACAGGCGAACCACAAAACGTTGCCATCTGCGCTCACACGACGTTGACCTTCGGCGCACCCAAGCGCGGCCTTCTTCAGCAAGAGAGCTATCCTTTTGTCGGACGACTCGAAGTCGCATCCGACATCGGACTCACTTCCTGCGATTTCAAGGAAGATTTGCAATGGACTGAGGCGGCCGACTTCGAAAACTATCCGCCCCCGCGCCGTGTCGATGGACACAAAGGAACTTATGGCCACGCCGCGATTTTCGCCGGCAGTGAGGGCTATCACGGTGCAGCCGTTCTCGCCGCACGCGGGGCATTGCGCGCCCGACCGGGACTCGTTTCTGTCTTCTGCGATCCGAAAATCTATATCCCGGTCGCAGGCCAGCTTCAGGCCGCCATGGCGCACCCATTCAAATCGCCGATTGCTCTACCCTCCACCTGCACCTCCATCGTGATTGGTTGCGGTCTTGCCGCCGAGCTCGATCCTGCCTGGAAAAGCTTCGCCAACGAACAATGGCAAAGCTCTCCTCACCCCGTTGTTGTGGATGCCTCCACCCTCGAATGGATCGAGAAAGGCTCAACTCCGCTCAACTCTCGCCGCGTGTTGACTCCGCATCCGGGAGAGGCGGCGCGTCTGCTCGGCAGCACCTCCGCTAAAGTGCAGGAAAATAGGGTCACAGCTCTGCGCGAACTCTCTGCCCGTTACGGCAACTGCTGGATCGTTCTCAAAGGACATCAAACTCTGATCGGTCGCAGCACAGGCGAAATCTTTGTCAACCCAACCGGTAATCCGTATCTCGCGCAGGGCGGCGCTGGCGATGTGCTCGCCGGTTTCCTCGGCGGCCTTCTGGCACAACCCAAACTCCAGGCCCAGCCACTCAAAGCAATCCGTTACGGCGTCTGGGCTCACGGCTCCGCCGCCGATTTGCTCACTGATCGAGGTTCGACATGGACGGTGGATGAGCTGCTAAACACCATCGGCGATCTACTTCCCGGTCGCTGAAACCATATACAGTCCCTTTGTGTTATCTTCTCAGATGAAGTTTATCGCTCTGTTCCTGTGCGCGCTGCCTTGCTTCGCGATTGACCAGGAACAAATCATCGCCAGTTGGCTTGGACAGCAGACCAATGTCCAGACCTGGGCTGCCGACTTCGTGCAGACCCGCAGCTTGAAAGCCCTCTCACAACCTCTGGTTTCCACCGGACGCATCTGGTTTGCCGCGCCGCAAAATTTCCGCTGGGAACTGGGCACGCATCAAACGATCGCCATTCGCAACAACGAAACGATGATGGTCATCTACCCCCGCTTGAAGCGCGCCGAGAAGTATGATTTCGCTGCTGCGGGTCCGAGCGAGTGGAAGGATACTTTGAGCCTCTTGCAAAGCGGCTTCCCCCGATCGCGGGCCGAAATCGACCAACAGTTCAAAATCCTTTCACTCACCGAAACGAACAACCTTTATGAACTGGCCTTGCAGCCGCGCTCCGTCGGCGCACGTAAGATGATGCCGCAGATCAATGTTTTCATATCCACCAATTCAAGCCTGGCCGGGACCGAACTGGTGTTTGTCGATGGGTCGACAATGCGCAACGATTTTCAGAATGTCCGCACCAACGCGACGGTCGAGGGGAAGTTCGGTCTCAGCCTTCCGCCTGATTACAAATTGGTTGAGCCACTGAAATCGGCACGTAAATGAGCGCCCACGACCCAGCGCTTCGCCATCTGCCTCACGGTCCTGACTTTCGCTTTCTGGATCGTCTCGTCGATCTACTACCCGGCGTCTCTGGCCAGGCCGAATATCACGTTCGCGGCGATGAACCATTTCTTGCTGGCCATTTTCCGGGTGAGCCTCTCTTCCCCGGAGTGCTCCTCGTCGAGGCCGTGGCCCAACTCGCCGGCGTGATCGCCCAGAGCGATCCGGCTCGCACTCCGCTGCCGGGCCTGAAATTAACAGCGATCCGCCAGGCGAAAATCCTTGGCACAGCCCGTCCGGGCGAAACAATCATCTTCAGAGCCGCCGTTTCGGGCCGATTGGACAATTTGGTGCAGGCCACCGCCAGCGCCGAAGTAAATGGGAAAGTGGTCCTCGAAACGGTCATTACTCTGAGTGGAGAAACCGCCGCAAAATAAGAAGCAAACCGCGCCGCTGCTCACCGCAGCGTTCGCCGGAACCATCTTTCTCAGCGCGACCCTTCTCTTTTCCATCCAACCGCTCGTCGGCAAACAACTCCTCCCGCTCCTTGGCGGAGCACCGGCTGTCTGGAACACCGTGATGGTCTTTTTCCAGGCGATGCTGCTCGCGGGCTACGCCTACGCGCACTTCAGCGTCCGCGCTCTTGGCCTGCGAACACAACCCTGGCTCCATGTAGTTTTGTTCGCGGTCGCGGCCTGCTGCGTTCCCTTCGCCATTCGCGGCAGCGGTGGTTCCGATCTACAGACGAAGCATCCTGCGTTTTGGGCGCTCACCACCCTGGCGACGACACTTGGGATTCCCGTGTTCGTCCTCGCTTCAACCGCGCCGCTCCTTCAGAAGTGGTTCGCGAGCACACGCCATCCTGACGCACGCGATCCATACTTCCTTTACGCGGCGAGTAACATCGGCAGCTTCGGCGCGCTCTTCGCCTACCCGCTCATCATCGAACCGCTCCTCCAGATCCACATACAAACGCGATGGTGGTCCTGGGGATTCTGGCTGCTCGGCCTCTGCATGATCGCATGTGTCTGGTTGCGTCAATCGAATCAAGCTGAACTAATTGAAGCCCGGGTGGAACAAACCGCTCCGCCCGTCAGCGCCAAAACAATATTCCAATGGATCGGCCTTTCCTTCCTTCCTTCCAGCCTCATGCTCGGCGTCACCACTTACATCACGACCGATGTTGCCAGCATTCCTCTGCTTTGGGTCCTCCCTCTCGCGCTCTATCTGCTCACCTTCGTCATCGCGTT
>JBGAGW010000029.1:0-55199 GCA_044226545.1 Limisphaerales bacterium
TCCGGTTCAGAGACTTGATCTTAAGCCGCTCCTGTCAAATAAACGGAAAATGCCGGAAGCGGATTTCGAAGGCGCGGCGCGCCTCGGAAATCGGGTGTTCCTCATCACTTCGCATGGCCGGAATGCAAGCGGCAAGGCGGCGCCTTTTCGGCATCGTTTCCTGGCGATGGATATTTCCGAGAAGGGTGGCGTCATCAGTTTGCGCCTGGCCGGGCAGCCGTACACAAACCTGGTGGCGGATCTCGGGAGCGATCCGCGATTTAAAAAATTTCAACTGGAACGCGCCGCTCTGGGAACGCCGAAGCAGGAGGGCTCTTTGAATATCGAAGCACTTACCGACACACCGGAGGGGCACTTGATGATTGGCTTTCGCGGGCCGCTGATTGACGGGAAGGCCCTCGTCATTCCTGTTTTGAATCCGAATGACGTGGTTCTGGGCCGTTCTCCGATGTTCGGAGGTGAAATTCTTTTGGATCTCGGTGGACTCGGGTTGCGTGGGATCGGATCGACAAAGAATGGTTACTACCTGATTGGCGGGCCGGTCGGTTCAGAGGGTGAGTGCCGCCTGTTCTCCTGGGCGGGTCCAAACGACAGCCCGAAGCTCATTGAGAGCGTTCGATTTCCTGGAGTGAATCTGGAAGGGGTCTGTTTTCACGACACCGAAGGGAACGAGCAGTTCCTGATTCTCAGTGATGACGGCGCGCGTTCGGTCAACGGCAGGGAATGCAAGCTGTTGCCCGAAGCTGAACGACAATTTCGCGCCTTTCGTGTGCGCTTATGAAGAGCCTACCGAAATCGAAAGTGCCTGTTCAGGGGAGAACAGGCACTTTTCAGATTCGTTTTTAGCTCCGAGATACTCCAAATCAATTGAAACCGCTCGGCACGGTCGCGTGGCTGCCCAGCCAGGCAAAGTCCGGCTGAACGTCAGCGGCCTTGACGCCGGAGAGTGGAGTGTCGTGGTTGTGCCACCAGCCATCATTTTCGGGAACCTTGTTCCCATTTGCGAGGGTGGGCGTGTTAAAGCGCTGGTTTTTCCACTTGTGGTTTTCAGCGTGCCCGTCGGCCATAGCGAAAACGGAAACCTGGCCATGCAGATTGCCGGGGACATGGAAACTGCGATTCGCGCCGGTCGGGTTGCCTTGAGCGTCCCAAGTAGGATGCGTGCCAAAAGGAGGCTGGCAGACGCTGTAGGGATGGAGTTCACCGAAGGAGAAAAGGTCAGAGGGCCTGAGTGTGGTGCCGATGGTTTTGAACACCTGATTTTTGCCGGAGGGTTCACCGTGATATTGCGCGCCGGTGAACTGGTCGACTGTCCAACCGAGGAAGAAGTTCAGGCCATAGCTTTTTGGCCGCAGGAATCGGTTGTTCCCTGTCCCAAGCAGTTCCTTGTCTTCCGGGCAGCGGAAACTCTCTTTGGTGCTCATGTACTTGGCAATGAGAGAAACATTCTCCGCCACCATGCCGCGAGCTTGCTTTTCATCGTTGAGATTACTGCCTTCCCGACCTTCGGCCCAAACACGCGGCACGTGATTGGCAGGCACGTTCGCGAGATTCAAACCCTGGTCCGCGTTGCCGTTTTGCACCCATTTGTCGTTGTTATCAGTGCCGTAGAGTTGGGCAGCGAGCGACAATTGTTTCACGTTGTTCAGGCACTTAACCATAGTTGCTTTGCGTTTGGCCTTGGCAAGTGCCGGCAGCAGCAACGAAGCGAGGATGGCGATGATGGCGATAACGACGAGCAACTCGATAAGAGTAAACCCGCGGGATTTCAGCGGTGCGGACCTGTAACGCATATTTTTGGAACGGTGTTCGGTAACTGTGCCACGCCGGTCGTAAGATGGCAATGATGTAACATTGGGATCACCGCCAAAGATGGACCACGACGTTCATCACAGGGTAGCGGTCATGTTTGAAGAGGCAATATGCATTTGCTCCGCACAGCGGGTGGCGTTTGCGGTGCAGAACTCGCGTCCGATTGAACGGTCCTGGTGGCGAGCCTAAAGAAAAACGCCGGGAGTCCGTTTTCCTCCCGGCGCGTAGCGTTCAAGGCTCCTAAGCAGCCTGGTTACTGGTGCCGTACTCGATAGAACTTAGTTCCGGTCGGCGAGGTCACGGCGAAGGGACTTGCGCTTGCGCCCGCCACTGCCGACCACGCGGTGCCCAACTTGTCGGTTGACTCCAGTGTGCCGGGTGCGCTCCAGGAGATTTCCACTCCTGCGCCTTTCCGCGTGATTGTGACCGTGGCCTGTTGCCCAGGAGGAGTCACTATCGTGCCGCCGCCCGGGAAGAAAGTTCCGCTGAGTTCGGCGCCGAAGACCATATCGGAACTGCTGCCCCCGCTTTGATGAACTTCCGCAGCCAGGACGTTGTCACCCTGGACGAGAGCGGTGACCGGAATATCGAATGGGCCCTCGTAGGCGTTCTCGTGGCCGGAGAAGGAGGTGCTGAAGTCGTAAGAGGCATCCGCCGCAATCCCGAACCGATTGATCTCCTGTCCATTCAGGTAAAAGACTGCGCCGTCGTCGACCGCATGTCGCAACTTCAGTTTTGCTTGATTGAGATCGCCATCAAACGTGAAGTGGGTTCGGAAATAGAACGTCTGCACGTATGTTCCGTCATCGTTGAAGCGGCTGATCGCGGTGCGAATCGGTTCGACAGTCGTGGTCGTTTCATCGGCAATTAGCGTTTTGCCCTGCGGCCACGAGCTGTCATCGTAGCTCTTCTCGCGCCACGCGGTGCCCAAATCTCGCCCGGTGCGATCGTAGCGGAAGGTCGTCTTATCGTCGATAGCCAGGAAGGTCTGCGTGATCGCTGGAATTGTGGTGGTCAGTTCGGCTCCGAAAACCATATCGGAACTGCTGCCGCCGCTCTGATGTACTTCGGCACTGAGAACGTTGTCGCCGCTCTTCAGCGCGGTGGTCGGAATATCATACGGTCCTTCATAGGCATTTTCATGGCCGGCGAAGGAGGTGGTCGAGTCATAGATCGCATCTGCCGCGATGCCGAAGCGATGAATTTCCTGCCCGTTCAGGTAAAAGACCGCGCCGTCATCCACCGCGTGCCGCAATTGCAATTTTACCCCGGCAGTGACCGCGCCAGGAAAGTTGAAATGTGTTCGGAAATAAAAGGTCTGCACGTACGTGCCGTCATCGTTGAACCGGTTGATCGGGGTGCGAATCGGTTCGACCGTTGTTGTAGTTTCGTCTGCGATCAAGGTTTTGCCCTGCGGCCAGGTGCTGTCGTCGTAATTATTTTCCCGCCAGGTTGTCCCGAGATCCCTTCCGGTCCGGTCATAGCGCCATGAGGTCTTATCGTCGATGGCCACCAGAGCAATTTTGCGGACGAGTCCGCCTACCGACACCGTCACCGGCGCAGATTCAGCGAAAATCCCGGCGCTATCGGTGGCTCGAGCCGTGAACTTGTGTGCATCCTCGGCCAGTCCGGTCAGCGTTATGGTGTACGGCGCTTCGGTCGCGCTGCCCACGAATTTGCCCTGTTCGTAGAAGTCCACCTTTTGAATCACTTTGGCCGATGCCGCCGTGGCCGTCGCGGTCAAGGTGACGGGGGCTCCGACTTCGACCGAAGAATCATTTGCTGGACTTGAGATCGCAACGGTCGGAACTGTGAACGTTCCCGGCGCAGCCAGGGTCTGCAAAGCATCCCCCTGAATGTATGGCAGGGCACGCGGAACCGTGGTGTCGCCTGCTTTCCGCCAGGCCACATCCACATAGTCGCCGCCGCCGCCCTCTTTCCAAAGGGCATAGATATAGTAGCTCTTTCCGGCGGTTAAGGTGATGGGTGATGAAGTCTCGGTATGCGGTGCAGTTGCATCGGTATTGTCCTCGAACGCCCCGCAACAACCGGTTTCCTCAGCGATCATGACTGCATTTTCCAATTTGTCATCGGTGCTCAGGAATAGTTGCGAGGCATCATCACTTCTCAGGAAGAACTCATAATCTCCCGATTGCTTCGGCACGATCCACCCAGAAAGCCGTCCACCGTACGTTTCGCGTGAAGCCAGGCCGCTCTCGTTGTCGGGCAATACCGGTCGGCTGCTGAATTGGTTCACGTAGGCCACGCGGTCCGGAGTGTTGGCCTGGTACTTCGGATCATCCAACAATCCCTGAACCGCCGTGCCGGCAATATCGTTGTAGACTTCGAGTTTCAACCCGCCAGTCAGATTCGTGAAAGCGGTGAAGCTCTGTTTGGTGTCGGCCGCTATTTTTACTCCGCCCGTATCAACCACATCCTTCACGCTCAGGTTGTAGGTCGCACCCGCCGTTTGTTTGCTGGTCGTCAACGCCACCTGCGTCGGACTCACCACGGTCACCTTCGATACAGTCAAGCCGTTATCCAGCGAGTAATTCGCAGATGCGCCTGCTGACGCGGCGGTGACTGCCTCGGAGAAATTGACTGTGACTGTGTCGAACGAATCGCTTCCGATGATGCTGGCGATTTTAGGCGGCGTAACATCCGCCGTGACTGTTAAGGTTGCTTCCGCGCTGGTCGTCGTTGCTCCCGGAATGGAAAGGACCGCGCGAAACTTTGCCCCGTTGTAGCTGGACGGGACCGGGCCGATGCGCGCGGATAATCCGGTAACGCCCGGCAGGCTCACGCCGTCCTTCTGCCACTGCACTACCAGTGGTGACAAAGTGCCCGTGGCCTCAAGGCTCAGCGTGACAAAATCGTTTTGCGCGGCGGTGATGGCCGACTGGGGTTGTTTGGTGATCGTAATCGTTCCATCCGCTGGAATCATGGCCGAAACAAATGCCCCTGGAATCGGCTTCAACTGCGCCGCCGGCGTTGTATCACCTGCTTTGCGCCAAGCCACTTGCGCGAAATCCCCGCCAGTGCCTTCCTTGAACAGAACTTGAATCGCATAGCGTTTGCCCGCGACGAGGGCTTGAGGAGGGGAAGTTTTCGGATCTCCGGTTTCCATAAACGCGTTGCAGCAACCGACTTCTTCCGCCACCTGCACGAGGTTCGCAGGATTGTCGTCCGGGCTTACGAAAAGCTGCGAAGCGTCGTCGCTGCGAAGAAAAAACTCGTAATCTCCCGATTCGACAGGGGTTACGAACCCGGAGATTCGTCCGCCGTAATTTTCATGTGAATCGTCCGCATACACCGTCCGCGTATCAAAGGCCGTCAGGTACAAGACAGCGCCCGGTGAGTTTGGGAAACTGGGATCGTCCAGCAGCGACTGCACGGTGGTGGTCGTGATATTTGTATACGCTTCGAATTTGAGCAGCCCTGGGATTGGTATCGCAGCGCCCGCTCCGAGCACGGCGGGCGCGATTGCGGCGCAGCCCAGCAGTGCAGCGAGTGTGTTAAGGGGTCTTTTACGCATATGTTTGTAGTTTGAGTGAAACGCATGCGCAGTTTCGCATCTCGGCAGGCGAGAGCGCTCATAGCTGAGCGTGCGGATCTACGCGACGTTCCGTCTGAGTTTGGGTTCGGTCGCGTAGTAGCAGAGGTGCTAATGCTTTTGCAACAAGATTGTAACATTTCCGTCACTATGTTTTAGAAGGCTTGACCAAAAGCGCGTTTCTCGAAGAATACAGTCACACCTGTTTGACCTTATGCATTTGTTCTTCAAATCTGCGGCGTGGCTTTCATTAGCCACCACTCTCATCTTCACTCCTGCAGCCAAAGCCGAATCCGGCGAGCTGAAACTGGGAATGCAAACCTGGACGCTGCGCAACCTGAACTTCGAACAGGCCATGGAGTTCTGCGCCAAGCACCATATCAAATACGTTCAGCTTATCCCGAACCACCTCAATCCGAACGGCACGAAAGAAGAGTGGCAGAAAAAGAAAGAAGTGATCGAGAAGAATGGGCTGATCGCCTACACGTTTGGCGTCGCGGGCACTTCACTGAACCATGAGGAAAACAAAAAGCTTTTCGAGTGCGCGAAATTCTTTGGCATGAAGTTGATTGTTGTTGAGCCCAGCGATTTCAAGATTTTCGATGACCTCGAACAACTGGCGAAAGAATACGACATCCGCGTGGCCATCCACAATCACGGCATCACCAGCATGTATGGGAACCCGCTCGTGGTGCGGAATATCCTCAAGCATCGCGACTCGCACATCGGTGTGTGCATGGATGCCGGTTGGATCGCGAGCAGCCGCATGAATCCTGCGGGAGTCTTCAAAGATTACCAGGGCCGTGTTTACGACATTCACCTCAAAGACAAGAAAGTAACGGCGGGCGAGAAGGGTGACTCCTCGCGCGATACGTTCCTGGGCGAAGGCGAGGCAAAGTTGGCCGAATTGATCAAGATGCTCGAGGAAAAGAAATGGGATGGCGTGCTCTCGATTGAAACAGATAACGATTTGAAAGATCCGACCGAGCACACGGAGAAAGCGATCGAGTTTTTCAAGAAAGCATCTGCTGCGAAGTAGGCCGCCACTGAATGCTCCCCTGAGTTCCGGCTTCTTGTCGCTGAGAGTGCGATCTTTAGGACGGCTGCTGCTTGTGGTCAGCGCCGCCGCCGCGATCAGCAATTCACGTTCTGAGGCGGCCGTCCCCGCAATCGTTAGCGGCGACGGACATTATCTGGCCGTGACGGAGGCGGGCGTCCTTTATAGTTGGGGGCGCAATGATTTTGGCCAACTCGGTCTGGGCGGTAAGCCGCCTTCAGGCTGGGGTGGCCCGACTTCCCCGTCTCTCGTCGTGCCGCCAGGCAGGGGCGCAACTTGGGCAGGGATAGCTGCTGGAGATAATCATTCGCTGGTTATCAGTTCGGATGGTTCATTGTGGGGTTGGGGACGCAATGATACTACGCAGCTTGGTTTCCGGACCTCGTTAACGCGTCGTTGGCTGACTGGAGGAATGCGTGAGACCGGCCCGGTTCGCATTAGCGGAGACAAGGCGTGGGCCGCGGTTTCGGGAGGGATGCTTTGCTCGTTCGCGCTCAGGCGCGACGGTTCCTTGTGGGCCTGGGGCGGGAATTGGATGGGTCAACTTGGCAATGAAAGTCAGACATTCACGGAATTCGGTGCGCCTATCGAAAAATTGCCGCAAATGGCTGGACTCAATCGCGTGG
The DNA here is from genome assembly GCA_044226545.1 of Limisphaerales bacterium. Lineage (GTDB taxonomy): Bacteria > Verrucomicrobiota > Verrucomicrobiia > Limisphaerales > SXQI01 > DASVNK01. The sequence goes on from JBGAGW010000029.1 coordinate 7,049, forward strand.
GCAACGATGCGGACTGGGTAGGAGTGTATGCCGGTTCCGAACATGTGCTTGCTCAGAAGCGGGACGGCACTCTTTGGGCCTGGGGAAGGAATGATTGCGGCCAACTCGGCCTCGGCACTTACATTTCCACGAGCCGCCCGGTTCGGATTAACATTGAAACCAACTGGCTGATGTTTGCCGCCGGAGGTGCAGGTCAGCGAGGCGCTTGGAGCGCTGCGATCAAAGAAGATGGAACCCTCTGGGTTTGGGGAAATTGGAAACGGCTTAAGTTGCCGAAGGGTGGGGTCGCTCCCAAAGGTACCCAGTTGGCGTCGCGTCCGGTGCAGCTCGGGACCGAAACAAACTGGGCAACCATCGCTTGCGGAAACGAAACAGGGGCTGCCATTAAAAAGGATGGCACGCTTTGGACGTGGGGGGATTCGGAAAACCCCGGCATGCCTCGACAGAAGGGGACAGATCGCGATTGGAGCCATGTTTCGGCAGATGGACCGGGGTTGGGCGCAGAAGATTGTATGCACGCGCTCAAAAGAGATGGAACCGTCTGGACGTGGAATACTCAAATCGTTGCTGGCCCCGGAATTCCTCCGGCATCTGGTTCGGTTTCGAACGGAGCACCGCACCAGATCCTGCGACTTCGCGAATCTCCCAAACTTCAGTGAGCTTCGCTCGCGACCTTCCCTAGCTCTTCGCCGCTGGCTTTCGCCACTCGACTTTAGGTGGCTCCGGCAGACCCTGCACTCGATATGCGGTGCGGAAATGCATCTTGGCGATTTTGCCAAGATTTTTCGCGCCGTGCTTTTCAATGAATTCGCGCGCTGCTTTTTCGACTTCGGTCGAGGCGCCTTTCGGAAGATGAACGCCGGAATCGGCGCCTAATCGATGAAGGCGCGAGACGAATTCATCGCGCGCCAGAATCGATGCGGCGGCAACGGCCATGTCTTCTTCGGCTTTGTGGCGCTGGACCAATTCGAGGTCGCGCCCGAGAGCCATGAGCGCCTTTTCCGTTACTTCCTTGCTATGCGCGAATTGATCGCTGATCGCGCGCAGCGGCGGTGGGTTCATTTTCGGCGCCATACCCAGAAGGTTCTCAATGACGCGCGCATGACCCCAGGCCAGCATCGCGTTCACGCTGCGCATTTTAGTGTAAAGGCGGTTGTACGCTTCATTCCCGATTGGCACTACGCTGTAGACGCAGCCGGGGGTGCTTCGAATAATTTTAGCGATATCCGCGATTTTCTTGTCGCTGCCGATGGCTTTTGAATCGCGCACTCCGGCGTCTTTCCACGCGGCGAGCACTTGTGCGTTCACGTAAACACCGGCAATGCAAAGAGGACCGAAGAAATCACCCTTGCCGCTTTCGTCGACGCCGATTCGAGGATCGAGCATGGCGGGATTAAGCTGCTCTTCGTACCCGAGCTTTGCTTCTTTCAGGATGAGTGGTTCAAGGATGAATTCCACGAACTCCTGCGTGCCTTTGCCTTGAACGACCAGCTTCCCGCTCTCGTAAAAGACCACGTTCACGTCACGCTTTGCACCGGCAAACCGGGCATAAGGAACGGTGCGTGGCTCAAATTGATTTTCGCGCAGGTACCACTCCAGCTCCTTGGCCTGCGCCGGGTTCAATTTGTTCGTGTATGAGGTGATCGGGTTCACTCCAGAGTTGAGGGAAAGCATCCTGAAGTTTAGGGGGATTGCAAGTTCGCGAGAAAAATTGAGTCTCCTTACATCGACTGCTACGATTGAGCCAGATGCCCACAAAACAGAGCGGATCAATCGGGTCCGAGGAAGAATTGGAACAGATTCTCTCTTCCCCTTCTGATGCGCTGCTAAAATTCATCGCGTCTGTCCAGTCACCACTTCTGGTCCTGGGCGCTGGAGGAAAGATGGGCCCGACACTCGCCCTGATGGCGAAACGCGCGTCGGTCCAGGCCGGGCACTCTCTGGAAGTGATCGCGGTGAGTCGTTTTACGGATGCGAGTGCGCGAGCGTCCCTGGAAAAGGCCGGGGTTCGGACGATCTCTTGCGATCTGCTCGATGCGGGCGCCCTCCGGGAATTGCCGGAGAGTTCAAATATCATTTACCTTGTCGGTTTGAAGTTCGGCACCACGAAAAATCCTGCCGCTACCTGGGCGATGAACACGATTGTGCCCGCGAACGTGGTGCAACGGTTTCCACAAAGCAGAATCGTCGCGCTCTCCACGGGAAATGTTTATCCGTTGAGCATTATGGAGCGGGGCGGTTCGCGCGAAGACGATCCCCTTACGCCCGTTGGTGAGTACCCAAATGCGGCGGTCGCAAGGGAACGGCTCTTTGAGTTTTACGCCGCGAAACACAATACCCACGTCGCGCTGATCCGTCTCTTTTATGCCGTTGAACTTCGCTATGGAGTCCTGGTGGATCTTGCGACGAAAGTCCTCAATGGCGACCCGATCGATCTTTCCACCGGCTATTTCAATTGCATTTGGCAGCGCGACGCGAATGACATGATCATTCGAAGTCTTTCGCTGGCGAGCAACCCTCCGTCAGCCTGGAATCTTTGCAGCACTGAGATTTTTCGAGTACGTGAGGTGGCCTCGGAATTGGGCGAATTGCTTGGTGCGCGTCCCCTTTTCAAAGGGATTTCGAGTAACTCGGCCCTCCTCGGTAATCCCGCGCGCTTATGCAAGGCTCTGGGCGCGCCAGAGACGCCCTTTGATCAGGTGCTGCGTTGGACGGCGGATTGGGTGAAGCGCGGTGGCCGAAATCTCGGGCGGCCGACGCATTTCGAAGTACGCGACGGAGTATATTGATGGCGGTGCTTCCCCCAACAATTCGCGAAGTTCTGGCCAAAGGAATTGTTATTCCCGCGTGCCCGCTGGCGTTAAATTCCGAACGCAAGTTGGACGAACGACGTCAGCGGGCGTTGCTGCGTTATTACGGTGCGGCCGGCGCGGGCGGTGTGGCCGTGGGTGTGCACACAACGCAGTTTGCCATCCGCGAGGCAGGCCTGTTTCCAACTTTGTTGAGGATTGCCGCGAGTGAACTGAGACCGAACCTCATTCGCATCGGAGGAATTTGTGGGCAAACTCCACAAGCTCTCGTCGAGGCCGAACTGCTTACCGGCGCGGGCTATCATTATGGGCTGCTTAGTCTCGCCGCCTTGCGCAACGCCACTGAAGATGAATTGGTGCGGCACGCGATCGAAGTCTCAAAGGTGATCCCGATCATCGGTTTCTACCTTCAACCAAGCGTCGGTGGCCGGCCTCTCCCGTATTCGTTTTGGCGACGCTTCGTAGAAATCGAGAACGTCGTTGCGATCAAGATCGCTCCCTTTAATCGATACCAAACACTCGATGTGGTTCGCGCTGTTGCCGAATCCGGCCGCGATGATCTCACGCTCTACACCGGCAACGATGATAACATTGTGGTCGATCTGCTCACACGCTTCCATTTCCGCGTTCAAGGCAAAATCGTCGAACGCCGAATCGTGGGCGGACTCCTCGGGCATTGGGCGATTTGGACGAAACGCGCAGTCGAGTTGCTGGAACGCTGCCACAGAATCGTCGCCGAGAATCTTGCCATTCCGCCTGACCTGTTAATGCTCGCCGCACAAGTGACCGACACGAATGCCGCCTTTTTCGACGCAGGAAATAGGTTCGCTGGTTGCATTCCAGGTATTCACGAAGTTCTGCGACGTCAGGGTCTGCTCGCGGGAACCTGGTGTCTGGATCCTTCAGAAAACCTTAGTCCCGGACAAGCGGAGGAAATTGATCGGGTATATCGCGCCTATCCGCAGCTAAATGATGACGCTTTTGTTGCGCAAAATCTGGATTCTTGGCTGGCTTAGCCTCGATTTCAGAATTAATCATTACTCTGTAGCCACTGAGTGCGATGAATCGTCAAGCGCTGAAACCCGGTCGATCCCGGCGTGAATTCCTGAAGGAATCCGCCGCATTCGCCGCTTCGTTTGCTGCGCTGAATGCTTCAGCGGCGACGAACTCTCTCTCGACTGCACCTGGGGCCGAGTTGTTGCTTTACCTGCCGCCGTTTCTTTCATGTCCGACTGAAAATTCCATCCGCCTTACCGCGTTGAACGAAAAACGTCGGGCCGAGGCGCTGCTTGAGCTTCGCAAGGAAGGCCAAACGGAGTGGAAACGTGAAGAGACTGCGCTCAAGCTCTCCCCATATGAACTGTTGAACTGGACGGTGAAGGATCTCAGCGGGGCAACGCGCTACGAATATCGACTGCTTTCAAAGTCGGAGACCGAGAAGGAATTTCGTGTTGCCGGCCATGGCAGCTTCCGCACCCAAAGAAAAGGGCCGGCCACCTACACTGCGCTGCTCATGACTGATCCGCATACCGGCTCGTTTCCGATCGGCAGTCAACCCGCGGTCGTTCTCGGCAAAGTGGTGCAGAACGCCGCGCGAGTGAAAGGTGCGGAGTTCGTTCTGGATCTCGGCGACAACGTGGCCTGGCGCGGTTCGCGTGAATTCCCACAAACCACTGCGGATGGTGCGCTTATGGCTTACTCCATGTATCGCCGCCAGATCGGCCCGCTTTCCGCGAACACTCCGCACTTCGCGGTGATTGGGAATTGGAACGGAGAGAGTGGAAAATTTCCGGAGAAGAGCATCGAACTCGTGGCCAGTGTCCGTAAATCTTTGTTGCCGGGTCCGAACCATCTCACCTATCCGCAAGGGGGCAGCGAGCGCGAAGATTACTACGCGTTCACCTGGGGCGACGTTCTCTACGTCATGCTCAACATCCAAACTTATTCGAAGCCTTCGAATCCTGCGACATTGCCCAGTCTCATGTCCGACGTGAACGAAATTACCGAATGGACACTGGGCGAGAAACAGATGGCCTGGTTCGAGAATACCCTCAAGAACGCAAAGGAAAGTTTTCGTTTCGTCTGCATCCATCATCCTGCCGCCGGCAATGCCGGTGATGCGCTCAACACAAATTACGGCCGTGGCGGCCCACGTGCGTGGAACCTGGGGGAGCAGGCAAAGATCCACGCCCTGATGAAGAAGCACAAAGTGCAGATTTTCTTCTACGGCCATGACCACGTGTTTGTCGATGAAATCGTCGACGGAATTCACTACACGTTGCCGGGGAGTTGCGGCGCACCGTGGAAGTTCACAAAAGAGGAGACTGGTTACGAACGCTTTTGGCCAGATTCCGGTCATGCCACGCTCGACGTCACTCCTGAGAAGGCCACTGTCACTTTCTTCAACCTCGAAAATAAAATTCTCCACACCTTTTCGGTTCTTCCTGCATGACGAACACTCTTCTTTCGGAGATCTGCTCACTCGCCGAGCGCGCTGGTGTTGAAGCGATGCGCTTTTACAACAACGCCAATACGGTCACTCTCAAGCAGGATTCCTCGCCGCTCACCGATGCTGATCGCGCCTCGCACGAATTGATTGTTCACGCGTTGCCATTATTACTTCCCGACGTACCGGTGATTTCCGAAGAATCCAAAGATGCGACGTTAGCGCCCACTGCTAATCGCTTCTGGCTGGTCGATCCTCTCGACGGCACAAAGGAATTCCTCAAAGCGACCGGAGAGTTCACGGTTAATATCGCATTGATCGAAAAAGGCCGTGCCATTCTCGGCGTCGTTCATGCTCCAGCCATTGGATTGACCTACTACGCCGCACTTGACCATGGCGCTTTCCGGCAAACCCAGGGGCAGACTGCTGTTCCAATCAAATCTCAACTCTTCAATTCTGCCCGCCCGCGTGTGGTCGCAAGCAAAGACCACGCCGGTCCTCTCGTGCAGGCCATGCTCTCGCGTCTTGCGAATGCTGAACTGAAATCGATGGGTAGTTCTCTCAAATTCTGTCTCGTGGCCTCTGGGGATGCGGATATTTATCTGCGCGACGTCCCCACGATGGAATGGGACACTGCGGCAGCCCAGTGCGTGGTCGAAGCCGCTGGCGCGCGCCTACTGACACTTGAAGGTGCGCCGTTGCGCTACGGAAAACCGGGTCTGAGAAACCCTTCGCTCATCACGATCGGTGATCCAAGCCTTTCATGGGCGCCGTTGATCAAGAGTGTGTGAAAGAAAAAAAAGCGGCCTTGCAGCCGCTTTATCGTCTGTCCCCTCCACCTCCTTACAGCGGGGTCCTCAGACCATGGGAATTTGATAACCCATGACCGGGCATCTGTCGCCCGGAAGCGCTCCTGAAAAACTCGGGCAAACAACGGAAGGGGGTTCTCGGGAAAATCCTGAGCAGCGCCGTCACTTTCGGTTGCGATTCCTCGGTGACGAAATAGAATCGCGCATCATGTTAACTCTCCAGCAACTGAACCGCACAGTTTGCTTCACGCTTTTGTTGTTCTCTTTTTCTTCACCTTCACTTGCTTCCATCTGGCCTGAATTCCGTGGCCCGACCGGGCAGGGGGCGGTGGCTTCCGAAAAGCTTCCATTGAAATGGTCCGACACGGAAAATGTCCGCTGGAAGACTGCCATTCATGGGCGCGCCTGGTCTTCTCCTGTGCTCGACGAAAAACAGATCTGGCTCAGCACCGCGAATGAAAAAGGCACCGAGCTTTCCGCGCTCTGTATTGATCCGGAAAGCGGTAAAATCCTTCGCGACATGAAGCTGTTCGATGTCGAGAATCCGCAATACGCCCATCCTTTCAACACATACGCGTCGCCAACGCCGGCTCTGGAGCGCGACCGCGTTTACATCACGTTTGGTTCTCCGGGCACGGCGTGCCTGGATCGCGAGACCGGCAAAGTGCTTTGGGAGCGACGTGATCTCGAATGCAACCATTTCCGCGGCGCTGGCTCGTCCCCGGCTCTCTATAAAAATCTGCTCATCATGAATTTTGACGGCAGCGACTTCCAGTACGTCATCGCTCTAGATAGGAAGACGGGCAAAACCGTCTGGAAGACCGATCGCTCTCTCGATTTCAAAGATCTTACGCCCGAGGGAAAAGTTTCCGCCGATGGGGATTGGCGCAAAGCATTCTCCACCCCGCTCATCGCGAACTTTGATGGAACCGATCTGCTGATTAGTCATGGTTCGAAAGCGGTTTACGGGTACGTGCCGACAACGGGCAAAGAACTTTGGCATGTCGAAGAACAAAAAACGCATTCTGGCAGCGGCCGGCCGAGCGTCGGGCATGGGTTCATCTACATTTCAATGGGGCAGTCCAAAAGCGAGCTCTGGGCGATCAAGCCAGGCGGCAGTGGTGATGTCACGTCGAGTCACGTAGCCTGGAAAGTGAAACGTAACGTCCCGACGCGCTCCTCTCCCGTTCTCGCGGGCGATCTCATCTTTATGGTGGATGACGGCGGCATCGCGAGTTGTCTGGATGCAAAGACCGGCGAGGGTATTTGGAACGAGCGTATCGGCGGCACTTATTCCGCCGCGCCTATTTTCGGAGCGGGCCGAATCTACTTTTGTAGCGAGGATGGAAAGACGACCGTAATTGCTGCAAGTCGCGAGTTCAAAGTGCTCGCCACGAATCAACTCGGCGATGGTTATCTGGCCTCGCCCGCAGTCCTCAAAGATTCCCTCGTTTTGCGCTCAAAGACGCATCTTTACCGCATTGACTAAAGCCATGTCACAGCAACCACTCAAAAACCGAAACGCTATTATTACCGGTGCCGGTAAGGGCCTCGGAAAAACTTTCGCTCTCGCGCTCGCTCAGGCCGGTGTGAATCTCGCACTCGTAGGTCGCAATGCGGGGACTTTGACGGACGTCGCCGAACAGGCGCGCAAGCATGGAGTCACCGCCGAGATGTTCACGGCGGATGTCAGCCGCGAAAAGGATGTGCTCGATCTCGAAAAAGCCGTGGCGAGTAAATTCCCGAAGATTCACATTCTCATTAACAACGCCGGGATCAACGTTCGTAAAAATGTGACCGATTTTACCTACGATGAATGGACTTCGGTTATCAACACCAATCTAGTGGGCGCATTTTTGATGTGCCGCTCTTTCATCCCGCGAATGAAGGGGGAAGGGTACGGCCGGATCATCAATCTTACCTCGATCATGAGCCACATCTCGCTCCCGGGCCGCAGCGCCTATTCAGCGAGCAAAGCCGGCCTGCTGGGATTCACCAAAGCGCTCGCCCTCGAACTCGCGCCGGAAGGCATTACGGTCAATGGCATCAGCCCCGGTCCATGCGCGACGGAAATGAACACGCCTATTCTGCAAAACCCCGAACTCAACCAGCAATTCGTCTCGCGAATCCCGTTGGGCCGTTGGGGAAAAGTTGAAGAGATTGGAGCTCTCCTTCTTTACATTTGTTCCCCCGAAGCCGGTTTCCTCACCGGGACTGACGTCCTGATTGACGGCGGTTGGACCGCGCAATAGGCAGTCGATGCGTTCCAGGGAGAGGGAGGTCTAACCGCGCGCTGCGCTCGATTGCTGGCCCCCGACTGAAGACTCCGCGATCCGCACTTTGCCGAGCAGCTTCTGCAGTTCTTCCACATCCTTGTCTTCGTCCAGGATGTGATTCTCGAGCATGTAACGGGTTGGTTCGTGTTTGCAGACGCGATGCGCTCGCGTGTAGATCTCGACCGCACGCTTTTCGATCTCCAAATCTTTTTCGAGCATTTCAGTCACGTTGCTTGATTGGAAGATCGGGCCGACGGAGCCCTTTGGCACTCCGCCCAGATATACAATGCGGTCGCCCCACATTTTGGCGTGGCCGAGTGACTCTTTGGCGGAATCTTTGAACAAATCTTCGAACAACAATTTGTCGCGGCCGGTCAACAGCATGCTGTGCTGGTTGTATTGAACGGTCGCGGTGTATTCCAAAGTGATCGCTTCGTTTAGCACCGCTATCAATTCGTCATGGTCTGCCATACCGCTCCAGAGCGTCAAAATTGTTGGTTTTTGTCAAGCGCTCTCGCCTGACCAGGTCCTGACTACGCGGAACGAAATTCTTTCGTCGTAAGTTAGCGTTGCGCTTTTTCAGTATTCGACATCCTGCCTTTTATCTTTAGGATCGTTTATGTGAGCTACGTTACTTGCGTTCTCGAAGCGATCGGTCGGGGCGAGCCCAGGGCCGCCGAAGAGTTGCTCCCACTGGTCTACGACGAATTGCGCAGACTGGCCGGTTACAAAATGGCCAACGAGCGCGCCGGGCACACCCTCCAACCGACCGCGCTGGTTCACGAGGCTTGGCTGCGGTTGGCTGGTGAGCAAAAGAAGGAGTGGGCCGGGCGCGCGCAATTCTTCTCCGCCGCGGCGGAAGCGATGCGCCGCATTCTCGTGGAACGCGCCCGAAAACATCAAACGCTCAAGCGAGGCGGCGGCGCAGACCACGAAGAACTCGATGAATCGAGGATCGCAACGGAGTTCCCGGCCGACGAACTGCTCGCGGTGCACGAAGCGCTTGAACGGCTCGCGGTTGAAGATGCTTCCGCCGCCGAGTTGGTGAAGCTGCGTTACTTCGCCGGCTTTTCAATGCCGGACGCCGCTGCCGCTTTAGGAGTGTCCCAAAGATCGCTCGAACGGCTCTGGACTTTTGCCCGAGCCTGGTTGCGAAAAGAGATCACAGCGACCTTGCCCGGATAAGCAATAGTCTCGTCAAAAAAGTTTGGCGGGTTCCGCAGTTGTTCGGCGCGCTATTAAACCGATCCGCATGAATTCTGCCGATATGCCACCCGGCTCGCGCCAGCGAGAGCTGTTCCTTAAAGCTCTTGAAAAGAGTGATCTGAAAGAACGCGAAGCATTCCTGAATGCGGCCTGCGGTGACGACACGGTGTTGCGCGACGCGGTCAACGAACTTCTGGGCCATCATCAGGAGGATAGCTTCCTGCAGCAATCGCCCGCCGGCAGCGCTTTCACCATGGATGCTGAGGATCCGACGGAGCTTTCCAGAGATGAATCGATCGGCGACCGCATCGGACGATACAAACTCCTACAAAGAATAGGCGAAGGCGGCTGTGGAGTCGTGTATATGGCCGAACAGGAGGAACCGGTGCGGCGGCGTGTCGCGCTGAAGGTCATCAAACTGGGGATGGACACCAGGTCCGTCATTGCCCGTTTCGAAGCTGAGCGTCAGGCGCTGGCGATGATGGACCATCCCAATATCGCGCGGGTGTTCGATGCCGGAGCAACCGGGGCCGGCAGGCCTTACTTCGTGATGGAGTTGGTGCGCGGCGTCAAAATCACGGATTTTTGCGATCAGCATCATCTGGCGACTCGTGACCGGTTGGAGCTCTTCATCAAAGTTTGCCAGGCTATTCAGCATGCGCACCAAAAAGGAATCATTCACCGCGATATCAAACCCTCGAACATACTCGTGACTCTCCACGACGGCGTCGCTGTCCCCAAGGTAATCGATTTCGGAATCGCCAAAGCCACGAGCGATCAGCGTCTGACCGATAAGACGCTCTTCACCGCATTGGAACAGTTCATCGGCACCCCCGCCTACATGAGCCCGGAGCAGGCGGAGATGAGTGGATTGGATATCGACACGCGTTCTGACATCTACAGTCTTGGAGTCCTGCTTTACGAGATGCTTACGGGCAAAACCCCATTCGACACGCGAGAGTTACTGTCCCTGGGTTTGGATGCGATGCGGCGCAAGATCAGGGAGCAAGAACCGGCGCGGCCTTCGACGCGTTTGAGCACGATGCTGGAGGCCGAGCTCGCAACGACCGCAAAAAACCGCCAGTCCCAGGCGGTGAACTTGATTCATCTTTTGCGCGGAGACGTTGACTGGATCGTGATGAAGTGCCTCGAAAAGGATCGCGCGCGCCGATACGAGACGGCTAACGGGCTCGCAACCGATATCCAACGCCACCTCAACAACGAAGCCGTACTCGCGCGTCCTCCGAGCGCGACTTACCGGTTTCAGAAGTTGATTCGCAGGAACAAGTTAGCGGTGTTCACCGGGGCGGCTGTCGCTGCCGCGTTAGCTTTCGGTCTTGTTCTAAGTCTTTGGCAGGCCATCAGAGCACGACGAGCAGAACAGGAGGCACGCCGCCAACTTTATGTCTCCGATATGGTGGTGGCCGAGAAAGCGTTGCGCGAAGGCAATTTGCGCCGCGCCGACGAGTTGCTCCGGGCTCATTCTCCTAAAACGCCCAATACCGATGGCGCCGATGATGCACGCGGCTTCGAGTATCATTACCTGCGGGAACAATGTAATGGGGATCAGGAGTTCATTCTTTCAACCAACGAGAATGCTGTGTTTGCAGTGGCCTATTCGCCGGATGGCAAGCTCTTGGCCACGGGGTCTTCTTATCTTCCCTACCCGGCGCTGAGAGATTATGCGGGTGAGTTGAAGCTGTTCAATGCTGAAACCGGCCGGTTGGTCGCGCATTTGCCTACTGAAAGTCCGGACGGTATTCGCAGTGTCGTTTTCTCACGCGATGGGAAGCGCATTGCCGCTGGCTGCGCCGGGTCAGTCGTCACGGTGTGGGACATAGTCACTCATCAGCGGCTGGATTCGTTTTTTGGCCGGACAGCAGAAGTGGGAACCGTGGCTCTCTCGCCAGATGGCCGACTGGTGGCGGCGACTTTTTGCGGGACCACCCCAGGCATCCACGGCACCATAGTGATTTGGAATACCGGGACGCGTCAGGAGATCAAGGAGTTTGCCGTTGAAATCAACCGTCCAGAGGCGATGGCCTTCTCTCCGGACGGAAAATGGCTCGCTTACATTGACCTTTTCGCGGACGAGCAGAAAGGACTGAAACTTCCTGTTCTCGGGCCTGGCAAACCCGCGGACGCGGCTCAACGCGACAATTACTCCCTTCAACTTTGGGATATTCAGGAAGGACGCGAGGGAAAGCGATTTGAGCTGCCGCTGGAAGGGGTCGTCCATTGCCTCCAGTTCTCACCGGATTCACAAACGATAGCGCTTGGAGCGACGAAAGGTCTGGTTGCCACCTTTGATTTCCAACACTCGCCGATCAGGCTCGGTGAGCACGCCGGCGATGTTTTTTCGGTTCAGTTCTCTGTCGACGGACGTCTCCTGGCGACCGGCAGTGCGGATAGCACCATCAAACTCTGGGATCTAACATCGAGTCGGAACATTGGAACTCTCCGTGGACACAGGGATCAGGTAAAGCAGGTGGCCTTTTCTCCGGATGCCACTCGGCTGGTCTCGGCGAGCTTTGATAAGACGGTGCGGGTTTGGTCTACCGCGGCGAGAAATGATAAGAGTGAAAAGGTTGAGAGTCTTCTGCGGGCTGAAGGAGAAGTCACCGCCCTGCAATTCCACCCCCAGGGCAAGTTCGTGGCGATAGCCAGCGCGCACAACATTCGGATTGTTGACCTCTTGCGGAATGAAGTTCAGCACAGTGTGACCAACCTCACAAATGCGATCTGGAGTCTGGCCTTTTCCCCTGATGGGTTGCATTTGCTTGCAGGGGATTCGTCGCTCAGCGTGAGCGTTTGGGAAACGGAAACGTGGCGGCGATTGGACGATCTGACGACTTACTCTCCCGAAGGGGGTGTTTACTCATTGTGTTTCTCCCGTGATGGCCGATTTGCGTTCGCTGGCGGTCAGGGGTTCGTCACTGTTTGGGAAACGGGTTCATGGAACCTCGCGACGAATCTTCTTTCGCCGGGGGAAGCGCGGCTGCAGGCGACTGCGGTGGTTTCTCCGAATAGCCGACTGTTGGCCGTCGCTGGCGGACCCTTCGTGCAGCTTTATGAGGTGGGAGGTTGGGGCTCTTACAGGAGATTCGAACACCCGGACTATGTCGGCCCCATGGTGTTCGGCCCGAACCAAACTCTCATCACCGGCTGCCGTGATTCTCAGGTTCGACTCTGGGATGTAAAGGATGACGCCGAACCGGTAGCGGTCCTGGGAGGATCTGTTGGCGAAATCGCCACCCTGGCACTATCACCGGACGGCAACACGCTGGCTTCGTCCGATTCGAGTCCAGTGATCAAGCTCTGGAATCCCGCGACGAAAAAAGAGCTGTTCGCGCTTGCGGGAAATCAGGCGGCGGTTTCGTCCCTCGTGTTTTCGCCGGACGGTCGGACGCTCGCATCTGGAGGGGGCGATGCGACGGTCCGCTTGTGGGGTGGCACCGCCGAAAAAGATTTGAAATATCGACCGAGACGATGAAGCGAACTCGAAAACTATTACCCCCATCCACGGGCCTGCATCGGAGCGTTCTGGCATTCGTGAGGCTGGACCTTCTTGCCATTTTTGTAGTAATCGCCCTCTTAGTCGGACTCGCGTTGCCTTTGCTCGGAAAGGCGAAGGAGAAAGCCCGACGCAACCAATGCCTGAGCAATCTTAGGCTGTTGGCTGCGGCCTGGCAGAGTTACGCCAACTCCCATGAGGGCGAAGTGGTGCCCAATCACGCAATGCAGGAAACCCGCGCTCGACGCCGGAATTGGATAAACAATGTTCTCTCCTGGGGGCTGGACGCCGACAATACGAACCAGGTGCTTCTCGCGGAAGGCAAGTTAGGGCCTTACGTCGGTGCAGAGACGCATGCTTACCTTTGTCCAACTGACCGCTATCTGAGTCCAAAGCAGACGCAAGCCGGTTGGACAACGCGCACGCGGAGCGTGGCGCTCAATGCCTTTCTGGGAGGCGGCACGGTTATTGTCTCCGGTAATAACCTGGAACACGAAGATTACGTCCATGCGCGAAAGGTTTCTGAAATCGCCAACCCTTCCTCGACCTTCCTTGTTCTGGACGAACACCCGGACCGCGTTGATGACGGCAATTTCTTTATGCATCCCGGGTTTTCACTGCATATGCGGCATTGGCACGACGTTCCGGGCACCGGACATTACGGAGCTGGGAGCGTTTCTTTCGTCGATGGCCATGTCGAGCTGCACAACTGGGCGATCGGTCCGATCAACTCTCGAATGACTTACGCAGGATTGCTCGTCGCACCGACCTTTGAAACAGCCGCCGAAAAGAACGCTGCGCTCTGGCTTTCCGAACGGACGGCGAGCAAGAAGTGAGTTCCAAAGAAATGTTGGCGGGGTTGTGCGAATTCTCGCGCGCTATGGGCAGGAACCGCTGAGGGAGTCTGCCTCCAGAGTTGGCGGTTCATATAAGCACAAACCATAACAACGAACGAATAATCCTATGAAGACAATCAAAACGCTCACATTCATCGCCACGGCATTTCTGTTGTCCCTCTTCCTGCAAACGTCAACCGTGCAGGCCGCGGGAAAACCGCAGGTCGTCATTCATTTCACCAAATGGGTAACCGCTTTTCCCTTGATGGAAGGTGTCTCTGATATTGGTGACTTCGAAGGCGAGGTGCTGAACCTCACCGAAGTTGCGGGTGGCCAGATCTGGAAGATTGACGCACTCTACCAAATCGTCACGGGGGATCACCAATTCAGCGCGGTGATCCATGGCAAGCATAGCTGGCACACCGGTCTCGGCGTCCTCAACGGTGTCATCACGGACGGATGGCTCGCTGGCTCCAATGTGCACGTGGAATTTGAAGCAGTGCCCAGCGTACACGGTTTCGATTTCACCGGCACGATTACGATCATGCCGAACTCGAAATAGAGAAACCCGAGATCTATCCTGACCTTTGAACACGCGCGCCCTCTTCGGCGCGCGTCTCATTTTCGCAATAAGAATTGGGTACTCTTCAGGCACGAATTGTCGCATTCAGTTGCGACTTCATTTGCTCCACCAACTTTTCGTGCGCGCTGTTCACTTCGGCTTCGGTCAAAGTGCGTTCGGCATTGCGATAGGTGAAAGCGTAGGCAACGCTCTTCTGGCCTGCCGGGACATTCTTTCCGCGGAAGATATCGAATAGCTCGATTGATTCGAGGTTCTGCGCTTTCGACTGTTTCACGACGGAAAGGACGCGATCGTGCGAAACGTCATCCGCGAGGAGCATCGCGACGTCGCGACGCACCGTCGGGAAAGCCGCCAACGATTTGAACGATTTCGACGGGCTTCTGCGGGACAGCAGAAAATCCAGGTTGAATTCCGCCAGCAACACTGAATCGCGCAGATCGTATTTGCGCGCGGTGATCGGATTTAGTTGACCGACCTCACCGGCTGGGTGTTTGCCGATTACCACGGTCGCGGACTCGAGATAAAGAGCCGTTGATTCAGCATTGCGATTCCATTGCACGCCGCGGACGCCGAGCTGTTCGAATAGTTCTTCGACCATCCCTTTCATATCGTAAATGTCGCATTTCGCGTCGCGCTGCTCACCGGACCAAAATGCTGAACTGCGATTTCCTGTGATTGCGATGGCGATGCGCCGCTCTTCGCGTGTTTCTCCGCCGCTGCCTGAGAAGACGCGACCGATTTCGAACAAGCGCACGTCGTGCGTTTGGTGGTGCAGGTTTCGGCGCAGAGAGTCGAGCAATCCGGGTAAGAGCGACGGCCGCAGGACGTTCATGTCGCTGCTTAACGGATTCTCCAAACGCAATACGCGATTCAGGGCCATGTCGCCATTCAACTGTTGGATGGTCGCATCCGAAATGAGCGTTTGGCCTTGCGCTTCGTTCAAGCTGCAGGCTGTGAGGATTCGCCGCACTTCCGCGTAGGAGTCATAGACCGCGTCAAAGGGATGCGACCCGACGGCACCGCGCGGCGGAGTTGAGGGAATCTTGTCGACGCCGTAAAGGCGGGCAATCTCTTCGATCAAATCGACCTCGCGCTTCAGATCGACACGATAGGTGGGAATCTCGGCGGTCAGTTCCGAACCGCTCGAGGTGACTTTCATTCCAAGGCTGGCGAGAAACCTCACCTGCTCAGTTTCAGAAATTTCGATTCCCAGCAATTGCCCAACTTTCTCACCACGCAGGCGGATTTGCTTCGCCGGTTTGGGATTTGGATATGAATCCACGGGTGCGCTCAAAATCTCCCCGCCAGCGAGCTGCTGAATCAGTGAGGCTGCGCGTTTGCTCGCCCAATCGCAAATGCCTACATCCGCCCCGCGCTCGAAGCGATAGGATGAGTCGGTGCGCAATTCGAGTTTCTTGGAGGTGGCCCGAATGTTCTGCGGTTTGAAATTGGCGCTCTCGATCAGCACGTCGCGTGTGTGACCGTTGATTTCAGTGTTTTGCCCGCCCATCACCCCGGCGAGGGCAATTCCTTTCGTGCGGTCGGCGATCAACAGATTTTCTGTGGTGAGCGTCCGTTCCAGACCGTCGAGCGACTTGAACTTCTCGCCATCGTTCGCGCGTCGGACCACAACTGTCCGCACTCCATCAGCATCCTGCGTGAGCAAGTGATAATCGAAGGCATGCAGCGGTTGGCCGACTTCGAGCATCACGAAATTGGTGACGTCCACCACATTACTGATGCTGCGAATCCCAACCTGCTCCAGGCGATTCTTCAGCCATGCCGGTGACGGCCCCACCTTCACGCCGCGGACAATTCGGGCGGTGTAGCGCGGGCACAACTCCGAATCTTGAATTTCGACACGCACCAGACTGGATGTCTGGTCCGGTACTGTTGCCTCCGGTGTCTCAGGAATGCGGAGCGGATTTCCCGTGAGCGCGCTGATTTCTCGCGCAATCCCGATGACGCTGTTCAGGTCCGGACGGTTCGGAGTGATCTCCAGATCGTAAACCACATCTCCAGTGGCGCGACCGAGATGTTGCGCGAAGGGCTGACCAACCCTGGCCTCAGCGGGTAAAATCATCAACCCATCCGCGTCATCGGCGAGGCCGAGCTCCTTCCCTGAGCAAAGCATTCCTTGCGATTCCACGCCGCGCATCTTGCTCACTTTAATCGTGAAGGGCGGCTGTCCTGCAGGCGTGGGCAAGGTGCATCCGGGCAAGGCTAATGGAACTTTATCGCCGACTTTGTAATTCTTCGCTCCGCAAACGATTTGCCGTTCGCCTTTGCCATCCGCTACACGACAGACGGAAAGCCGGTCGGCATTGGGATGTTTATCACTGGCCAGGATCTGCGCCACGACCACCCCTTCAAACTCGCCGGTCTGCTTCTCGACTCCTTCCACTTCGATCCCGAGCATCGTCAACCGTTCGCCCAGTTCCTCTGGCGACCAGTTAAAATCCACATAATCTCTGAGCCAATTTAAAGTCACTTTCATCGCGCTAATTCGAACGTGGCGAAGCATTCCTCCGCCGGTTTCGAAGGGGAGAAACTTAAGGGCAACCGCGCTCTGGGTTCAAGCGGGAGAAAACCGACAGAAAATTCAGCGAGAATGGGAAAAGAATGCCTCTTTTGGGAAGGGAGTCGTTTTAGTGACGGTGAAACTTAGATGAAGTTTCTGCACAATGTGGAAAGCGAGGTGTGGTGTGAGGCACAAACAAGCCCGGATTTTTAGCTACTTACTTCTTAAATGGGCGGCTGACGAGCTCCATCACCGCTTGCCGTTGCTCGGGGCCAATTTTACGAGAAGGTCGTGCAGGAGATAGAGGAGGAAGGCGCTGCCAAGGATTGTTGGCGGAACCATTGCAAGGCCGAGGTGCTGCCCGATGAGACTGCAGACGCTGGGAACGACCGCCGCACCCAGCATCGCTGCGCCGACCTGGAAACCAATCGCGTGGGCGGCAGATTCTTTGCCCAAGCGCTGAGGAGTTTGGGTCATAAGACAAGGAAAAATGATCGCCAGGCCGAACCCGGACAGGGCGAGGGAGATTGGCGCGGATTGCGCAAAGGGGTTGGTGGCCAGAAGCGCCGTTCCTGCCAGCGCCGTTAACAAACTGAGCCGGAGGAGAATATCGATGCGGATTCGATCAACGATAAAGCCCAAAATAACTCGTCCCGCCAGAATGCTCCCCCAATAGATCGTTACCCAAAAACCTGCAGTTTTCGTTTCGACCCCGCGCGCTTCCGTTAAGATGGTGAAGCTCCATTGGCCAAGAGCGACTTCGAGCCCCGTATAGATGAAGAAAATAACGATGCTCAGTTGGACAACGCGATTTCCGAGCACGCTTCCAGTCGAGGGGGGGGCGAGTGGAATCTCCCCTCCGGTTAGTGGTGGCGTGGAAGGTCCTTCCTCCACCACCCGGGCGACTGTCGATTCAATGTCGTCCTGACTATCTTTCCATAGTGAAGCAGTCGTTCTGTCCTTCCAGCGGGAATGGGTCAACAGAAACAAAAGCGCTAACACAAACAGAGCGGTACCGACGATCAGATAGGCGAGTCGCCATTTTCCACCGTTTGCAATGCACGTGGCCATAACGGCTGGACCCAGCATGGCACCGAGACTGTACGACGCATGAAGCCAATTCATATGACGCGCGGAAAAATGGCTGGCCACGTAATGATTGAGCCCCGCATCGATCGCACCTGACCCCAACCCATGAAACAGCGCGCCCAGTGCAAACCACGGCCAGTGAGTGGCAGTACCGTAATTAAACGCGCTTAATGCGACAAGACCGCTGCTGACGGCGAGAAGCAGGCCCACGTTAATAACTTTCAGGAGCCGGCCTGCGAGAAAACTCGAGAGAAAATAACTGCAGCCGCTTGCAACGAAAATCCAGGAAATGTCGCTTTGCTGAAGATTGAACGTTTGGCGAACCGACGGCCAGGCCACGCCAATAAGCGGATCCGGAAGTCCAAGGCTGACGAAAGCCACATAGCATATGACCAAAAGAATATGCCGGGAATTTACCTGTGATGCTGTGAGCATGCCCGCCCGTTTCGCCTCCCCGTGAAGTAGGCTTTCAAAGTGCCGGCGCTTCCTTAAGAAGGGCTTCAAGATCCAGCGGCTCTGTTACCATATTGAGTTCGCCATTCCGGGTGCGCGGCCACTGATCCTTCGGTTTGTCCCAATACGACTCCACGCCATTTCCATCCGGGTCTCGCAAGTAGAGCGCCTTGCTAACACCGTGATCCGAAGCTCCATCCAAATGAATTCCCGTCTTGATCAGCCGGCGTAATGCATCTGCGAGTTCCGCGCGCGTCGGATAAACAATCGCCAGGTGATATAAGCCCGTCGAGCGCGGATGTGAGGCCGAGCGAAACTTTCAAATGTACATGACCAATTCGAACGTCGGGGTGAATGGTCTTTGTGGTGTCGATGGTTTGCAAAAGATCTCCTCCCTCTTTAATCCCGTCGGGAAACTATCGTTGTACAGGTCATGCTTCGCAACACTGCGGCCTCACGACTGAAAAAGCGGCGCCGGAGGCGAAGAAGAGTTGGAATTGGTTGCGGGGGCAGGATTTGAACCTGCGGCCTTCAGGTTATGAGCCTGACGAGCTACCGGGCTGCTCCACCCCGCGTTCCTTGAAGCGGGGTGAATATAGACTCGAAATATTTCGATGCAAGCGATTCTTTCCTCCTGGCTGTTTTCAAGCTCTCTGCTGTTTCGATCGCCTGTAAATTTCTTCATCAATATGATGAATGATCCGTCATCTTTTAAGGGCCAACCGCCTTGCGCTTGGCCTCGCCTGCGTTTACAACCTCCCACCAGTCGAAAGACCGCAGCCGTATGGAAAATCTGACGATCGCGTCGAACGAAGTAACCGAAATGGTATTGGGCCTCAACCGATTGGCCCGCAATCTCTGGTGGACCTGGAGCCAGGAAGCACAGGAAATTTTTCAGGAACTCTCCCCGCGCGGGTGGCAAAATCTTTACCACAACGCCGTCGCGATCCTTCACGAAGTTTCCGAATACGAACTGCGCGTTCGGCTCCAGGATAAGGAATTCGCCAGCCGCGTTCGCGAGGTGCTCCATAAATTCGAATCGTACATGGGCGACCGCAATACCTGGGCGGCCCAACACGCGCCGAGCCTCGCAAAAAATCCGGTCGCGTATTTCAGTGCCGAATTCGGTTTTCACGAAAGCTTGCCGATCGCGGCGGGAGGCCTCGGTGTTCTCGCCGGGGATCACACCAAGGCAGCGAGCGATCTCGGTCTTGGCTTCGCAGGAATCAGCCTTTTCTATCGCGAAGGCTATTTTCAACAGACGATCAATCAGGAGAATTGGCAGGTCGATTTTTACACGCTGCTTAACCCGCGCAATCTCGCGGTGGAACCTGTTCTGGATCCCGGCGGTGAACCGCTCGTCTGCTCGGTCGAAATAGCGATGAGCACGGTTTATTTTCAGGCCTGGCGTATCAATGTCGGCCGATGCCCGGTCTATTTGATCGACTCCAATCGTCCGGAAAATGAACAGCGATTCCGCGATCTCACCCTGCGCGTCTACGGCGGCGACAGCACCACGCGGATCATGCAGGAAATTTTGTTGGGCATCGGTGGCGTACGACTGATGCGCGCGCTCGGTGTCGAACCTTCGGTCTTTCACATGAATGAAGGGCACGCCGCTTTTCTCGTTTTTGAATTGTTGCGCGAAAAGCTGGCCGCAGGCGCGAAACTCCCAGCCGCGCTCGAAGCGACTAAAAAGGAGTGCATTTTCACTACTCACACACCCGTGGAAGCCGGGCATGACCGCTTCACGCCAGACCTCATGAGCTACGCGCTTATGAAAATGCAACAGCAACTCAAGCTCACGCCCGACCAGTTTCTTGGTTTCGGCCGCGTTGATACGAAAAATGCCGCTGAGCCATTTTGCATGACTGTTCTGGCGTTGAAGGGTTCACGCGCCGCCAACGGCGTGAGCGAACTGCATGGCCAGGTCAGCCGTCACATGTGGAAGGACCTTTATCCCGGCGTTCCCGAAGACAAAGTGCCCATCGGCCATATCACAAACGGCGTACATTTGCTGGGCTGGATGAAAGGTCCAGTTCGCCGTTTCTGGCGCAGGAAGCTCCTGGGCCTGAGATCGACCACTCCGCCCACCACCAGTGAAACCACTCAATTTTGGAAGGGCGCCAGCGAAAACTGGGAGGACGAACTAAATCACCAGGAATTCTGGGATCGCGTGACTGATCCGAACTTCGTTTCCGACGAAGAACTCTGGGCGCTGCGCTACAAACTTCGCCGTGAACTCATTGAATTCGCGCGCCGCCGGCTCCTGCTCGCCGGCCAGCGATTCTCCCACGGGGATTTCATTGCGTTCGACCAACTCCTCAATCCGGACGCGCTTACAATCGGTTTCGCCCGGCGCTTCGCGACCTACAAGCGCGCGCCGCTTATTTTTCAGCAGTTCGAAAACATCGTGAAGCTGGTCCACGACCGCCAACGGCCCGTTCAATTCATCTTCGCGGGCAAAGCGCATCCACGGGATGACGATGGCAAGCGTTTCATCCAACACATCATTCACCTCAGCAAATACAGCGAACTCAAGGGCAACCTCGTTTTCATCGAAAACTACGACATCCATGTCGCCCGCCAGATGGTTTCCGGTTGCGACGTCTGGCTGAACAACCCGCGCCGTCCACTCGAAGCCTCTGGCACCAGTGGCCAAAAAACATCGAGTCATGGTTGCGTGAATCTCAGCATTTTGGATGGCTGGTGGCGTGAAGGGTACGATGGCACCAACGGCTTTGCGATTGGCGACGATTCGCATCCTGCGGAGATCGAGGAACAAGACCGCAGGGACAGTGAGAATCTTTACAAAACTCTCACTGAAGAGGTCATTCCTAAATTCTACAACCGTGATGCCCAGGGCATTCCTCGTGAATGGCTCACGATGGTTCGCCGCGCCATGAAGACGCTTGCTGTAAAATACAGCACTTCTCGCATGGTCAAGGACTACACCGAAAAATACTACCTGGCGAAGAGTTGAGAACTATCAGTCGCCCAATATCTCAATGATCACCGCGGTCGTATTGTCCTGACCGCTTCGGGCGATCGAGTCCTTCACCAACTGTCGAGCCAAGTCCTGGCCGGCAGTTGAGGATTTGTTCGTGTCGAAGAAATCGCGCAATTGCTCGTCGTAAAAACCCTCGATCAAGCCGTCGGAACAAATCAAAAAGCGGTCTCCAGTCTTGTAATTAATAGCACCAACCTGGGGGGTGACGAATTGATGCGTTCCCCCCAAAGCTTTCTGTAACGACTTTCGTCGCGGATGATTTTTCGCCTCGCGCTCGTTGAGCTTTCCGTTGCGAAACAACCAGGCAACGTGCGTATCGTCTTCAGTCACCTGCTGCAGGGCTCCGCTATGAAAGCGATAAATCCTGCAGTCGCCCACATGCCCAAAGAACATCGTTGAGCGG
The DNA here is from genome assembly GCA_044226545.1 of Limisphaerales bacterium. Lineage (GTDB taxonomy): Bacteria > Verrucomicrobiota > Verrucomicrobiia > Limisphaerales > SXQI01 > DASVNK01. The sequence goes on from JBGAGW010000029.1 coordinate 29,005, forward strand.
GAAAACCAACACAGACTCAAGGTCGTTTCCATCCCGCGGCACTCCTCGTAACATCGGCCCAGATGCACCAGGTTCTTATGCGTCTTGGTGAAAAGCTCCTCCATCAAGCCCCTGTATTCCGTCTGCAAACGCTCTTCGGAATGGGAATAAAACTTAGGCAGCAGCTTCGTGATTTCCTGAATGGCGATCCGGCTCGCGTGTTCGCCGGACTGCGCGCCGCCCATCCCGTCGCTCACGGCGAAAATAAAGTTGTGATCGCTGAGCAAACCCTCTCCGGTGGCGCCTAGATGATGCACCTCCTGCGCATCAAACCGGAGCGCGATAAAGGCATCTTCGTTATTTTTCCGAACGGGGCCGCACTCTGTCCGGCCTGACCATTGCAAACGCCTTTGGGCGAGCGACTGAGAAATCTGCATATGCTGTCGGCGCTATTGTGGGTCCGGCAGAATCTCCGCGAATTCAAAATCCACGATGCAGAAGCGCCCGTCTGATTGTCGGTAAGTCACGTTACGAATGTCCGGATCATCGTGCCGAACCCCGTATGTTTCAAGTTCCGCGAAAAGCTCTTTGGCGCGTTGGGCATCAAGATGTTCCACTCGTGTCCCACAATGTGTGGTAACGATCCGCAGCTTGGATCGGTCTTCCTCCAGCAGGCGCGGCACAAAATTGCACTTCTTCCGCTCCAGGTAACGGAGCACGTGCACCTCATTCTCGAAACGCTTTTCGGCGTTCGGCCCTCGGAAGGTCTTCTCAACCCGGCCATCAAAGGCGACGCGCACCGTCGCTCGAAGCGTGTCTTTGACCTTCAACATCCCTCAAACCTGCGTCAGGCCCGAAATTTCGGCAACAGCGGAACACGTTGTAGCCACTATGAGCAAAAAGATACAATGGGGAGAAAAGTCATTAATAGCGCTCGCGAAAAACTTTCATTCAAGTCTGGGCAATAAAGACAGGCCTCTACAGCACATTTGCTTGAGATCACCAGCCATCCGCTTCTCCGTGGCATTCTGATTGCTTCCGACTTGCGTCGGAAAATATCAGTCGTTTACTGTAGAAATTTGTGCAGCGCGAAACAACCGCTGCCCTGATATCGCTCCCTTAACTTATGCCTAAATACAAGCTCGAATACATTTGGTTGGACGGCTACGAACCCGTCCCCAACCTCCGCGGGAAAACGCAACTCAAAGAATTCCCGAGTTTCCCGAAACTCGAAGAACTCCCCATGTGGGGGTTTGACGGCAGTTCCACCCGCCAGGCCGAGGGCCACAGCTCCGATTGCATGCTCAAGCCGGTGGCCATTTACCCTGATTCGACCAAAAAGAATGGCGCTCTCGTCATGTGCGAAGTGATGATGCCGGACGGCAAAACGCCGCACCGCACCAACTCGCGCGCCACCATTCTCGACGATCCAGACGCCTGGTTTGGTTTTGAACAGGAATACTTCCTCTACAAGGATGGCCGCCCTCTCGGCTTTCCGAAGGGGGGAGGGTTTCCTCCTCCGCAAGGAAAGTATTACACCGGCGTTGGCTACGATGCAGTCGGTGATGTCGCTCGCGAAATCGTCGACACTCACCTCGATCTCTGCCTCGATGCCGGCATTAACCACGAAGGCATCAACGCCGAAGTGGCCAAAGGCCAATGGGAATTCCAGATCTTTGGCAAAGGCTCGAAGAGCGCTGCTGATCAGGTGTGGATCGCGCGTTACCTCCTGATGCGCCTTTGTGAAAAGTACGGCGTTGATGTGAACTGGCATTGCAAGCCGCTCGGCTCTGATGTCGATTGGAACGGCTCTGGCATGCACTCGAACTTCTCCACCAAACATATGCGCGAAGTCGGCGGTAAGGCTTACTTCGAAGCGCTGATGGCTGCGTTCGACAAATACAAAAATGAACATATTGCCGTCTACGGTCCTGACAATCACATGCGGCTGACCGGGTTGCACGAAACGCAGTCGATCGACAAATTCAACTATGGCGTTGCCAACCGTGGCGCTTCCGTTCGCGTGCCGCACAGTTTTGTGAACAACGGCTATCGCGGTTACCTCGAAGATCGCCGTCCGAACTCGCAGGGCGACCCTTACAAAATCGCCAGCCGCATTTTGCAGACCATCGCTACTGTGCCGAAGTAACCAAGCACTGTCGCGAGTTTTGACCGAATGGCCGTCCCATGCAGGGACGGCCATTTTGCTTGGTCCGCGTGTGTTCGCAGTGCCTCGTTCGCCGTTCAGTAATCCTCAGGCTTTCCCTGAAAGATTCTAAAAACGTAAGGCGGCTTATTGTAAGGTGGCTAACCTGTGTTACGGTCCGCGCTCAACCTTGTTTAAACCTAAAAGGAGTTAATTAGCATGAATCGCATATGTCGGTTCTCGAGCGCAACGGCTTTGCTGTGCGCAGCGAGCACTTCCTTTGCTGGAACTTTCTCCAGCGATTTTAACGGCGGGGCCACGCCCGCCGGCACAACAGTAAATGGTACGACCGTGGTCGAAAGCACGGGCGGCGTGGGAGATTCCGGAGTTCTGAAGCTGACCAAAGCCATCAATAGCCAGAGTGGCAGCTTCGTCATCGATGATCTGGACGCGGGCAATCCGGTCTATGGTTTCGACCTGACCGCCAAAGTGCGGATCGGTGGCGGGACTGCGACGCCTGCTGATGGTTTCAGCGTAAACTTTGATCCGACGGCGTCCTCCGGTACTACCACAGGTGAAGAGGGGACCGCGGGCGGTATCACGTTTGCGTTCGATATTTACGACAACACAAATGAAAATCCTCCGGCGCCGTCGATCGACCTGAAGGTAGGCGGCACCACGATTGCCACGCACAAAATGAGCATCGCGGATTTCGATACTGGAGCGGACTTCGTCGATCTTCACGCGACCATTTCTCCGGATGGAGCTGCGAGCCTGGCTTACAAGGGCAACATTATCTTCACCAACGTTTACTTTCCGAACTACCAGCCGTTGACCGGCGCAAGCTTTGTCTTCGGTGGCCGGACAGGCGGCGCGAATGAAAACCAGTTCTTCGATAACCTGAACATCACCACCTATACTCAGGGTCAGGTTGGTATTGCGACGCAACCGCAATCCCTGGTGGCTTTGGCTGGCACCGATGTCGTTCTGAGCGTCGCGGCCAACAATGCAGACACCGCTACTTACCAATGGTTCCGCAATGGCACTGCGGTCGCCGGCGCGACCTCGGCGACGCTCACTCTGCCGGCGATTGCTCTGACGGAAGATGGTGCGAAGTACACGGTGAAAGTCACTGGAGCGAACAACAGTGTCACCAGCCAGGAAGCCACGCTGACGGTGAAGGACATTGCTCTGCCTTCAACTCCGGCGCTTACCCTGAACTTCAACGACGGAACGACGCCGGCCAATACCTTGCTTGTCGGAGCTACTCCTGAAATTGCTGCCAATGGCGGCGTGAACGATTCCGGCGTTCTTAAGCTGACTCACGACGCAGGTGGCGAGGCTGGGGCTCTCGTGATCAACGATCTTTCTTCCGGCGCGGCGGTGACCGGTGTGACCGCTGAGTTCGACGTTCTTCTGCGGAGCGCGGCCACCCCGGCTGACGGCTTCAGTTTCAGCATCGGCAGCGATATCTCTGACGACCCGATCACCAACGCTCCGCGAGGATTGGAAGACGGCGTCGGCAGTGGATTGAGCGTGGCGTTCGACCTCTACGATAACGGTGGTGGAGAAGCCCCGGCCATTGACATCCTTTATAATGGCCAGACGGTGGCCTCGAAGAAATTGCCGATTTCGTTCCTCATGACCGGCGATTCGTTTGCGCACGTGATCGTTCACGTGAGCAACGAGGGAACTGTTGACGTCGTCTACAAGGGCCAAATCATTCACGACGACGTTTTTGTGCCTGGCTTTACTTCGGTGACCGGAGCCCGTTACGCGTTTGCCGGACGCACCGGAGGTTCAAGTGCGGACCAGTTCATCGACAACATCGAAATCACCCCTGACACCACCGTTGGGCCGCTGCGTATTGTTAATCAGCCTACGACACAAATGGTGCTGCTTGGGCAGACCGCCACCTTTAACGCCTCGGCCAACGATAGTACCGGTGTGACCTATCAATGGTTCCGCAACGGTACAGCGATTGCAGGCGCCACTTCCAGCAGCTTTACGACAACGGCCACCACCGCCGGTGACGATGCCGCTCTTTACAAAGTGCAAGTCAGCAAGGGCGGTACAGTGCTCACCAGTACTGAAGTGCCGCTTACAGTTGTGAATCTCGCGGCGCCCACTGCGCCGCAGGCTTCTTTCAACTTCGAGGACGGCACTATCCCCGCCGGGACGCATGTCTACGGTTCTGGAACGAGCTCGGATGGCAGCACTCCATGGGCGCCCGTTGTCAGTGGGGGCGTTCTCGAACTGACTGAAAACGTAAACAGCCAGGCTGGCGGATTCGTCATTGATCCGTTAATCGGCGGCGCTGAAGTCAGCGCGGTGAACGTTGCGTTCGATCTCCGTCTCGGCGGCGGGTCTGCAAGTCCAGCGGACGGCTTCAGCTTCAACTTCGCCTCAGACCTCCCGGCCAATGCCACTTCCGGCGCGGAAGAAGGCGTCGGCACCGGCCTGACGCTTGGCTTCGATATCTACGACAACGGTAACGAAAATCCACCCGCCCCTTCGATTGACCTGAAGTATAAGGGCACAGTTCTCGCGACGAAACATCTCACCATCGCGGAGATCGAGACGGGTGATAACTTCAAAACCGTCCTTCTCAGCATTTCTCCGGACGGCACGGTCAATGTCGCGCTGGGCGGTCAGGTGCTCTTCGCGAACGTGAAGATTCCTAATTATGCCTTCGTCTCGAACGGCAAGTTTGGTTTCTATGCCCGGACCGGCGGTCTCAATGAAAACCAATGGATCGACAACGTGAAGATCCAGGTCACCAAGAGCAGCGCTCCGCTTCGCATCACTCAGGATGTGGCGAGCACCGCGATCATCTCCGGCCAACCGGTTACCTTCACCATTGGAGTAAGCGATCCGAACGGCGCCACTTATCAATGGCTCTTAAACGGCAATCCGATTAATGGCGCGACCAGCGCGACCTACATCACTCCCGTGCTCACGAGCGCCAATAACGGCGCGAAGTACAGTGTCCGTGTCGTCGGCCCGGGCGGATCGGCCACGAGCTCCGAGGCAATCGTTTCTGTTCTCGATCCGCTCACCATCACCAATCCGAAGCTCTCCGTTAACTTCGATGACGGAACCGTGCCCGAGAACGTCACTCTTGTCGGCACCGCGACCATGCCGGGTGACGGCGCTCTCCACCTGACCGACGCGGTGAACGGCCAGGGCGGCGGGATTGTAGTGACCAACATCGATAGCGGAGCGGTGAACGGCTTCACGCTGCACGCCAAAGTTCTCGTGGGCGGCGGCTCCACCCCGCCGGCGGACGGATTCAGCATCGTCTGGGGAAATGACGTTCCGACCGACAACGCCTTCGGTGAAGATGGTGCAGGCTCCGGTTTGGTCGTTTCGTTCGACATTTACGACAACGGGAACGAAACGCCTCCGGCACCTTCGATCGACGCCCGTTGGAAGGGCCAACTCGTCGGGACGGTTCATATGCCTTACCAGCAGATTGAAACGGGGGATCAATGGACCGACCTCTACATCCGCGTTGAATCGGATGGGACGCTCGATGTCCAATATAAGGGCATGGTCCTCTTCAACAACGTGCAACTGCCGGGTTTCGCTCCGCTGACGGATGCAGCCTTCGGCATCGGCGCCCGCACCGGCGGGCTGAATGAAAATCAGTGGATTGACGATCTGCAGATCGCGACCACCACCGGCAGCGCGACCCAGCCGCCCCAGATGGCCATTACCAAGAGCGCTAATGGCGTCACCGTGAGCTGGACCGGCACTGGCACACTTCAGGCCACCGACGTTCTGGGGCCTAACGCAAATTGGGCTCCTGTCGCCAATGCGACCAGCCCGTATAACGCGCCTGCGACGGGTAACGCCCGGTTCTTCCGGGTGGTACAGTAAATTGTAATCAGTTCTTCACAGCCCGCGCGCACTTTGAGGTGCCCGCGGGCTTCTCATTGTTCGGAGTCGCCCGTCGTGCGCGTTAAAGCACTCACCTCCGGGATCCTTTGAACATGTGTGCGTTTGAACGCGCATATTGACTTCAGGGATTTTCATTTCTAGTATGCGCCAAACCCGTAACCAAAGTTTTATGCCTACAACCAAACGCCGCCGTTCTTCGGCAACGAAGTACGCTTTCACGCTGATTGAGTTGCTGGTCGTTATCGCCATTATCGCGATCCTCGCCAGCTTGCTTCTGCCCGCTCTGTCCAAAGCCAAAGACAAAGCCCAGGCCACGTTGGATATCAACAACGTCAAACAAATCCTTCTCGCCAGTCAGATGTACTCGACTGACCAGAATGACAAGCTCGCTCATCCAGGATGGGGCGGTGACCTGACCGGTCCGGATTGCTGGGCCTACCTGACCTCGAACAAGAACGAAGAAGTCCCCGGTGCGACACAGAACACTCCGGGGAGTGCCGCGGGCTTCGATGTGAACTCGAAGCAGTTCACGAATCAACTCGCCTATTTCAAGAAAGGGCAGGTGACTCGCTATTTGAACGACGTGAAGGTCACTTGGTGCCCCAAGGACGTTGCCACTCGCGGCAGCGGTGATCTCAAGAAACTGTGGCTGGCTCGTCCGGTTAAAGTGACTTCATACTGCTGGAACGGGACGATTGGCAGTTATGTCGGTCCTTATGCCAGTACTGCGGTGCAGGGCAAAACTTACAAAACATCGGATTTCCTCCCGACCGATTGGCAGATGTGGGAACAGAACGAGAATTCCGGCTTCTATTTCAATGACGCTGGAAATAATCCTGAAACCTCCGGCGAAACCCTTTCGTTCCGCCATTCAGGCGCTGCCAGTTGGTGGAAGCTGGTGGATTCGAAGCGTAACCTGCCGGGCGGTGCCGTGGTCGGCAACTTCGGCGGAACGGCATTGTTCGTGAAATGGCCGCAGACCTACGATCTCATTCACAAAATTCCGCCCGCTCCCAACGCACTGTTGAACGGTCCTGGTTATCGCAAGTAAAATGATAGGGTCATTTATCAGCGCAACCCGATTAGCTCCTTTGCTGGGCGTTGCGCTACTTTTTACGGCGGGATGCGGAAAAAAAGGGGGCCCCGCACCGGAAGGAACGACCGGGGAAGCTGTGGAGGTGAAGCGCGCGGAAAATCCGGCGCATGCTAAAGAGCTGATCCCGGGCGAAAACGGTGTGAAGGAGGCCTTGGCTCAAAAGGAGTATAGTGTGGCGATCGAGAGGTACAATGCCCTGAAAGTCGCTGTCGCTACACCCGAACAGCAGGACGAGTATATGAGCCTCTACGGTCAACTGAGAACCGAACTTGAAGAAGCCGCGCCAAAAGATCAAAAAGCGGCGGAAGCTCTGGCCATGTTTCGTCTCATCCGCAACGGACGTTAAGTATTCCTTAAACCGAATCGCGTGCCCTGTTGCAATGCAGCAGGGTTCTTTTTTTGGCCTTGACTACTCGCGCAACCGGACTGGCCGGTCGTTCCTTCGGCGCAGTGCTTCATCGAAGAAGTCGCGATTTATTCGACCGTTGCTGAGTAAACGACCGCCCGCCGCTGCTCCGGGCGATGAAATCGTCTCCCCGGCTCCCCAGATCTGCTCTCGGACGGGCATTCGAGAATGCGGATCTATCGTGTAGTCGTAACTTTCCGGCACCGGAATACCGTTCGCCCGGCTGGACCGTTCTGCCACACATCGAACCGCGGCGTAAGGATCATCCAGCAATTGTGCGAGGACCGGTTGCACGAAGTTCGTCCCTGACGCCTCCAAAGCGGGCTTCCAACTCAAATGCCAGGCTGCCAGGACGCGTTGACCGGCATCTCCGGTCAATGCGAGATTTGCCATATGTGAAACCGTTTCCTCCGGCAGCGTCGCTTTCGGTTGCCCGTACCAGAAAGCCAGGTGTTCCGAACTCCACGCCATTGTTTTGTCTATGTGACAAAGATTACACGCGTTCGGACGGCCCGAATTTATATCGCTCATCAGGCTGGGATTGCTGATCTGATGGCTCCGGATCGCTTTCAGAATTCCGTAACTGGTGAACGGCATATGGCAGTTGTAACACTCGCTGCCCGATGAATTGGCGTCGTGATGCGTGTGCGCCACCAGAGTTTCGGTCGCACGAAATTTGTCGTGGCATTGAACGCAGGCGCCGTTCCCTCTTGCTTTATCTGCGAGCTGATCGTCCGGTTTGCCTTCGTGCAACGAGTGACATGAAATGCACGAGAATTTTCCGCTTTTGTAGCAGGGTGATTCGATAATCCCGTTAAACTCGCGTCCGCTCACTCGAATCATCCCGTCCGGCCAGAAAAAATCCCTCAACAAATCAGGATTCTTCGCCAGATATTCCTTCAGTCCGGGAATGGCATCCACGCGCGAGGGCCGAATCACGGGCGTGGTTTTCTCGAGATCGTGTCCGGGCCGGAATTCAAACCCGTTTTCGCGCCAGTCGTTGTTCTTGTCCATCCATTTCATCGAATGACAAAAGCCGCACGTTTGCGCGCTTCGTTCCGCCGGAATCTTTTTCGGATGAACAATCTCGCCTGGCTGAACCGTTTTGACCTCTGCGGTCGAAGCCTTCTGCGCCTGCACGTGGTGTTCGCCAGGACCATGACACGCTTCGCAAGAAATCCCCAATTCCGCTACTTGAGTCTGAGCTGTTCGCGCGGCGAAGTTTACATGCGGTTGAATACCGGTAGTGTGGCAGCGGCTGCAAACGACGTTCCATACCTCCGAGTGATGTTGCATATCCGGAGGCCTCACAAACGTCGAGTTTCGCGGCACCCATTTTTTCTCCGGAATCAGCCAGGTGAACGGGAAGCCCAACTGCAGATTTCCACTCCCCTCAGGCACCCAAAAAACCTGCATGTGATGCGACCCCGTCACCAATCCGAGCCGTTGTTCCAGGCCCGCGGGCCCGCCATTTTCCGAGAGTGGGTTGACCAGCGGTTCCATGCGCACCCAATACTCCCCGTCTTTTTTATTCAGCGTGAAGCGGGCCGCGTCGGTGGTCAGCACGACATTGTCAAAACTGGCCTGAACGCTTTCGTCCGAAGCCACCTGCGTCATGGTGCGGTGATAACTCCGGTGCCAGCTCGAAAATTGATCCTGGTGACATTCCTTGCAGGCGCTTGACCCCACATATCCCGAGGGTCCGTGGAGTGTGGGAAGTGTTCTTTGAAACTCCCCGGTGGAAGGTGGCTCCTGTGCCTCTGGAAGTGCCACCTGAGTCGAACCAGCCGGCTGCTCCTTCGAACACCCGAGAATAAGGACGAGAGCCGACGCACTTAGGAGGCGGCGAACGGTTCGGCCAGGCATCCCGAAAGAATATCCCCCGTCGCAGTGGACACAAGCCCGGAGAAATGTTTAGGACATTTTAACGGGACTTTTATGGAGAGTCGCAGAGTCGACAAGAACGAAACCTGCCATTGCGATTCTCCGTCCAAGTACATTACACTACCTGCATTGCCCGAAAACGATGGATAACCCGCTCTACCTCTTTTGCTTTCGACCCGGCCGTCGTTGCGTCGGGCGATTTGCCCGTTTGGGCTTGGTCCTTGGTCATTCCTTGTTCATTGGTGCCTGGACATTGGTCATTTCCTCCTCCGCCTCTGACATCGATTGGCAAAAGGAACAACAATTCTGGTCCTTCCGCGCTCCCGAACGCCACTCAGCACCCCAAGTCCAGCGCACCTCCTGGCCAGCCAAAAATATCGATTTTTTCATTCTCTCCAAACTCGAATCGAACGACCTCGCGCCTTCGCCTCCGGCCGCTCCGCGCGAACTGATTCGTCGTGTCACCTTCGACCTCACCGGTCTCCCGCCAACGCCGGATGAAGTAGCATCATTTCCCAAGGACAACAGCGATGACTCGTACGCGCGCACCGTTGAACGTCTTCTGGATTCGAGAGCGTTCGGCGAACACCTGGCCAGCCTCTGGCTTCCGCTTGCCCGCTACGCCGAGGACCAGGCGCACCAGGTCGGCGATGACACAAAATTTTTCTACCCGAACGCCTACAAGTATCGCGCGTGGGTGATCGACGCTTTCAATCACGATTTGCCGTATGACCGCTTCCTCAAATACCAGCTCGCCGCCGACAAGTATGATTGCGGCAAAGAAAACCTAGCGGCCCTCGGATTTCTGGGACTCGGTCCGAAATATTACAATCGCAATCGCATCGAAGTCATGGCCGATGAATGGGAGGATCGCGTCGATACGGTGACGCGGACGACGCTCGGGCTCACCGTCGCTTGCGCCCGTTGCCACGATCACAAGTTCGACCCGATCACGATGGCTGACTATTATTCTTTGGCCGGGGTTTTTGCTTCGACAAAGATGGTCAACAAAGCTCCCGATGGCGCGGAAGAATCCAAAGAAGCGTCGGCGGACAAAATGAAAACGGCCACTCTACACATGGTGGAGGATGGCGAACCGAAAGATCTGAACGTTTTCATTCGCGGCAATCCCGAACGCAAAGGCAATCTCGCACCCCGCCGTTTTCTCCGCGTCTTATCTGAAGGCCAGCCCGAGCCGTTTAAAGAAGGGAGCGGGCGCAAAGAATTGGCTGACGACATAGCGTCTTCGGAAAACCCGCTGACCGCTCGGGTGTTCGTGAATCGGGTGTGGGGTGCCTTTTTCCGCGCGCCGCTTGTTTCTACGCCGAGCAACTTCGGTCATTCCGGTCAACCGCCGAGCAATCCTGAACTTCTCGACGATCTCTCCGTGCGGTTCATGGAGAACGGTTGGTCTGTCAAATGGCTCGTACGCGAAATTGTTCTTTCCTCGACCTATCGCCAGAGCTCGAACGGCAAAGCGGGCGCCGCCAAAGATCCTGAAAACCTTCTACTCTGGCGGATGAATCGCAAGCGCCTCTCCGTCGAACAATGGCGGGACGCCGTTCTCTTCGTCTCCGGCGCATTGAGCGACCGGGGCGGCAAATCGATGGAACTCGACGATGATCGCAACCATCGCCGGACTGTTTACGGGCGCGTCAGCCGCCTTAAACTAAACGACACCTTGATGCAATTTGACTACCCGGATGCCAATGTTCACGCCGAACGCCGGGCCATCACCACCACGCCCATCCAAAAACTTTTTGTCCTGAACAACCCCTTTGTTGTGGCATGTGCCGAGCGCTTTGCGCAACGCATCGATTGCTCCACGCCCCGAGAGCGAATCCGCCGCGCCTATCAATTCCTCTTCGGCCGCGACCCTCAACCCATCGAGGAGAGTGTAGCGATCGCATTTGTCTCCAGGCCCGAAGATAGCGATTTCACCCGTTGGCAGCAGTACGCCCAGGTGCTCTTGGCTTCGAATGAATTTTGGTATGTCGACTAGCTATTCACCGCTTCCGCGCGTGCCGGGCCTTACCCGGCGGCAGATGCTGAGCAAAACTGCGACTGGTTTTGGCCTGCTCGGCCTCGCCAGTCTCCTTGGTCCGCGGGCGGCTCTGGGCACGCCCGTGAACGATCCTCCGCGTGCCCGAGCCAAACGAGCGATTTTTCTTTTTCTCAACGGCGGACCATCCCACGTCGATACGTTCGATCCCAAACCGGCGCTAAAGAAGTACGAAGGTCAGCAACCGGATGGGGAACTCTACAAGAAAAGCACGGGCACCGGCTTCATGCCTTCGCCGCTTGAATTTAAGAAATGGGGTCAAAGCGGCATCGAGGTAAGCGAAACGCTCCCGCACCTCGGAAGCGTTATCGACGATTGCTGCGTCATCCGGTCGATGCACACCGACGTGCCGAATCATGAACCCGCCCTCATCCAGATGCACACCGGCGTGGTGCAACCGGTTCGTCCCTCGATGGGCTCCTGGCTGCTCTACGGCCTCGGCACAGAAAACCAGAATCTCCCTGGCTACGTTGTCCTGCGCCCGACGCCCAAGATCGTGGTCGGCCCAGCGCTCTGGAGCAGCAGTTTCCTTCCCGCGGAATTCCAGGCGACGAGTGTGATCACTTCGGACATGAATGTCGACAAGCTGGTGGCCAACATTCGGAATCCGAAACTCGATTTCGCGGCTCAACGCCAACAACTTGACCTGCTCGAAACGCTGAACCAACAGCACCTCCAGCAACGCGGTGGCGACGGTCAACTCGATGCCGAAATCAAGACGATGGAAACCGCGTTCCAAATGCAACGCGAAGCGCTGAACGTTTTCGATATCAGCAAAGAACCCGAGCACGTCCGAAAGATGTATGGCGACAGCACCTTCGCCCGTTCCTGCCTCCTCGCCCGACGCCTCGTCGAATCTGGAGTTCGCTTCGTCACGGTTTACTACACCACCAACAATAACCAACCCTGGGACACGCACACGAATCACGATGCCGAACATCGCCGGCTTTGTCTGGATGGCGATCTTGCTGCCGCCGCCCTCATCAGCGACCTGAAATCGCGTGGCCTGCTTGAGGATACGCTTGTGATTGTGAGCGGTGAATTCGGCCGCACTCCTTACGCCGAAAACCGGAAGGAAGAGAAGAACAAGCCGGCCGGCCGGGACCATCACCACACCGCGTTCAGTACACTGCTCGCGGGCGGCGGCGTAAAACGCGGGACGGTTTACGGGGCAAGCGACGAGTTCGGAATGAATGCCATCGAAAACCCCGTTCACGTGCACGATCTGCACGCTACCATCCTGCATCTCATGGGGTTAAACCACGAAAAGCTCACTTACCGTTACGCCGGGCGCGATTTCCGCCTGACCGATGTCTCCGGCAACGTTGTCCACGACATCATTGCTTGAGAGTTGGCGGAAAGAGCCGCGAAAATACGCATTGTTTGTAACGGAACGCGTTCCGCATGCGTCACGTTATCAGCGGGCTGCGAATGCGGATTGAATTCGCTTCCGGTTTGCGATACTCGATAGGTGACTCCTAACTGAACCAAACTACTAATGGCCGCGAACAAACGAGGAATTAATTGGAGCAAATGGATTGTCCTTTTGCTCGTCATCGGCTGTGCCGCCGGCGGCTGGATGTTCTATCAAGCCAAAACTAAAGAGGCCCCGGTGAAACTGAAGACCGCCCAGGTTGCGACCGGTGACATCATACAGGCAGTGACGGCCAACGGTGCGCTGAGCCCGGTGACTAACGTCACGGTAGGCAGCCAGATTTCGGGCATCATTCAAAACATTTTTGTCGACTTCAACTCGCACGTCACCAACGGCCAGATCATCGCCATCATCGACCCGTCGACCTACGAGCAAAACATCACCTCGTCCAAGGCTGAGCTGGCCAATGCGAAAGCTGCGCTCGAATACGCGCAGATCAACTTTACCCGCGCGAAAGAATTGCGCGCCGCCGAATTGATTCCCAAAGCGGATTACGACAAAGCCATTGCGGACCTGCACCAGGCGGAAGCCGTTGTCGAAACGCGGACTGCGGCCCTCAACCGCTCGCAAGTGGATCTGTCTCGCACAACGATTTTCGCACCCGTTGACGGCGTAGTCATTTCGCGCAACGTCGACGTCGGTCAGACGGTCGCTGCGAGCTTCAATACTCCCACACTATTCCTCATTGCGAACGATCTCAAGAAGATGCGGATCGAAGCGATGGTTTCCGAAGCAGACGTTGGCGGCGTCGAAGAAGGCCAACGGGTGACATTCACGGTCGATGCGTTTCCCGGTCGTCAATTTCGCGGGGAAGTTAATCAGGTGCGCTTCGCACCGATCACCAACCAGAACGTGGTGAGTTACACCTGCGTTGTGAGTGTGAACAACGATGACTTGAAGCTGCGTCCCGGCATGACTGCGACCGCTTCCATCATTACCGGCGAAAAGAAGGGCGTCCTCCGCATTCCGAACGCAGCGCTGCGCTTCAAACCTTCCGATGACTTGCTGCCCAAGTCGATGCGCACGAACACAACGAGCAGCGCAAGTTCGACCAACCGGATGATGGCGGGATCGAGCGGTGGTGGCAGTGGAGGCGGAGGTGGACAAGGCGGAGATCGTCCGAACCGGGAAGAATGGCGCAAGCGGATGGAAAGCATGTCGCCGGAAGAACGCGAGCAGATGCGCCAACGCTTTCGAGAACGCGGCGGTGGTGGTCCGGGCGGTTTTGGCGGCGGTGGAATGGGATCACGTCGTCCAGAAGGCCCTGTGACTCGTACGGTCTACGTCGTGGAAAAAACGGAGACAAATGATGGGAAACCCGTCGTGAAGCCGGTCACCATCAAAACCGGGATTGCGGACAACAGCTTTACGGAGGTTGTCGAAGGCTTGAAGGAGAATGACGAGATCGTGACCGGTCTGAGCACGCCGGCGATCGCCGCTGGCGCCCAGACTCCGCAGGGCCGGAGTCCTTTTGGCGGCGGTGGATTCGGCGGCCCGCGCAGAGTTCGATGAAGCCGCTAATCAAACTCGAGAACTTCTCCAAGACCTATCACACTGGAGAAATCGATGTGCACGCCGTCCGGAGCGTTTCGCTGGAGATCAATCCCGGCGAATTCGTGGCGGTCATGGGCGCGAGTGGTTCCGGAAAGTCGACCCTCATGAATACCGTGGGCTGCCTTGATCGCCCGACGGGCGGCAAGTACTGGCTGGACGATGTGGACGTCGGCGAACTGGAGCGGGACGAACTGGCGGCCCTCCGCAACGAAAAGATCGGGTTCGTCTTCCAGGGTTTCAATCTGCTGTCGCGCACGTCGGCCTTGGAAAACGTCGAATTGCCCATGCTCTATTCGCGCAGTGGTATTTCCGGCCGCGAGCAACGTGATCGAGCGACCAAGGCGCTCGAAATGGTCGGATTGGGAAAGCGGACCGACCATCATCCAAACCAGCTCTCCGGTGGACAACAGCAGCGCGTGGCCATAGCACGCGCGCTGGTGAATCAGCCGCGTTTGATTTTGGCGGATGAACCTACGGGAAATCTTGACACGCAGACGAGCATCGAGATCATGGGCGTCTTCCAGGAACTCAATCGCAGCGGGATCACTATCGTGATGGTAACGCACGAATTGGATATCGCGCATTACACCAAACGCATGGTCGTCATGCGTGACGGCCGCGTCGTAACTGACGAACCGATCGCGGAACCGCTCTCCTCGGTGCGTGAATTGGAAAAGCTGCGTCAGGAACAATCAGCCGTTCAGCTTGCGCCATGATGATCTTTGCTATTTTCAAAATCGCGATCCGTGCATTGCAACGCAATGCGCTGCGGACGCTTCTAACGATGCTCGGCATCATCATCGGCGTAGGCGCGGTGATCGCCATGGTGAGCATCGGAAATGGCGCAAAGGCACAGGTGGAAGCACGCATCGCCTCGCTGGGACAGAATGTGATCATGGTCTTTTCAGGCAGTGTGAGCCGCGGCGGCTTCAGCATGGGTTTCGGCAGCGCGGGCACTCTCACTCAGGCAGACTTTGATGCGGTCCGACGGGAAATTCCGGGCGTTGCGGGGGCGAGTCCCGAAGTTCGGGCGAACGCACAAGTCGCGTTCGGCTCGCAAAACACGCAGGTGCAAGTCACCGGCGTGGGCGAGGATTACGTCTCTGTTCGGGCTTGGACCCTGGCGTCGGGCGACAATTTTACAGACGTGGATGTCCGCAACGCCAACAAAGTTTGCCTGATCGGCAAAACGACATCCGACACGTTGTTCGGCGACGGCGATCCCGTGGGCCAAATCGTTCGCATCAAAAATGCGCCTTTCACAGTGGTCGGTGCGCTTGCTCCAAAAGGTGCGACTGGCTTTGGTAACGACCAGGACGACGTCATTTACGTTCCCTACACCAGTGCGATGAAGCGCCTTTCAGGCGGAACGGCTTTTCGCTCCTTTGTCGTGCAGGCAGCGACCCCCGAATCGGTTCCAGAAGTTACACAAGCCATCACGGACCTCCTTCGCCAGCGACACCGTATTCAGGAAGGCCGCGACGACGATTTCATCATTCGAACTCAGCAGGAGATTTCAGAAACCGCGACCGAGACCTCCAAGATCATGACGATGCTCCTTGGTTCGATTGCAGGAGTTTCACTCCTGGTCGGGGGCATCGGTATTATGAACATCATGCTGGTGAGCGTGACCGAACGCACCCGAGAGATCGGGGTTCGTCTCGCTGTTGGCGCGAGAAGCGGGGACATCCTCCTCCAATTTCTGACCGAGGCGGTAACGCTCAGCGTTCTCGGAGGATTAGTCGGGATTGGAACTGGCCTGGCGATTTCCCAGTTGGTTTCGGCGAAGCTCGGATGGCCGACGCTCGTTTCATCGAGCTCGATCATGCTGTCCTTCGCGTTCAGCGGCGCGATTGGAATTTTCTTCGGCTTTTATCCTGCACGAAAAGCCGCGCAGTTGGATCCAATCGATGCGTTGCGCTACGAGTAGAGGTAGCTGACGCTGTGAAGCGGCAGCCATTTCGTTCCGAAGGTTGTAGAAGTGCAGCGACTGCACAGTCGCTGCTACGTGAGAATCTTACTTCTTGTTCAGATCGAGCTGAGCGAAGGGGTTCTGGCCGAAGTTATTGCCGTTTTCGGCGGCATCGGTTGGAACACGCTGCTTCTGGGGTTTGGCGTTCTGAGGCTTCGACGGCTGAGCAGGCGCGGGCTGCTGATCACTCTCCGTCTCATCGCTCTCTTCAGAAACACTATCATCCTCCATGTCAGTCGCCTTGGGACCTTGATTCGGATTTGGCGCGCGTTTGTTACGCGGGAGCGGGCTGATCATGACGTTCAGGCCCTTACCAATGAGCTTGGGGGGCGCGTCGGGATGGCCGAAAGGCGCGACTTCTTTAATGAAGCGGGTGACTTGGCCAAAGCCGAATTCCTGGTGAGCCATTTCGCGTCCGCGGAACCGGAGCGTGACCTTCACCTTCATGTCTTCGCACAAGAAATCGATCGCATGGGTGAGTTTCACACCGAAATCGTGCGGGTCGATGTTCGCGCTGAGCTGGATCTCCTTCACGCGGTTGGCGTGTTGATGCTTCTTGGACTCCTTGTCCTTCTTGGCTTGCTCGTAGCGGAACTTGCCGTAATCAACGATACGGCAAACAGGCGGAGTTGCGGTAGCAGCAATCTCGACCAGGTCCACACCGCGCTGCCGAGCCAGGGCGAGCGCCTCGTTGAGTGACATAATCCCGAGTTGCTGCTGGTCTTCGCCAATGACACGGACCTCGCGGGCGCGGATCTTGTTATTGACGCGGGTGAAATCTCGGGGAGGAAAATGCCGGGGAGGATAAGGGCGGCTCAAGACACCCTCGCAGGTTGAAGTTTTTCCATGCTTCTAGTTATATCGTCGTCAGTCCTTCGATCGGGAACGCCTGTTCGACATTCCGCTACATAACCATTTACTATCCGCAATTTTTTGCAAGTGAAAAATAAGGCTCCTTTCCTTATCACCCCTTATGAGCCCGGGTCGCGATTCCAAGCATTTCTCGCACTACTCTTACTTGTGTCGCCTCCTTTTTTTCGCCGAGAAGAGAGAAGATTACGAGTAGGAAGAGGAGGGGACGGAGGGGGGATCACTTTTTATCCAGGCACTCTCGCACCGTTCGGACAAGCTGCGGAACGTCACATGGTTTTTGAATAAACATGTGCTCGGTCGGAGTGAAGCCTTGGGGTTGAAACCCGCTCATAAAAATTATCTTCAGGCAACGTTGGCAATCATGTAATTGCGTGGCCAAATCGACTCCGCTGATTCCTCCCGGCAGTACGACGTCTGTAATAAGCAGGTCGATCCGCCGGGCCTGCTCTGCCCAGGTGCGCAATGCGCCGTTTGCATCGGAGGCCTGCAAGACGTTGTAGCCGTGCCGAACCAGAGCCAGTCCCGCCAACCGACGAAGGGTTGGATCATCCTCCACGATCAGTATCGTTTCCGTGCCGCCTTTGGGCTGTTCGGCTGCCGGCGACGGCTCATGATGAGAGGAGAAGGGCGCGGCTTGAAGAAAGATTTCGAAGGTCGTGCCAACCCCAATTTCACTCTGGACGTGGATGAACCCGCCGTGCTGCTGCACAATGCGCAAAACCGTGGAAAGTCCCAGACCGGTTCCTCGATCCGCATCCTTCGTGCTGAAGAAGGGATCGAAGATGCGCGGCAGATCTTTCTCGGCGATCCCAGATCCGTAATCCACCACGCGGAGTCCTACGAAATCGCCTTCGGTCCCCCCGATAATTTTTCGCGCCTGCTGAGCGCTTAGTGTGCAATGGAACGTTTCAACGGTGATTTGCCCGTGCGTGGAGAGTGAATCTCGTGCATTGATGACGAGATTTAGAACCACCTGTTCGATCATGTTGGCGTCGGCGTGGGTGTGTAATTCGTGCGGAGTCAAATCAAACTGGAGGAGAACCGCTTCGCCCATCAGCCGGCACAGCATGGTCGCAAGATTCGAAACAACATTGTTCAAATCGATGCACCTGACCTGGACCGGTTGGGGGCGCCCAAATTTCAGCAGTTGGCGGGTAAGCGCTGCGGCACTTCCAGCGGCATGTTGGATATCCTGAAGGTTGTCGCTGACATCCAGTGGCAGATCTCGCGTGCGCAACGCGAGGCTCGCATCCGCCATGATGACCATGAGAATGTTGTTGAGGTCATGCGCCATTCCACTGGCGAGACGGCCGAGCGTACTCATTTTCTCGGAGAGCCGCAGGCGATCTTCCAGATTCTTTTGTTCGATCTTGTTGCGGGCGTCGCGCAAGGCGCGTCGGACAGCGGAACCGGCGAGATCAAGCCGACTCTTTAGCACGACGTCCGTGGCATCGCTGATCAGGCTTTCGAGTCCTATTTCCTCGTCGCTGCTCCTGGAGAGGACGATGAAGGGAACGTCTGGATTCACCTCCCGCAAAATATCCAGAGCCCGGCGGGCGGACAAACGAGCTGCGCTCGCTTCCGCGAAGACGATATTAACTCTGGCGGTAAGTGCCGCGCGATATTCTTTCTCCGTTTGCACTTGCTGCGCGATTGCCGCAAAACCGGACGACCTCAGACGATGAACGAGCCGTGAAGCGTCCTCGCTGGAATCGTCTAGAATTACGAGGGTAAGCAGTTCAGGCTTCCTGCTCATAGGAGTGGAGCGAAAAGCGTTTCGATTGCGCAAGCCGCATCAAGCAGAGGAGCAGGCGTTCGGGATCGCCGGTCTTTTCGAAGACGTGCTCTGCGCCGGCTTCGCGGCTGCGTTCGCGCAATACACACGAGGCATAAGGGATCATAACGATCACCCGGCAGTGGGAGAGATCCCGTTTGATCAGTTTGAGGAGGAAGCCGAATGTTTGACCGGGCATTTCCATGTCCAGTAAAACGACATCGGGGCGAACTTTCTCGATCAGTGTGAGAGTCTCGATGGAGGTGCGTGCATGGCCGACCATTTCGAAGTCGCCATATTCCTGGATCAGACCGGTCAAACCTGCTGAAGAGCGCGGGGAATTATCCGCGATAAGCACTCGCAGCAAAGCGGTTTGTTGATCCGCTGACGTTTCGTTCATACCAGCAACTTTCCGTGAAGGCAGCGGGTCTGCGATTGGAAGAGCGCTGAAAGAGTTGTGGCGAAAAGTCCAGAGGTTTGTAGGCGGCGGCCTACAAACCGGCCTGGTTGGTCTGTTGAAGAAGGCCGTGCTCGCGGGCGTAATGGGCCAATTCGACATTGTTCTCGAGCTTCAGCTTTGCGAGAATTCTTCCTCGAAAAGTGCTGATGGTCTTAGCGCTCAAGGAGAGTTCGTCGGCGATTTCCTTGAGGGATTCTCCGCCGGCCAGTTTTTGCATCACCTGAAATTCGCGATCCGAGAGTTGCTCGTGCGGAGCACGTTCGTTCCGGGTGAGATCAGCAGCCAGTTTCTCGGCAAGACGGGGTCCGATATAACGTCCACCCGAAAGAAGTTTGCGTAGTGCTTCCACCAATTCGGTCGGAGCGGTTTGCTTGTTAAGGTAACCGCTGGCTCCTGCCTTCAAGACGCGCACCCCCAACTGCTCCTCCGGCGCGCTGCTCAGCACTAAAACCGGCAGGCGCGGGTAACGGGAGCGCGCTTCGCGCAACACTTCGAGCCCGCTGCGGCCAGGAAGGTTGATATCGAGCACGACGGCGTCCCATCGTTTAGCAGCAAGCTTTTCAAGGGCTTCACCGGTGTTCGCTGCGTCGCCGAATTCCACCTTATCGAGTCCATCTGCGAGGATCTGTTTGAGACCTTCGCGCAAGACGATGTGATCATCCACCAAAAGAATTTTCATAAGAGCACCGCTCTTTCCTCGGATGGTGTCACGCGTTCCAGTATCCTGCCATGGCCTTTCATCGGCATGGACACACTGACCCGGGTCCCTTTGCCAGGGCAGCCGTGAATTTCAAATTTTCCGTCAAGGAGCAGGGCTCTTTCGCGCATGCCGAGCAGCCCAAGCGAGTGGGGATCTTTCATCTGGTTCTCGTCAAAACCCACACCATTGTCCTCGATGTCCAATTCCAATTCGTCGCCATTCAATTCCAGAATGATATCCACGTGGGTCGCCTGAGCGTGTCGCACAATGTTGGTCAGGCTTTCCTGGACGATGCGGAACAACCCGGTGGCTGCGGCGCGTTCCAACACAAACTCCTCTTCGGGCAAGACCGCTTCGCAATGGATTCCGGTGCGGGCCTGAAAATCCTCGGCCTGCCATTCAATCGCCGCGGAGAGGCCAAGACTATCGAGAACGACTGGGCGCAGATCGGCAGCGATTTTTTGCACGGTGGTGATGGTGGAATCAGCCAGTTGATTCAACGTATCCAACCGGGCGCGAACAGATTCAGGATCCAGATCTTTCGCTGCGGTGGAGAGCCGCCTGGTCAGCCATCCAAGGTCGATCTTCATCCGGGTTAATTCCTGAGCGAGCACGTCGTGGATCTCGCGGGCGATGCGGGTTCGCTCTTCCTCACGGACCGCCTGGAGGCGCCCCGCCAGCGCCCGCAACTGTTCGCGGGAAGCGCGTAATTCTTCTTCGGCGCGCTTGTTCTGGGTCATATCGATGAAGCTGGCGACGCTCAGCAACTCGCCGTCTATTTCCGTTAAGTGGGCGGAGAGGCGTCCAACGACGATGGAGCCATTTTTCGCTCGAAGCTGAGTCTCAAAATCCTTCACTTCCCCTTTTTCCAGGGCGAGCCTGAGGACCCGCTCCCGGTCCGGTTGGTTGGCAAAAAGTCCGAGGCCAACCGTTGTGGAGCCGACAGCCTCTTTCTCAGTGTATCCCAGAAGCTTCGTGAATTGTTCGTTGACCGTAAGAATAAGGCCTCCCCGCTTGGGCTGTGTGACGGCGGTAGCCACGGGTGCCGAGGCAAAAAAACGGGCGAACCGTTCCTCGGATCTGCGGAGCGCCTCTTCAGCGCGCTTTCTTTCGGAAATATCGCGCACAGCAGTTACGCGAACACGGTGCGGTGTCGTAGCGAGCGTTCGTCCACAGACTTCGACTGGAAAGGTGGTGCCGTCTTTGCGGATCGCGTCGTGTTCGTAAGGAGTGCAGCGTTCCTCCTGCGTGGCCTGCCGCACTGCCTCTCGGGAATGAGGTGCGACGAGTTCGATGACAGGTTTGCCAATCAGGTCCGATCGTTGATACCCGAGCATCTTGAGCAACTGGTCGTTCACGTCGATGATGATGCCATCTTCGCACACGCCAATCCCTTCAAAGGACGCATCCGTAAGCGTGCGCAAGCGCTTCTCGGCGTTTTTGCGAATGTCGATTTGTTTCCGCAATGTACCGATCCATACAGCGAGGACCGCCAGGAGCAAGGCCAAGCCCAGGGCACCCGCTCGCAGGATCAGGCTGCGGACCTTGGCGCGCGAGTAGAAAACCATTTCGTGCGGCCGCCAGTGCGCTTCTATCTCGGAAATCGTGCCCTGTTGTGTCATTTCCAGCAGCGCGTGATTAATGTCCTTCAATAATGTGGCATTTCCTTTCCGCACTGCGATGGCCAGTGGGGCTGTCGCGAAGGGCTTTTCCAGGATTGTCACGCCGCTGATGGAATCCTTTTCCATTAGATAGGCAGCAACCCAGCGATCCGCCGCCATGACATCGATCTCTCCTCGGAGCAGCAGGTCAAAACCTTCTCGATAATGCTTGATGACGATCAGGGTGAGGGCGTTTTGCGCTTCGAGAAACCGCCGGGGGAAACCACCGGCGGTAACGCCCACCTTTTTCCCGGTCAAATCGGAAACAGAATGGACGGTGAAATCGTTTTCGCGCAAAACGAGGGAAAAATCTCTCGTAAACGTCGGACTTGCGAAGTCAAAACGAGCGCGGCGTTCTTCGGTGACGCTCATGCCGATCAACCCATCAGCGTCTCCCTTGAGCATTCGTTCCTGAGCCAAATTCCA
Organism: Limisphaerales bacterium; assembly: GCA_044226545.1. Taxonomy (GTDB): domain Bacteria; phylum Verrucomicrobiota; class Verrucomicrobiia; order Limisphaerales; family SXQI01; genus DASVNK01. Next base: position 51,336 of record JBGAGW010000029.1, read on the forward strand.
ATCCATTAAATCAACGCGGACTTCCCGCCCGAGCGGTCGGGCGAGGGCTGTCACAAGATCCACATCCATCCCTTTCGCCACGCCGTTTTCGAGAAAAGCAATAGGCGGGTAATCCTTGTCGCCGAAGAAAACCAGCGGCTTTTCCGCTGCTTTTGGCGCGCTGATTAGGGTGAGTGTCGCAACCAGAAAGATGTTAAGCAGGCGCGCACTCATAAACCGCATCTATTCAACTGATACCGCAGGCGTTTTACAACCCTTATGTTGTCATGACGTCCCTCCGGCGCTCCCCCCGTTATCGTTTTTTTTCGCGTCCAAGGGACTGGGAGTTAGCATCGAGAGCAATGGCGAGATAAAGGAATTCAGCCTTTTCAGCTCTTTTCAGCTCGCTTGCACATCCTCATTCCCGCTGCTCTACTCCAGCCATGGCGCAACCATATCCGACGATCATTCCAGGACTCCGCAGTCCAGCCGCTCAAGTGAAAGGGCTGGTTTATTTCGGCCGTATGCTCGACAAAATTCGACTGGCTGCCGTGGGCGAACTTCCAGAAGGGTGGCAAGCGATGCGAGGCACACCCAGCAAAAACACTTTCGACGCGCGCTGCTGCAGCTTTCTCCACATCGATTATCCCGCGTTGGAAAAAGAGACGCTCAAAGGCCGAACGGATGAAGAGCTACTCGAATGGGCTTTCGCCAACGGACGCCGTCCGACCGAGGAAGAGATTGAGGTCTGGAATGCGTTTATGATGAAGCGCGGTTGGCGCGATGCTGGCACTCAACGCTTGAACGAGCGTCTTGCGGAAATCGGCTTACCGACGGGAACGGTTCTGACAATGTTCGAGTTTATTGATATTGATGAGGGGCGTCTGAAACCTCAGGGATAAGCGACTGCGGGTCAGGAGAATCAGTCGTTGAGTTTCGGCGGGTACCCTGATTCTGAGAGGCACCCGGGACAGGGTAAACCATTCACAGTGACCGTTCGGATGAGCGGTGCTGTGAAAATAACCTTGTCCATAAATGCAAACGACCCTTGCACATCGCGCCTTCCCCCAGGAGCGACCCATTCTTCAGAGTTTAAAAGCGTGTTCGAATATTCAGGAAACTGTTGAGCGTCAGGCCGCTGAAAGGCCGGACGCGGTCGCCGTCGTAGCGGGCGAGGAACAGCTCACCTACGCGGAATTGAACGCTCGCGCCAATCAACTCGCGCATAAGCTCCGCGCTATGGGCGTGCGGAAGGAGGGACTCGTTGGAGTTTACATGGACCGGAGCGCACGGACCGTAGTGGCAATCCTCGGGATTCTCAAAGCAGGCGGTTGCTATGTGCCTATCGATCTCGTTTACCCGAAGGAACGGGCTGAATTCATTCTGCGTGACTCGGAAGCTTCGGTGGTGATTACCGAAACCGGGCACTCCGCGAATTTGAGTGAGTTCTCGGGAGGCGTTTTGTGTCTCGACGCCGATTATGCCGCGATCGCTGAACAACCGGAAGACAACTTCGCCAGCGGGGTTGGACGTGAAAATGCGGCTTACGTAATTTTCACTTCCGGCTCAACCGGTCAGCCCAAAGGCGTGGCCGTGACGCACCACAATGTCCTGCGGTTGTTCGAGGCGACCGATCATTGGTATGGCTTCACGCACGAAGATGTCTGGACGATTTTCCATTCGTTCGCCTTCGATTTCTCGGTCTGGGAATTATGGGGTGGGCTCTTCTACGGCGGCACAGTAATCGTTGTTCCGCACGCGATCTCCCGTAACCCGGCGGCATTTTACGAACTGCTCGGGCGCGAAGGGGTGACGGTGTTGAACCAGACTCCCTCCGCGTTCCGGCAGTTGATGTGGGCCGAAGAAAACGCGCCGGAGAAGCAGCGTTTGCATCTGCGCTTCGTGATTTTTGGCGGGGAAGCGCTCGAATTGCAGAGCCTGCGTCCGTGGTTTGATCGCCACTCGCCAGACGCGCCGCTGCTCGTCAACATGTACGGCATCACCGAAACGACGGTGCACGTTACGTATCGTCCGATCTATCCGCACGACATCGAAGAGAATTGCGGCAGTGTGATTGGCGAACCGATCCCGGACCTCACGATTCATCTGCTCGACGAAGATGGCAAAGAAGTTCCGGTGGGAACACCCGGTGAAATCTACGTGGGAGGCGAAGGAGTGGCCCGGGGATATCTGAAACGGCCGGAGTTGAACGCGCAAAAGTTCATCGAAGACCGATTCAGTGCGAAGGCCGGTGGGCGTTTGTATCGGTCAGGTGACCTCGCAAAGCGGCTGCCAAATGGTGATCTGGAATATCTCGGGCGCATCGATCATCAGGTCAAAATCCATGGCTTCCGAATCGAATTGGGCGAGATCGAGGCGGTGCTGAATACACATCCCGGAATTCGCGAGAGTGTCGTGCTCTGCGACGAAAGCACCGGCGATAAGCGTCTGGTTGCATATGTGGTCGGTCGCGGCCAACTGCCCAGCCTCGTTGAGTTGCGCGACTTCGCGAGTCGCCGATTGCCCGCCTACATGGTACCGGCGCGCGTCATTTCACTCGATGCGCTGCCGTTGACGGTCAATGGCAAAGTGGATCGGCGCGCATTGCCAGCACCTGACAGTTCGCGGCCGGAACTCGCGGCGAAATACGCTGAGCCTTCGACGCCGGAGGAGGAAACCTTGGCGGGCATCTGGGAAAAGGTTCTCGGCATCGACAAAGTCGGCGTCAACGACAATTTCTTCGAATTGGGCGGCGACTCGATCCGCAGTATCCAGGTACTCGCGCAGGCGCAGCAAAGCGGGATCAACTTTTCGCTGCAGAAACTTTTCCAGAATCCGACCATCTCTGCGCTGGCCCAAAATCTGGATAGCGAAGGAGATGACCAGTTTGATCGGAATTTGCCTCCTTTCGCACTCGTGAGTGACGCCGATCGCTCCAAGCTAACGGCTGATGCCGAAGATGCGTATCCGATCGGGCGATTGCAGCACGGGATGATCTATCACAGCGACCTCGATAAGGAGTCCGCGATTTTCCATGACGTGTTCAGCTTCCGTTTCAAACTGCCCTATAATCGCGCGAAACTGGAGGAAGCAGTTCGACGGTTAACCGACCGCCATACGATTTTCCGGACATCGTTCCACCTCGAAGGCTTTGCGGAGCCGATGCAGATTCTTCACCGTTCCGTGAAGGTCCCATTTACCGAAGAGGATTTGCGCGAGCGAAGCGAACCGGAACAACGCGAGATTCTCGTCGGCTGGGTTGAGAAGGAAAAGCGCAATCGATTTCGCTGGGAAGAAGCGCCCCTGATGCGATTGCACGTGCAGCGTTACGGGGACGAGTCATTCCAGTTTATCGTTAGTTTCCACCACGCGATCATGGATGGATGGAGTCTCGCGATGATGTTAACCGAATTGTTCCAAGACTACATATCGCTTCTCGGCGGGAACGAATCGGGCATCGAAGCACCTCAGGTAACCTACCGCGACTTCGTGGTCCTCGAGCAGGAAACGGCACGAGCGCAGGAGTCGCAGCGCTACTGGCGTGAGAAGATGAAGGATGCGGTGCTACATAAGCTTCCGCGATGGCCCCACCAGCCCGAAAGCGTTGCACATGAACAAACACGCGGCCCCGAGATCTATTATCCCGGCACATTGTTGCGCGCTTTGCAGGATGTGGCGCGGAGCTGTGGCGTGCCGATTCGCACGGTGTTGCTGGCGGCTCATTGCCGGGTGATGAAGTTGCTCACCGGACATTCGGATATCACCACGGGTCTGGTCGCGAATGGCCGTCCGCAATGTGTGGACGGCGAGCGGCTGATTGGTCTCTTTCTGAACACGCTTCCCTTCCGTGTGCAGGTCGAGAACCAGAGCTGGAAAGAATTGATC
>JBGAGW010000005.1:0-386887 GCA_044226545.1 Limisphaerales bacterium
GGATTCTCGGCGCCTACATATTGCCCACGTTAGGTGCCGCGCAGGCCCGGAGTGAATCATTGGTGGTATTGCACATACAAATGAAGTCCGAGTCGTCTGGACCAACCTCAAAACTCCCAAAACTGCCAATCGCCACAGCTCTTTTACTCATAGGCAAAAAAGACGCGGTCTCAAAAACAGGCGCGGGACACGAGCTGGCCTTAGCCGCTTGTGTCCCGAGCCTCGCCGGTTAATTCGGCGAACCGCTATACGGTCTAAACTCAACGTTTCCGAAGACGGTAAAACAGGGCTTTTCCGCTGGCTTTGGCAAACACGGTCGTCGTTTTCCCGTTCGAACTCACATTTTGGTCCGTCACGGTCCAAGGTCCTTCTGCGACGGTGGCCGTTTCCAGGATGAGCGGCTCTCCCGATACGAGCCAATTCAAGGCGACAGCCTGACCGATTTCAATTGCCGGGGGATTGACCGGACAATCCAAACTGTTGGTCTCGGTCCCGGTCGCGAGCGGTTCAACAATGAAGCGGTTCTTCACTTCGCAGAATCGGTTACTCACGACTGTCGGATTCTGCGCGACACCGAGGACCTTGCCGAACTCAGGATCGTCTCCCATCAAAAGAATTCCCCTGGTTACATGGGAGATGCTGTTCCCTTCGAGAATATTCCCAGACCCGGTGACACTGATGCCAGTCGTTACAATCTGCGCCGGATTGGCGAAGGTGTCGGGTGAGGTTGGGCCAATGATCAGGTTATTGAGAAACACGCTGCTGTCGCTTTTCACGGAGCCAATAGCCCATTCATTCGCAATCAAGGTATTCGACTCGTAACGAATAGGAAGGAGGGCCACCGGATTGTTGTTAAGTCCCACCAGCCACATCCAATCGACCGCCAGAATACCGAGGCTCTTTTCAGTATCATTCACTAAGCGGCAATGCCCCGTGATTCGATTGCCAAGCACTGTTCCGCTGGCCCCACAGGAAAAGAGCATTCCGATTTGCGAATCGCCGAGCGATGGACCGCCACCTTCAACAACACAGTCCTGAACCAGGAATTTGACGCGTAGCGCAGATTTTGCCGTGTCATTACCTCGAATGTGGATTCCAACGCCGTTGTCCAGGAATCTCGACCGTAACACTTTAACTTCGGGCGCTTCCGTGATCCTTGTGTTCGTGGCGGCGAATCCGACCCAACCGAAACCGCCAAATTGACTCGCGAGGCGGAAACCGCGCACTTCACAATCCTCCACGAGACCTCCCGAATCGAGATAAACAATTCCACTCAGCCCGGTGCCCGGTTGGGTATAAGCGTCGCCAAGGCGATCCCCATCAACCGTCAGTCCACGCAAGACGACATTTGGGCAACGATCAACGCCGACAAGGAAGACAGTTCCAAAGCCGAGCTGCGCAATCATGGAATCGCTAGCCCGAATGGTTGCTCCTGGCACTCCTTCTAGCGTGATCGACTTCTGTTTAATGGTCAGTTGTTCCACATATAATCCCGCGGAGATGCGAATGGTATCTCCATTGGTGGAAGCGTTGATCGCTCCCTGGATCGTTGCGAAGTCCGCCGGTACCTTCAAGATCGCGGCGGCTGAAGAAACGGTGGTTATAAGACAGGCCCCAACACAAAGCGTCGCGAGCGCCATTGAGGAAATATTACTACGCTTCATAGTTTTTGATTCGTTAACTTGAGCCTCGCTTCGATACCGAGGCCTTCCACCTGCCAATGCGGAATTTCGGGACGAAAGCGGCCAGCGATAATTTTGAGCGACCGATTTTGCGCGGCCGCTTTTCTCTTGATGTCATCGCCCAGTTCGCGCCAAAAACGTCTCGAATCAGGCGCTACTGCAATGGTTCGCGCGCGAAGCTCCTTCCAGCGCTTACAAAGGCGCCTACAGTTATCCGAACATCAACCTCCTCACTGGACCGGCTTTAGACTGCCAATGATCTGAGCTACTCCCACGAACATGGCGTGCCCTGGTGAAAGAGGACACGCCATTTCCCATTCGCCCGCAGCCAGATCGAGGAGCGAAGAGAACAAGCGGCTTTTTCCGACCCGTGTTTCAGAATGCGCGCCCGATAGGTAACGAGCACGAGATCAGTTCCTAATTGCACCGGGCGGAACGCAGTCAATTCTGCCTGAAACCGGCTCTCTTCTTGAAGCATCCGTATGAGGTCGGCCTTGTTGAATGTACGGCCCGAACTGCCGAATTCGCAAAACCGGTCATCCAAAAGTTCCGCTACATCGCGTGCCGAGCGGCGGAACTGCCAATCCGCCAAGCGCGTTTCCGACCCGCGGAGTTCCGTTTCGATAGCCTCTGAGCTTTCCATCAATTTCTCCGCGTCCATCCAATTTCTCCTTTCTTTACCGGACGAGTGGACCAGGTCCTGACTCCCTCCGAGCCGATCGCGAGAAGGCGTTCGCCGTTTTCCGAAAAACTGAGTTGCACTCGCCTGATTCCTTCTACCCTGTCCGACCAGACCTCGTTTCCCGTCTGCGTGTCGTAGAGCTTCAGTTCGCCGCCGGAGGCCATCGCCAGGCGCCTCCCATCGGGAGAAAAGGCCAGGGAGTCCTGCATCGATTCCTGCTGGTCTGCCGTGCGGGGCAGATGTAGATCCGCGCGATCTTCGGTTAGGTCCCAAATATCGCGGTCGCCATTCGAGCAGGCCGTCGCCAGCTTATTTCCGTCTGGGGAAAACGTGCCGCTTCCGTCCTCGGCTCCTGGGTAAGGCCGCCACCTCCGCAGAACGGCAAGAGACGGGACAGCTCGCACCTCGATCCAGCCATGGCCATTGTAGAGCGCGACTTTATCTCCGCTTGCCGTGACCGATAGAATCCAAAATGGCTCGTGCGGAATACTCTTCAAAAGGCTCATCTCAGGCAAATGCCAGACTGCGAGTTCCCACAGGCCGCTCCCAATAGCTTTCCCGCAAGAAATCAGGAAGGTCCCATCTCCCGAAGCGCCAAGACCAATCAGTTCGCTAAAGAAAGTCCATTGTTCGCGCTGTTCCTGGCGTGTCCCAATCCGATAAAGCTTCCCATTCCTGTAGCCAACGATGAGGCTGTCGCCCCCGCGAAGCAGCACCGCCTCCGCTGCCGCATCTCGACTCTCCACCTTGCGAACCGATAATCGCTGGAGCTTTTCCGTTTCCCACAATTCGAGTTGCTGCGGTCCAACCAGGTAGCGGTAGAAAAACTTCCGATCCGGTGAAATGCGTAGATACTCCGCGGCCTCGTCAAACTTTATCCCAGTGCGGTCTCCCGAACCGGTAAGTTCTGTCCAGACCTTCACTTCACCATCCCGTCCGCTGGATGCCAGCTTGGTTCCATCGGGCGAGAACGCGAGGCTCTGAACCTGGTCCAAATGCCCGCGTAAAATGCCTTCCCGCTCCCAGTTTTCGGTGTTCCAGAGACTGATCTCCCCAAATTGCCCGCCGAGCGCCAGGTCTTTTCCGTTTGGAGAAAACGCACATCCGAACACTTTGAGATCTACCGAAAACGGGGTCCGCATCGAACGCTCGCGAACATTCCAGATCACTGCGGAATTCCTCCCATCGACCGCGAGGAGCAAACGGCCGTCGGGAGAAAACTCAATGAGCGATTTTGCTCCCGAGGCGGATCGTTCGCGGAGCGTTGCGATGGCCGCTTTTTTTTCTACATCGACCAACTGCATCGGCCCGTCCTCGGTCCCGACGGCCAGCAACGGTTCCGTGGGACTGAACCTCAGAGCAGTTATTTCGCCTCCGGGAGGAACAAACGTGTAAAGATTAGTTTGATTGTCGATGTCCCACACTTCCACCCGGTTCACGGCGGGCCGTGTTAAGGCCATCATCCGATCATCCGCCGACACCGCCATTAACACGTCTATCTTACCGAGCCCCTCCAATGACTTTCCTTTGTTTTTTTCGATATCGAAAAACACTGGCGCCATTTCCTCCGCCCAACGCCTCCGATAGAAAAAACCATTTCTCCGCGGCGCGTAAAGCGGAGCCCTCATATCGCCGTAGTCGGCGGGACCGGTTTGGATTAACCTGTTTCCGTCCAAATCCCATATGCGAACCGGATCAACCCCCGTGGTCAAAAGACGATTGCCATCGAGGAAAACAACGCCAGTGACTCGGTTTCCGGAGCCCGAGAGAGAGATGTGCGGATCACTTTCGCATTCGGAAGCAAGCTCCCACCATTCCCAGCCACGTAGATCTTGTTCACCCTTTTCCGGAACATATCGTTTGAGCCGACCTCGGGTCTCGCGAATATTGCCAACGCTGAGCAGCCTTTGAGAGAGTTGCATATCCGCAACGTACGCCTGATACGCCTCTTTCCGACGAGCGCGCCGTTCACCGGCCAAACCGAGCAGAGCGATGGCAAGTCCGCTTATCAGCGCCAGCAGGACCGCACACGACGCCGCGAATGCAACACGGTTCCGCCGAACCCATTTTCCCCAGCGATAAGCGGTGCTCGGCGGGCGTGCGCGCACCGGTTCGTTGCGCAGATAATTGCGCAGGTCTTCTTCAAGCCCGCTCACCGACTCATAGCGCCGGTCTCGGTCCTTCTCAAGGCACTTCATGATCACCCAATCGAGATCGTTTCGAATTTCCTGTGCCAACGCAGGCGCTCCAACGCCGCGCGCTTCGGCTATCTTCGACCGATCGGGTTCCGCGACGGTGTTGAGCCGCACGCTTGGCCTTTGCGGTTCTGTTTCGCAAATCGTTCGACGCAGTTCCCCAAATCCACTTTGCAAAAGTGCGCTCGTCTCAAACGGTGTTCGCCCCGCGAGCAATTCGTAGAGCAAAACCCCGAGGCTATAGACATCACTCCGCGTATCGATGCTGGTCGCGCCTTGCGCCTGTTCCGGACTCATGTAGGCCGGCGTGCCGATGAATTGCTCCACCGCGGTGAAGCCCGTTTGGTCGACGCCCAGGCTGGTCATCGCTTTGGCAATTCCAAAATCGATGATCTTCGGAAGCCCATGCTCGCGGCTGCCCGAATTGACGAGGATGTTCGAAGGCTTCAAATCCCGATGAATAATCCCCTTTTGATGCGCGTGTTGCACCGCCTCGCACACCTGAAGGAAAAGCTCAATCCGTTCCCGGAGTGACAGCCTTCGTTCATCCGCGAAGTTCGTGACGCTCACTCCCGGCACCCATTCCATGACGAAGTACGGCTGCCCGGTTTCAGTCGCACCCGCATCGAACACCCGCGCGATATTCGGATGATCCATCAACGCGAGCGTCTGCCGTTCACTTTCGAACCTCGCCACCACATCCTGCGTGGCCATTCCAAGTCGGATCACCTTGAGCGCTACACGTCGTTTAATCGGCTGTTCCTGTTCCGCCAGGTAAACCGTCCCCCAGCCCCCTTCACCAATTTTCTTAACCAGCCTGTACGGCCCGATCTGCCTCAGGGTCGGAACCTCGAGTGGCGCGTCAGTTGGGCCGCCCGCGTCTGCGGCCAACAGCCGGTCGATCCGTTCACGAAGTCCACGTCGCCCGGCGCACGCTTTATCCAGGAAAGCTGCGCGAAAGACTTCGTCCGTAAATTCGACCGCCTCGCAAAAGATCTCCCGCAACAGGACCTTCGACTCCGCCCCGTCCCCACTTACTGGATCATTCCCCGCATGTTCCATGGTGCATCAATTCCAATGCGGAATCTCGACGCGGAACCGGCCACTCAACAGAGGAATTATTACGGCTCCGCTCCCATTTGGTCCCGCAACCACGCCCGTGCGAACCGCCAATACCGTCGCGATGTTCGTTCCGAAATGCCCAAAGTTGCCGCCGCTTCTTCCGCGCTCAATCCCGCGAAATACCGCAATTTCACCAACTCCGCCGCCTGCGCATCCTCCCGCTCAAGCCCATCCAAAACCTCATGCACGCGGAGTAATATCTCATCCCTCGCCTGCTCCGGAATATCGAGCTCCTCAAGCTCAACTCGCTCCAGACCGCCCCCGTGCCGTTGCGCCTGCTTGCTTCGTGCTCGATCGATCAAAATCCGCCGCATCGCCTCCGCCGCGGCGCCAAAAAAATGCGCGCGATTTTCCCAAAGCTTCTGATCCTCCGGCGCGATCAACCGGAGCCACGCCTCATGAACCAGCGCTGTCGCCTGCAAAGTCTGTCCCGGAACCTCACGCGCCAATTTTGCCGCCGCCAATTGCCTCAATTCTTCATAAAGCAACGGCAACAACTCCTCCCCTGTTTTGAACCCTTCACGCCGTCCCCGCTCGAAAATGCGTGTTACCTCGCCCACGGCAGCAGACTAGCTATTGCCTTCTCCAGTAATCAAAACGAAAATCTCCTTCTAGAACCTCTCCTTGACGTCGAGGCCAACATCGATTCATTTTGCAGCGTGCGCGCGAAACCAAAAATCGCGTCACGTGCTGAACCTGCAAAGCTGAAGAGCAGCTTCCGTTCTGAGCCGCTCTTCAGCTTTACCCTTCAGCCGCTGACGCTCGCTTATCGGCATTACCCTCTGCCGCCTCAATTAGGGTCAATTCGTGCACCTCGTTTCGCGAAGCGAAAATCTCATTCAGGGCAACACTTTCGAGGCGGGCTTGGGAAGCCCGTTGGCGTCAAAGCTGCAGTTCGCCAGCGCCCAAGCCGCCATTTTCCACTTCATTCCGGCACGATTCCACCTGAAAACTCCCGCAATTCCACATATTCCACCAATTCCACCAGAGATTTCTTTTCGAAACTTCCCGGACCGGAAGAGAGAAACTGTTCCACGGCGGAAATCCCTCACTCCACCGGAAAGCGCCTTTGTAACTCATTGATTTATCGCGTTCTAACGGTTTCTCACATTAATAAAGAATTTTTGTGGCCACCCCAACTCGCCGAGATTTTAGGTGTCCAACCCCCTAGGCTCCCATCGAACCTTCGGCTACAGTGGCCCCGGTTGATGAGGAAGGTTTTTGTACCGGGACAGCGTTGGTTAAGCGAAACAGAGCCGGAGCTTGGTTTGGGAATGGTTTTGAGCGTGAGCCCGAACCAGGTCACTATGGTTTTTCGGGCGACGGCCACGACGCGTCTCTATTCGATCGAGCACGCGCCGCTGAAGCGCGTTCTTTTTCGCGTGGGCGAATCGATCCGTGCTGGTGAAGACAACAAGGATCTCAAGATCACTGAAGTTTCCGAACAGAACGGCCTCGTTGTTTATCATGCCAACGGCACCCAGGTTCCTGAGACGCTCCTTTCCGATCAGATGCTGTTGAACGCACCGCGCGAGCGTCTCCTCGGCGGTCACGTCAGCCCGAGCGAAACGTTCGACCTGCGTTATCGCGCCGTGCAACTTCATCACGAGATTCGCCGTTCTGCCATGCGCGGTTTCGTCGGCGGACGCATCGGCCTCATCCCGCACCAGCTTTACATCGCGGGCGAAGTGACCTCGCGCCAAAATCCGCGTGTGCTTCTTTCGGATGAAGTCGGCTTGGGCAAAACCATCGAGAGCTGTTTGATCCTCCATCGATTGCTCCTGACCGGTCGTGCCCAACGCGTCCTGATCCTTGTTCCCGAATCGCTCGTCCACCAATGGTTCGTCGAGCTTCTGCGCCGCTTTAATCTTTGGTTCTCAATCTTTGACGAGGAACGATGTGCCTCCATCGAACTGCACGAACCCGAGAGCAATCCATTCCAGGAAAATCAGCTCATCCTCGCCAGCATCGATCTGCTCGCGCAGAAGGAGTCTCGCGCGGCTCAGGCCGTCAGTGCCGGCTGGGACCTTCTGATCGTCGACGAGGCACATCACCTCCGTTGGAGCCCGGAAGCGCCAAGTGTGGAATACAAGATCGTTGAGGCGCTTTCTCGAGTCACACCCAGCCTGCTTCTCGTGACCGCGACGCCCGAACAACTCGGCGAAGCCAGCCATTTCGCTCGTTTACGCCTTCTCGACCCGGAACGCTTCCATAGCCTGGAGGCGTACCTCGAAGAACACAGCCATTACGAAGAGATCGCCGCCATCGCAGGAAAAGTTTTGAGCAATGAGAAACTCTCAGCAAAAGAGACCGCTCAACTCGCCAAGGTTCTTTCACTCACACCAGAGGCCGTCACACCGCAACTCGATACGCCTTCCGCCCGGAACGCTCTGGTCGAACGTCTTCTCGACCAGCACGGCACCGGGCGCGTGATGTTCCGTAATACTCGCGCCGCGATGACCGGTTTCCCGAAGCGCATTGCGAATCTTGTTCCACTTCCAACCGTCGATGCTGACCGCCTGGGCGAATTGCACGAGGAATTCGAAACGGATGCCGATCCCCACGCTCCCAAGCCTTATTACGATTTCGATGATGACGCGCGCATCATCTGGTTGGCCGACTTTATTCGGGCCAATCCTTCAGCCAAGGTGCTCCTTCTCTGCCGATACCTTGACAAAGTCGAGATGATCGAAGGGGCCCTCAAAGGACGGATCAAAATCAAAACCGCTCTCTTCCACGAAAAGCTTCCGCTCATCCAGCGCGACCGAAACGCCGCCTGGTTCGCCGAAGAAGACGGCGCCCAAATCCTCATCTGCTCAGAAATCGGCAGTGAAGGCCGCAACTTCCAGTTCTCCCATCATCTCGTGCTCTTCGATCTCCCGCTCGATCCCGAACTGCTCGAGCAACGCATTGGCCGCCTCGATCGCATCGGCCAGACCCACGACATAACCATCCACGTCCCTTACATCAAAGGTTCACCTCAAGAAATGCTCGCGCGCTGGTATCAGGAGGGCGTGAACGCCTTCGAACATCACTTCTCCGGCGGCGCGGAAATGGGAGAGAAATTTCGTGATGAAGTCCTGCGAATCGCCCTGGAAGAATCGCCGGCCAAAGATTTCGGGCGTTTGTTGCGCGAAACACAGTCATTCCGCGACGAACTTGAAAGCAAATTGCATTCGGGCCGCGACCGCCTGCTCGAACTCCATTCCTTCAACGCCGCGCGTGCCACCTCTATCATCCATCAAATCTCCACCATCGATGCCGATACTCGCCTCGACAAATTCATCACTGACGCCTTCGATCATTTCGGCCTGAACATCGAAGATCTCGGCCAGCGCACCTTCAATCTCGGTGGCGGCGACCTCTTTCACGACAAGATTCCCGCCTTGCCCGACGAAGGCCTGACCGCCACCGCGGATCGCACGCGCGCACTCTCGCGCGAAAACGTCGGCTTCCTCACCTGGGATCACCCGATCGTCACGAGCATGCTCGACATGCTTCTCGGCTCCGAACAGGGCAACAGCACGTTCGCTCTCTGGCCGGGCGCGCCCGAAGGTGGCGTCCTTGTCGAAACCGTTTACCTTCTCGAAACACAAGCTCCCGCGCGTCTTCAGCTCAATCGCTTTCTGCCTCCCACACCGCTCCGCATCGTACTCAATCACAAGCGGAAGGAACTGGGCCCCGAAGCTGCACCCGAAGTCCTCGCCACCGCCCTCAAAAACGGCGACCCCTCGATCCTCGCCGCCCAAATGGAGGAGTTCGGCACCCTCGTGCCCGGAATGCTCCGCGTCACTGAAATCATCGCCAACAAACAGAGCAAACCGTTAATCGAAGCGGCCGTCGCCAAAGCGAAGGAAACTCTGACCGCCGAGATCACTCGGCTCGAACAACTCCGTCAGGTGAACCCCTCCATTCGCGCGGACGAAATTACCGCCGCCAAAACGGAGCTGACCGAAGTTGAACAGCATCTCACCAAAGCCGCGCCGCGCCTCGATGCCGTCCGCCTGATCCTGGCCAGCACTTCGCAGGCGCAAAAATAAATGTACATACACTCCATAGGCACTGCGAATCCGCCACACCGCTACACGCAACGCGAGTGTTGGGATGCCTATTGCGCTTCGCCGTACCTCCAACGCCTGAGCAGCCGCTCCCAGGCGATCCTCCGTAAAGTCCTCAGCAGCGACAACGGCATCGAAACCCGCCATTTCGCCATGCGCGACCTGACGGAAGCATTTGCCTGCGATCCGAACACGCTGCACCGCCGCTTCGCCGATAACGCTCCGACTATTGCCGCCGAAGCCGCTCGCAAAGCAATGGTTCGCGCCGGTGCAACTCCTGAAGACATTGATGCAGTGATTATCAGCACCTGCACCGGATATCTTTGCCCCGGCCTCACCAGCTACGTGAGCGAACTGCTCGGCATTCCTCCGACCGCGTTCCTGGCTGATCTGGTGGGCCACGGTTGCGGCGCGGCTCTGCCGAATTTCCAACTGGCCCGCTCCCTGCTTGATTCCGGCCAGGCACAGCGCGTTCTTTCCATCTGCGTTGAAATCTGCAGCGCGGCCTTCTACATCGATAACGATCCCGGCGTCCTCATCAGCACCTGCCTTTTCGGCGACGGCGCCGGCGCCGTCCTTCTCAGCAACGACCCGCCCAATAACATTCGCCCTGCGCGCTTCCTGAATTTCGCCTCCGTCCTGAATCCAATAGACCGCGACCTTCTCCGCTTCGAAACACGCGACGGCATGCTCCGCAACATTCTCGACAAAAGCGTTCCTGTCCTCGTCGTCGAGCACGTCCGCGAAGTCGTTTCGCGCCTGCTTACCAATCGCAACATCGCGAAGGAAAACATCAAGGAATGGATCCTTCACGCCGGCGGCCGCGACGTCCTTCTCGCCATCCAATCGGGCATCGGCCTCTCTCCGGAAAGTCTGCGCTGGAGCGCAGAAGTCCTTCGTGAATACGGCAATATCAGCAGCCCCTGCGTCATCTTCGCTCTCGAAAAGGCTCTCTCCCAGAATGCGCGCCCAGGCACTTGGTTTCTTTCCTCTTTCGGTGCAGGCATAAGCTGTCACGGCGCACTTCTCGACGTACAGTAAATGATCTCACGCGAACTCGAACCTGAGCTCCTTGATCACCTCGCGCCTGACGACCCGCGCGCCATTCGTTCCCGGCGCGATCTGCGTCTGATCAACGCCTGGATGGGCAACGCCCGCCACCTCGCCCGCGCCATTAACTCGCTTCCGAAGCCCCCTCGCACCATCGTCGAACTTGGCACCGGCGACGGCACCATCATGCTTAATCTCGCTCCCCATATCCGTGGTCCGATCGATCTCTACCTCCTCGACATGCAACCCGTCGTCGCGCCCGAAACCCTCTCGCGCTTTCGTGCGCTGGGCTGGACCGTTCATATCCTTCCAGTCCGTCTTCAGGATTGGCTGCAATCTCCCAACCCACCCCATTCCGATTTGATCCTCGCGAACCTTTTCCTCCACCACTTCACCGATACCGAACTCCGCACCCTCTTCTCCCAATTCGCCAAAATCACCTCCGCCTTCATCTCCTGCGATCCGCGCCGCTGGCGCCCTTCAGTTTTCACAACACACTTCCTCTGGCTCCTTGCCTGCAACTCCGTCACTCGCCACGACGCCCGCATCAGCGTCCGCGCGGGCTTCCGCGATCAGGAGCTCTCTGCGCTTTGGCCGCGCGATTCGCAAATCACTCTTCAGGAACTTCCAGCAGGATTCGCCTCTCATGTTTTCATCGCGAAGCAAGATCGGGCTGTGTAATCGGATGCACCTTTGCCGCCACGACTTTCGACTCCCCTTTTCTGGCTGGATTTGCTATCCGAAGCGCGTTCAGAGGGGACTCTAATGGTCGCTGTCCAATCGCGAGGGATTTTTGACAAGTTCATTCCGCAGATCGGTGTGAAGCCGCTGCCGGTTTTTCTCGCCTCTTTATTCGGCGAAATCGCCGCGCTGCTCGAGATAGAACGTGTCGGGTATTCCCGCATGGAGACGGACCAAAGCGCTCTTCAGCAAGAGGTCCAATTCTATCTTTCGTCGGGTCGCTGCGACACCAAAGATCTCCCTCGCCTGCTCGCCCGAGATTATCCGGGCTACTTCCAGGCGTTGCAGACGCCCCCTGGCCTGGTCATCGCCCACGACGTCAAAAATGATGTCCGGCTCCGGGAATTCTGGGAAGGCTACTTCAAACCGTTGAAGATCACTTCCATGCTCGACGTCCCGGTCCACCGCGCCGGCCAGTTATATGGCGTGATTTGCCACGAGCATGTCGGGCCAAAGCGGACCTGGACCGAACTTGAAATCGCCGCGACTTCAAGTTTCGCGCACATCGTCGCGCTTGCGATTGAGACCGATGAACGGCAGAAGGCCCAGGAAGCGCTTCGGCAAATGCTCGAACGCGAGAAGGAACTCGTCGAGATCAAGACCAACTTTGTGAGCCTTGTCTCCCACGAATTTCGAACACCGCTGGGGGTGATTGTTTCCGCTGCCGACATTCTGGAGTCGTACGGCGAGCGCATGAAACCGGAACAACAAGCCGGCCATCTGCAGGATATCCGCTATTGCGCGCAGCAAATGTCCGGGCTGATGGAGGAGGTGCTGTTGCTCGGCAAGGTGGAATCGGGACGAATGGTTTGCCGCCGTGAACCGATGCAACTGGCCGACCTGTGTCATCGTATTGTCGATGAGCAACTGTCCGTGACCAATCACAAATGCCCGATCGAATTGGAGGTGAAAGGTGTCGACGACGAGGCCGAAGGCGATGAAGCACTGCTGCGCCACATTCTGAACAATCTTATTTCAAATGCGGTGAAGTATTCTCCGGACGGAACACCGGTGCAGCTCCGGGTGCGGCGGGAGGGAGCGATTGCCATTTTCGAGGTGAGCGATCGCGGCATTGGGATCGACGAAGCTGATCAAAAACACCTTTTTACCGCGTTCCAGCGAGGGAAGAATGTCGGGAATATTCCAGGCACCGGGCTTGGCCTGGTCATTGTAAAGCGTTGTGTCGACCTGCATGGCGGATTACTAAGCCTGGAGAGTCGGCCGAATGAAGGGTCGCGCTTCACTTTCCGGGTCTCTCTGTTTCCGCCTGACTCACCCCAAAAGAGAACCGCGAAAACACGCAACCAAACGTCATGAGCAAGATTGTCGTTATCGAAGATCAACCCCAAATGCGACGGAACATCGCGTTCATGCTGGAGATGGAAAAGTTCGAAGTGTACGCGGCGGAAAACGGACGGTTGGGACTGGATCTCATTCGAGAGCACAAGCCCCATCTTGTAATCTGCGACGTGATGATGCCTCAGATGGACGGCTACGCGGTGCTGGCACAATTGCGCAAAGAGCCGGATACGGCGACACTCCCTTTTATCTTCCTGACAGCAAAGGGAGACAAACCGGATGTCCGCCAGGGGATGAACCTCGGGGCGGATGATTATCTCACCAAACCAGTGGCGCGCGTCGATCTTCTCGCCGCGATTCGAATCCGCCTCGCCCGTCAGGAGGCGCACCACGCAGAGATCGAATCCGCCAGGGGCGAGGGCGGTTTCAATCCTGACTTCAGTTCCCACAAACCGCTGCAGAATCTCGGGCTGACTGAGCGCGAGTCAGAAGTGCTGTTGTGGGTGGCTCAAGGCAAAGGAAACGCAGACATCGGCGTTCTTCTGAATATGGCGGAGAAGACTGTGAAGAAACACATGAGCAACATTTTCGAGAAACTTGGCTTGGAAAGCCGCAATGCTGCCACCATCCGCGCGCTCGAAGTGCTCGCGGGTGGAAAATAGTGTCTCCTACTTAATTTCGATGACTTTCAACCCAGCCTTTCGAGCTATTTCTGCCTGACCATGGTCAGCCGTCACAAATTGTCGAACGCCGCTCAAAACAGCGATGGCCACATGCAGAAGATCGAATGATCGACACACGCGATGAGCGGACCATCGCCGAGAGATCATCTCCGCCTGCGCGTAAACCGCAGACCACGCCAATGCTTTCCGCTGGATTTTTTCACTTACCGCGTCGTCATCAAACAATCTTAGGCTTTGTGCGAGCTGTTGCTCGCTAATCTCCCGACGAAGTACCTTCTGTCTGACGCCGTTTTTGAATTCCAGCTCCTGAAGCTCGTTAATGAGCAGTGGTCGATTTTGTTTCTCGACAAAAGCTCGAATGGAGCCGGTCAGCGGTTCGGCAAGATAAAGCGCAATGAGGCAGCTCGAATCGTAATAAACTCTCAACGTCTCGACTCGATAATAATTTCGCTTCCAGCTTTGCCTGGGGCAACTTTACCCTTGAAAATTCTATCGGCTTTCGCCCAGGTCTCCGCCCAATCAAGTTTTTGCTTCTTGATTTTGACCGGAACGATTTTTGCCACGGTCTTCTTGCTTCGAGTAACCGCGACTTCCTCGCCGGCGTTCACCCAGCGCAGAATCTCAGGCCATTGATCTGGCAAGTCATGAATACTTGCACTTCTCACTTCGGTCACAGGATGCTGCACGTGTCCCCTTCACGCAAGAATGAGATTCTGGTGATCATTCAACGGGCGTGTTCGCTCCTAAGCACCCGGAAGGGATTGCGGCGCCTAAGCGGCGGTGTCCTGGGTCAACGATTCCTGCGCCCCGCGCTGCATTGTGGCGACGACAAATTTCAAGGCCTCATCCCAGGCGGCAGCGGTTTCGGTTGTAAAGTGTTTCCCAAGGACCTCGGCGAGCATCCGCATCATCGCCTTCGCAATAATTGGATAGTGCTCGTTCTTCGTCCCGTATGAGAGATGACGCCGGCCCAATGATTCGAGAACAGGGACCAGTTCGGCAGGCCTCTCAAGAGTCGCGACGGTATGCCGCAGCGAATCCATCAACTTGCGGCCTTGCAGTTCGATGCTGGTGCTGAACATAGGCCGCAAATCCGGTGCGAGGGTGAATACTTCGCGATAGAAAACGAGTGCTGCGATATCCGCCTGTTGTTCGATCCGCGCGAAACTCTCGCGCAAGCGCTGCACCTGATCCGCCGTCATCATCTCGCTAACAAAAATGACAATACGCCACGTGCGCGAATTCGATATACGACTTTGGTTGCAGATGAGCTTCCAAGAAAAAAATCCGCGTGAATTGAAATCGAGGCTTGGCTTAAGTTGCGAGTTTGGTGTACGCAGATGACCTAGCCTTGAATACGACAGAGCAATCCTCGCCAGCCGTGCGATCCCGAGCCGCTGCGAACCAACCGTGGTGGCGCGAACTCAATCGCTATCATTGGTTCGTCTTGATGGTCACGGCGTTGGGTTGGCTCTTCGATTGCCTCGACCAGCAACTTTTCAATCTGGCCCGCGTTCCGGCGATGAAAGCGTTGCTCCAACCGGGCCAGAGTGTTCCAGAATACGGCGGTTATGCGACGGCCATTTTTCTGATCGGTTGGGCGACTGGCGGGCTAACGTTCGGTGTGCTCGGCGACCGGATTGGCCGCGCGAAGACAATGATGATGACCATCCTGGTTTATTCGTTATGCACCGGGTTGAGCGCCTTGTCGGTCGGTTTTTGGGATTTTGCGTTTTACCGATTCATCACCGGGCTCGGCGTGGGCGGTGAATTCGCTGTCGGCGTCGCGCTCGTGGCCGAAGTCATGCCGCATCGCGCGCGTCCCCATGCTCTCGGACTTTTGCAGGCACTTTCCGCTGTGGGAAACGTTTCCGCCGCGTTAATCAGCATGGGATTGGGACATCTGGAGGAAACTGGCGCGGTGAAAAGCGGATGGCGCTGGATGTTTGTTGTCGGCGCGTTGCCCGCGCTATTGAGCTTGCTGGTGTGGCGCAAGCTCAAGGAACCAGAACAATGGCAGGTTTTGCGCGCTTCTGGAACGGGTAAACGTAAACTGGGATCGTACGGCGAATTGTTCGGAAACCCACAATGGCGCTCGACAGCATTTGCGGCGCTATTCCTCGTCGCTGTCATTATCGCCATTGCATTTGTGCCCAGTAACCTGCCCAAGTTACAGATCAATGTTGGATTGGCGGTCCTTGCGCTCGCGCTTGGCCTGGCAACGATGTTACGCGGGCCGGGTTCACCCTGGCGCAAGCGCGCTCTGGTGGGCGTTTTGCTCGCATTTTGTGGAGTGGTAGGGCTTTGGGGGATCGGCTTCTTCAGCATTGATTTGATTCGAAGCGTCTTGCAGAAACAATTTGAAGCCCAGGGTTTGACTGGAGCCGCGCTAACCGGGAAGGCGAATCTCTGGGCCGGCATCACCTCGATGATGCTCAATGTTGGAGCATTTTTCGGTATTTATGGATTCGGATCGCTTTCGCAACGCATCGGACGCAAACCAACTTTTGCGATCGCGTTTGTCTCAGCGTTTGCGAGCACGGCCATGGTTTTCTACTTCCTGAAGGATTTCTCACAAATCTTCTGGATGATTCCACTCATGGGCTTTTGCCAGCTCTCGATTTTCGGCGGTTACGCAATTTATTTTCCAGAACTGTTCCCCACTTCGCTGCGCAGCACCGGAACCTCTTTTTGCTACAATGTCGGTCGTTTCGTTGCGGCTTCGGGTCCCACGGTGTTGGGCCTCCTGACCAGTCGTGTTTACAAAGATTCTCCAGAGCCTATGCGCTACGCCGGATTAACCATGTGCGTGATTTTCCTGGTCGGATTGATCATTCTGCCGTTTGCGCCCGAAACGAAGGACCAGCCTCTACCGGAAGAAGACAAAGGGTTCGCGCATTGATTTGGCTTGTTTGCCCGCGCGGTGATTCGGCTTACTGGGCGGATGCAATCGGTTCAGGAACACAGTTGTGTCATGGTCACCGCGCCAAACATTGCGGTGGCGCGCAAAATCGCATCTGTGGCTTTGAGCGCCCGTCTGGTGGCGTGCGCGAATATCGTCCCGAAAATTGAGTCGCACTATTGGTGGCAGGGACAAATTGAATCGAGTTCCGAAGTGTTGATCATTTTCAAAACGCGCACTGACAAACTCTCAGAACTCGAGCAGAGCGTTCTCAAGAGCCACACCTATCAAACACCGGAATTTGTCGTGCTCAAGATCGATGCCGGGAATGAGAATTACGTAAAGTGGATCACTGACTCGGTCCAACCCGCCGCCGCATAGCATGGAATGGCTGCAAAACTACGATCCGCTCGGCAATCCATGGTTCTCAACCACGGTCGCCGCACTGCCGGTCGTAATTTTGCTCGCACTCATTGCGGTGTTTGAATTGCGAATTCACATCGCGGCGTTGATCGGCTTGGCTTGCGCGCTGGCCATCGCGCTCGGTGTTTACAAAATGCCGTTTCAGACCGCCGCAGCGACCACGCTCTACGGAGCGGCTTACGGGCTATTTCCGATCGGCTGGATTATTCTTAATCTCATCTTCCTCTATCACCTCACGGTGAAGAAGGGCCTTTTCGCGGTGTTGCGGTCGAGTCTCGCGGGACTGGCGCCGGATTCACGTATCCAGGTGATCTTGATCGCCTTCTCCTTTGGGGCTTTCTTTGAAGGCGCGGCTGGCTTTGGTACGCCCGTCGCCGTCACTGCCGCGATTCTAATTCAGCTTGGATTCAAACCGCTGCTGGCGTCGGGTCTTTCGTTGATCGCCAACACAGCTCCCGTCGCTTTCGGTGCTTTGGGGACGCCGATCATCGCTCTGAACAAGGTCACCGGGCTGGGCGAACAAACCCTTGGCGCGATGGTTGGCCGACAACTCCCCATCTTCTCCTTGATCATCCCTTTTTGGGTGGTTTGGGCCTTCGCTGGATTTCAGGGGATGATCGGTGTCTGGCCCGCTGCTCTCGTCGCCGGTCTATTTTTTGCCGTTCCGCAGTTTCTCATGTCGAATTTCCACGGCCCGTGGCTGGTGGATATCGTCGCTTCCCTGTGTTCAATCATCGCCCTGCTTTTGCTTCTCAAACTCTGGCAACCGAAGAAGATTTGGAAGCAAGGCGAAGCAGTGGAAACGGAACGCCACGATCGATCCCTTTTACTGCAGGCCTGGATTCCGTGGGTTTTCCTTACCGTCCTGGTCTTTTTGTGGGGGCTGCCAAAGACAAAAGCATTTTTTGATTCCCTCTCGATCTTCAAATTTGAAGTGCCGTACCTGCATAAACTCGTTTTCCGTATGCCTCCAGTCATGGCGGCCAAAACACCGGAGGAAGCGGTGTACGCTTTCGGCTGGCTCTCCGCGACCGGCACCGGAATTCTCGTTTCAGCAATTATTTCCGGCCTGCTGATGCGTTTTTCGCCTGCCGAGTTGGTCCGCACTTATTTGGAAACCATTTACAAGGTGCGGTATTCCCTCATCACGATTGCGGCGATGCTCGCGCTCGGTTACGTGACAAAATATTCGGGTACGGACGCAACGCTCGGTCTCGCTCTGGCTAAGACCGGCGTCTTATATCCGTTCTTCGGGACGTTGCTCGGCTGGCTCGGCGTTGCCCTGACCGGTTCGGATACTGCGTCGAATGTCCTTTTCGGAAGCTTGCAGAAAATTACCGCCCAACAAACAGGCGTCAGCCCAGTTTTAATGGCGGCAGCGAACAGCTCAGGCGGAGTGATGGGAAAAATGGTCGATGCGCAAAGCATCGTCGTTGCGAGCACGGCTACCGGGTATTACGGAAAAGAAGGGGAAATCCTTCGGTTCGTTTTCCTGCACAGCCTTGTGCTGGCGGCGTTGGTTGGGGTTTTGGTTTTTCTCCAGGCGTACGTGCCGCCGTTCACATCGATGGTTGTGAAACCGTAAGACAGGTCCGACCCGGACGATCAGTAGTGAAATCGGCATTGGAGGAGCAATGCTCGACCGCCGTCTACGCGATAAACAAGGCGGTGCTCCTGCGTGATGCGGCGCGACCAAACACCCGCCCCAAGTCCCTTCAAAGGTTCTGGCTTTCCCGTACCTCGAAAAGGATCACGTCGAATTTCCTCAACGAGTCTAAGAACGCGCAGCAGTGTCCGAGGCTCTGTCTCAGCCCAAAAGTTAGAACTTCGAGAAAGCTCTTATCGACGATTAACTCCATCCGTCTCGAACTTCCGTTTAAGGTCCTCAACCGTCATTGGCTGCCCCTCGCCTGCTCTAGAGCGTTCCAGCGACGCCAGGAGACGACGCGCGTTTTCGGGGGAGCTGAGCAAATGTGCCGTTTCGATATCGCCGGCCAATTCGTCAGCCGCGATGATCGCTATGTCCTCTCGTCCCGGTTGATGCAGGAGAATCGGCTCCCGGCTGGAAATCGCCTCATCGCACAGCTTGTCCAACTGCTCTTTCGCTTGTTCGTATGGAACGGTGCTCATGCGCAGAGCTTAAATCATCTTCGATGCTTCTTAAAGCACGCTGCTTTTCGAGACGGAGCAGGAGGGCAGCGGCGGCGGAAGGACCGTCGCCATCAGCATGTGCTGCATGCCACTGATGAACACTTGCACTTCAGGATGCCGCGCAAAGGCGGGATAAATTCCGGCGATGGCCACTTCGACCATTCGTTGGGCGTGCAGCGCGACGGAAGCTTCTTTGAGTTTGGCTTCGAGCAGCTCCTTTTTAAGTGTGCCCAGGTTGCCGAGCACTTCCTCTTTACAATGAAGGTCGCTCTTAAATTCGCGGATGACCGTCGCGAGTGAATCGACTATCCCAATCAGCGTGATGAGGTTCTGACTCATACTTATCAGTTTGAAACGGAGACGTTCAGTGCGACGATGAGATACAGCGATGCGCGAAATGTCAATTTGCGATTCTCGCTTGGCAAGCTTGGCGCTGTGAACCAATCTAAACGCTCGTAGAATATGGCTGACGGCAACAAAAACGTTTACGACGAGAGTAAAATTAAAACGCTTTCATCGCTCGAACATATTCGGCTCCGGACCGGTATGTACATCGGGCGGATCGGAGACGGTTCTCATTACGACGACGGTTGCTACATCCTGCTCAAAGAAGTGATCGATAACGCCATTGACGAATATATCATGGGCCATGGGCGTGAGGTCCAGATCGGCGTCGAAGGAGCAAAAGTCAGCATCCGCGATTTCGGACGCGGTATTCCTCTGGGCAAGGTGATTGAGTGCGTTTCGCAGATTAATACCGGCGCGAAATACAATGACGACGTTTTCCAGTTCAGCGTGGGGCTCAACGGCGTCGGAACGAAGGCGGTCAACGCGCTCTCGAAAAATTTCCTGGTGCGCAGCCATCGCGAGGGTGAGTTCGTCGAGGCACGATTTAAGCAGGGCAAACTGATCGACCAAAAGAAGGGCAAAACAAACGAAGGAAACGGTACCCTCGTCCAATTCGAGCCGGACCCCACCATTTTCAAGGATTCCGAGTTCAAGCAGGAACACATTGAGAAGCGCTTGCGGCACTACTGTTACTTGAACAGCGGCCTGCGCCTGGTTTTCAACGGACAAACTTTCCAGGCGAAGCGCGGTCTCATGGACCTGATTCTGGAAGACCTGCAAGCAGACAACAGCGAACCCATTTATCCGCCCTTGCATTACACGAGCAAAACGCTTGAATTTTGCTTCACGCACACGAACAGCCGCTACGGCGAAACGGTGTATTCGTTCGTAAACGGCCAGTACACGTCGGACGGAGGCACGCATTTGAGCGCCTTCCGCGAAGGTGTGCTGAAAGCTGTGAACGAATACGCCAAAGGGAAGTTTGAAGGCGATGACGTCCGCGAGTGCATGGTCGGAGCGGTCGCGATCCGCCTCAAGGATCCGATGTTCGAGTCGCAAACCAAGAACAAGCTTGGGAATACGGAGATTCGTTCCGAGTTGATGAATCAGGTGCGCGAGGAACTACTGCACTTCTTCAACCGCAACAAAGATATCGCGGAAAAGATCATCGCGAAAGCGCAGGATACCCAACAACTCCGCAAAGAATTGCAAGAGGTGAAGAAGTTGGCGCGCGAACGAGCCAAAGCGATCACCCTGCACATTCCGCAGCTCAAGGATTGCAAACAACATCTCAACAAAGAGAAGGGCAAAGGCGCCGGGACGATGATCTTCCTCACTGAAGGTCAATCGGCTGCCGGATCAATCGTCAGCACGCGCGATGTGAATACGCAGGCGATTTTCGTTCTCAAGGGCAAACCGCTGAACGTTTGGGACCTGAAGCGCGACATCGTTTACAAGAATGACGAGATGTACAATCTCATGCGGGCCCTCGACATTGAGGACACCATCTCCAATCTTCGCTACGATAAGGTGATTCTCGCGACCGACGCTGACGTGGACGGATTGCACATTCGCAATCTTTTGATCACCTACTTCTACAAGTTTTTCGACCAACTCGTGCACGACGGCCACCTCTACGTGCTCGAAACCCCGCTTTTCCGCGTGCGCAACAAAAAGGAAACGATCTACTGTTACAGCGAAGGAGAGCGCGATGTGGCGGCCCAAAAACTTGGCGCGAGTGCGGAGATCACCCGGTTCAAAGGACTCGGCGAAATCAACCCATCCGAATTTAAACAGTTTATTGGTAAGGAAATGCGGTTGAGCCAGGTGGAAGCTGCCGCCAAACCCGAAGCGCAGAACATCCTGGGCTTCTACATGGGCAAGAACACACCGGAGCGCAAAGACTACATCATGCAGAATCTGGTCGTGCCAGTCGAAGACTGAAAGACCTCACGATCACCTCAGCAGCAACCTCCTGCGCTGATCAGCATTCTCCCGATGGCGCTGCGGCGTCAACGGGAGAATTCTAAGATAGTTTTCACGTTATTGCGTATGAGCACGATTACTCTTCATTTTTTGCGAGACCGTCTTCATCGCGAAGCCCCCGCTTTTGAATGGATCTGCGAACCAATTACCGGACATCGACTCGCTGGCACCACGCTTCCGGAGGAAATCCAGGTACGCGCGACTCGGGATGGCGTTCCTGTTAAGGGCAGCCCTTTCTACCTAAGCGGTGAGTGCCTCCTGCGTTGGGGGTTGGATCGTTCCGCGTCGCTGATCTGCAACGAACTGACGCCAAATATACACGCTTCGCGACATGCCATCGGGATGGATTGGGACCGACTGGCCGAAATTTGATCAAACTGTTAGCTGTTAGCAGGGAGCTGGAATCGTCGCCAGCTCCTCTTTTTTGTTCGACTCGCAACGCTTCGTTCCGTTTAAAAGCCGGGTGCGCAATTCCAGCGGAGCACCTCTTATCATCTTCATCCTCGCCGGCGGACGCAGTTCCCGCATGGGCCGGGATAAATCGCGCCTTTTGCTTGGAGGAAAAACTTTTCTCCAGCGAGTCATCGGCACCGCGCGGCATCTCGATGTCCCGGTGGAGTTAATTACGGACGATGACACGCCTGGACTTGGCCCGATCGGTGGAGTCGCCACCGCTTTCAACCGCTTCCGTTTTCAACGAGCGCTTTTCCTTTCCTGCGACATGCCTTTGATCACGCCGGAGCTGCTGCGCCAATTTGCCGAGGCGCGCGGCGCACTATTCGCGAGCGACAATGGTCGACCGGGATTTCCGTTTCTTCTGACACGCAACGCAGGCTCCGCCTTGAAAGCCGCTTTGAAGCAGAAGCGTTACTCGATTCAGGAGTTCAGCCAGGCATTGCAGGCAGACCTCCTCGTTCCGGAAGACCCGCACCAATTAGCGAACATCAACACACCGGAAGACTATGAGACCGTTCGACAGGCCTGGCAGGCTCAACGAACGACCGACTCAGTGCTCGACGTGCGAAACGTCACAATTCAGCGTGGCAAGGCCCGCCTCGTTTCTGATTTTTCGTGGCGCGTTCGCAAAGGCGAACACTGGGCGGTCCTCGGCGCGAACGGTTGCGGCAAAACCTCGCTCTTCAGCTCGCTGCTCGGCTATATCACGCCGACGCGCGGAGATATCTTCGTTCTCGGAGAAGAGTTCGGCAATTCAGACTGGCCCGCTCTACGCCAAAAAATCGGGATGGTCAGCTCAAGCGTCCGTCAGATGATGGCCGAAAGCGAACCCGCCTGGATTACGGTCGCAAGCGGCAAATACGCGATGATTGATTTCTGGGGGACGCCGAAGAAGCACGATAAGACCGAAGCGTTCGCCCTGCTTCGAAAGATTGAATGTGCGTATATCGCGGAGCGACCCTGGGCGGTCCTTTCCCAGGGGGAACGGCAGCGCATCCTGATTGCGCGAGCTCTGATGGCCAAACCGGCTCTTCTGATCCTGGACGAACCCTGCGCGGGCCTTGATCCTGGCGCTCGCGAGCACTTTCTCAGCTTTCTGCAACGTCTTGGACGGACGCGCCATTGCCCCGCCATCGTGCTCGTCACCCACCACGTCGAAGAAGTGATGCCGGTCTTCACCCACGTTCTACTCATGAAAAAGGGACGCAAGCTGGCCGAAGGTTCGGTGGCGCAAATGCTCACTTCAGAGCGGCTCAGCGAAGCGTTCGACACGCCCATAGAGGTGCGCAGGGAGGATGACCGCTATTCGCTTAACGTTCAGGCGCTACGCCACGTGATCGTTTGAGTTCATTGACAATCGACGTTCCTTGGGTATCGTGACCGGCTTTAATCAGGGAAAATAGCAAGTATGCCGAATACAAAGTCAGCCGAGCGGCGGATGCGCAACAGTGAGCGCAAACACAATCAAAACAAATCGACCAAATCCCGCCTGAAAACGCTGGAAAAGAACTTTCTCGCCTCGGTGAAGGCCGGAAAGAAAGAAGATGCCACGCACGCCTTCCGTGCGGCTGTCTCTGGCTTTGACAAAGCCGCCAAAACCGGCGCAATCCACTCTGCGACAGCCAGCCGAAAAAAATCGCGTCTCGGCACCCGATTGGCTGCCCTGAAGTAATTCTGTGCAAACGCCCGCGGATGTCCCCGGGCGTTTTCTCTTATCCCGGACCTTCCGTCCGGTACTCGCCAATGGTTTTCCACGCTCGCTCGCCCGTGACTTCCGGGCTGCACAGGAGCGGCTCGACCCATTTCCAAACCTCCGCCCGCACCTGCTCGATCGATTGCGTTGCGTCGATCGTGCGAACGCGTGTCGCGGTGTTCGCGGCAATAGCGTCGTAACCTTTTTCGACGCGCTCGAAAAACGCGCGGTTCTCTCCCTCCAATCGATCTTGTTCTTCCCCACTCGCCGCCAGGCGTGTGGCACGGCGAGCTTCACTGACCTCCAGCGGCACACGAAGAAGCAATGTAAGGTCCGGACGAACGTCGTTGATTGCGAAATCGATGATTCGTTGAGCATGGTCCGCATTCAAATCGCGGCCGTAAACCTGGTAGGCAATGGTGGAATCGAAATAACGGTCGCAAAGAACGACCTTCCCGCCGCAGAGAGCGGGACGAATTACTTCACGCACCAGTTGCGCACGGCTGGCATTCATCAGGAGCAACTCCGTCTCCGGGAACATTCCGGCGCCAGTTTGCGCATCTTTCAGAACATGGCGAATCGCTTCCCCAATCCGGGTGCCACCCGGTTCCCGCAAGGTGAGCACCACACGCTTCAGCTCGATGAGCCGATTGGCCAGAAGTTGAATCTGAGTGGACTTGCCGCTCCCTTCGGTCCCCTCGAACGTCACGAACAAACCGCCCATTGCCCCTTAATTTTTCGCGGCAGCCGGCGTGGGCACCTGGCTGCTCTTGGTGATAGCGGCTGTGGCCGTCGCGGCTTTTGGGAAGTGTGCGTCAAGGAACTCCGCGAGCGAATCAATCTGTTCGTTATCGAGCGGCCCACCCTGTGCCTTCGCAAAGGCCGGCATCAATGAACCCGGTTTGCCATTGGTAATCCATTGAGCCCAGTACTCCTTGCCGGTGGCGTTCTTCAACGCCTTGAGATCAGGAACCATCGTCGCGCGATGCGGGGCTTCGTGGCACACACCGCAAGCCGCTGCGTAAAGTTGTTCACCCTTCTTGCCAACCGTCGGTGTCGCATGGCAACTCGCGCAATCATTTCGGAAAACCGCCTGCCGATCCGCCATCGCCACCTGCATGTTGCGCGTGCGCGCGTCCATTCCGCCTGCGCCGGCGAGTTGAGAGTTGTTGGGAATTGTGATTTTGAGGTTCAGCAACTTTTGTCCGCCAGAGGTATCCACGCTCACATATTTCGAGAGCACGCCGACTTTGTTTCGAAGATCAACGGTTAGATCAATATTGCCGCCTTCGCCCGGCGCGAGAGTCCAGGGAGTGGGGGGAAGCTTGGCGACGGTGCAACCGCATGAAGGGCGAACCCAATTGATTACCACATTGGTCTTGCTGACGTTCGTCACCGAAAAACTGAAATTCGCCGCCGTCTCTCCAGGCTTTGCGGTGAATTCCTTGTTCAACGAATCCCACGAGAGAACATCATCCCCCACGGTCGCGGGCTGATACGGGCGCACTGTCGGAACCTGTTGAATCGTCCCATTTAAATTCGGGCGCGGAATGGTCAGCGGACGGCGCACCGCAGGCGTCGTCTGTAGAGGCGGCGCAATTGGCAACTCTGATGGCAGCGGCGGAAGATCGACTTGACCGTAAACGACCGTTGCGAGGCATGAAGCAACCAAAACAGAGCGCGCGATGGTCAGCATAGCAGACAAGACCTATACCATCCGCGCACCCCTCCGGCAAACGCTTAATTCGCGCCTTATGCGCGCCCAGGCTGCGCGGCAAATATCTTATTCGCCTCTTCCAGAGTTTCCTTGGAACCGATATCGAACCACATTCCGGGAACGCTCCAGGTATACACGGGCGTCCTCGGAAACAGCCACTGGATCAGCCGCCCCGGCTGGTCTGGGTTGTTCCCTTCCGCGATGTACTGCTTGATAAGCGGCAGGACCGTTTTGGGATAGTAGTAGAGCGCAATCCCGATCAGAGAACTCTTGGGATTTTGCGGCTTCTCAAGAAACGAAGTGATCTTTCCGTCCGGCGTTACCTCGATCGAGCTGTATTTTTTGACCTGCTCCAGGCTGCGCACGTCATAGACACCAAGAACTGGCGCATTTTTCGCCCGACACACCTGACCGAATCCTTCCAGGCTCTGGCTGAAAAGGTTGTCGCCCGCCACCACGATCAGATCGTCATCGACCTTTTCCTTTGTGATGACCAGATGCAGATCACCGATCGCGCCGAGCTTGTTCGAGTCGTCGGTTGATTTGTCGTTCACAATGGTGAACTCGAGTTTCGCTTTCGTGGCGCGATATTGATCGGCCCACTTTTGAAAGTGATCGGCGAACTTGGCATTCGTCACAACGTAGACGCGGTCGATCCCACCGATCGGTGCAAGGTTGTCGAGCACATACTCGATCATTGGTTTCCCTGCGACCGGAAGAAGTGGTTTCGGTTGATTCAGCGTGAGAGGATAAAGTCGCGTCGCGTACCCTGCAGCCAAGATTAAGACTTTCATTGCCCTAGAGTTTATCCACCATTTTCAAATAGGCTAGGGGCCACCCCCCTGGCGAATTCCTGTGCCCGCGCCAAAATCATCGTGCCCGACTCGCAACTGAGCGCCCAATCCGCCAATTCCTTCGCATCCGACAATTTCAGACGGCGGATCAAAAATTTTACCTGCGGAACATAGGATGCGGACACACTGAGTTCATCCGCGCCCAAACCGAGCAGCAGAGGCACCATCGCCAGGTCGTTCGCCATTTCCCCGCAAACCCCCGTCCAGATGTGATGTTTCGCGGCCGCAGTGGCGGTGAGATGAATCAGCCTGAGAATCGCCGGATGCGCCGGCTCATAAAGATGAGCGATCTTCTCATTCAGCCGGTCGACCGCCAGCGAGTATTGAATCAGATCGTTCGTGCCGAGGCTAAAGAATTTAGCGCGTTTCCCGAGACTGTCCGCAATGAGCGCGGCGGACGGAATCTCGATCATCACGCCGATTTCCAGGTTGCGGTCGTACGCGATCCCTTTCGCGTCCAACTCCTCGCGGCATTCCTGCACCAGTTCGTTCGCTTTCTCCAACTCCGGCAGGCACGAGATCATCGGGTACATCATTTTGATGTTCCCTTCGACACTCGCACGCAGGATCGCGCGAAGTTGGGTGCGGAAAATTTCCTTCTCCTGCAGGCAAAGCCGAATCGCGCGCCAACCAAGGAACGGATTGACTTCCGAAGGCATTTGAATCGCCGCCGCGAATTTGTCCCCGCCCAGGTCGAGCGTGCGAACGACGACAGGGCTCGGTTTCAACGCTGCCGCCACGTCGCGATAAGCTTTGTACTGCTCTTCCTCCGTCGGCAACGAATCGCGATTGAGATACAAGTACTCGGTCCGGAACAGTCCCACTCCTTCTGCACCCGAATTGATCACCGCTTCAACGTCGGAAGGCTGGCCGATATTGGCCGAAAGAATGACCCGGTGACCATCGAGCGTAACTGCGGGTTCGTGCTGAATGTCTTTGAGCTTTTCCTGGAGATTGACCCGCTTCTGGACCAGTTGCCCATACTCATAGAGAGTCTGGTCGGAAGGGTTGACAATGAGCAGGCCGTTATAGCCATCCAGCAAAGCAAGGTCATCGTCTTTGACCAGCGTGGTCACGTCCGCCAGCCCCACCACAGCGGGAATCCCCAGCGCACGCGCCATGATCGCGGTGTGCGATGTCTTACCCCCTTTATCTGTGGCGAAGCCCAAAACGACCGATTTATCAAGCTGTGCTGTCGCCGAAGGGGTGAGATCGCGCGCGACGACAACCGAAGGATGACGCACTGCCGAAAGAGAGGCTTCTTCCGTGCCGAGCAGATTATTCAGCACGCGCGCGGTCACATCGCGCAAATCAGAAGCCCGCTCGCGCAGATAATCATCCTCAATCGCCGCCAGCGTCGCCGCGTACTTTTCGGACACTTCGTTGAAAGCGTATTCGACATTGACCAGATTCTTTTCGAGGTAGCGTGTCACCTCATCCATCAAAGTCTGGTCTTCCAGCACGAGGAGATGCGCATCAAAAATGCTGGCATCCTCCGAACCCATCGCCACTTCCACCTGGCGCTGAACGTCGCTGATTTGCTGCCGCGTCAGTATGAGCGCTCGTTCGAGGCGCCCCAATTCACCACAAACCTCTTCCGCGCTGATCTTGCGATGCGGGATGCACTTGGCCGAAGGCAGATGCAGAAAGACCGGGCCGCGGCAGACTCCCCCGGAGACGGGGATTCCGCGATACACTTTCTCCCCGGTTCCGGCAAGCTCAGGCATAGCCCATTATTGTCCCAATTCGCGCTTTTTGGAAAATCAATTTTAAACTCAATCCAGATTAGTTCTTTTTCTTCTCCGGTGTCGGCTGTTCCGCAGCCTTCTTTTTCTGCTCGAGCAGCGTCTTCACTTCCGGCGGAATATCAAACATCTTCGGGTCAACCTTGTCGTACTCCATTTTCTCGATGGTCATGACCGTTTCGATGCCACTCACCTTCTGCACTGTTCTTGCAGGCATAAGCAGATCGTCGAACTTCTTATAATCGCTCACCAGTGTGGTCGCAGTTACAGGTCCAAACTGCGTGTGCTGCGTTGCGATAAATCCCACCTGCAGGCCAGTTTTGATGCTGAAATACTCGGTCGACTCAAAACCGCTCTTATGCGCGAGCTTCAGCTTATAACATTGCTCGCCGTTGAACTCTTCCTTGCCCAGGGTCTCCATCACTTTGTAGTCGGAAGGATCGTGCAGCGTATGGTCAAAATCGGCTTGAGTCGCGATTTCCTCCATCATTTTGCCTTCCAGCAGCATCGGACCGGTAATGGCCGTGTTCATCCAGCCGACGTCGCCGTTAAAGCCAGTAGTCACGTCCCCCAAACCGGGCATCGCTACCTTCATCACCAATTTATTCGGCCGCGCGGCGTAGACTTCCATCTTGCCACTGATTTTTTGCGCCGGAATCTCAATCGCACCGGTAAGATGCTGCGAACTGTGCTTATCAAACGCTTCCTTGCCACCGATCGCCTTCGCGTAGCGTTCCATCACCTGTTGCGGGGTAGGCAGCTTCTCATCGGCCGCGCGAGCGACAATGAGAGATAACCCCGTGATCAGTCCCAGTAGAGCCGCTCGTAACCCAAATTTCATATCGACGCCTTGAATCATGCCTCATCCCGTTGCACTTACAAGCGACGAAAGGGTAACAACGCTCAAACAACGCTCATCGAACGAGCACTTTAATTCATGGCCGCACCGCTGTTCCATCGCGACGGCGCACCGGCTCCCAATAACCGGGATTCTCGGGGAAAGGAAACTTTTTCGCCTTCTCCTCGTCGATATCCACTCCAATACCCGGCAGGTCATTGAGAACCATGTATCCATTCTTATAAGTGGGGCAGCCGCTGAACACCTCCTGGGTAGCGTCATTAAACATCAGGCTCTCCTGAATGCCAAAGTTCCGGATGGTCAGGTCCAGATGCGCATTGATCGCGTGTCCAACCGGCGACAAATCCGGTGGTCCATGCCACGCCGTGCGCACATTGAAGAATTCACCCAGCGTCGCAATTTTCCTCGCCGGCGAAAGACCGCCCGCCTGGCTGATATGTACCCGAATAAAATCGATTAGCCGGCCGGTGATGAGCGGAGTCCATTCGTGCGGACTGTTGAAGAGCTCCCCCATCGCAATCGGCACCGTCGTGTGCTTCCGCAGAAAGGGAAAGTAGCCGTTGTCTTCCGGCGAAAGCGGATCCTCTATGAAGAAGGGACGATACTTTTCCAACTCCTTGCAAAGATTGACCGCTTCAATCGGTTGAATTCGTTCGTGAACATCATGGAGCAGCTCCACCTTATCACCGCAGGTATTGCGAACGTGCTCGAACGCTTTCGGCGTTGCTTTCAGATAAGGGTACGAATCCATGTTCGTGTCCTGCTTCAACCCGAACCCGGCGTCTTTGAAATCCATTTCGGTCGAAAGATGCGGTGACCCATAACCCCCGACCTGAATGCGAACATGCCGGAAACCCCGCTCCATGTTTTTCTTCACACTCTCCTCCAGCTCCTTGTTATCCCGTCCGCTCGAGTGCGCGTAGCAATCCACCGCGAATCGGCATTTTCCACCCAAAAGCTGATACACCGGCATTTTCGCGCGTTTCCCTTTGATGTCCCATAACGCCATGTCCAGCCCCGAAAGTGCATTGTTCAAAACAGGCCCGTTACGCCAGTACGAACTCGTATAGGCATTCTGCCAGATATCTTCGATATCGTTCACGTCCCGTCCACGCGCGAACGGATCGAGATATTCCTGAACGGCCGTCATGACCGCGAGTGGCCTTTGGTTGAATGTCGCGCAACCCAGCCCATACAATCCCGGCTCACTCGTTTCGACCTTCACCACGACCAACCGCGTTCGCTGCGGCGCCGTCGGAATCGCGCGAACCTTGGTGATTCGGATCGTTCCGTCACCTCGCGTCGTCCGGGTAATTTTGTCCTCGGTCGCCACATCCGCCGCCTGCAATGCACCAATCGCACCCGAAAACCCGGCAAAACCCAAAGCTTTAAAATATTCGCGTCTGTTCATAAGCGTTTCCTTCCTCTGGAGATAAGAAAACAGTAAGAAATCAGGCGCTCAAAAGCCAAACTCGAATTGCGCCTTCAGATATTTCCCGACTCGCTCAATGTCCAGCTTATCGTAAGATGCCTTATGAGAGCGGGCTTCTTTTCCAATGCCAGGTCGCACTCCACCAGCACCGTTGACTGGAAGGCCGCCGCCGCCATCGGCTTCTTTACCGGTTGTATTTTCCTTTTTGCCACCGCCGGCAACCCATGGGGGTTCTCCGCGCTGATCGTTCCCACCGTCATGGGCCGCGAAATGTTCAACACCAACGCCCCTCATTTCAGCTTCGGTTTCATGGTGGTCCATCTTGGCCTGGCCATCGTGTTCGCCCTCTCGATGGCTCCAGTCATTCACCGTTTTCGCATTGGTGCAGCCATTCTCATTTCCATTCTGTTCGGCCTGCTCTTTTACGCCGTCAATTATGTGCTCTTCCATTACCTCTTCCCGATTCACACCAATCCAACCGAAACCGGTGTGCTCCTGACCAACGTGGCCTTCGCCATCCTCGTGGCTGCGGCGTATCGCGGCAAAGTCCGTGGAAACGCCGATGCGTCGAATGTCTGACCGCGTCCCGCGAAGAGTTCCGTTATTGCCTGTTGTCACCTCCCCGGTGATTTGCTTAGCTCTGCCCCGCCGGAATGCGTGGTTTGCCTCCTTCATTGCTTTTTCTGCTGGCGGGTTCAACCGCCGGCTCGCTCGCCATTGCAGATGAACTCTCCCCCGCGACCAACGTCGTGGCCAATCCTTTAAATCCTGCTGCCTCAACAGCGCCCCCCTCCGCAACGGCGCAAAACTTTCAACCGGCATCCGACGCCGCCGAGACCGTCCAAATTGAGCCTCTGACCGCTCAAGGCGAACTCGAACAGTCCTTCGCCGACGGCATCACCTATTTCCGCCACGGCGTCGTGGTCCGCTACAAGCAAATGGAGTTGGTCGCCAACCAGGTCGCCATCAGCGAAAAGACCGGCGACATCATTGCGGATGGCAACGTTCGCTTGAAAAACGAAGGCCGCCTCTGGACCGGCGAACATCTCGAATACAATTACAAAACCCGCGTCGTCTCCGCGGAAAACTTTCGCGCTGGTTTTGCTCCATTTTACGCGGGCGGATTCAAACTCGAAGGACAGCCGGATTCAAAGGAAGCAACTGCCCGGGATACTTTCCTCACCACGGACGACATCAAAAAGCCTGTCTTGCGCGTCCAGGCGAAGAAATTCGAGATCAAGAATGGCAACTCCGTCGAAGCGAAAAACGCCACCGTTTACGTGGGCGACACGCCTGTGATGATCCTGCCGCGCTACAAGCGCAGCATGGAGAAGCACGATGCCTACTGGGTCGTCACCCCCGGTTATCGCAGCCGATTCGGTCCGTACCTCCTTACAAGCTATCACTTTCCCGTCGTTACCAACGTGGTCGGCGGCGTGAAGCTCGACCTCTATCAAAGGCGCGGTGTCGGTCTCGGCCCCGATTTTTTCTGGAACGACCCCCAATGGGGAAAAGGAAATCTTCAATACTACTGGATCAAGGACCAGCATCCCGGTACCGATCCCTTCAACGAGCCGATTGAGTCGGACCGGCATCGCATTTCGTTTTCACACCAGGTCACACTTCGCACGAATCTGACTGCCAAAATCGTCGTGCGCGAGCAGAGCGATCCCTGGGTCGTGCGCGATTTCTTCGAAACTGAGTATCGCCAGAACAGTCAGCCCTCCTCTTTCCTCGAGCTCAACCAGCATTGGTCCAACTGGAGCCTCGACTTCATGGCCCAGCCGCAGCTCAACGATTTTTACCAGACCGTTGAACGCCTGCCCGACCTGAAACTCAGTGGCATTCGCCAGCAGATCGGCGCATCCCCGCTCTACTACGAAAGCGACAGCTCGGTCGGTTATTTCAAATTTGAACCGGGCAGCCCGGAATTCATCCCGCTCCACGGATTCGGCGCATCGAACACCAATTCCTACGCCGCGATGCGTTTCGATTCGTACCACCAGATACTTTGGCCACAAACTTATTTCGGCTGGCTCAATCTCGTTCCGCGCGTGGGAGGCCGTTTCACTCAATACGGCGATACCAACGGTAAAGACACCACTTTCGAAGATCGCAGCCGCGTGGTTTTCAATACCGGCGCGGAAGTCTCCACCAAAGCCTCGCGCGTCTGGCGCGGCGCCGAGAGCAAAATGTTCGATGTCACCGAGCTTCGCCACATCATCGAACCCTCGGTAAACTACGTCTTTGTTCCGCAACCCAATTATCGGCCGAACCAACTGCCGCAGTTCGACCGCGAAATCCCCAGCCTCCGCCTGCTGCCGATCGAGTATCCCGATTACAACGCCATCGACTCCATCGACGCTCAAAACGTCCTGCGTCTCACTCTCCGCAACAAACTTCAAACCAAGCGCGAGGATGGCATCCAGAACCTCGTCAACTGGGGACTCTACACCGATTGGCGCATCGATCCACGCGATGATCAAAGCCGCTTTTCCGACGTCTATTCCGATCTCGATCTCCGTCCCCGCTCCTGGCTGACCCTCTCCTCCCAAACCCGTTGGGACCCGCAGGCGCATCACTGGAACGAATCTTACAGCACCGCCACCATCTCCCCGAACTCCACCTGGAGCTGGCGCGTCGGTCATCGTTATTTCCGCGGTGGTCCTGAGTTCGGCCCCGAAGGTGACAACAACACCATTTTCAGCAGCCTCTTCTTCAAGATGAACGAGAATTGGGCCGTGCGACTCACTCACCAGTTTGAAGCGCGCGACGGCACGCTCGAAGAGCAGTATTACACACTTTACCGCGATTTCCGCAATTGGACCGGTGCCCTCACCTTTCGCGTCCGCGATGATCGACAACACGGCATGGACTACGCCGTCGCCGTCATGTTCCAACTTAAAGCTTTCCCCCGCTTCCGCTTGAATCAGGACGCCAACGAACACAGTTTCCTCCTCGGCAGCTAAATGGCTAGGCAACTCGCATCCAACGCTCCGTCACGAAGGCGGCTCTCGCCGGTTGCTTCTCCCTTCAAATCACCTGTAGCGCTGCCTGTGAAGGCGGCGCTGATCCGCACCACCTTGGAAACGTTCAGAACTTGCGCTAGTCTAACGCCTCTTGTGGAGGTGCATCTTTCATGAACGGACTTCGGCCCAGGGCCGCCTCGAGAAATTGTCCGTCCGTCCGCCTGCGTGCGCGTTGCGACCGGCAACCGGTCGGACTCCGTTGGGATAATTACGAATGAAGAAGCCATCATTACTCATCATCTTTTTCACCGTCTTCATCGACCTGATCGGGTTCGGCATTGTCATGCCGCTCCTCCCGCTCTACAGCGATAAATTCGGCGCGCCCGGCTGGATGAACGGCGCAATCGTCGCCTCCTTTTCCCTCATGCAATTCCTTTTCGCTCCCGCATGGGGAAAACTTTCTGACCGGATCGGTCGGCGCCCGGTGTTGCTCGTGAGCAACGCGGGCTCGGCCATCGCCTACGCGATGTTCGGATTCGCTTCCCGCTTCGAAGGAAGCACCGCCCTTTGGCTTCTGCTTATCTCCCGTATCTTCGCAGGAATCTGTGGTGCGAACCTCTCCGTCGCCTCCGCTTACATCGCCGACGTCAGCCCGCCCGAAAAACGCTCCAGCAGCATGGGCCTTATCGGTATGGCCTTCGGGCTCGGTTTCATTCTCGGTCCTGCGCTTGGCTCGTTCAGTGCCGACCAATTCGGACTCGCGGGTCCCGGCTGGGTGGCGGCTTGCATCTGCGCCGCGAATTTTCTCTTCACCTTCTTCGCCCTCGTCGAAAGCTTGACCCCCTCCACCGAAGAAAAGGCCCGTCGCGTTCGGTTCGAGCAATTTGCCCACGTTTTCAAAAACCCAACCGTCGGCTTCCTGATCAGCCTCTACTTCTTCGCCACCTTTGCTTTCGCTGCCTTTGAAGTCACCATCGGCCTCCTCCTCAAAAAGAAATTCGGCTACGGCCCGAAGGAAGTCGGCTATTACATCACCTACTGCGGCCTCCTTTCCGCTTTATTACAAGGCGGCGGCATCCGTCCCCTTATCAAACGCTTCGGCGAACGCAAACTCCTCTCCATGGCCCTCATCGTCGTCGCCCTCGGCCTCATCCTCATTCCTTACGTCTCAACCATCACCGGCCTTCTCATCGCCCTCGGCGTTTTCGCCGCTGGCTCCGGCATTCATCGCCCGCCGCTCTTCGGCCTGATCTCCATCCTCACCCCGCAGCACGAACAAGGCGAAACCATGGGTGTCACCCAAAGCGCCGGCAGCCTCGCCCGCATTATCGCCCCCGTCTTTGCTGCCACCCTCTTCCAATTCAAACCCATGCTCCCCTACCTCATCTGCGCCGTCGTCGCCGCCGTTTCCGGAATGGTCGCCTGGAGCTACCTCAACCGCCCCGAGGTCAAAGGCCACTGACCGTTCATCGCAACCGAGAAACGCCGCCAATTCAAACCCAGCAGGCCCAGGGAGCCCCGCCCTAGCTAGCCAACCTTCGCCTCCATGAACCCGCAGGGTTCGAAGCCATTAGCCGGTGGTGGAGACCGCCAGGTGGACACCACCGGTAAGCTCGCAGATTATCTCAGCACCCCCGAAGGCGGTGCCAGGCACTTGGCGCCACCCTCGTGTCTCCGCAACGCGCCACCTGTGAAGGCGGCGCTGGACTCCTTGCGATCGCTAACCGGAACGATCACCCCACGATCCGGACGAAAACAACGCGCTCGTATCCGCATTTTGGAGTGCGGTGGCAGAGCGAAGCGGCGACATCGCTTTTTGAAACGCACTTGTATTAGAAAACCTCAAAGGTGCTGCGGCCCTTACGTCCGACCGCACCCCCAACGCTTCTCAACTTTTAAACCCCCACCTCTCCCCTCTCATCCCGCACAACCCAACAACGTTGCTACCTCCCAACAATCCACTATCCTTATCCGCAACTATGACGGCCCGCGAGCCCATGGATCGAAGCTGGCGAAAATCCCGAATTGCCGCCCGAATCCTCTTGCGCGAAGAAGCAGGCCGCCTGAGCGCTCGGGACATTCGCGTCGGACATTTGTTGGCGAACGATCGCGGGGTAACTAATCGCTTAAAAGATCTGGCAATTCATGTAATTCGCGGCCGAAACAATCGATTGGGTCGAGAAAGCCGGTCAAAGGCTTGAACATTTCGCCGCGTGCCTGCCACGGCAGCCTCGCCTTGAAATCACCGTTTTCGGTTTCCGCTCCCTTGCAACTATTGTTCGAACGTGCGTTTCTGAGCGAAGATTATCAGATCCAACCCTTAAAAGCCGCCTCGCAAACCTCCGGTCGCCAGGGTCTAGTTAGACCGAACCAACCTAGCCTGAACTCTTCTGCCTTCCTCGACCTTTTCAGGCAGAGGCAGCATCTCCCCTTTTTTCCTCTCGCTTCTAACTCCATTTCTGCCAACCTTCCCCACGCAAATCACTATGAGCGCTATCGGCAAACAATCTCATCGCGCGCCCGCATGGCTCGCCATTCTGGCGACATTCTTCATTCTAAATTTAAGTCTTCCATCCTTCTGTGCGGCGCCTCCCGCTTGTCTTGCACCACCACCAGACGCTGTCTCGTGGTGGCCAAATGAGAGTGGTGCGGTGGATGTTCTGAGCACAAATAACGGAACGATTCTGGGCGGTGTAAGCACGGGCGCAGGCAAGGTTGGGTCTGCCCTGCAATTCAATGGAATCGACGGCTATGTAGTCATTCCCGCAACGCCTTCTTTGAACGTCCAGAGTTTTACCTTTGAAGGGTGGATCTACCCCGCCGACGTTGAAACGCGCCGTTCTATTATAGAATATACCCAGGGCGGCGTCCTTACCGGTGCTCATATCGCGTTGGGAACACGTGGCTCCCTCTCTCCAGCGCCGGGCGCGATCTACGCAAATGTTCGTGGTGCAGATTTTAGCGAGCATGTTCTGGCCAGTCCTGAAAACACTCTGCGAAAGAGTGAATGGCAGCACATCGCGCTCACTTACGATCAAACAACCGGTCTTTCCCGCCTCTTTGTAAATGGCACTATTGTTTCGAGCGCTAACTTTGGTTCATTCACTCCGCGCACGTCTCTCCCGCTGTATTTGGGCACACGTCCTCGGGAAAGCAGCGACTACAACGGTGCGCCCCCATTCGCAGGCTACATCGATGAGTTGACCCTCTACAACCGTGCACTTAGCCCGGAGGACATTTCAGCAATCTATCACGCCGATTCTGCAGGAAAATGTTCGGGGCCTTCAATTACCCCTGGCACCCTTCCCGAAGCTTATCTAGCTTCAACTTACCGCGCAGCTCTTAACGGTTCGAGAGGCGTCCCACCATACACATTTGTGCTATCATCAGGGACCCTGCCGCCTGGCCTGACCCTCACCTCGGAGGGTGTGATTTCCGGAACTCCGACTCTCTCCGGTCTCTTTGCCTTCGCGGTTTCTCTCACGGATGCCAATGGAGCCGGTTCAACGCGCGAATACGAGATTGCTGTACCGCTCTGTGCACCGATACCAACCGGCTTAATCAGTTGGTGGCCTGCGAATGGGAGCGGCAAAGATTTGGGCGATACAAATGACCTTCAACTGGTCGACGTTTCATTTTCCCCACATGGCCGCGCCCAGTCGTTTCAACTGAATGGGACTACTTCTTTCGCCTTCGCGCAGGCGTCGCCCAGCTTCGCTAACGTCTCCAGCTTTTCGCTCGAAGCATGGATTTTTCCAACCGATCTCGCGGTTCGCCGTCCGATTTTCGATTTCAGTTCACCTTCAGGACCGCTCGGCGTCCACGTTTGGATCAGTACATCCAGCAACGCTGGGCTCCTCCCGGGCGCGTTATTCGCGAATGTCCGCGACGTTTCCGGTCAGGACCATGTTTTGACCACCAGAGAAGGCGCTCTAAAGCAAGGCGTTTGGCAACACATTGCTCTGACCTACGACCAAAGCAATGGCAGCGCTACTTTATACGTCGATGGAAAGGTCGCGCTCAGCCAAACCGTCGGACGCGTGAACCCGAACCTCTCATTGCCGCTCTACGTCGGCTACCGTTTTCCTGGCAACGCCTTCTATAATGGGGCACCACCCTTCGCCGGCGCTATCGACGAAATCGCGCTCTACGACAGGCCTCTTTCTGCAACCGAGGTTAACGCCCTTTATACCTCCGCAGGTGAAGGAAAATGCCTTGGCACCCTTTGGGCCCGGTCGGTCCGCAGTTCAATTGCTCTAACGTGGCTCTCGGCGGCCACAAACATTGTGCTTGAAAGCAGTCCGGCACTCCTACCTGCTTCCTGGTCTGCCGTCCCGGATTCACCCGTTGCGACCCGTTCGGGCCGCCGCCAGGGTTTGACCCGTCCAGCTACAAACTCGACCGAATTCTTCCATTTGAAATAGAATCCTTTTTCGATCACGAGAGTCGTTGAGCGCGGGCCAACGATATTGCGGCCCGCGTCGGCTTGGTTCCTGCTATGCAGTGACAAACCGGTTGAAATTGCCGGGAATACGCTTATTATCTGGCGTATCCGAGGCAGCACACGAGTACGCTTTCCGCGACTTGAAAGAAGTTATTTGCACGAAACGTGGACTGAACCTGTAAAATATTGATCGAGAATGAGTCACACGGGGAAAAAAGAGTTCATATTTAACGTCGATACGCTGGGCGCCTGCAACCTGCGTTGCCCTTCGTGTCCGCAAGGAAACGTGGAGACCCGTAATCCGCAGGGATTTATGGCTCCCGAACTCCTCGAAAAGATCGTCATAAAGGCCAAATCCGAGTGCAAAGTCGTTAATTTCGAGCTGTTCAATTGGACCGAGCCACTTCTTCACCCGAAAATGCCGGAAATGGTGAAAATGGTTCAGTCGCATGATATCAAGTGCGACCTGAGCTCTAACCTGAACAAGCTGCCAGATCCCGACAAGATCATGGCGGCCAACCCATTCCGATTTCGGGTTTCCTGTTCCGGTTTCACCCAGGATGTCTACGGCAGAACCCACCGGGCCGGGAATATCGAGGTGGTAAAGGAAAACATGGTCAAACTGGCCGAAGCCAAGAAGCGAAACGGCGCGACCACTCTCGTCCATGTGTTCTTCCACCGCTACAAACACAATTTGCGCGAAGAGCCGTTGATGCGGGAATTTTCCGAGAAACTCGGATTTCAATTTAGCGCCTGCTGGGCCGCCATGATGCCGGTTGAAAAAGTGGCCGATTACGCAGAAGGCAAACTTGCCCCGGAAGACAAAGAAATTGTCGATTTACTCCTCTTGCCCCTCGATAAAGCTCTCGCAGTGGGGCGTGGCGAAGCACCGGACAAACCCTGCCTGCTGCAAACCGAAAAAATCGCGCTGGATTTCAAGGGCAACGTCGTCCTCTGCTGCGGTATCTACGACTCGCAGCGTTTTAAAATCGGAAACTACCTCGACATGCCCATCGAAAAGATTCAGGAACTGCGCATTGCTCACGATATGTGTGGCCGTTGTGCAAAGAGCGGAGTCTTCCCCTACATTACGACCGGGGGCAAAGCCTACGATGACCTGGCTTTGGCCAACGTTCCTTCCGCGGATGACATGAAAGTCCTCCGAAAAGAATTGGACCGAAACAAAATGCGTAAGATGCTCGAGCGGGTCAGCCGCAAGATCTTCACGATGGAACAATCCGCTTACCTCGGAAGCAAATACGATCAGGTCCGGCAACTCCTCGGAAAATAACGCCCTCGGGGATGGCTTGCGATAATCGCCATCTTCTGCTTTATTCAAGTCCGCGTAGCCGTACCGGGCAACGTGTTTGAAAAGCGATCTCGACGGAGATTTCTATCCAAACCCGTTTAAGCGGCGCCATCTGAGCGCGGGAAGTCTCCCCCCGTCCGGTTAACGCAATGAAATTGCATGAGAACAACCGGACTAAAAACCGCGCCGTTAGCGAACGATAATCTCGTTGCGCAGCTGAGCCATCTTGGCCCGTACCTCCAAAAACAAAAACTCCTGAATCCTTCAGCGGTCTACATTTTCCGCGTAAGTCATTGATTTCGCATTTTCCGCCTCAAAATCTGCGTTCTGCTCCCAACTTACGGTGCATGTCCCGCCGCTTTTCGTGGGACAAAATGTCGGCTCCCCTCATTCGCTCTCTCGCTCCGTCGCTCGGTCGCTTCCTCCACGATTCACTTTCTTTTCGCGGCAGCGTGTCCTACTTTCTGCTCCCCGGAACAAACCAGATTACAGGAGATTGCCAACTTGAGACCTGCCGAACCCATCAAGAATAAGGAAGCTCGACCGGCCTCCACCCGACCGTCCTTTTGGGGAACCATGGGCTGGACTGCACTCGTTCTCGCGGTCGTGCTCGGTTTCGTCTTCCGCAAGAGCTTCGAGTCCGGCTTAATCCTGTTCTCCAACGACGGACCACTCGGTGCCATCAGCTCACAAGCGGACGATCACATCGGCGCTTTTAAAGGTTTTTGGCAACCGCTCAACTGGATTGGTTTTCAGGCACCGAGCGCTCTGCCCAGTATTACGAATCTTGTCGTCTTGCTGACGAATCCGGTTTCCTTCTCCAAGCTCTATGCGCCGTTTTCCCTTTTTGTCATTGGCCTCGCTGCTACTGCGTTACTTTGGCGGCTGGGTCTTTCGCGGATCGTCTGCGTGCTCGGAGGATTGGCTACCGCCTTGAACACCGATTATTTCTCTTACGCCTGTTGGGGACTCGGCTCGCTCCCTCTGTGCATCGCCTGCTCATTCTTCGCGCTCGCTGCGATTTGCGATGGCCGTTCGTGGGCGTGGCCTGCGCTCGCCGGCTTCTGCGTCGGCATGGGTATTCTCGAAGGCTTCGACAACGGCGCGATTATGAGCCTTTACGTGGCCGCGTTCGTGATTTTCCGTTTTCTGGTGGACGGGGAAGGTGAGATGCAAAAGCGGTTGATGACTGGCGCAGCCAAACTCGCAGTTGTAGTCATCTTTTCCGCTTTCATGGCTGCTCAGGCACTCAGCACTCTCATTGGCACTCAGATTTCCGGAATTGCCGGCGCAGCCCAAACCCCCGCCGCT
This sequence comes from Limisphaerales bacterium, assembly GCA_044226545.1. GTDB lineage: Bacteria > Verrucomicrobiota > Verrucomicrobiia > Limisphaerales > SXQI01 > DASVNK01. Next base: position 40,112 of record JBGAGW010000005.1, read on the forward strand.
CGCGAACAAAACTGGAATTTCGCCACGCAATGGAGTTTGCCGAAAATCGAAGCGTTGCGCGTTTTTATTTCGGGGCTTTACGGCTATCGCATGGATACTCCCGACGGCGGAAATTATTGGGGCACCGTCGGCATGCCGCCTGGCTGGGAAACCCACCACATGGGTAACCCTCGATTTTCAGGCGCCGGATTTTACATTGGCATCGTTGTTCTGCTCTTCGCTGCCTACGGAATCTTCGAATCATTCCGAAAGGATTCGCCTCTCACCATGCGGCAGAAATTGTTCGCGAGATTTTGGGCAGTGGCGGCGCTTCTTTCACTGCTGTTCGCCTTTGGGAGATTTGCGCCGTTTTATCAATTCATTTACGCGCTCCCTTACTTCTCCACGATTCGTAATCCGGTGAAGTTCATGCACCCGTTCAGCCTCTCGATTATCATTCTTTTCGGCTACGGATTGCACGCGGTGCTTGCACGTAGCGCCGCGCGAGCCACCCAAACCGCTGCCGGAATCGGCGAAAAGGTCCGCCAATGGTGGCAAAGCGCAAAACCACCGGAACGGAAATGGACCTGGGGTTGCGCCACCTTCGCTGCGCTGATTCTGCTTGGCCTTCTCGTCTTCACCTCATCCGCACGTGAGATGACCGACTATCTCCAGAGCGTCGCGATCCCTCCGACCGATGCGCCCAAAATCCTGAAGTTCAGTCAGCAGGAAATTATCTGGTCCCTCGTATTCCTGCTCGCTGGCATTGGGCTCTTCGTCCTTTTCATTTCCGGCTATTTCGGCGGACAACGCCTGAAAGTCGGCCTCGGCTTGCTGGCTGCGTTACTTGTGACCGATCTCGTCCGCGCGAACACGCCCTGGGTCGTTTACCTCGACTATCGCGAAAACTACGCCTCGAACGCCATCATCGAGTTCCTCCGGCAGAATCCGTACGAGCATCGCGTCGCGACCAAATTTCATCCGTTCGGTGGCGGGTATTTTGCGGGCTCGGATGGCATGGCGAGCGTTTTCGGCGCGGTGCTGAACTTCTGGTCCCAACACCTCTTTCAATACTATCGAATCCAAAGCCCGGACATCGTGCAAATGCCGCGCCAACCCGAGTTGGACAACGCCTTCGCCCAGGCCTTCTCCCCGCACGATTTGCCATCATTCAATCTGCTCGGTCGTCTCTGGCAATTGAGCAATACCCGCTATCTTCTCGCCGATAAAACATTCCGCATCCCGGCGAATCCGCCCACAGAAGTTCCGACCACCGAATTTCTGAACCGCTTCGTCTCGCCCGATGGCTCAACCTTCAACGTGGTGACCAACTTCGATATCGTTCCGAAGGGAGCTTCAACTGCCGCGGCGGAGGATTTCACCGCCATCGTCAAACCCGGCGGACGTTTCAGCCTTTTCGAATTCACCGGTGCGTTGCCTCGAACACTTCTCTTCAGCAATTGGCAGGTGAACACCAACGACCAGAGCACCCTGCTCACCCTCACGCAGACAAACTTCAATCCGCACACCACCGCGCTGGCGATGTCCGCTGCTCCGTTTGCTCCGAGCACCAACAAACCAGGCACCGCTACGATCACGAATTACAAACCGCGCCTCGTCGAAATTTCGGCCGATGTGAAAGCCCCTTCGTTCCTCGTGTTGTTCGACCGTTACGACCCGCTCTGGAAGGTGACTGTCGACGGAAAACCAGAGAACCTCGTTCGCGCCGATTTCATCTTCCGCGGCGTTTACCTCCAACCCGGCAACCACACCATTCGATTCAGCTTCAGCACTCCATTGCGGATGCTCTACATCAGCCTGGCCGCGATTGTCGCCGCGATCGCTCTTTGCTTTTACGTCGCATTTCGTCCCGAACCACTGCACTCGTGAACACGAGGCCGACATCGCGCGAGATACGAGACCCGCTGCTCGTCCGCACGCTTGTCTTGATCGCCCTTTGCCTTTTTGGGTTCCTTCTGCTCGCGACGTTCGTCACGCGCGGGGCCACTCAACAATTCGACAACGAAATCCTTCGCGACGTCCGAAAGCTCGTCGAACTCCCGACCCGGCCTGGTCACGTCTGGGGTGAAGAATCGATTGTCGCCATCACCTCGCTCGGCGCAACGATCACGCTGGTTCTCGCCTCCTGCGTGACGCTCGGTTTTTTGGTCATGACGCGAAAATGGCACGCCGCTCTTGTGCTGGTGCTCGTGCTATCGGGCGCGGGTGCTTTGAATCAATCGTTGAAACCCTATTACGACCGATCCCGGCCAGACGCTGTCACTCACATTCAACATGTCGAGACCAAGAGCTTCCCCAGCGGCCACGCGCTCCTCTCCACTTCGGTCTACGGAACACTCGGCGCAATCGGAATCAGCCTTTTGCGCGCGCGATGCCTGAGAATCTATCTGCTGGTCATCACTATCTGCCTGCCGTTTCTGATCGGACTCAGCCGAATTTACCTTGGCGTGCATTATCCGAGCGACGTCCTCGCCGGCTGGCTCGTCGGCACAGCGTGGTGGCTTGCCTGCTGGCTGCTCGCGCGTCATTTCGCTCGCGCTGACCGGCCATTCGGCGAAACGAGCGTGTCCAATTCATCCGATGCCCCGATGTTACCGCGTCCAAATGGACCTAATTTGAGGGCGTGACTTTTGCAATTGAAGACCGCCTGCCACGCGAAGCTTTCAAATCGTACGCTGCCCTCATCGTCATCTCTCGCGAGGGCGAGTTAATTTCAGAACATCAAACCACGCCGGACGCCGTCCGCGCGCTGGCCAAGTATAATCTGCAACACGGCGAAGAGAGCGGCGCGATTTATCGGCGCATTGGCAACTCGTGGGTCAAATATTAGCCGCTACACTCTCTCTTCATTGAGCCGTTGAGAAACCTCTACAGGGCTGATTCGCGTCATTGTTTTTTGCTTCGGTTACAGTAATGTAACCGGCGGTTTCCATTTACAATCCCAAAAAACTCATGCGCTCTCAGCTCTCCCTCCTGATCGCCAGCGCCATCTTCTGGCAGGCTTCGGTACTCGCCGGAAGTTACCCGATTGGCAACGCCAACCAAGGGTTTCAACAACCGGACGGCACGACTGATCTCGCGGATGGCTCCACAATCGGCTCCGATGGCACAACTGCTTCGGGGGGCCCGGTCGCAGGCACGTTTGGAGGGCTGTTGCGGCTGGCGGACAAAGGCACCACGAACGCGATCGGTTCATTCAAGCTTCCGGAACTGGATACAAACAGCGTCATCAAAAGCTTCGACCTGAAGTTCAATTTGCAGATGGCCGCGCCCGCTGACACGACGGTCGGGGAAGGTTGGTCCGTGAACTTCGGTCACATTCCACCGGATAACGGTACAGGTGAAGGCGGTTTCGCGCCCTTGCCCCGAGGTTTGACCGTCGCCTTCGACACGGCCGTCGACCCGGACGATCCAAGCTCAATTGAGATTTTCGTTGGCGGTGTGAGTGTGGCCAACTTTCCGCAAACGTTTCAGATGGATCGCGTCTCCCGCGCCATTTCCATGCACTGGGACAATTTTGGCTTTGATTTAACTTTTGACGGGAAGGTGATCTGCTCTGACTTGCAACTCCCTGGCTTTTCCCCCGGCGTGGGCGATGTATTTGCCTTTTCCGCTCGCACCACACTCAACACCATGGACGTGCTGATCGATAATCTGAAAGCGACCACCCAGGCGCTACCCGTCTTAAACACCGGCGGGGTCGTCATTTCGGAGTTCGTCGCGAACAACGGCCAATTTGAAGACGAGTTCGCGGACAAACCTTCGTGGATCGAGCTGTTCAATGGCTCGTCAGACACCGCAGACCTGACCGGGTGGTATCTGACCGACTCGAAGAAGAATTTGAAGAAGTGGAAAATCGAGAGTCTCACCCTCACGCCCTATAATTATCAGGTCGTCTTCGCCTCCGGGAAAAACCGGCAGCTTTCGACCACGAGTTTTCTGCACACCAGTTTTTCGCTCGCGAAGAGCGGAGGGTTTGTGGCCCTGGTGCGGCCCGATGGTACGATCGCGAGCAGCTACGAATACACGCAACAGGACAAAAACGTTTCCTTTGGCGAGCAAGGCGAGGCTCGCAAACAGGGTTACATGTTTCCCGCTTCACCCGGAGTGGTGAATACGGTTGAACCAGCGCCTGCGTCGTTCAGTCCGGAAGTTCAATTTTCCCATCCGGGCGGTTTCATTTCGGAGCCGGTGACGGTGACGCTTTCAGTTCCGCAGACGCCGGGAATTGAAATCCACTATACGCTGGACCGAACCGAGCCGGGACCCAAGTCGCCGATCTACAGCAGCCCACTGGTGGTCACACAAATTATGATGATCCGCGCCCGGTCCTATTCGGCGGGACATCTCCCCGGACGCGTCACCAGCCGGACGTTCGTGATGATGGACAGCACGCTGACCAATTACGCGGAGACAGGGAAGGTTTTCGACTCGAACATTCCGTTGATTTACGTGGATAGCTTCGGCGCGGGAGTGGATGGCTCGACAGGTGGATCGCGCCCGTATCGTCCTTGTTACACAGTTGTGGTTGCGCCCGACGTTGTGACCGGGCGCGCGAGTCTGACGAACAAGCCCGATTACGCCGGACCGTCCGGCACACATGTTCGAGGCGAAAGTTCGGCCGGGTTCGATCAACGCAGTTACGCGCTCGAACTGTGGGACGAAACTGGCGCTGACCTCGACGCAAGCCTGCTCGGTATGCCTGAAGACTCGGACTGGATTCTCTACGGCCCCTGGAGCGAGAAGACCCTCATGCGTAACAAACTGATCTTCGATTGGATGATTGCGATGCGAGGCAATGATGGGATGGCGGTGCGCAGCCGTTTCGTCGAGCTCTTTTTCAACCAGAGCAAGCCGGTGAGCGGGAAGGTAGGCTTCAGCACCTATCGCGGCGTCTATGTGCTGATGGAAAAGCTTAAGCGCGGCAAGGATCGTGTTCCGCTGCAAAACATGAATGATAAAACGATCGATCCGGAACTGATCACGGGCGGCTATATACTTCGCACCGATAAACCGGATGCCCTCAAAAACAGTTGGAGCACGCCGAGCGGCGTCGGGATGCAGAGTTACGATCCGGATCGTCTCAACCCTAATCAACTGACCTACATCAAAAACTACCTCGCGACGATGGAGAAGGCTCTGAACGGGAGCAGTTCACGAGATTTCATCAAGGGTTACCAGGCTTACATGAATCCCGACACGTTCATCGACGCCCAATGGATGCTGGAATTTGCCAAACAGGTCGACGGGTATGTCTTCAGCACCTACTGGTTCAAGGATCGCAATGGCCGGTTCTCCGCGGGGCCACTTTGGGATTTTAACATTGCGCTGGGGAATGCGGATTATGCCGGTGGAGATGTTCCGACCGGCTGGTATCAAGGGAGCCAAAACGGTTCTCTCTTCTATCCAAAGCTGCACGGCGATCCTGAATTCAATATCGCCTTTTGGGATCGTTACTGGGAAATGCGGCGAAGCATTTGGGACACAAACGCGATCATTGCAAAAATCGACGAGAACGCCCGCCTGCTGTTGGACGGTTATACCGGATTCGTCAGCAACCGCGCACCTGCAAGTATCCAAAACCCGGTCGCGCGGCATTATCGGCGCTGGCCTCGGCTCGGAATTCGTGATTGGCCGAATCCAGCCAAAGAAACCAGCATTCGCCATTACCAGGGGGAGTTGGATTATATGAAGGGTTGGCTGATGACGCGCGTGAATTGGCTGGACGACCAAAGTATGCTCGTTTCGAACAAGATCGTTTTTCGGCCGCCGGATATCATCGAACATTTTCGCCCAATTAACGAACCCCGCGCCATCGAGCTTGCGCCGTATCAGCGTGCGGGATCGACACAAATATTCGCCACGGGTGACATCTACTATACGACCGATAATTCTGATCCGCGTCTTCCCGGCGGAGCAATCAGCGAGACAGCACGCAAGTACACTGGTCTGATTGAGGTAAAGTCGTCACTGACGCTCAAGGCACGTCTCCTCAACGGGAAATCATGGAGCCCGCTGAATATGTCCACCTTTCTGATTGATGCAGTACCGGCCAATTCCTCGAATCTCGCCGTGTCCGAAATCATGTACGGTCCCGCCGCGCTTACTCCCGGCGAAACGAACGCTGCCCTGGTCAGTGCTCAAGGCTTTGAGTTCCTGGAACTGCGCAACGCTGGTAACCAACCGATCGACCTTTCGGGTGCGCGTTTCACTGATGGTATTGCCTTCGAGTTCAATTCGGTTCCCGCTGGCTCGCGGCTGCTTCAGCCCGGTGAATCGAGTGTGCTTGTCTCCGACAAACGCGCCTTCACGATTCGTTATCCTTACGTCGAGGCGCGAAAAATTCTCGGTCAGTTTCGCGGTCATCTGGACACGGGCGGCGAAACGATCGCCCTGCAAGCCGCCGACGGTTCCGTGATCAAAGAATTCCGCTACGACAGTTCCGATCCGTGGCCCGACGGAGGCGGTTCCGGTCAAAGCGTCGTCTTGAAAACACTCTCTGCCAATCCAGACGAGCCGTCGGCTTGGGCTCTCAGCGCGAAGCCCGGTGGCACTCCTGGCGAATCTGGCGTTGGGTCAGACACTTTCTCCGGCGATCCCTTGAAGGACACTGACGGCGACGGAGTGTCGGACTTCTTTGAGTTCTTTTCAGGCACTGATCCGGAAAATCCCGGTTCCGGAGTGGTACCTTCGGCGGGTATCAGTTCGCTGAACGTGAACGGCACCACAGACAAATACCTCACCTTCCGGTTCAGTCGCCGATCTGGGACACAAGGGATCAAGATGAGCATCGAGCATAGTTCGAACCTTGCTGATTGGGCACCGGATGCGACACTGGTGCTGGCTGGTTCGCAGACGAATCGCGATGGGACCGTTACTGACATGTACAGAGGCACCGCGCCTGCAAAAAGCAACGCGGCGGCCACATCGTTCTACCGCTTGAGGGTGCAGCAGCTATAGCGAAGCGATTTGACCGGGCAAAATGCTTTACGCATGCTTGAGATGTGAACATCACACAGATTGAAGAAGCGGTTCATCGCCGAATTCCTTTCAGGCTGAAAGTAGCTGACGGTGATGAATTCAATGTGCCTCATCCCGATTACATTTCTCTGCCGCCGCAAACGTCGGCCAAACGAACGTATGTCATTGTTCATAACGACAGCGGCTTTGCCTCGATCTTGCCGCTGCTCACGATCACCAGCTTGACCTTTCAGGCCACTGATTCGTCCGGTCGTTCCAAGTAATACAGCGCACCACCGATTCCTTTGGCATGGCCGCGGAGCACCTGCTACCTTGCAGCGGAGTTCAAACTTTACCCATGACGCCAACGGAAACGCAAAAGCTCGAGGAGCACCTTGTCGGGAAACTGGTCTCGGCACGCTCCCAAATTTTCGCCGAACTGAGCAAAGCCATCATTGGCCAACGAGATGTAATTGAACAAATCCTCATCGCACTTTTTTCCGGAGGCCACTGTTTGATTACCGGCGCGCCCGGCCTCGCGAAAACTCTCCTCGTCAAGTCGATCGCGCAGATGTTCGATCTGCAATTTCGGCGCATTCAATTCACGCCCGATCTGATGCCGGCGGACATCACCGGGACCGAGATTCTGAATGAGACCGAAGAAGGACGCCGCCTCGTCTTCGTGAAGGGGCCGATCTTCGGGAACATGATTTTGGCGGACGAAATCAATCGTACACCTCCAAAGACGCAGGCCGCGTTGCTCGAAGCGATGCAGGAACACCAGGTCACCGCCGCGGGAGTGAGGCAGCCGCTGCCCGAACCTTTCTTTGTGCTTGCGACCCAAAACCCGGTCGAAATGGAAGGCACCTATCCATTGCCCGAAGCGCAACTCGACCGCTTCATGTTCAACGTTGTAATCAATTATCTGCCCGAGGATGACGAAGTGGAAGTCGTCACGCGCACTACTTCGCGGCAGGCCGAAGAAATTCGCGGACTGTTCAGCGGTGCCGATGTCATCGGCTTTCACGACGTGGTGCGAAAAGTTCCTATCGCGGAAGATGTGGTTCGTTACGCAGTGCGTCTTGCCGCCGCCTCACGTCCGAGGCAGCAAAACACGCCCGGCTTTGTGAACGATTGGGTGAATTGGGGCGCCGGAACACGCGCTGGGCAATTCCTTGTGCTCGGCGCAAAAGCGCGAGCGCTGTTGCAAGGCCGTTCGCACGCGACAATGCAGGATGTGCAGGAACTTGCTGTTCCGGTGCTGCGCCATCGCGTGCTGCTCAACTACAAAGCCGAAGCAGAAGGCATCACCGTCGATCACATCATCAAGCGATTGCTCGAAGCGCCCTCGCAGGGCCCGGCAAAGCTCGCCGCCGCACGATAAAATGCCCGCGATTCGCGAAAGCCTGATTCATCCGCAAGCGCTGATGTCCATTCACAATATGGAATTGCGCGCGCGCGTGGTCGTCGAAGGGTTTTGGAATGGGCTTCATCGCAGTCCCTATCACGGCTTCTCCGTTGAATTCACTGAATACCGCCAGTACACGCCCGGGGATGACACACGCTTCGTCGATTGGCGCGTGGTGGGAAAAACGGATCGCTATTTCATCAAAAAGTTTGAGGACGAAACGAATCTGCGCTGCTTTTTCGTGGTGGACCAAAGCCAATCGATGGCTTACGGATCGGGCGGTTATACCAAGGCGCAATACGCGGCCACTCTTGCGGCCACGCTCGGTTACTTCCTTGAAGGTCAGGGGGACGCGATCGGGTTGGTCACATTCGCCGAAGCGATGCGCGACTATCTGCCTGCCCGCCATCGGCCGGGACATTTGCGCCAGTTCATGCTCACGCTGGAAAAACAAAGCACCGGCGCGGCGACAAATATTGAAACACCGCTGCGCCGGGTTTCAGAGCTGGTGCAAAAGCGCGGCTTGATCGTGATCGTCTCCGATTTCCTCACAGCAATCACGACACTCGAAAAAAGCTTAAGCCAACTTCGTGCCTGGGGCCACGAAATCGCCTGCTTTCAAACGCTGGATCCGACCGAAATCACCCTGACCTTTGAGAAAGCCTCTCTCTTTCGGGACATCGAATCGGGCCAGGAGCTCTACATCGATCCGAAACTCGCGCGGCGCGAATACCTGGCCCGACTCTCTGCACACAACGAGACCCTCGCGAAAATTTGCGGCAATCTGGGTGTCGCCCTTCATCTCGTTCCAACGGATCGGCCAATGGAAAAGAGCTTGATGGATTTTCTGCTGGACCGCCGCCGACTCGGCAAATCACTTCGGCGGCGAACTAACGCTGGTTGAGTTTTTCGAGGAGTTGGCGTGCCACGGGACGCTCCGGTTGCGCTTCAATCAGTCGGCGCAAAATGGCGCGTGCCGCTTCAGGATCCCTGGTGACCAGCGTGGTGGCAATACCAAGTGCCTGCGCATAACCCGAGGTGAAGTCGGGACTGAGGCCAGCGCTCTCAATGTAGAGGTTCGTCGCCGAGTTCAAATCTCCTTTACTCTCATCAACCAGACCTCGCAAATAAACATCACGGGCACGATCGTATTTCAGGAGACGTTTCGAAAAGTCCGAGTCAACCGGCACCTCCCCGCTTCCACCGAACCTCTCGATCAAGGTCATCAAACGTGCAGCCGGATTGTCCTGGGATTGAAAGGTGATAAAGGGTGCCTTGAAAAGAACGATAGGGTTTTGGTCGGTATTGAGCGATGTGCCGTGCCTAGTACCCAAGGCGCCCAAACGACAACCGAAAAGACGTAATGTGTCGCCGAGCGCGACTTTGCGCAGATGCTCGTGCAATTTCGTGCTTTCGGCAGTTTTTTGTTCCACGAGATTGGCGGAAAAGAATGGGCGACTGCGCCAACCGACCAGACCTATCGCCGGAGTGTCCACATTGAAGCGAAGCAGCCACAGCTCTGCGTTAGAAAATACTGAGCGAAATGTATTCGCGATCAAATCGACTGTGGCCAAGTCCATCTGATAGAGGGGCAACCATTGGCAAAACAACCCGTCTTCAGTGAGACAGTTCAGAACCGCGGTGAAGTGCTCGCGCGTGTAGAGAAAAGCGGCACCGTCCTGCGCCGGGTGAAACAAATCACCGACGATGACATCGTAACGGTTTGTGGTGGTGAGCACAAAGCGGCGGCCATCGGCCTGGTGAACGCGCAAAGACACGCTCTTCAGAATCTCCGGGTTTTCCTGGAACAATGGCATTGCCTCGATCACACCCGGCAAAAGCTCGACGCCATCAGCCATCAATCCGGGATAGTTTGCCGACGTAGCAAACGTAATTCCGGTCCCCAAACCGATGAAGAGCGCGCGCTTGGGGCTCGGATGCAGAAGCAATGGTATGTCAGCGTGGCGTTCTTCGGCGATTCGCGCAGCCGTCCCGCCCATTTGGAAACGATTGTTCACTTTCAAGACGCGCGTGGAGTTGGTGCTCTCCAAAACAGCAACCGAGGCCATCGCACCTTCGTCGAAAAACGAGATTTTCTCGGTAGAACGTGAGATGAGATCTGTTCCTGTCGCGATCAGCGGGACAAAAAGCGTACAGAGCAAGAACCGCGGTGACGCGAGCGCGGCATACCCGATAACGACGACGGCAAGCGCGACTCTCAACCCAAAGGCCGGAACCAAAACAAACCCGAAAAACGCGGGCGCCAGAGCGCTACCCAATCCATTCAGCCCGACACTCCACCCGAGAGTTGAACGCGACTCCAGAGACGCCTCAGCGAGTGCGCTGAAGGTCGCACCCATCAACATCGCCGGGACGAAGAAAAATAGAAGTGCCACCAAGGATTCGGCGGTCGCGACGGCGATCAGCGTGTCACCGAAAGCAACACGAAGACTAAAATAGATGGAACCTGCCCAACGCAGAAGAATCGCAGAGACGAGGCATGCCAATGCCGACCCGCCGAGCAGGGCGTTAAACGAAACCATAGGAAAGCGCTGCCGAGCAAAGGCGCCCAAGGCCGTGGCGAGCAAGTAAGCAGCGAGGACCACAGAAAAGGTGTAAATGGTGCTTTCCAGGACATGACTGAGCGCGCGAATCATCAACGTTTCGAAGCCGATCCCGAGCAGGCCGGTGAAGAAAAGCCGAAGCGTCAGCGTGAAGCGTGGGGATTGGTGCCCGCAGGTCTTTCTAGAAATACTTGCGGACAGGAATGTCCGCGCTCCGCTTTGGCTCGCAATCGCCAGCGCCCCAAGGCCGCAAGCGGCGTTCAATCCAGCAAAGGCAAAGCTTGCGTTACGCAACCCGATTTCCGGGATGATCCAAAACGCGGCAGCCAGTGCGCCGAACATTGCCCCCCCGGTATTCACTCCATAGAGCAACCCCGTCCAGGATCGCTCTGCCGAGCTCGATACAAGCCTTTGCATCGCGGGCAGAGTCGCGCCCATGGCGGCGGTCGCGGGCAGGAGAGAAAAGAAAATAGCCCCAAAGACGATCGTCCAATGCGCAGCGGGCGAACCATCCTGCGCGATCAACCGCACGATCACGCTGTTTAAAGCCGGAGAGAGACCGGCAACGAGCGCACCCCAAAAGCCAATGACGATTTCCAAGCAGGCATAAGCCGAGTTGGCGTTTTGGAGTCTGCCGGGTAATCGTTCAAAGGCTAGAGCGCCGAGCACCATCCCGCTCATGTACGCGGTGATAACCGCGAGCGTCGCGGGATATTCGTGGCCGATCCCCGCGCCCAATTGCTTCGCCCAAATGACTTGATATCCGAGGCCGGCAACGCCGGAGCAGAAAAAAAGCGCCAGCAGCCAGGGAAGGAAGCGACTCTCTCTGCGATTCATCTGCGCAGAAGTTAACCCTCTTCGACGCGTTTTTGCAGCTCCACGCTTTGCACGCCTTCAGTTTTGTTCAGCGCGCGGATGAGATCGCTCGCGGACTTGTCCGGCTTCAAGTGAATCTCGTAGGAAACGTCGAGGGCAGCGCCCTGCTTGGCTGTTTCGATCGCGAGCAGTTCGCAAGCGCCCACGTAAGGATCGATGACCGCTTTCAGGGTCTCGAGATCGTGGCCGAGCAACACCCGCACATGCAGAATAAACGGGGGCTGACCTGTGGGTGCACGCACCTCCGTTTTGCGCATAAGGAATGCAGCGCACCCCACGATGACAATGCCGATTAAGCCAACCCAAGGGGCCTGCGCTCCAACCGCCATCCCGACCGCCACCGCGAAGATGACGTACGCGGTGTCCTGCGTGTCGCGAACGACTGTGCGGAAGCGGACAATGGACAGCGCGCCAACCAGGCTAAACGCGCGCGCAACACTCTCGCCAATGACTTGCGTAATCATGGCGATGAGCGCGCAGAGGAGGACCAGGGTTGTCGGAAACGAGGCAACGACGTCGCTGCTTTTGCGGGTGCGTCGATAGATCCATGACACCACCCACCCTAAAATTGCAGCCAGCACCATGCGCCAGCAGACCTGCGCCGCGTGCAAGGCAGCTTTTTGCGTGTCGGGCGAGTTGAGGAAGTCCGGCATCGTTAGGCCTGAGCTTCCCGAACTGGAGCAGGGCTGACAAGACCGAGTTCACCGGCCGCCAGACGGTATTTCGACATCTTCGCTGGCGCGAGAGCGAACTCTTCCATGAGCAATTTGAAGACAGGAGGAACTTCGAGGCGATATTTGAGTTCGACGATGGTCTGACCGTCGAGCAAAAGCTTGCTTCCCTCGCCGTTGAGAAAACCGATGGTGTTCACCGGGGTCGCCCGAATCTGTTCATCGAGTGTCAGGCGGACCGGGCCAGTGCTGGACATCATCACGCGAGCGGTTCGGTGATAACCAATCTGGCAAACCGGCTGCAACTTCCGAAGCTGCAGGCGCCGATGGTACCAGGAACCAATCCACGCTTCGCTGACCTGGGTCAGGAGTTTTTCGAGATCGGTCAAGTGCACTGTGGAACGGCGTTTGGTGAGCATTCCGTTGGTCCGCAATTTTCGCTCGAGGAAGATCGTTTCGGCGTCACCATAGCGGCGAATTCTGAATTTGCTCCGCCCGTATGACCCGCGGCGATGATAAACATCAAAGTCGGGGGTATCAAAATAGATGCTGTGAATGTGATAAAGGTCCTGATGTTCGCCCGCACCGTGTGGATCCGCCGCAAGATTCGCGCGCGACCATTCCCGAATCTGCGCTCCCACAGCCGCTGGCACGATGAACTTCAGTTCGGCGGCAAACTCACGATTCTCCCGCACGAGGGAAGGTGACATGGCAATTCCTGTCAGCATCATTGCGGATTCCCACCGGGCCGGCCTCCGAATGGGACGCTCACGGGTGCTCCCGGCCCACCGGGTCCACCCGGAGGCTGAAAGGTTTCATTCAGTCCCGAGCGTAGTTGCTCTTCCGTGAGGAAACCGCTCTTTTCTTTATCCCAATTTTTGAACCACTCCTGGAAGCCACTCACAAATTCCGTCCGCGACAGTTCACCGTTCTTGTTTTGATCCAATTTCCCGAGGAAACCAGGTGCCATGAAGTTGCCCGGGCCGAATCCTCCACGTCCTCCGGGCCGCCCTGGTCCGAAACCGGCATCCAGCGTCTCACCCTTTTCGTTTCCGCTTAATTGAGCTTTCACCGATTCGGCGCGTGCAGTTACAAAACCCTTGATCGGCTTCGCAGGTTGCATAAATCCACCCGGAAAACCGGGACCCGGCCCGCCGGGTCCAGGGCCACCACCGCCCCCCGGCCCGCGTTCTCCGGGAGGTGGACCGAATCCCGCGGGGGGAACGGCCTCCCCCGCCACAACTTTGTCGAAGCGCGCCAGCTTGGTTTCAGATTCATCCTTGATGGCCGGCCGGATCGCAGCAGCCAGTTCATCGACCTGTTGGACGAAACGATCTGGCTGAAAGATCGTTTTATTAAATTCCTCCATTCGGGAGCGATAAAGCTTCTGGAAGGCCTGAGTCGCGAAGACCCTTTCCAGAAACCGATTGTCGCCTTGCCAGGGCTTGGAAATGCTCAGCTTCTCGCGCTGCTCCTGCGTGCCCACGAGGAAGAACTGTCCAAAGGAATGGTCCAAATCCCACGGAATGAAATTCAACTTTCCAGTTTTCGGGTGGAGATAGACGTAATAGTTCTGACCGATCCCGAGAAGGCTATCGAGGGTTGAAAGCCAGACCGTCACTGCCATGTAGCGCGAGAAGTTATCGAGATCGAGATAATCCCCGAGTTTCGCCGCAAAGTCGGCATTGCTTGCGTTGCTGACCAGCTTGCAGAATTCGATTACCCGCTTCTTCTGCACGGCGCTGAGATCCGTTTTGGGATCGTATGTCTGGTTATACTTCGCCCAGTCATCACCCAGATATTCGAACGGTTCGCGAGTGACCGGTTTGAAAATCGCGCCCTTCTTCGTCCCGAAGAATTCCTCGGCGAATGCAGAATCCACATTTTCAACCACCGAGTACAATCCGAAATAGTCGTCTTTATGCTTGCCGGGCACGTCGACGGAGACGCGGGCAAAGGCGGTGTGCGGAGCAGGCACGCCTGCATCGCGGTAAAGACGGTGCGATAGCACTTCGTTCATGAAGCTTGCGTCGGTCACGCAGTTGTGAAAGTTCAGCTTTGTCAGGCCCTCGAATTTTTGGCCCTTCACAAATTCGTTGAATTCCACCTTCATTGAACGCTTCTTATCGAAGCGCGACCCCATCCAGGTGCCGTTTCCTTTGTAACGGACCGCCACGTTCGGCAGCGGTTTATCTCCAATCTGAACGTCGGCTTTGACGTACTTGAATTCCACCCCGGCCGCCGATGCGAGACCGTTGCGCCTGCCCTCCGCCCCTTGCAGACTAATGCCGGGTCCGCGACCGCCGCCCATGATCGCGCCGTTCAGTCCGTCGCGAAGTTCTTCCTCCTTCAGAGCGCCCGCTTTCTTCTTGTCCCAGGCGGTGAACCAGTCGTCCGCCAACTTCGAAAATTCAGCTTTGGAGACTTTCTTGTCTTGATCCGTATCGCCTTTTTGCAGAAAGGCTGGAGTCAAAAACATGCCGGGACCGAAGCCGCCGCCCGGTCCTCCCGGCCTGCCAGGACCTCTTGGTCCGCCGAACATCCCACCGGCGGGCTCCACAGGTATCATCGCGTCCCATTGATCGGGTAGGAAATGAAAATGAACGTTGAAGAGGTTCGTCGTCTTGAGAATCTCTGCCGCCTTGCTTCCCGGTTTTGCGTGGGATTCCGCGGCTTCAGCCGGATTTCCGAGCAACCCCGCGATGGCAAAGAAGAGGGAACTCTTTGCTGCAATGTTGCACACTCGTAACTTGACTACGCCTGAGGTCGGCATGCTTGTTTGACTCATTACCTCGCCTATTCGTTACAGAATTTCTACAAACGGGCAACGCTTTGCTGATCGCCGGCTCAAAAACGAAAAAACCACCCGTCAGGGGTGGTAGCGGAGTTATTGAAGGTCGACCGAAAAAGCGGTTTACATTGCCGCGGCTGATTCGGAGGAGTGGGCCAGTTCTGCGATCCCGGCGTCTCCATCCGTTCGGTTTTTCCCCTTGGCTTTGCGCTTGAGCGCGAGCCATTCCTCGTGGATCCGCTTCACCAGGTTTTTCAAATCATCAAACTTGGTGGGCTTAAGCAGATAGCCGTCCGCGCCGATCTGGTTCGCCGCGTTGACGTCTTCTGGCTTTTCCGACGAAGTGAAAATGAGGACTTTGGTTCTTTTTACGGCGGGTTGCTCGCGAATCCACTTCAAGACCTCCACCCCAGACATTTTCGGCATCGCCAGATCAAGAAGGACAAGATCCGGCAGCGGATAATTATCTCTGTCCCGGTAAATGCCGTCACCAGAAAGATAGGCGAGGGCTTGCGGCCCCTCGCTTACCCGAAAGAGTCGTGCGGGGACAGAAGTCCGTTTGAAGGCGCGTTCCAAAAGGGCGCCGTCTACATCGTTGTCGTCTACTGAAAGTACAACTTGGGGTTTGCTTTCCATATTAGTTTAAGCTCGCGTTACACAGCTCCCCTGGTCCAACTAAGCTGTTACAGGGGTAACATTTTGCGACGCCTAATGGAAATAGGGCCACCTAACGAAAGCCAAATCCGGTTAATCCTGAGTAGAAGAAGGTGATCGTGAGGCTTGCACTATCGCAACTTAACGATCAAAGCGGCCTCAAAAAGAAGAAGAACTGAAATCAGAATCCAGAGGAAGGCTTCGGCCACACGAAGATTTTTTTGCCGCACTGGTGCAAGGCTCACCCACAATGCTGATCCCCCAAGCTGGACCTGCGTGCCCGGCAGGAGGAAGGCGCGCTCAATACGTTCGCCATTGAGAAGCAGGAGTGCCTCTCCCATCGCTTCGATGATCAACTTGCCTGAGGCGTCGTCACGAATAACGCGAGCGTGGTTGTCCCACACACCGGGCGCGGCCAGTTGCAGGTGGGCGGAAGGATCGCGCCCGATCACGAAGGGAAGTTCAGCGCAAACCGCAACCTGCGTTGCTCCTGCTCCGTCCGTGAAAACGAACTGGAGCATAGGCCTTAGAAGAATCGGCGATTAACGTGAACGGTGTCACCGGGGAACACAGGCACATCCAATTTAGGATCCTTGAGCGCTTTGTTCGCATTCATGTGGAGGATTTCGCCGGTGGAACCCCGAATAATCTCGATGTCGGTCTTTTTCGCGAAATCAGTGAAGTCACCAGCGGCGGCGATAGCCTTTGTCGCTGTAATCCAGCCGGTATGGGGTCTCTGGCCGGGATTGCGCACTTCCCCTTTCACAAAGTAGCTGCGCTCCTCCGAGCGGATATTAACTGTGAGACGTTTTAGGGTGTCGGGGACGTAAAGCTTTTGAATCTGGTCCTCGAGCTCGCCCTTCCGCTTATCGGCGGCAAGGATCGATTTGTTATAGGGGAGGGTGATCATCCCATCTTCACGAACGACCTGTTGCCACTGCTGCGGCATGACAGACTGATCAAAGTCGATGATGATTTTATCACCCGGATGGTACCGCGTGTCGGTAACGGGGTCCCGAACGGCAGCACCTGTACTACCCGGAGGCGGCCTAAGCTCGGGACTGCTGCTGCAGCCCGAACCCATACCGAAAACAACGCAAAGTGCGCAGACGATTAGTGCCCTGAAGGCAAAAGAACTCCCTTTCATTACGTGCAAAGAAACTACGAACGCGGATTGGACAGCACAATCAATATTTTTGTTTCATCGCGACGGTCGTCGCACGATCGCCTGGTTTTTTGGCGTCTCCGTTCTTCTCGACGTGCTCACCATTCTTACCATTGGCCCCGTTACGGTCGCTGTCGTCGTGCTTCGAGTAGTAGTCGTAGTAGTAGCCGCTGTAGTAATAGTAATAGGAATCCTGCGAAATGTTGATGTTATTCAACACAACGCCGAGGAGGTTTCCACCGACTTTCTCGACCATCTGCTTGGCGCGCAGGGTCATCACTTGCGGATACTTGCGGTACTGGATGACCAGCATTGCGATATCTACTTCGCTCGCGAGGACCGACGCGTCGCTCACACCCATAATTGGCGGAGAATCGAAGAACACGAAGTCGTAACGCTCCCGCGCACGTTCAATGAATTCGCGCATTTGCGCAGAATTCAAAATACCGAGCGAGCTGCTGGGCAGCTTGCCGGAAGGAAGGAAGTGCAGCGTGGGCAGTTGAGTCGTTTGAATCACTTCCTCGATTGTGTTCTGCTTCAGCAGGAAGTTCGTCAGACCGATCGAGTTCGAAACGTTCAACAGCTTGTGCAAGCTGGGGCGACGCAAGTCCGAGTCGACCAGCAACACGCGGGCTCCGTTCTGCGCGAATACCGTGGCAAGGTTGAAAATCGTCGTCGACTTTCCTTCGCCTGCGCCACCGGAGACAACCGTAATCGTCCGCATGTCTTTGTCTTTGCGTGAGAACAGCAGGTTCGTGCGCAACACGCGATACGCTTCCGCATGGGGACTGTCGGGTCCCTCCTGCATGAGCGAACCGACGTTCTGCGGAATAACGCCGAGAACAGGCGCCTGCAGGGCGCGTTCCACGTCGTCGATTGTCTTCACGCTCGTGTCGAGATACTCGATGAAGAACGCAAGGCCGAAGCCCATGATCAAACCAACCAGCACACCGAGTGTGATGTTGAGCGGAATATTGGGGCGAACCGGTTTATTCTCCGGGGTCGCGTCGTCCACAATAATGACGCTGGTGCCCTTCGGAATTTTTGAGTCCACCTTTTCCGCCAGCATTCGCATATAGACGGTATCCAGGATGCGTTGTTGGTTTTCCAAATCGCGCTTGGCAATGAAATAAGGGGCGTACTTTTCGCGCTTTTCCGTGTCCTCTTTCTTGGCCGCTTCGAGACGCTCGTTCAAATCCTTAACGACCGCGTCGTTCTGAGCCACCTGTAGATCGATACCGGCGAGCACACCATCCACGCGATCTTCAATCTGCTGATTGATCGTCTTGATCATCCCTTCCAGCTTCAGGATTTCAGGATGCTGCGGGCCTAAATCGGTAATGTTCGCCGCATACTGCTGTTCCACTTTGGCGAGATCACCGAGGTAGCGGTCCATCGCGGGGTCAGCAGCAGCGGTGGGAATGGCCTTACGCAATTCTTTACGGGTTTTGCTGTGCAATTCATCGGACATCTTCTTGTAGAAGGCGTACCGGGAGGCGGCTTGAAGGCGATCCTTGTCGATGTTGCGAACGCTCTCCTGCTCGACGGTGCTTTGATAGTACGCGTCGCCCATGTCTGATATCCTGAGATCAGCGCGCTGCTTATCGACCGCAGCCTGACGCTTTGAGACCTCCTTCTTCTGCTCGTTGTACTCTTCCTGGAGCGCCGCGATGCCTTTTTCCGAAAGGTCGAGCTTTGTGCTTCGGCGAAATTCCTTGTAGACCTTTGCAATTTCATTCGCGATTTCCGCCGCCTCAGTCTTCACATCGCTAAAGGCGCGAATTTCAATCAAACTGGTGTTGCGCGATTGACGAAGATCGATCTGGCCAACCAGGATTTTGTAAGCCTCGCTTTCCCGCAGCGTTTCGGTCCCGTAGCGCTTGGCCCAAACGTCCCGCAAATTGAGGTTTCGAATCACCTTGAGCAGGACGCTCTGCGATTTAATCTTCTCGAACTCGGTCTGGATGAAGTAGGGGTCGTAAACCTGCGGCGCCTGGGTGCCAAGCACCGAACCGATGTCGCCCGTGTCTTTATTGACTTCGATCCGAGCCGTACTCATGTACGTTTCCGGCAAGATGAAAGTCACCGCTGTCGTGGTCAGGACCACCAACAGAAACACCGCGAGGATTACTGTTTTCCGGATGCGAATGATTCGCCAGTAATCAAGAAAGTGAAGCTTGGTTTCGGCCGTTTGAGACGGATTAGACGAGAAGGTGTTTTTTGGCGCTTCCATGGGATAAAAAAAGGAGGCTAGATGTGATTATACTTCCAGCCTCCCGAACTAAATTCAACTGAAAAATCTTAATATGTTCCGCGCACGCCAATGTAGACGCGATTACGTGTGTAGCTGCGATTCCAACCGGTATCCGAAGCGCTCAGATCTGAATCCAATCGGTCGAAATTGTAGCCTGCTTCCACAGCGACGAACTTGTTGATTTCGTAGGTCAGATTCACGCCCGCGCCGAAATAATCGTCCGCGGTAGTGCCAGCACCCGTGGTGTCGTCGTAGGTGGAGTGCTGATACTGAGCGATCAAGCTGGCCACGAAATGACCCATGAACCGATGGTTCACGCTTGCGTAGACGCCCGTGCTTTCAGCATCCAAATTGGGACTCACACCAATGAACGCAACGTCTGTTTGGGCGCGTTGATGACGAACACCCAATTGCGCATAGCTCTGCGGCATGTACAACCAGGTGATGTTGGCATCGACATAAGGCGACCACTGACTGTCGTCGATGTTCGGGTTGAGTTGGCGAACCACGTCCAAATTATCGAACTTGGTGTATTGAGCGCCGACACGGATCGAACCATTCAAGGTTGGAGTGATTCCTTGATCGACACCGACGTAGAAATAGTGAGCATAGCTGTCACGCTCGTCCGGTGAGTAAGTCGCGATCACCCCAGGAGCAACCGGGAAGCCGATAGGCGAATTGCTACCAGGTGCCGTGTAATCAACACGCTCGAATTGATAGCCACCCACCAGGACGGTCTTCGGAAGAACCACCTGACGGAGATCAATCGTTCCGCGATGCTCGATGCGGTCCAACAGTGCCGAACGAGTATTCAAGGTCTGCCCGTGACCTTCTTCGTCGTAATCGTAATATTCATTCTCGTAACGAAGGACAGCGGTCAGGTTTTCTGTGATTCCAGCACTGAATGCTACGTTGCCGAAATTACGAAGGTTGTCACCGTTCGAGCGGAGGAACGAGGCCTGCACCGGAACACCACCTGCCAAGAGCTCAGGTTCCTGCGCCATAGCGAACGAATCACTGACATCCAGCTTAAAACGAGGAGTAAAAGCATGGCTCAGCTTGGCGTTCACCTGGTGGGAATCATCGCCGGATGGGATGTCCAGATGATGACGGTCATCGTAATAACGATACGAATAGACGTAATTGAGGCCGAAAGAAGTCTGGTCGCGAACCAGGTTGATTGAAGCGGAGGGGCTTACCTCAAAACCAAAGCTGTCGCGTTTGAATTCTTTTGGAGAGGTGCTGTAATTGTCGTCATAGAACCCTCTGAGTGAAGCCGAGACGCTCCACCACTTAGTCGCTTGCTGAGAGCCGGGTGCTGCATCCATCGTTGCGGCTGCTTGAAGGCTTGCAGCGCTCAACGCAAAAACGCCGGCAGTCATCGTGATTTTATTCATACGTATTTTTTTCCTCGTTCAACTTTTTCCGCCCTGAACCAAAATTTTTTGAAAAGCGGGTTCAGTTTTACGGACAACCATAATCGTTGTCAAATGGTAAAAAACGATTTTCTTCGCCGGTTATACAGACCTAAACTCATTGACGCCAGCGAATTCTATCGCTCAGGAACATTTGGTCCGGCAAGAGCGTGGGCGGCCCGATTTTCAACGGAAATCCACTCGGAAGCTCGTGGCTCAGAAACGTTCGGATGTAGAATTTACCCCAAACGCCCTCACGCGACTGCCAATTCCCGCTCAAAAATTTCGCGTCCGTGGTTAATTGTGTGAGGTACAGGCCTTTTATCGCGCGCCGCTCATCGTTGATGCGGTAAAAGTCGTCACGGTTCTGCGCTCCATAATCAAGGGTGGTCCAGACGGACGTGCGATCCCCATACCAGGCTGTAGCCCAGGGCATGTCTGTCATCAGCAGTTCGTTTGGTTCGAGCCATTTGCAGATCATCTGAATGGCGGGCGGCGAATAAGGGGGATAGTTCAACGGAAATGTTCGGGGAGGCAAAAAACGAAGAACCAGGGGCAGGCTCAATATAAGAACCAACCCCGCAACGGCGGCTGATCGAAACCAGAGCGCTGGGAACTGGATCTGATCGAGCAGGAGGAAAAAGAAGCCCGACCCGAGAATGAAGAACAGGGGGCTAATTACCACCAGGAGGTTCTCGGAATTTATCTTCGGCGAGTCAACGCTCAACTCGGTTCGCCCGAGCGCCTGCACAATGACCATGACCAGTAACACGCCCGCGGCGAAGTATCGAAAGCGCCTAAGCGCGGGACTGAGGAACGGCACGAGCAGAGCACCGAGGAAAAAGGCGCCGATCCAATTGCCAGCCGCTTCGGGCAATTCGCTGGTGAGGATGGTTTCGCCATTAACAAATAGTTTCCGTGGATATTCGCCGAGCTCCACCTTGTTGAGCTCCAAAGCAACATTTCGCGGCATGGAACGTTCGGCGACGTGGCCGGGAAAAGCATTGCTGCCCTGATGAATGGCGAAACCGGCAGTGCCAAAAAGATGGCCGCAGACCTGATAGTTTCGAAGTGCCCATGGGGCGATCACCAACAACGCCGCCACGAGAGCAACGGGAGTGGCAGAACTCCGCACCCCGGAACCGACTGCCCCGATAAATATGGCGACCGGAAAGATCAACCAGCCCATCGAGTAGCGAGTCAGCGCCATCAAACCGACGATCAAGCCAGCACCGGCCGCGAGCGCAATCAACTGCGGAATATTTTTCGTTTCCGCGCGGGATTTTTCTTCAAAAGCCAGGAGAATCCAGCACAAGCCGAGAAAAAGGTCGATCAACAGGATGGTGGAGAGGCCGGAGGTGATGAACTCCCAGAAAATCTGGGTGAGCGCCATGAGAAACACCGCGAGATAGGCCACCGGCCGGTCGAAAAGCCGCAGCGTCACGCGATATAAAAGAAAGAGGCCGACAAAGAACAGCACCTGGTTCATCCCGCCAATGATCGTTTCGGGTTGGTACCGCCAGAACAATTTGCTTCCGACCGCTATTTCCCATTTCATGGGGAAGACCTTCATCAGGGCGGCAAGCAATACTGGATAAACTGGAGCATTGGCCAAATCGGGATGCGGGTTGGTCAGCACGGAAGGGGATTCCTTGCCAAGGTGATTCTCGATTAACGCGATGCTGAGCGGCCGAATATTCTGAGTGGTGAAACCGTGACCCTGCGAAATGTTGCGCGCGACCTGTCCGACATCCATTGCCTCAGCCGCGAAATAGTTTTTCGCCTCGCGCAGATGCCACAGCGCGGTAATGCCTAGGAGCGCGAGAATAACAAACGCCAGGCGAATGTATTTTGTGCCTTCGCCCTCCTCGATCTTGTGAATCCATTCCTGCAGCCCGACTGGTTGCATTCTAAAATCCTTCTAAGTGATACGTGTGCAATTTCCGGTGTAACGTCCTGCGACTGAGCCCGAGCTTCTTTGCCGCCTCGGTGCGGTTCCCTTTGCAATCTTGCAGCGCGCGAATAATGAGTTGTTTCTCCGCTTCTTCAACCGTTAAATTTGAAGGAACTGCATTTCCCTGTTCCAAAGCAGGATGGAAATTGCGAATTTTCAAAGGCAAATCCTGCGTCGAAATCGTTGCGCCACGTCCCAGGACCACTGCGCCCTCAATCGCCGCACGCAGTTCCCGTACATTTCCTTTCCAGGAATAATTCATCAGCAGATCCATCGCCTCCGGATCAAACTGCGAGATCGGCTTGTTATTCTTCTGCGCGAATTCACGTAAAAAAGCGTTGGCCAGCAGCGGAATATCCTCGCGCCGGTCGCGCAGTGGCGGCATCTGAATCGGCACCACCGCGAGGCGATAATAAAGGTCCTCCCGAAATTTACCTTCTTTGACCATCTCCTCGAGGTTTTTGTTCGTGGCCGCGACCAGGCGCACGTCCGAAACCAATGTTTTGCTCGATCCCACCCGCTCGAACGTTCGTTCCCCGAGAAAACGGAGCAGCTTGATTTGCACAGACGCGTCGATCTCACCGATCTCGTCGAGAAATAGCGTTCCGCCCTGGGCTTGTTCCACCCGGCCAATCCGCCGCTCATGCGCTCCCGTAAACGCGCCTTTCTCGTGTCCAAACAACTCACTTTCCAGGAGAGTGGGTGCCAATGCCGCACAATGCACGATCACCATAGGCGCTCGCGCCCGCGGGCTGAGCTGATGAATCGCGCGCGCAATCAACTCTTTCCCCGTACCGCTTTCACCGGTGATCAGGACGGTCGTTTGCGACGGCGCGACCTGCCGCACGACGTCGAAAATCTCCTGCATCAAGCGCGACTCGCCGATGATGTGCTCAAGACCGTACTGCTTATCGAGTTGCTGATGTAACTGCTGGTTCTCCGACTCCAGCTTCTGGGACTTCAAGGCGCGACGAATCCGAAACTCCAGCTCGTCAATATTCAGTTTCCCCTTCGCGATGTAATCATCCGCTCCTTTTTTGATCGCCTCGACGGCAGTTTCCTCAGACCCATAGGCCGTCATCAAAATACAAACCGGCGGCTTCGGCAGAGACTTCGCCCGGGCGATCAACTTCATGCCATCGTCCTTTGGCATGCGAAAATCGGTCAGCACGACGTCGAAATGCTCCTTTTCCAGAAGGCCCATCGCCGCATCCATCGAATCCGCGAGGTAGATTTCGAAATGGTCCTCCAACGCCGCACGAAGCCCTTCGCGCTGC
This sequence comes from Limisphaerales bacterium, assembly GCA_044226545.1. GTDB lineage: Bacteria > Verrucomicrobiota > Verrucomicrobiia > Limisphaerales > SXQI01 > DASVNK01. The sequence continues at coordinate 64,101 of JBGAGW010000005.1, forward strand.
GTTTTCTCGTCGTCCACGATCAAAATAGCAGGCTTCACAGGACTCATATGCACCTCCCCGGAGGAGGCGAGATCACAAGACTCAAAGTGCTTGGCACACTGAAGAGGAACAGAGTCTCGTCGCCTCGACTACTACCGATACAATTGTGGTCATTGCTCATTGGCTATCGCGCTTTCAGGTGCCGCCACACTCGACGCATGCAACAATCGTGGCGGTCGTTCATGCAACGGCAGCCACACCCGAAAGGTCGTCCCTTGCCGTGGCCTGCTCTCGACATCAATTCGCCCGAAATGGTCGCGCACAATGCGTTGAACGATCATCAACCCGAGCCCGGAGCCCTTTTTTTTGGTGGTGAAGAACGGTTCAAACACCCGGTTCAATTTCTCTTCAGGTATTCCTGAACCGGTATCCGTGATACCGGCCCAGACCGCTTCCGAATTCGAACCTGTCTCCACGGTCAGGCGCCCTCCGCGCGTCATGGCCTGCATCGCATTTTTAATCAAATTGACGAAGACCTGCTTCATCTGCGCTGCGTCGAATGGCGCGTCAGGCAATTGATTCGCATACTTTTCGACAATCTCCTGCCCGCGATTGGCCATTTCGGGACGCAACAATTCCACGGTATCCCGCAGCACGTGATTCAAGGAACCGGGTGAAAATTTCGGCGGGCGAGGCCGCAGGGCGTCTAGAAACTGCGTGACGATATAGTCCAGCCGGCTGATCTCGCCTTTCGCGACGTGAACATATTCTTCGAGCTTGCCAACTGAGGCTCCGGTGCCTTCTCCCTGATCAGGGGAACGAAGCTTTTTGAGCTCCCGTTCCATCAACTGCAAATGAATGTGCAGAGCGTTCAGCGGATTGCCAATTTCATGCGCCACACTGGCGGCGAGCAATGTCAACGCATGGATCCGTTCATTTTCGATCGTCTGGTATGTCTGCGCACGGGCTTCGGTGGCGTCATGCAAAACCATCGCCAGGCCTGCGGTTCCGCTTTTCTCGCCATCCAGGGGAGCAGCGTATAGACGGATAAACCTCGGACGCGGGAGAGTGATTTCCAGCTCGTGTCGCAAAACCCGCTTACCTCCTTCCGCGTCGAAATTCATGAGAGCCTGCCAGTCAAACTCCGGCAGGAATCGTGTTACCGGCTGCCCCTCCGCACCGTTGGCGGGGATGCCAAACAATTTGTTCACGGCAGAGTTCAAATAAATGATGCGCCCATTTTCATCGATGACGAGGATGCCGTCCTCGATCGTATTGAAGAGCGTCTCCAGAAAACTTCGTTCCCGCGCCAGACGTTGCACGACAGTCTGCAGCCCTTCGGTATCGAGCCGACTGATACGACCCAGAACTTTGTCCAGAAAATTTGATTTCGAGGCCATGGCTTTTCAGCTCCACCACCCTTTTCTGCGGAAGTACCAAAACGTTCCCCCGGTCCACGCAACCATCAGTGTGGCGGCCACCACATACCCGTGCTTCCAGTGCAGTTCGGGCATGTCCTGAAAATTCATGCCGTACCATGTCCCGATCATCATCAACGGGGTGGTAATGATCGTGATCAAAGTGAGAACTTTGATGACCTCGCCGGTCTGGTTGGAAGACATGTTCAGGTAAACCTGCAATATTCCGGTGAGCGAATCGGTGTAGCCCTGGGCCAACTCACTGATCCGAAAAAGACCATCGTAGACGTCCCGGTAGTAAGGCACCAAATGAGCCCGGATCAATTTGAACTCCCCTCGCGCAAAACGCGCCAGGACTTCCCGTTGCGGCCCGATAATCTGCCTCAAGTGAAAGACCTCCTTTTTCACCTGAATGATCCGGTTCAGCGTCTCCTTGTCCGGCTTGGCCAGGGCTTGCGCCTCCAATTCACCGATTTCCAATGACAGCTCGTCCAGTGCGGGTTTGTAGTTCTCCACAATCGAATCCAGCAATGTGTGCGCGACACGATCTGGTGCCCGTGCGACGTGGCCGACGCTTCGTAAACAGCGGTCCTCGGTCGCTTGAACACTCTTGAGCGGTTTCTCGTGATGCGTCACGAGAAAGTTCTTCCCGAGGAAAAAGTTGAGCTCGCTCGTCGCGAAGACACCATCCCGGCGGCTGTAATCAACCGCATGAATCACAATAAAGAGATATGGCGAAAACCGATCGTCCTCCTTCGGCTGATATTCATCCACCTTCGGAGAGGCGCTCTCCATGATGCAGTCCTCAATCGAAAGGGGATGGAAGTGGAACACGTCTTCCAGAATGAACTTCGTCTCCTCTTCCGACGCCTTCTCCAGATCCACCCAGAGGAAAAGGTTCGTGTCCGCCAAAAGCGTGGGCATCAGGAACAGCTCAATATTCTCGGAGTGGAGCTTCCCTTGCGTCGTAAAAACAAACGATCGGATCATCTTTCGTCAGCAAACCGATGGAGTGCCAACTTGACACAATGCTTACCGGGCCGCGCCGCCTGATGCAAGCTCGGACGACGGTTCCCAGTGGTATTGAGGTAGTTTAACACCGCGGGGATGACAGCGGACTAGTGGTAAATCCTAAAAAGTGATTGCGTTTTCGATGAGTCGGCATACTTTCTGCCCAGTCCGCTTCGCATGGCTGAAACATCATTCCAATCAAATCAGTTTTTACCTGCGCTTAATCTGCGAAATCTCGCGGTTTCCACTGAGTTTCACGCCAACGACTGATTCCCGTGCCTGCCTGTCGCTCCAAATTAGCCTGTCTTCCTGTAAACTCCGCCGTCCGCAATCTGGACACGTTCAGGCGGATATGGGTATCAGCGGCGATCTTCTGCCTGTTTTGCTTCACTTCGCATGCCAGCGAGCAGAAACTCGTCAAGATTTCCTCGCATAAGAACGAGAACGACACTGAATTCGACGTCGAAAATCTGCAAAACGCAGACGTCACCGTCACGATTGAAATGGAGCTGGTGAACCTCGTCTCTGCGGAGAAGCTCCCCTATACCGCGACCATTCCACCGCGGTCGAAGGTGAAGATGTTTTCTGTGTCACCGGCGGAGTCCTCTCGCGACTCAAGCTGGTCCTATACCTATTACGCGACGTGGGGAAATCTCCGTGTCAACCACGACGACAGCTACATTTACCATCTGCCGTACCGTCCCGGGGAAGCGTTTCCCGTGAGCCAAGGCTTTCATGGCAAATACAGCCATACTGGCGGCGACTCCTTTTCCATCGACTTTAAAATGCCCGAGGGCACCCCTGTTCTGGCCGCGCGCGATGGGGTTGTCGTTGGCATCAAAGACGATTCCGACATCGGGGGCTCCGATAAGAAGTTCGAGTGGGACGCCAACTACGTCTTGATCAAACACAGCGATGGAACGCTCGGCCATTACGTTCATCTCAGGAAAGATGGAGTTCGCGTGAAGTTGGGCCAGATCGTTTCCGCGGGTGAAGTCATCGCCCTTTCCGGCAACACAGGTCACTCCACCGGCCCGCATCTGCACTTTGCCGTTTTCCGAGCGCAAAGCGGAAAACAACGGGAAACCTTCCCGATTAAATACCGGGTCGCGCCGTTGTTGGCGGACGTCCTCTCCGAGGGTCGTAGTTACCGGGCGTTTTGACCGGACTCAACGCGGGGTCGCCCGGAACGCGAGCATGGCCGCGTAGGCCTGCCGGTAAGCCCAGGCGAGGTAAAGCTCCAGAAAAAGGATGACCAATCCCGGCGCGAGAGTAGAAGGCGCCAAGAAAAGGTGAAAGGTGACGATCCCCACAATGATCGGAGCGATCAAAGCGAGCGCCAGGGGAACAAAGATATTCAGTAACAACAGCACTCCCACCAGGAGTTGCGTCCCCATAACGAGCGGCATCATGTAACCGGTTTGCATGAGAGCTCCAGCGAACGCCATAGCACCGGCGGGCATCGGCTCTTTCGGTTGAGGAATGAAGTTCAAAAAGCCGTTCAGGCCGAAGATCAGGAACATCAAACCCATCAGCACCCTCGCTACCGCCGGAAAGAAACGAGTGAAGGATCTCTTTTCCGGAGAGGAAATTGCCGCCTGTTCAATAGTGTCCGTGCTCATGGCCGAAATTCTTTCCATTTTCCTTTCTCAAGTAAATGACGAATGGGATGCCGACAGGAGGACAAACCCTTTCCATAAATCGAATCGAACCAACCTTTTGACATTAAAGATCTCCAGTAGAACACTCGATAAGGAAGTACCTGCGGTGACAAATGCCCTTAACCGATAGCTCCATCACGCTCTCAGCGGAACAGGTCGCGGACTTGAACAAGCGCCTGTCGGCCATGCGGCACAACGTCAACAATCACCTCTCGTTAATCGTGGCGGCGTGTGAATTGATTCGACGGAAGCCCGATCTGGCACTTCGCATGGTGGATAACATCGTGCTGCAACCGGAGAAGATCACCGCCGAAGTCCGTGAATTCTCTGAAGGGCTCGAGTCCGCTCTCGGCCTCAAACAAAACTTGTCTTCGGCGCACTGAGCGCGCCCGCGGCAAACAGTTTTTGACCTCCAGCCGGTTTACACAGATTGTTCGAGGTGGACTCTCCCCACGAAGTAAGAATAGACAAATGGCTTTGGGCGGTGCGCCTGTACAAAACGAGAAGCCTCGCTTCGCAGGCTTGCCGTGGTGGACATGTGACACTCGGCGGCCAACCAGTCAAACCGTCGCGGGACGTCCACGTCGGTGAAATAATCAATGCCCGAATTGGAGAAGTTTTTCGGACAGTCAAGGTGATTGGGCTGATCAACCGGCGCGTGGGGCCGAAACTTGTGGCCACCTACATGGAGGACCAAACGCCCGCAGCAGAGTATTTGCGAGTGATTCGGAACAAGGAAGAAGCGGCGGCCGTCCCGCATAGGCCGAAAGGGAGCGGTCGACCGACAAAAAGGGATCGGCGACAGCTTGAAGCGCTGGACGCGGAACTGATGTAGTGATTCCGATTGGGTTTTTCTCAGGGAGGGTTCCCATTGTGGATAATTGCCACGGGACTATCGTGTCTGCGAACGAAGGAGATGCTATGAGAAACAGTTCGATTAACCAGGCAAAAGGGAAAATGAGGGAAATAAAGGGCCGGGTGAAAGAGGGTTTCGGAGTCGCCACAGATAATCCGGACACAGAAGCGCGCGGCAAAGGGGAGAAGGTTGCCGGTAAGGTGCAGAGGAAAATCGGGGAAGCACAGCAACTTCTGGAGGATTAGGCGATTTAGGGACAAGGGGGAAACAAGGTGACTGCAATCAGGCACCTGAAGGGCGCAGAGGCGATATGCTTCTGCGCCTTTTTTTCGACAGGGCTAAAATCTGGAACTCAGGAAATCAGGAGACTGAGCTTCCGCGCTGAAGTTGGCGGTACGCGAGAAGGAGGTCTCTTGTGGTCGGCGGCGCAAAAAGAACATCAGCGCGATGGTGAAAAAGTTCGCAAGCGACACGTTCAACATCGTCTGGCCCATAAGCGCAATCGCGAGCGAAGTGGATGTATTTCATCGCCAGGAAGCCGTCGAACCAGCGGAAGAAACGTTTTTGAAATGAGGTTTGGGTGGTGGTGTGTTCGCGAATCTGGGTGAGATGGGAGGAGGCGCTTTGTTCGTTTAGGAATTGGCGAAGGATTGGCGGGCAATCGTCGAGCGGCGCATCTGATTTGTAGAGAGCCGGCAGATCGGCAAAGAGCCAGCGTAAATCTTCAAAAGCTTGCAACGGGTAGGACTCGAATTTGCCGGACTCGAGAAAATCACGGACGGCACGACCGGTTCCGAAAGGGACGCGGTCGGAGGGGCGTGGTGACGCAATCACACGGGTAGAATTGATTTCGCGGAAGCCTCCGAGCGGGATAACTTTGTGAAGGAAATAGAAGTCTTCGCCGGCCTGGCGCTTATTCATCCCGCCCTGCTCCATGTAAACCTGTGCGCGAACGGCCATGCTGGAACCGACGGTGTGGAAGGCGTGTGGAAAGCCAGCGTAGCGGAGAGCTTCGACGTAATAGCGCAAGTGAAGTTCGTATCGCGTGACGGCTTCGTAGAGGCATGCATTTTCAGAACCTTCCAGTGGATGTTCGAAATAGATGCTCGCCCCAGGAGCTTGAGGATTCTCCGTAAAGGCCCGCTCGATTTCGGCCAGATAATTTGGATCGCAAGTGCAGTCTGCATCAAAACAGAGCATCGGGCTTTCAAGACGGTTAACAGACGCGAAACGGCGAAGGGCTTCATCCATGCCGATTTTTCGGGCCAAACCGACTCCGGCTTTTTTTTGCGGGAGGCTGGGGAAGTGAAGAGAGTAAATGCGAAATGCAGGATCGTCGTGGACAGAGATCCATGATTGCGCGCTGTCGAAGGTTTGCTGGTTTTGTAGAACGATCGAGGGGGGCGCGTTTTCCCCGGAGTTGATAACCACGATCACCTCCACGTCGCATGTTGGACGTCGACAGCGCCAAAGTGCATCAAGTGAGTCCAGTAAGCCGGGTTCGTTGAAGCAGGGGATAACAACAACGAGACCGAGGCGTGCAGAAGGAGCCGGGGCAATCTGCTGAGGGCAGAAGCCGAAACGCTCAAAATAGAATTCGACCGTGGGTAGGTTCAACTCACCACGAATGGACACTAGTACACACGAATGGGAAGAATATTTCCTCGCTGGTCTCTATTCGTGTGTATTCGTTCATTCGTGGCTCTTGGAGAAATCACGTCTCCGAGAAGATTCTCAAATCTGGTGGGTGAAAGGAAAAAGAAAAAACCCCGCCGTAATGCCGTGTATGGACAGTTCCTTTGAACTGACTGTAGAAACAGCGGAACGGGCCTGGCTTCGTCGACTTCCAATGAAGGCCTGTCGTTGATCATCCAAGGCTGATGTTCCTATAACGTGTTATTTACGGTCAAAGGACTTTGTTTCTAAGCACGAACATGGCAGGGTTTTAATCCTGAAATCGTTTTTAAAGAGCGGTGCCCGGACTTTTCCGAACTGATGTAATTATCGACTTTGACGGCCTTCAGCTCAAGCCTGCTCGAAGATATTTTAAGAAATTTTTCGCTGGCTTTTTCAAATTTTTCGTTTGGAGAGTGAGGATTGCGCGCGACGAAAGTGTCGAAGAACTATTTTTCGGCGAATGTTTTTATCATTTCACGCTCAGCGTCCGGAGTAAGTGGCTGTTTCCTGCTTGCCGACCTTCCTGGCGCGAGCGAAGTCTTTGATTTGCGGACGTTTCGTTTGAGCAGAGTTTTGCGGCTGCTCCCGGCAAAAGAATCTTCAGGCTGTTTCATAATGCGAGCGGAACGTGAGATACTGCGCGTGGAGAAGTGCACTTCCAATCAGGAAGAAGGTTGACCTTGGTTTAGTGGAAGACCGCAGGCGCTACTGGACGAGGAAAGCGGGCAATCATAGGATAAAGGGCGATGTGGCGGCGATATGTCATTCTGTCCATGACGGTGGTGGCGTGCGCAGCGATTCCGAAAGGCAACGGCAAGCAAGAGCTACAACGGTTGGTGCGGCTGCCGCGCATCGAATTTCCTTCTGCACTGGTTTTTGAACGGACAAGCGGGTTTTTAATTTTCCCGAATGAAGGCATGGCCGCGGCAGAAGCAGCCGAGGCGCTGAAGGAATCCAAAGGGACGCCGGCGGATGCGAAGTTGCACCTGGAAGCAGCGGGAATTTTTGCACGTGGCGGGGATGTGCCGAGCTCGATTCGGAGCTACGCGCGGGCGTTCGATTTGTTTGGCAAAAAGGTCGAACTCGAACCTGGCAATGCGGTGGCGCTCATCGGATTGATGGATGCGTGTCTGGGCCTGGGCCGGTTTGGCGAGGCGCAAGCGGCCTTGGATAAAGCAGCGTTAATCGATGCAGAGGAGGAGGCGTTTGCCGCCGCGCGTTTTCACAAGGAGAAGGCCTGGTCCGCGTTTGTGGGTGAGGAGAATCGATTCAGCAACAGCCGGTTTTTAGAGTTGCTGGAAAGCGCGGTGCGACGGCGCGGGGCTGCGCGAATCGATACGGCACGGCGAGAACTGGAGGAAGCGGCCAAAGCGTTCGAACGGAGCTCCGAACGATTGGGAAAAAGCGGGCGATTTCTCGAACAGCGTGCGGCATTTCGATCGTTCCGGGCCGCGATGTTGACGGCATTTTCGCAGGTGCAGGAAGGGGAGAAGTCCGTGCGGCAATTGCGCCGGAGTCTCTTCACGCCGGACGCGTTGGCCGACCTGAATGAAGTGGCGGAGCTTCGACGGGACGAACCGGGTGCGGTGGCGGTTGCCGCGTTCGCGAATGCACTCGCGGAGAACTCAGGCGATGTCGCAAGCGCGTGGCCGCAATTGGGAACGGAAGGGCGCGCAAAAGTTTTACGCGCCTGCCGGGAGTTGCAGCGGATTGCGGAATCAGGCTCGAAGCGCGCCAGCGAGGCAGCGGAATTACTTGGATGCGCGCGCTTGTTTTTGGTCGGCGATTATGCGGGAGGGCAGCGGAGCTTTCGTGAAGCGCTGCGAGTTGAACCGATGCGGGAACGGTCCTGGGATCTGCTGGTGTTGGCGGTGGCAAACGACGGAACCCCTCTGGAATTAGTGGATACGTGCGAGGAACGCGCGGCCTTCCTCCCGAATGCCCGGAGCAGCGTCATGCTGGTCAAATCGTATGATCGGCAGGGAGACGCGACACGGGCGGAATTGAATGCACTGATCGCATCCGGACTTTATCCGCATGATTTCCACGTAAACCTGGCGCTCGCGGCAGTGTTGCTCAAACGGGAGGATGTCGCGATGCATCTCTGGCGGGCCGGCGATGCGCTAACGAAAGCGGAGAAGCAGATGACGGCGAACAGTTCGCGACAAGGTGAACTGGATTTTACGGTGTTGAAGGGGATCTATCTCGGGCTTTCAGATCAACCGGAACAGGCGAAGGCATTGTTGGAGCGATATAGCGCGCCTGAAACACAGGAAGTTTTACGCGCGCTCGATTACTGAGCCAGAGGAACGCTCACAATACTGGGGCCGTTCCTCGCAACGTATTGCTCGACGGCTTCGCGCTCCAGCAGGATGGTTTTGTCGCGCTCGATAGCGAGGACTTCAATCCCGGAGGTGCGGCAGGTTTGCACGGTTTGGAGGCCGATGCAGGGGATGTCGAAGCGCATATCATGGTTGTGCTTTGCGACTTTGATGGCAACAGCCCCGCCTTTCTTTCCGGCCAACGCACCGCCCCGCTGGAGGCACGTGTCCGTTCCTTCGAATCCTTCCACCGCGAGAACGGTTCCATCTTTCACGACGACGGTTTGCCCGATTTCCAGACGGGAGATTTCTTTCGCGATTCCGAAACCGTAGTCGGCGTCTTCGCGAAATTGCTTTGAGAGTTTCGGACCGAGATGAAAGCCGGTGCCCGGCATGGCGGGCTTGAGCCAGGGAGTGGCTTCGATCAGACGAATACCCTCCTTTTCGAGCTCGTGAGCGATACCGCCGAAAATGGTGTGGGCGTTCTTCTCCTTGAGTTTAAAGAGAAGCATCATTGCGCGGAGGTCCGGTCGGAGATCGAAGAGATTTTTCGGGGCGATCTGGCCGCCCATCACGCACTGGGTGATGCCGCGATCTTTGAAGGCATTGATCATTTTCGAAAGCTGGCCGACGCGAAGCCAGACGATTTCATCGACGAGGGTGGCGAGGTTCGGATCGGTCTCACCCTCGACGGCAACAGCGACGATTTTGCGGATGCCATGCTTGCGCGCTTCGGAGGCAATGAGAAACGGGAGCGAGCGGTTGCCCGCAATGATGCCCAGTGAGTCAGTGGTGGTGTTCACGAAAGCTTGGAATTAACAAAGTGTAGGGAGCGCGGACATTCTCGCCGCTTCGCTTGCCGCGAATTGGACTTGCGGACGAGAATGTCCCCGCTCCACGTCAGGAGAGTGATATCAATATCTCGCATAGGGCTTCTAACCGCGGCACCGACACGGCGCGGGATTGCGCGCGACGGAGCGGTTTAACAAAGAGCGCGTCCAATTCCACGGGAAATCCGCGCAAAAAGTCAATGAGAGTCGATGGTTGGTACGCGCCCATGACGCGAGTTTTGTCGATTAGTTCTTCGGCAATGTCCTGAGCGATGCCGCGCGTGTGAGCGTTGCCTGCGGCCATGACCTCGTACATGAGACCGCGTACGAGTTCCAACCAGTCGGCATCGGCGAGAAGTTTGTCCGTGGTCAGGCAGTCCTGAACGCGGCCGTCAAACTTTCCCGTTCGCACCGCTTCGAATCCAGCGCAACTGGCGACGCTGAGTCCGTTGAAAGGAATATTCCAAACGAGTTTTTCCCAATGGGCGCGTTCGAGATTGTCGCGCACACCGCAGGGAACTCCTGCGTGTCGAAAGGCGCTCGCGATATCGTGGGTGCGCGGCTCGGGCCAGCGCTGGTATTCGCCGAGTTCGATTTTGCCGTGCGCGATGTGTTGGATCACGCCGGGTTCGAGACGATTTAGACAAACAAAGCAGAGACCGCCGAGAATTTGTTCGGCAGGGAAAAGTGCATTGAGGGCTTCTTCATTCCCAAGTCCGTTTTGGAGCGTGAGGATTGCGGTGTTTGAATTAACGAGTGGAGGGACAAGGGCCGCGAGTTGTTCGTTGGCGGTCGTCTTTATCGCAATCAGGACGAGGTCGCACACTCCGATCTGCCCCGGAGACTTCGCGCATTTCGGGCGAACGTTGAAATCACCCTCCGGACTGAGGATTTTTACGCCGTAACGACGAACGTGATCGTAATCGGAACGAAGAAGAAAATGCACCTCGTGGCCGGCTCGTGCGAGTTTTGCGCCGTAATAACTTCCGACTGCGCCGGGACCGACGACTGCGATTTTCACGGAAGAGAGATTGGGAGTAGAAAGCAAAAGGCACCCTGACGATCATCAGAGTGCCTCCGTGCATTGTCAAAAAACTCTTACTTCGCGCCGAGAATAGCGTCTTTGCACGCTTTGGCCACGCGGAACTTAACGACTTTCTTGGCGGGAATCTTGATTTCCTGGCCAGTCGCCGGGTTACGTCCGATGCGAGCTTTGCGGTTCACGAGGACCAATTTACCAAGGCCCGGAAGAGTGAAACTGTTCTTCGCGTTTTTGTACGCGAGATCAGCGATGATCTCGAGGATTTCCACAGCCTGGCGCTTGGGAAGGTTGGCTTTTTCCGCGATAGCGGTTGCGATCTGCGATTTTGTTAGAGGTTTTGCTGCCATATTTTTAATTGTTGGTTCCTGCAAGTCTTTCGACTTGGCCGTATTAAAAGGCTTCAACCCACCCTCGCAAGAGAAAAAATCGGAATTTCTTAAGAAAAACGCGGTTTTTGTTTTGCCTAATGTAACAGCTTGTCGACGCCGCACGTGTCGTTATTAATTCTCGCATGAATCCGATGGGTTTTTTGTGCGCGTTCTTTCTCCTTTTTGCTACGCCCCCTCTCCAAGCCGCCGAGATTCATCGCTATCTCTACGTCGCGACCCCAGGGATTCGCAATTATCTGGAGTATGGAGGGCATGGGTTGCTCGTTTACGACATGGATCACGAGCATCGGTTGGTGAAACGAATTCCTACCGCTGGGCTCGATGACAAAGGAGCACCGCTGAATGTTAAAGGCGTTTGCGCGAGTATTACGCTTAACCGGGTTTTTATCACGACGCCGAAGACCATGATGGCTGTCGATTTGATTTCGGAAAAGGTCTTGTGGGAGAAGCCCTATGAAGGGGGATGTGATCGAATGGCGATTTCGCCGGACGGAAAGACAATTTATGTGCCTTCGTTTGAATCGGATCATTGGAATGTGGTGGATGCTTCGTCAGGCGACGTGATTCGGAAGATTGTCACGAAATCGGGATCGCATAACACAATCTACGGGTCAGATGGGAAGAGTGCGTATATGGCGGGGTTGAAATCGCCGTTCCTCTTTGTTTCGTCGACCGCGGATCACAGCATTGCGAGCAAGGTGGGACCGTTTAGCGCGGCTATTCGCCCATTCACAGTGAATTCGCGGCAGACACTTTGTTTTGTAAATGTGAATGAGTTGCTCGGGTTTGAAACCGGTGATTTGAAGACGGGGCAGAAGTTGTGGCGCGTGGAAGTGAGCGGCTTCGAGAAAGGACCGGTCAAACGACATGGCTGTCCGAGTCACGGAATCGCGCTGACGCCGGATGAAAAAGAGATTTGGGTGAGCGATGCGGCCAATAGTCGCGTGCACATTTTTGATAATACGAAAGAGCCGCCGGTGCAGGTGAATTCTATTGAACTTCGAGATCAGCCAGGCTGGATCACTTTCTCGATGAACGGAGAGTTCGCATATCCTTCAACCGGAGAGGTGATCGAACCAAAAACCCGGATGATCGTGGCGACCTTGAAGGATGAAAAGGGCCAAGCGGTTCAGAGCGAAAAGATGGTGGAGATTCAATTCGCCGACGGTGTTCCGGTGAAAGCGGGAGATCAGTTTGGGATTGGGCGAGCGACCGCGCGTTAGATAGTTTGCTCGGTCCAGGTTGGACCGGCGCACCGGGGACCGTGTCCCGTCCAGTCGAGGCGGTCGATGTGCATACGCCGTGCGCTCATTTGCGGATCCCACGCATGATACACGATGAATTCGGTGCGGTCGTCCGGACCGAGAACAATCGAGTGGTGACCGGGACCAATTACTTTCCCGAGAACCGTTTGGAGGACGCGCGCGCCTTTTTCATTTCCGGTGTCAAGGTAAGGACCGAATACGTTTGAAGCGGCGCCGTAATCAACTCCATAGCCTTCGCCCTGGTAGCAACCACCGCTGTAAAAACAATAGTAGAGACCGTCACGCTTGCGAACACAGGGACCTTCAAGAGTGTGCCAGTCGAAAACTTTTCCGTACATCGGCCGATCAGCCTGAAAGCGTTGCCAATCACTGCGCGCGCGAAGAACCGTTGTCGGTTCGCCGGCAAGTCGCGTCATGTTTACAAGTCGATCGACGACCAACGCCGTTCCCGCGCGGTGTGCGTTAGAGAAATCGAGGAAATCGCGGGCGTAAAAAAGATACCATTGGCCATCGTCGTCCCGGAAAGCGTGAGCATCGATGGCGAAGGTGCAGGGATCGTTCTCGGGAAGAAGCGGCCCTGCATCTTCGTACGGGCCGGAGGGTCGGTCGCTTACACCAACGCGCAGTGAATGGTTTAAGCCTTCGGTTGCGCAGGAGAAATAAAGATAAAAACGGCCGTTGTGGTAAGCGGTTTCGGGGGCCCAGAAAACAGCCTTCTTTAGTGCAGGCGGAACCACATACGCGGCTCCGTACAATTTCCAATTCGCAAGGTCATCGGAAACGAGGAGAGGGATGGCCATTTCACGGTCGTTGATTTGAGTCGTGGTGAATTCCGCTTCGCCCGACGACGGTGATTCGGCAATCGGGCCGGTACCTACGGCATAATAACGTGCTTCGTGTTTCCAGACGAAGGGGTCAGCAAAGTAAAACGGATAAACCGGGTTTTTCCACCTCATGCCAATCCAAGATAGCCCACCTTTCAGATCTCGCTGGTTCGGTGCGGGATTTCCCGATGTACCCACTACGGCCACCGAACTGTAGAAAGTACCGATACTCAAAAGTCGACGTCAACTCTTACCATCGCCCGAGTGTTTTTGGGAAAAACAGATAGAAATCCGAGCTTTCATGCCGACGAAACGAAATTTTTACCAGGAGATAGATAAGGCCGCGACGGGAATCCGCGGCTTTGACGAAATTACCCGGGGCGGCCTGCCGCGCGGCCGCACGTCACTCGTCTTTGGCGGGGCGGGGTGCGGCAAGACGATGTTCGCGATGCAATTTATCGTGAACGGCATTCGCGAGGGCGAACCGGCGGTCTTCGTGACCTTTGAAGAAGATCGGGACAAGCTGGTGCGCAACATGCGTTCCGTAGGGATTAATCTGGAGGAGTTCGAGCGGCAGAAGAAATTGGTGATAGTGCCGGTGCTCGTGGAACCGGGCGAACTGACGGAGGTCGGGGACTTCACACTGGATGGACTATTCGTGCGCTTGGAAAGCGCAATCAAGAGCGTGAAGGCAAAACGTGTAGCGCTTGATACCATGGAGTCGCTCTTCGCAGGCTTTGAAAACCACAAAGTGCTGCGGAACGAATTCAAACGGCTTTTCAATTGGTTGGAAGCTCGCGGCGCCAGTTCCATTGTCACCGGCGAAAGGGGCGACGGGATGTCCACGCGGCATAACCTGGAAGAGTACCTGGCTGATTGCGTCGTCTTTCTGGACCATCGTGTGAAGGACCAGATTTCAACGCGCCGATTGCGAGTCGTAAAATATCGCGGAACGGAACACGCCACCGACGAGTTCCCTTTTCTGATCGATCGCCATGGCTTTTGGGTGATGCCGGTGACATCGCTTGATCTCGGGCACCCTGCGTCGAACGAGATTGTCTCCACCGGCATTCCTGACCTGGACAGAATGTTTGCCGAGGGCGGGATTTATCGCGGGAGCAGTGTATTGGTGAGCGGGACCGCGGGAACGGGCAAGACGACCATCGCCGCATCGTTCGTGGCGGGCGCGTGCTCGCGGGGAGAAAAGGCGCTTTACTTCGCTTTCGAAGAATCGAAGAACCAGATCATTCGTAATATGCAGGGGATCGGATTGCGCCTGGATCGGTGCGAGAAAAAGGGGCTGTTGAACTATGTCGCGGTCCGTCCAACGGTGAACGGGCTCGAAGCGCATCTGTTGAAAATGCAGCGGATGATTGAGGAGTACGAGCCGCAAGTCGTGGTCGTCGATCCGATGTCGAACTTCCTGTCGGTCGGCACCACCGACGATGTTAAGGGAATGTTGCTCCGACTGATCGATCATCTGAAATCGCGGCAGATCACGACCCTTTTCACCAGTCTGACGGAAGGGGGCGCACCTTTGGAAAAGACTGATATCGGGGTTTCGTCGCTCATCGATACATGGCTGCTGCTCCGTGACATCGAGTTCCGTGGCGAGCGGAATCGCGGATTGTACGTGTTGAAATCGCGCGGGACGGCGCATTCGAACCAAATCCGCGAGTTCGTCATCACCAACCGTGGAATCGCGCTGCAGGAGGTTTTCGTCGGACCGGAAGGGGTGCTGATCGGATCGGCGCGCGCGCGCAAGATCGAAGAGGAACGGCGCGAACATTCACGCCTTCCACTGGCGCGCCGCCGCCGCGAACGAATCCTGGCGCAGAAACTGAAGGCACTTGAATCGCAAATAGCTTTGCTGCGCGCCGGCTACGAGGTGGATGAAGAGCGTTTTGCGGAGCAGGCTGCGGCGGATGAGGGACTCGAAGTGCACGCGCTCGACAGCGCAGAGTTGAATTATCGCCGGAATTTTTTCCGCGTTCAGCAGAACAAAGGCGCAAATAAACAGTTCGTTGGACCAAAGAATTGAAGCTCCCATGGCCTCTCAGTCTCAGCACACCTGGCGTTTACGCCTTTACGTGCGAGGAGAAAGTCCCGGCACACCGGCGGCGATTGACAGTGTCCGTGCAATTTGCGAAGCGTACGCCGCCGGTGATCACGAACTCGAAATCGTCGATATCGACGAACAGCCTGAACGAGCCTCGGATGAACAGGTGATTGCGTTGCCCACGCTGGTGCGCCTTTCCCCTGAACCGACGCGGCGCCTGGTCGGCGATCTGACCGATCAGGAGCGAGTGGTGGTGGCGCTGAACATGCGCGCGGCAACTGAATGAGCGACAAGAGCGGAATCTCACAAATTTCCATCGTTACGACTTGGGAAGCGGAAGAGCCAATTTCGGCGCTGCTCGAACGGATCTTCAACGCAACACCCTCCATCTATTCGAACATCGAGCAGGGCCACAGCGTCGTAACCCTCTATGCGAAGGCGCCGGTGCGCGCGCTCAAGCAACGGCATGCCGAGATTGCCCACGGATTCGCTGAATTACAGGAAATAGGATTAAATTTGGGCAGCGCGGAAATTGTGGTACGCAAAGTTCCCCGTGAGGATTGGTCCGAATCGTGGAAGAAGTATTTTAAGACGATTGAGATTGGCTCTGCGTTAATGATCAAGCCGAGCTGGAGCAAACAACGGCCAAAGGCCGGACAGGCGGTTGTCGTGCTCGACCCGGGCTTGAGTTTTGGCACCGGCCAGCACGCCACGACCTCCTTTTGCTTGAGGGAAATTGTTGCGGCCGCGCGAAAGGCACCTCGACCGCTATCGTTGCTCGACGCAGGCTGCGGATCCGGAATTCTGGCAATTTCGGCGGCGAAACTCGGGTACCGAAACGTCGAAGCATTTGATTTCGATCCGGTCGCCGTACGAATCGCGCAAAAGAATTGCCGGACCAATCGAGTAGATCAGCGGGTGAACACAACCCGGAAGGACCTGACAAAGATTCCCCTTCAATCACGGAAGAGGTTCGATGTGATTTGCGCGAATCTCATTTCCGATCTGCTGATTAGCGAAAAAGATCGATTGCTGAACCGTTTGGCGCCCGATGGTACGATCGTGCTTGCAGGAATTCTGGAAACGGAGTTCGGCAAAGTTCGAGCGCACTATGAAAGCGCTGGGCTCTTGCTGGTGCGGTCTAAGGTCGAGCGGGAATGGCAGTCGGGATCATTTCGACGCGATACGGTTCGAACGCTCTAAGCAACTCCTCCGGGATGCGCTTTGGTTTCTCTTCAGTACTCGCGCAGACCATATACGTCGAACCGGTCAGGAGAAGATCCACGCCGCGGTGAATTTGATAATCGAAACGAAGGCGAACTTTGCGAACGTCACCGAGCGAGATACGAACGTCCAGTTCGTCGTCGTAGCGCGCGGGCTTCAAATATTTTAGCGCGCATTCGGTGACTTGAAAAATGGTGTCCTGGCCCTGAAGCGAAAGGCAACTGAACCCTAGATGGCGAAAGAATTCACCCCGCGCGACTTCGAGAATGTCGAGGTAGCGGGCGTAGTAAACGTGGTTTCCGAGCGTGCAGTGGGCGTAGCTGACGCGGAGCTTGTGGCTAAAGTAATGAGGAGCGCTCTCCATTTGGTTGGGTGGACTGTGCACCGCTTTGCCAAAAAGGCGAACTGAACTATCTTGATTCAATGGACTGGCAGCAACCACTAGCATTGCTGATTGTCGGGATGACCGCGGTCGCGTTTGCGTGGAATAGATCCCGTGCCAAGCGGTTTTCGTTTGAGCGGGACACGCATTGCGGATGCAGTTCGCGAGTGATTGGGCCGCAACAAAGTATGACATTCCACGCGCGGAAGGGCGAGCGGCCGCAGGTGATTATAAAAAATCAATAAATCCGCGGCTTGCGCCGGGCACCTATTCAAGATAATTAAACCTTAACCACCATGTCGAAACTCGGTTCCCCCTTGCATTACGTTAAGCGACATCCAGCCCCGACCGATCCCGACACGCACTGGAGCCCGAACACTGACGTTTATGTCACTGAGGCTGGCCTGGTCATTAAAGTAGAACTGGCCGGGATGAAGAAGGAAGATCTTCAACTGGTGATCGAGGGGAACAAGGTGAAGATCAGTGGGAACCGCCCGGATGGCTGCCGCTCGCCAAAATGCAAGTTTCTGGTGATGGAGATTAATTACGGCGCTTTCGAAAGCGTGGTGGAACTGCCGGATGGTTACGATTTGCAGCATTCCAAAGCTTCCTATCAAAACGGTTTCCTGCGGATCGACATCCCCCTCCAAAAGGGAGATCGAATCAGCCTCGATTCGAATGGGGTTTAGGAAACTTTTGTGGGCTCTGGGGCATCAAATAAGGGGACATGAGTTCGCCCGAAACTGAGTTTATCCATATCGTGGGGACGGGCGGAACCGCCGAAGCGGCGACACGCCCGGCTCCGAAAGCACTTCCCGATATCCTGCCGATTCTCGGCCTTTCCGATATCGTGATTTTTCCAGGAATGGTCGCGCCGTTGCTGGTCGAATCAGCGGGAAGTATTCGGTTGATCGACGATGTGGTCGCCGGTGATCGCTTTCTTGGTCTGATGTTGCAGCGGAATCCGGAAGCGGAGAATCCAAAGCCGCATGAATTATATCGATTCGGCTGCGTTGGACGCGTGATGAAGATGCTGAAGTTCCCGGACAACACCGTGCGCGTGTTGATCGAAGGTCTCCGGCGTTTTCAGATCAAAGATTTCGTCAGCGAAGATCCTTATCTTTGCGCGCACATTGACGTTTTGCACGACGTCACTGAGGAGACGATCGAGATGACTGCGCTGGCGCGTAATGCACAGTTGCAATTTCAGGAAATCATCAATCTCTCTCCCGCGTTGAGCGAACAGGTGAAGGTCAACGCACTCAACACCGAGCAGGCGGGCAAACTGGCCGATCTGATTGCTGCAAATTTGAATCTGAGCCTCGAAGAGCGTCAGGCTCTGCTGGAAATACCCTCGGTGCGTGAACGTCTGACGCGCCTCCTGCCATTGATGGGCCGCGAACTGGAAGTGCTCACGCTCGGATCGAAAATCCAAAAGGAAGTCGCGACGTCCATGTCCAAAACGCAGCGCGACTTTTTCCTGCGCGAACAGATTCGAGCCATCCAACGGGAATTGGGCGAGAGCGATCCGACAATGGCCGACGCCAATCAGCTTCGCGAGCAGATCGAGGCGAACGGTTTGCCGGAGGAAACAAAAAAAATCGCGCTGAAGGAATTGGAGCGGCTGCAAGCGATTCCCTTCACCGCCGCAGAATACACGGTCTCCCGGAATTATCTGGATTGGCTCGTAAATCTGCCCTGGAGCAAATCGACGGAAGACAAACTCGACTTGAACACTGCCGCCCGCATTCTGGATGACCAGCATTTCGGTTTGCAAAAGGTGAAGGATCGCCTGCTGGAATTTTTGGCGGTGCTCAAGTTGAAGCATCAGCTTAAAGGACCGATTCTTTGTTTGGCTGGACCTCCAGGAGTGGGAAAAACTTCGCTCGGACGAAGTGTGGCCGACGCGCTCGGTCGCAAGTTCGTGCGCATTGCGCTCGGAGGGATGAGGGACGAAGCGGAGATTCGCGGGCACCGCCGCACCTATGTGAGCGCGCTGCCCGGCCGCATCATTCAGAGCCTGCGTCGCGTGGAAAGCAACAATCCGGTGATCCTGTTGGACGAAATCGACAAGGTCGGTTCGGATTTTCGGGGCGACCCTTCTGCGGCTTTGCTGGAGGTGCTCGACCCTGCTCAGAATTCTACGTTCACGGACAATTACCTTGATGTCCCGTTCGACCTCTCGCGAGTACTTTTCATTACCACGGCCAACTGGCTCGATCCGATTCATCCGGCGCTACGCGATCGTCTGGAGATTATCGAACTGCCGAGTTATACCGCCGCTGAAAAATTGCAGATTGCGCGAAGGCATCTCTTGCCGCGACTGCTCGAAGAACATGGCTTAAAGAAGAAGCACCTTCGCATTCCGGACAATACGTTGCGCAAGTTGATCCAGGATTACACGCGCGAAGCCGGCGTGCGAAATCTTGAGCGCGAGATTGGTGGAGTGATTCGCAAGGCGGCGCGAAAAATCGTCTCGGCCACCGGAATTCAACCGACGATTAATGTATTGCCGGAGGATCTGGTGGAATATCTCGGCCCACCAAAGTTCCAGAGCGAGGCCGCGGAGAAACTAAAAGAGTTTGGTATTGCCATCGGCCTCGCGTGGACGCCGGTGGGTGGGGACATTCTTTTTATAGAGGCTACTCGTATGCCAGGGAAGGGGCGTCTGATCCTGACGGGCTCGCTGGGAGATGTGATGAAAGAGAGCGCCCAAACCGCGCTCAGTTATTTGCGCAGCCAGGCGGAAAAGCTGAAAATCGATATCGACGGAATGGATAAGCAAGATCTCCATATTCACGTTCCGGCTGGAGCCACACCAAAGGATGGGCCCAGCGCCGGGCTCGCGATTGTCGCCGCGCTGGCATCACTACACACCAGAAAATTAGTGCGTTCTGACACTGCTATGACGGGTGAGATCAGCCTGCGTGGGCGCGTTCTGGCGGTAGGCGGAATCAAGGAAAAAGTTCTGGCGGCGGCTCGTTCGCGTTTGAAACAAGTGATCCTGCCGGAAGATAATCGCAAAGATTGGCAGGATGTCCCGCCGGAAGTTCGAGAGAAAATGCAAGTGCGGTTCATCAAGCATATATCTGAATTAATCCCGCTCGCCCTCGTCTCAAAGTAGAGGTTCGATATGCATCGGCAATTCTCAAACCGGAGCGCGGACATTCCTGTCCGCAATTTAGTCGTGGGGTTTATGCAATCCTTGCGGACAAGAATGTTCGCGTTCCATTTCGGCGTTTTTCTGGCGCTCGTTTTGAGAAGCACGTTTGCGGCCGATCCAGCCGCCTTTATTGATAAGGGGGAAGGGAAAGAACTGGTAGCGGATGTCCTTTCACGCAGGCCACCGGAGAACACACAAGTGCTCGGACTACTGAAGATTCGCTCAGCGGACGGTCCGATTACAGAGATTCCCACTCAGATGACGGTGAAAATCTCACCAGAATTTTGGGAGGACATTTATCAGACGCAACCGGTCGGTGACCGCGCTGGCGAAGTGCTTGTCATCCGACATCATGGCACACAGCCGAATCAATACCTTTTCGCTCGCTACGCGAAACGGGACGAGAAGCCGAAAGTCGAACCGCTCGATCCCGCAAAATTATTTCAGCCATTTGCGGGTTCGGATTTTTTTCTGAGCGATCTCGGTTTGGAATTCCTTCATTGGCCTTCGCAAAAGATCGTGAAAAAGGAAATGCGCCGAAGTCGTTCCTGCCGGGTGGTCGAGAGCATCAATCCGAAACCCGTGGCGGGCGCCTACTCGCGTGTTCTTTCATGGATCGATTTTGAAACGAGCAATTTGATCATGGCGCAGGGTTATGACGCGAACAACCGATTGCTCAAGGAATTCTCGATAAAAAAAATCAGCCGCAACGAGGGGAAAGCGCAACTCAAGGAAATCGAAATGCGCAATGACCAAACCGATTCACGCACCCGGCTGGAATTTAACCTGGATCTGCCTCCCGAGGCCGACGCCAAATAGGCTAGTTCAGGACCGCCCTTTTCTACGGTGGCAACTGAGCAGATGGTCGTCGACCATTCCCACCGCCTGCATATAGGCGTAACAAATCGTTGAACCCACGAACTTGAAGCCGCGCTTGAGCAGGTCCTTGCTCATGGCATCCGATTCGGGAGTCTTTGCCGGCACCTGCTTCATTTCGCGCCACTTATTCACCTTCGGTTTTCCTCCCACAAAGCTCCAGATGTAGCGATCGAAAGAGCCGAATTCCTTTTGCACCTCAAGGAACGCTTTGGCGTTTTGGATTGCGGCGGCGACTTTCAACCGATTGCGCACGATGCCAGGATTCGCGAGAAGTTTCTGAACGCGCCGCGCATCGTATCTGGCAATTTTCGCGGTATCGAAATGATCGAACGCTTCGCGGTAATCTTCACGTTTGCGGAGAATTGTGGACCAGCTCAGGCCGGCTTGAGCGCCTTCCAGAATCAGCAATTCGAACAGATGCCGCTCGTCGTGGCTTGGAATGCCCCATTCCTTATCATGGTACTCCCAATAGAGTTCATCGATCGCCCAGGGACATCGCGCAACTGTCTGCATCCCCGTTTAATAGCCGTTTACGGCGCAAGAAGCGATTTGTAAAACGTTTCTAATAGCTGGTTTACCCCGGCTGACCGCAAAGAACTGGAGCGGTGATGTTTTGCCCGGCGGACCTCACCGTTTCACATGATGGGCAGTTCGTGGTTGCGATCGCGGTGAATCTGTCCGCAACGGGCAATGAGCAAATCGCTCTGCCTGCCAGTGTGATTATCCCGGCCGGGCAATCATCTGCTGTGGTCGAAGTCGGTGCGCTGACCGCACCTTTCTCGGTAATGCGCGCCGGCCCATCGTGGAGAACATGATCCATCTGTTCGATTATAACAGCTGCGGCAAATACACGTTGTATTATGAACCGGTTTACCAAACTTCAGTGTACCAACCGAACGACTACCGGTTTGTGCCAAGCCTGGATCGAGTTCGAGTCGAACGCGGTAATGATTTTGATCCACGAATTCGAGCGCCGACGAAATCACTTCGCCTCCCGCAGGGGCCAGTTGGAGTGATTGTAAATGCACGTCTTGGGCGGTGAGTTCGAAGTTCAACGCAGCCAGGTCCGAGCCGGACGATAGCGTGATCGGAACCGAAATGTCGGAACCTGGCAAGAACATTCGTGTCGCCTACGCGCACGATTACATCGCTCCGAGTGTCGCGAACGTTCAACTTGAAGTTCTGGGGTCGAACTCATGCTCGGGGTGCCATCATCTTTCGCGACGATCCCGATATTGTAAGCAACGCCGCCCTGAAAGTCGTTCGTCTTCCAGGTGAACAAACCGGAATTGGCATTGATCGACCGCGCTGGCCGGACGTTCCTCGGTGGCGGCGCTAAGCGCGACCGCCTTGAATGCCACGCGCCAAAATGGCGATAAAATCGCAAACACGAGCGTAGGCAGCGGTCGGATCTTCATGGTCGAAAATGAACCGTTGCTCGACATCGCGCACAACGGGCCGAAGACCGCCCAACTGGTATTGTACGCGAAGCCAGGCACCCCATTAGTCCTGCAATCCAGCCCAGATCTGCGGAACGCTGCAAATTGGAAGTTGTTCGGGAACGTAACGATGAACACCACGTTCTATCCGACGAATATCACAATCGGGACAAACCCGCCTGTTTACTTCCGCTTGCTGCGCGGAAACTAGAATCGTGAAACCAGAGGTTGCCTGACCGTGTAATCGGTCAGGCAACTGTTAGCCAGCGAACATGGCAGAAACTAGTTTGACCGTGTGAAGTCGGCGGCGAAGAAAACTTTGATCGGAATCGCAGGGGGCCTTGTCTTGATAGCGGGGATCGCGATGATTTTTCTGCCCGGACCGGCATTCATTGTCATTCCGGCGGGCTTGGCAATTCTCTCAACCGAGTTTGAGTGGGCGCACCGCCTGAAAGAGAAAACGAAAGAACGTTTCGAGCGCGCCCGCGAAAAGCACCGCGCTCGGCGGCAGGCCAAAGCCGCCTAATGAGCCGTCTGTGTGACGGCGGACAACGCGTCGCGAGCATTCGCCCGCACGGTCTCATTCGTATCGTGCGAAAGCGCTTCCAGCGCCGGTAAGGCGTTCGTCGCACTCGATCCGGCCCGGCCAATCGCCATCGCGGCATTTGAACGCACCAGCGGAGAAGGGTCCGTAAGCAGTTCCGTAATGCGCGGAAGATTCCGCCGTACCACTCCCGGACGATTCACAAGGCCGGCCAAAGCAACCGCTCGGATCGTTGCCTCTGAATCATCTAGAGATTCAAGCAAGGATTCGGCGGCTGGCAACGAAGTAGAACTGATTCGCCCCAGCGCATCCACCGCGGCCCAGCGCACCTGCATGTCTGAGTCTCTGGTGAGCGGAATGATCGCTGGGATGGAGGGGTTCGCATCGGGACCGATAAAGCCCAAAACATACGCCGCCCATCGCCGGGCCGAAGAATTTGTACTGGTCAAAAGTTCCGTGACAGCAGGGACGGCAGGCTTCCGAATTTGCAGGAGCGCGGACGCAGAGGCGCTGACGATTGGCCCCGTTTCGTGCTCAAGAATTCCGCAAAGACGCGGAATGGCCGGAGCCGCATTGGTACTCAGGTTGGCCAGCGCTGCACAGGCGGCCGAGCGGACGTTAAAATCGGGATCGTCCAAGGCCGGGAGCAAAACCGGGAGGGCCGCAGGGCCAATTTTCCCAAGAGTGGTCCCCGCCGAACTGGCAAGTAGCACGTTCGAGTCGCGCAACATTTTGCCCAATGCCGGAACCGCCGCCTCTGCGTTGGTGCCAAGCTGTTGCAAAGCCTGCGCCGCAAGATGACGATCCAGAAGCTGCCGGCCGGGGTCGTAAATATGCCGGAAAGGTCGTTTGATCGCTGAAGGCAGAATCCTCGAGAGATATTGGCCCGAGCGTTCAACCGGCCCTGGTTCAGCGATAATCGTCTTGCTCAAAAACGCGACTGCCTCCGGCGAATCACGGAATGCCTCAAGCGCGCGTTGACGCACGCCGCCATCGCCACTGCGCAAATCCGCCGCCCAGGCACTCAGCCGCCGCCCCTTGTAGGACTGCTCGCGAGAAAAATGCCTGACGAGAAGCACCGCGAGCATAACAGTGCTCAATCCTCCCAGAATTACTTTGAAAACGAGTTTCTTCAGGGTAGCCAACTATAGTGCGACTCAGATCGCGCCGCACTCTTCGTTTTCTAAAAACTGTTCTTGCCTTCCGGTGGTAGGTGCCGCAAATACACACCCGTAGTTTTCGTCCGATATGGCAAAAAAACAAAAGACCAGCCCCCAATTCGAAGCACTTGAACTCTTAAAGAACGTTCTGCCCAAAACTCTCACCGACCAAAAGCTCGTGGAGAAAATCTATTCCGCCTGCGAGAAGGAAATCGCCTCGAAGGTCCGTGTCGAGAGCTTCCAGAAATTCTGCGCCCGCGCTGAAATGCCCAATCTTGAGGACGGCACGGTGAAGGAAATCCAGAAGCAATTCGAAGACAGTTTTGGGAAGGGCGCTGTCTCGGTCGTTCCACATCCGAAGAAACAGGCCGCCACTGTCGAAGTGGTGCTGGATGGCGAGGTGCTCGAAGGGGTCGTTAAAGTGGGCACTTCCAACGGCGAGGAGGAAGGCGAAGACGAATTCAAGCCAAAATACATCGCGTTCCCGGTAAGTTTAAAGTCCGATCCGGAATTGGTGTGGGTCCTCGCCCGCGGCGAAAACCTTACGCCCGAGGAAGCGGCGATCACGCTGACAAAAACGCAGGAAGATTTTTGGGCGTCCAAGCAAGGCCAGAAATTAATTCGCGATCGCGTCGAGAAAACCTTCGCCGAATTCATCTCGCGCGTTCCCGCCAAAATGCTCGGCGAAGGCGGATTAAAACGACACTACAAAGAACCGGAACCGCTGAAACAGCTTCGGGTTGAGAAACTGTAAGCGCTGAGCCGAGGGCGTCAGCGCGGGATCTTATCCATGATCCGAATCATGTGCGAACTCTTGTTCAGCACATAGAAGTGGATGCCCGGGGCACCTTTTTCCAACAATTCAGTGGCCTGGGCGATGCACCTTTTGACGCCGATCTCCTCGGATTTGGCAGGGTCGTCGCCCACCGCCTCAAGCTCACGCTGAAGGTCGGGCGGCAAACTGGAACCGCACATTGACGTGATGCGCAGGACTTGCCTGGCTGAAAGAATCGGTAGAAGTCCAGGCACGATCGGCACTGTAATCCCCAGATCGCGCGCGGCCTTTACGAAGTTGAAGTAATGGCGATTGTCGTAGAAAAGCTGCGTCACAACGCAGTCCGCGCCAGAATCAACCTTGCGTTTCAAATTCGCGAGGTCGGTTTTTAAATCGGACGCTTCGACATGTTTCTCCGGATAACCAGCGACAGCGATACCGACCGGCCCAATCTTTCCCGACTTCTCTCGAGTGCGAATGTGGCTGACGAGTTCATTCGCGTGACTCAATCCATCTTTCGGCGCGACGAATTGTGTTTCGCCTTTGGGTGGATCGCCGCGAAGCGCAACGATGTTGCGGATTCCGCTGCCGTGGATCTGGTCGAGAATGCCATCGAGATCGGCGCGTGACGAACCAACGCAAGTCAAATGGCAGGCGGTCGGCAGCTTATACTGGTTTTGGATGGAAGTGGCGATTTCCAGCGTGCGTTCTTGCGTGGAACCGAGCGCGCCGTATGTGACGGTCATGAAGTCCGGACGCAACCGGGTAAGCTCCGGCATGATCTGCCGGAGGTTGTCCATCGCGGCATCTGTCTTTGGTGGAAACAGTTCAAACGAGATCGCCGGTTTATCTGGATTTTTGTAAAAGTCGCGAATCGTCACGTTATCCTTATATCGGTTTACTGTTAACAGGCTGAAACCGCGTTGTCAGGCGGCTTTTAGCTCCATTGACACAGACCCTGAACGTAAGCTGCCGAACCATCGCGCACCCAACCGTCGAGCTGCGCCTGTTCCTTGAGTTGTTGCCCCCGGGCGCGTGGGACGATAAAGAACTGGCAGTTCGCTTCAGGGAGCGCAGACATATCCCCCCAAAGTTTCTCGAACTGAGTGACCGGATAAACATCTTCCTGCCCGTGACCCCAGCGTTTTTTTACTTCCTTCAGCGTCACGTAAGTCGGCATGCGCTGGCTCAAGGCGCGAATTTTTTCGAGGACGCGTTCACTATTCGCGAGATCAGCGCGAGAGAGCTGCAACAACGCGAGGAGTTGGTCGACGTCAATCCAGGTCGTCATCGAATTATAATAGCTAAGGGCGAACTCGTCTTCTTCTCGTGGCATGGCGAGGCCCTCGACCAGGCGCACTTTATCATCAACGCGAGCGAGGCCGCCGCCCCGGTCATCAATGCGTCGCGTGATTACCTCGAAGCTAAGTCCTGCGCCAAGGCGCATGTGCAACCCAAGCAAGCCAGGGTCGAGATCCGCGCCGAGTGTATCGACATTGTGCAGCAAGAGGTATTTGAGTTTCGGACGTTCGACCAGAAGGCGCAGGAGAACGCCATTGCGCAGCAAATTTGGGACTTCGGACCAATGACCCACCGGATGCATGCATTGGAGAGGCAGATTGTCGGTGTAATCGCTCCCTTCGCCCTGCGACTGCGCCCAATTGATCAGAGCTTGATGCAGGCTGATGCGAACCTTTTGTTTTTGTTCATCGAGCACCTGCTGAGGCATCTCCTCCCACGCGAAGCGCAGGTCGCGCACCATCGGCACCAGACGGAGCCCGACACTCCGCCCTTGAGACAACAAAACAAGCCCCGGATAACCGTAGTTCCTCTCGCGCCTAAGATATTCCTCAATCGGCGCATGAGTCAGATACCCGGTTGTGATGACATGCGGCACCTGCGTACCCGTGAGTGCGCCAATCCGGCGGCTTTTAGCCAGATGAACTTCGATGAACGTTCGATGTTTGCCGCCCAACTTCGCGAATGGATGCAACGCCTTGACCACGCCCGCGCCTTGCGTCCAACGACTCCCTACGCCGGCCGCCAGCGTCACCACCGCGGCCTGTCCTTCCGCAAGAGCTTGCATCCCGCGGTCGCGATCCTCCTTCGTCACGGCCCGGTCCATATGCACCACATCACTGTCCTGAACATCGGTAATCCGCCGATTCGTGCGAAAACGGTTTTGCGCTAAACCGATTCGGCCGGCCTTGAGTTCGCCCCTGATAAATTCGTGTTGCGCCGGGTCGAAGCCGTTGCTCGCCAAGAGTGACTGTAGGGCACTGCTTTGGTCCTTCCGACTTTTCGTGGGGGGAAAAAGTCGATCAAAGAGCGTCTGCACCATTCCGGAAAGCTCTGGGTTGCGGCGGCAAGCCGCGCCGAATCGGTCCAGCTCGCCGCGTTGAAGCGGCGACAGCTCACGTTTATCCGCCTGCAGAAGTGTCGGCACGACCATCGAGTAGTAACCGGCCGGGAGAAGCGC
Organism: Limisphaerales bacterium; assembly: GCA_044226545.1. Taxonomy (GTDB): domain Bacteria; phylum Verrucomicrobiota; class Verrucomicrobiia; order Limisphaerales; family SXQI01; genus DASVNK01. Next base: position 91,478 of record JBGAGW010000005.1, read on the forward strand.
GCTTTCATCCTCCAGCAGCTCCGCAGATGTGCCGGAATCGTTGATCGCGAAATCGTAGACAACCGGCTCCATCGCGAACGGCAGCGCCGCTTGCAGATCACGTTTTGTAGAAGACATGATCTCTTGCAGCCGTTCCTGCCCGCGAGCTTTGGCTTCGGGCGCGAAGATGAACCCCATGCCACCGCCAGACATCCCGCCCAGCATCCAAAAACCCCAGAAGTCGTTTGCAAACTCGCTCTGCACCCTTTGAATCAATGTCTCCGTGTAGAACGTGCTCGCCCACGGGATGATCGTTTGAATCGGGCCGAAAAAGTTCCGCGTTGTGACCTCGCCGATCGCCCGGACGTTATTGGTTCGCAACGCCGCGAGCACTTCCTCCAAAATCCCGAGGGCCTTTTGGCGGGCTTTCCACTCGCCGTCTGAACGCAAAAGGTACTTCTCCGTAACCATCTCCAGAATCGGGCCGACGTTTTGCGCCATACCCCCGTGAACCAGCACGAGACTTTTCTGCAAATCTTCCCGCACGTCCGGCGGCGCTTCGTTTGAATCGAGTATACGGTGCCGGGGTAGAAGACGTCCGCGGCTCACGCCATATTCCGGGTCGCCTTCCTGCGCCAGCACTCCTTCGATCAGCTTGATGCCTGGCCAGACACCGCCGGAATCCTGCCAGCCACCGCCCGAACCACCCAGCCATTCCCCGAGAATCGCCCGCGCCGCAACCACTCGCCGTTCGCCTTCCATCAACGGTCCTGTGAGTGAACCAGCCTGCCCGGTCGCACGCATGCAGACCGCAATCAACGAGCCGAGGAGATTGGTCGAAACCGCAAGCCGCGATCCCTTCGGGATATCGTTAACGTTGCTGACGATTTCCAGACCCAGTCCCGGCCCGACAAGCTCTCGCAACAAATCCGCCACCGTCTGCCCCGACCCTTCAATGCCCGGAGGTACGATCCCGGAAGCGATTACTGCGGCTTTAAGCAAGCCCAGGTAATCCTTCGCAAAATCGAACACCTCATTCAGATGAGTGATGTCGGTGCTCACACCAAGGTCCACGCTGGCCAGTCGCAGAACCGGTTCGTCGATCACACGCAGATATGCCTCGACCGGCGGCTTAGGCGCGGCATCGCGTCCGCGAACCCCGAGATCGATGGAAACATTGATCACCCGCGCGCCCTCCGGATAATCCATGCCCAGGAAAAAAATATCGCTCCACGCACTGTGGGTCAGATCCATGCGCACCGCCGTCCGCTCACGCAGGATCGGAAAAGGTGCATCGGACGATTCGCGCCGCAACAACTCAGGCCGGAGGCGCAGCGGATGATCCGAGGTGTGGCCGGTGCGAAACATCCATTGATTGCCGCGGACAGATCGGACGCTTTTGCGCACCTGATCAGCCAGCGTTTGGAAAGCGAGGCCATGATATGCAGCCGCCAGAGCACTCGAAATCGAATCATTCGGCCCCTCCTCCCGTTGCGCTTTCAGGAAAATTGCGATCGCCTCCGGAAAGCGGCGTTGTAAAAAATCTTCATAACCCGCGAACGGGATATTTCCTTTTGGTTTTACTCCGGGCCTCTTCGGAAGATGAAACCGATGGATGGAGTAAAGAAAGAAAAGCGCGCGAACGCATTCGTAGAGATTCTCGCTGCGCCCCCGGAACTGCTCCAATTCTTCCGCTTCGGCGAGAAGCTCGGGAAGGCTCAGCTCCGTACAAACCGTATCCAGAGACAAATCACGAACCAACGGATCTGCCGAAGTAATGATTTCGACCAGCTTGCGACGCATGGTTAGTTAGCCTGCGGACGGGTTGCGAGCACTTCCACGATTTGCGCGAGAATTTCCTCGCGATCTCTTCCGGCCAGTCCGAGTGCCAACTGCGAACTTAGCAGTCCAAACCGCACACCAAGATTATAGCGGCGGCCCTGGGCTTCATAAGCCAGATACTTCTCGCGGCGCGCCAGCTCTGAAAGCGAAGGCGAAAGGCTCAAGGTGCCATTCTTCAATGCCCGCTGTTGTTCTTCGAGAATCTGCATGACCCCCGCTGTCAACACGTGCATTCCAAAAAAACACAGATAATAGCCCGCGCGCATTCCAGGCACGATCAGTTCCTGTTCCGCCAGCGTTGGGGTGGGCTTCTCAACTACCTTTTCAATTTCGTAAAGCCGCGGCTTATGCGGCACACCTTTCCCTCCTACTGTGCCGTAATAGTGCAGCACTCCCTCGCGAGTTGGTTGCACAGCGGAAACCGAGCATGCCTCATTTCGCGCCACTTCGACCAATTGTTCCGCGCACCGCTTTTGCATGCCGCTGAGGTACACATGATCGCTCACCAGGTGCAGAAACGCTCCGCTCCCCACGAATTCCCGCGCGCACAAGAGCGCGTGTCCATAGCCTCCCGGATGCGGCTGTTCGATAAACACCATTTTCCCCCGCGAATCCTGCAGTGCCGCTTGATAAGCCTCCCGATCGCCCGGCGATATGACAAGTCCCACTTCTTCAACGCCGGCGCTCAGAGCTTCCTCCACGATAATGCGAATGGCCGACTTCTGCACTCCGTCGGAATCCACAAGCACCTGCAATGGTAACCGGCGCTGGTCTCGCCCCGCTGCCGTGATCACCGCTTTGTTGATCTTCACTGCGGGCGAGCCTGCCACACGGCAAAACCTTGCGTCAACACGCGGCGGGCTTTCCGGGGGCTTTCGGGGGCTTTCCGGATTTTCCGAGCCTCAGCCCAAGTTTTCTCTTAAGGATCGCTCCGCTCATCGGAAGATGACGCCGCGCACGGATAAGCCACAATTGAAAGTCGATGAGCAGGACCAACGGGTGGAGAAAATCGCATTACGCCGGACTATTCGTGCTCATCTTCCTCATTCGCATCGCGTCCGCAGGAGTCATTCTCGACCCCACTTTCGACTCCGGTCCAGGAACCGAACTGTTCGTCGAGCACGTCATCCCACTCGACGACGGAAAAATTCTGATGTGCGGCCAATTCCAGTGGTATAACGTAGAACGCCATCCCTTCATCACCCGTCTCGATGAGACAGGTAAAGTGGATCCGACCTTTAAGGAGAATGTCGTTAGCGACTGGATCCGCCACATGGCTTTGCAGCCCGATGGCAAAATCGTGGTTGGTGGCGCGTTTACAAATGCGGGAGGTCTCTCTCGAAACCTGATTGCCCGACTCAATACTGATGGCTCCATCGACCCATCCTTCGATCCGGGAAGCGGATTCGAAGAAAAAGTCGTCCCCCCCGACCCAAATCCGCCCTACGTTTTTTGGCTAACAGTGCAACCCGATGGCAAAATCATCGCTGTCGGCAGCTTCGCCAAATACAAAGGACAGACCGCCCGTGGAATCGCACGGCTTAATCCCGACGGCTCTCTGGACACTTCATTCAAGATGGGTTTCGGCCTCGATAGCTGGGCCCGCTTCGTCATGGTCCAACCCAACGGGCAAATCATTGTCACTGGATGGTTCACTGACTACAATGGTTTCTCGTGCAATCGCATGATCCGCTTAAATCCGGACGGCACACCCGACCCGACTTTCAAACCCTATTTTGGCGACAAGACCGCAATCTATAGCGCAGCCCTTCTTCCGGATGGAAAAATGCTCGTCTCCGGCCATTCCAAGAGCGACTTCGGCCTCTTCAAACGCGAAATCGCTCGTCTCAATCCCGACGGAACGCAGGACGACACTTTTCTCGGGCATACCAACAACCGCACCGAATCCATTCTTCTCCAACCCAACGGCAAATTCATCGTCTGCGGCTGGTTTGACTTCGCGAATACCGATTACCGCGGCCGAATCGCACGATTCAATGCCGATGGCTCCCTCGATGATACCTTTCACGCCGACGCAGAATTCTTTGTTTGGAACATCGCATTTGACGCAAAGGGCCGGCTCCTCGTCGTTGGTGGATTTCCGACAATTATGGGAGTAAAGCGCTCGGGCATAGCACGTCTGGTGGATGAAAATGCGATCACGCCCGAGCCACAGGGCGGCGCCGAAACACTGGGCATCTCCAATGTCAGCATCGACAGCGAGGCCTTTGAAGTGCAATTTCACACCGCAACCAACCGAGTCTACCATCTGGAGAGGCGAAGCGACTTCTCGCAAGGACATTGGGATCATGTTACCTCCGTTTCAGGAACGGGTGGTCTGGGAACCCTGAAGGACACGGGCGACCGTTACAAACAAGCGTGCTATCGCATCCGTGCCGATTAACTTTTTGCAACAAAAACGATTCCCGGTGAGTCTTGTCTAATGAGCGGTTCGGATGAACCGATTCAATAATGATGAGAAAAACGAGTCGCGGGTTCACGTTGATTGAGTTGCTGGTGGTGATCGGCATCATCGGCCTGCTTGCCGGGATGCTCATGCCGGCACTCGCTTCCGCGAAGCGCAAAGCCAATTCCATCAAATGTCTGAACAACATCCGGCAGCTCTCACTTTCCGCGACGCTTTACGCCACGGATCACGAGGAGGAGTTCCCACGCCGGATGCACCTCACCAACTCCTGGGTTTTCGCTCTGCAGCCTTATTACAAGGATATCAAGATTCTGAAATGCCCAAGCGATCGTTTTCTTGAATGGCGCAGCTACATGATCAACGGTTGGAACGATTATTGGCAGTTCCACCTTTCCGATCCCGACTATCAACGCGTGATGAACTACACCTATCCGCACGGGATGAAACAAACCGCGGTACCGCTTCCGTCCGATACAATTCTCTTTGGGGAGAAGCGCCCCACTTCTGGGCACGTGCATATGGATTTCGGCCAGAAAAATGGAAACGACCGGCAGGAGGTCGCTCAGAACATGCATAGTCTGCCCGGCAGCACAGGCGGCGGATCCAATTTTGCCTTTGTCGATGGCAGTGTCCGTCTGTTACCGTATCTCGGTTCCGTGAAGCCGGTGAATCTCTGGGCCGTGACCGATCAATGGCGCAATGCGCCGGTGCAACTGCCTTGAGGGGCAGGCTCGCGCCGATATGTCAACCGAAAGCGAAACTGTCCCTCCGCCGCTTACCCACGCCGCTCCCGGCGAGCCGGACCTGACCACTGCGCGCCTCCGCGATCTCGATCAGGATCGTCACCTTACTCCAGGCGGCCGCGGCAGCGAGGCAATCGTCCGCACCTTCGCGCCGATTGTCTACGGCATGGCGTCGGCCCTGGTGCTTGAAGATCCGACGGCCGCCGAACGGATCGCGCCCGCCGTGTTCCAAACCTTCAACACGCGCTGGCGCAAACTGCGGCGCCGCACCTTGCTCGCGCTTTGGTTTTTCCAAACGACCATCATCGCAGCACGAAAGGAGCGAAAGCGCCTAAACCTATCGCAAAAACCGGTCGAACCGATCCAAGTCGCACTCTTCCACCTAAACCGCCTCCGTCCCAAACTGCGTGATCCGCTCGTGCTCTGCGAAATATTCAGGCTGGGCGAGAGTTCCGCAGCGGCCATGTTGCGGACGAAAGACCGCCGTATCTCCTCGCGTGTTTCCACGGGACTTAAAAAAATTCAAAAAAGAGTGCGCAAGAGCGGCAGTCGAGCCGACGCCTTGCTCGCCGGGATAGTTGCGCTCGCACCCTCCGACGCCGCCGACCGGGTTTTAACCCGAATGCCGCAACCTTCACCGTTGGTGAACGAAACGATTTCGGGCTGGCGCTGGCTTACTTTTCGCCGAGCGCTGAGACGAGTCTCCCTCGCTGCCGCTCGAATCGTTTGCGTGCTCGCGATCCTTTTCGGCACATTCGTTTACCTCGCCACACACGGCTACCTCATGCCGCTCTTCATTAAGCTCGGCCAGCGCGACATGGTGAAGAAACACCCCGAAATCCTGATACCTCCACGGGCCTGGCCTGACAGTGTGGAAGACCGTGAATTGGCACGAAACGAACCGCCGAAAACTTCCGACGACCTGTTCCAGATGACAAACATTTGGCCGGTCAAGCTCACCTTCCGCCCCGACCAATGGCGGCAGATCGCACCCTCGCATATCCCTCCTGTCCGCGACATTTTCAACAACGGCCGGATCATTCTGCGAAATCCCAAGGCAAAACGCAGCGGCCTCGCAGGCGTTCTCGGCTTTGAGTTCAACTGGGCCGAAGCCCGCCTCAACTTTGCGGGTGAAAGATTCGACCGTGTCGGCGTTCGCTACCGCGGCAATGGCACCTACCTGAATTCCCTCTACGGAAACAAGCAATCGCTCAAGCTCGATGTAAACAAGTTCGTTAAAACCAACCAACTCGCCGGCATTCACGAACTCAACTTTCTGAACACGGTGGTCGATTACTCCTACCTGCACGACGTCCTGGCTGAGGATCTTTTTCGACAACTCGGCGCGATTGGCCCGCGCACCGCCTACGCCTACGTCACTCTCGACCCGGGGACCGGTAAGGACGAACCGAGAGGGTTGTTCGTCGCGATCGAGAATATCGACAGCGATTTCGCTGAACATCGCTTTGGCACACGCAAGGCACCCATCTTCAAACCTGTCACTTATGATCTTTTCGAGGATCTCGGCGATAACTGGAGTGCTTACGAGAAAATCTACGATTTGAAGACCAAGGCAAGTGACGAGCAACGGCAACGTGTCATCGATTTCGCCAAACTGGTCTCTCACGCGTCCGATGAAGAGTTTGCCCGCCGGCTTCCGGAATTCCTCGATTTCGATGAATTCGCCGCCTTCCTCGGCGGACATGTTCTTCTTTCGAGCTACGACGGTTTTCTCGTCAACGGTCAGAACTTTTACGTCTATCTCGACCCTCGTTCGAACAAGTTTGGCTTTGTCCCCTGGGACCAGGACCATTCCTGGGGCGACTTCGGCCATATCGGCACGAATGAGCAACGCGAAACGGCGAGCATCTGGGAACCGGCTATTTACGATTTCCGTTTCCTGAAACGCGTGATGAAAGTCGAAGCGTTTCGTGCGGCTTACCGCTCCAAACTGGAAAGCGCCCTCGCCAATTCCTTTTCGAAAGAGGTTCTCTATCCGAAAATCGACGACATGGCCAAACGCATTCGCCCCGCTGTAGCCGCCGAATCCACCTTCCGCGTCAAACGCTTCGACCAGGCAATTAGCGACGAGTGGCTCCCTGGTCCGCGCGACGGTGCAGCCGAAGGGCCCGACGCTCCGGTGCATCAGATCAAACGCTTCATCATCAATCGCATTCAGTCCGTTCGCGACCAACTGGACGGGAAAAGCGAAGGCCATCGCCTCCAGGGTTTCCGCTAGGAACGGCGCGCGGGAGCGAATCGTGTAGCGCAGCCTGCGAAGGCGGCGCGGACATCTTCCTGCTCTCACAAATCCTGGCTCGACGCTATCACTTGAAAACGCTCTCAACGCGCTTTGCAAACACAGCTTTCCGAACTACAGTCCGCGGATTACTTGGAGCCAAAAAGCGCTCCAGGTGCGTGAATTTATGAGGTTTCTCAAAGTATTGGCGGCGGTCGTCGCGTTCTCTGCGTGCAGCGTTTTTGCGCAGGTCCCTCCTGCGGAACAGTTGTTGCCGGATGACATCATCGGTGTGGTGACGCTTCCCGATTGGACGAAATTGGTCGCTGGGTATGAACGGTCGTCATGGGGCCAGCTTTGGGCCGACCCGGCCATGAAAGGGTTCCGGGAAAACTTCAGCTCGAATTTTCAGTCCGACTTTTTGAAGCCGATCGAGAAACAGCTCGGGGTGAAACTCTCCGATTACCAGGAATTGCTACAGGGACAGGTGACGGTGGCCTTCACTCCGCCTAAAGAAGGCAGCAAGAATTTCGTCAGCGTTTTGTTCTTGGCGGACGCCAGGGATAAGTCGGACCAACTCAAGACGCGGTTGGCCGACCTGAAGAAAAAGTGGACCGATGCGGGCAAGGACGTGAAGACGGAGAAGATCCGCGACGTGGAGTTCAGTTCCGTCACCGTGAGCAGCGCCGATGTGCATGGCTTCCTCAAAAAGGCGTTTCCAGGCGGAGATGAAGATGCCGAGCCGGATAAGGACAAAGCCACGCCACCTGAGAAAATTCAACTCCGGATCGGACAGTACAAATCACTCCTGTTGATTGGTGAGGATGAGAAAGTGATCGAAAAAATCCTGGCTCGACAAGGCGGGGGATTGGTCGCGCCCCTGGCGGATAAGGCCGCCTATCAAAAAACGCACCAGGCGCTCTTCCGCGATTCGGTCGGCCATGCCTATGTGAATTTCAAGCCAATCTACAAAAAGATTCTTGAATACGCCGCGGCGGAGAAAGAGCCCATGGGTGGCATGCCTTCCATGAAGCTCGACAAAATTTTACCGGCCCTCGGATTTGGAGGACTGGAGTCCCTGGCGGCCAACGTCAACAGCACAACCGATGGTAGTGCCTTCGACTTTCTTGTCGGTGTGCCCGAAGGGCAGCGGGAAGGCTTGTTCAAGGTCTTCGCTCTGGAGAAGAAGGATGCTTCTCCGCCACCGTTCGTTCCCGCGGATGTTCTCAAGATGCAGCGCACGCGCTTGAACGGTGCGAAAGCCTGGGCCGCTATTGAAGAAACCCTCACAAAAATCGACCCCTCGGTTGCCGGGCTTGTCCAGATGATGCTTGGCAGCGCCGGCAAAGACAAAGATCCCAACTTCGATCTAAAAAAGAATCTCTTCAGCAACCTCGGCGATGACATCATTAATTATGAGAAGCCCCCGAAGTCGACGAAGATCGCAGACCTGGCCACCCGTCCCTCCATTCTCCTGATCGGCTCTCCCAATCCGCCGCAATTGCTGGACGCGATCCGCTTGCTCTCGACCCTGATGCCGGGCCCCTTCGCGACGGCTCCTGTGAAAGAACGCGAGTTTCTTGGGAAGAAAATCTACACGATGAGCATGACGCCACCGGCGCAACCCGGTGACAAAGACGATGACGACAAAACAGCCGCTCCCGCGACGGCGAGCAGCCTCAGTTTCTGTGCGAGCGCCGGTTATGTCGCGTTTTCAAGCGATGCCGGAATGATCGAGGAGTTTCTGCGCAGCGCAGAGAACCCGCCAAAGCCGCTCCGCGCAACCGCCGGTTTGACCGAAGCCGCGCAGAAAGCAGGCGGCATGGAAAACGGCATGTTCACCTACGAGAATGCCGCCGAAAGTCTGCGCCTCACCAGCGAGGCCTTGAAAAATGATCCGGAAGCGATGAACCGTTCGCTCTTCTTCAGCATCAGCGGCGGGGATGAGGAAGGCGAAGGGGCGTTCAAACGCCTGTTCAATCTGAAGTTGCTCCCCAGCTTCGACCATGTCGCCAAATATTTCGGCATCGCGCTGGTCACCGCGGGAACAACGCCGGACGGCTACATAATCAAGGCATTCAACCCCATGCCTGCGGGGTTGAAGAAGTAAAGGAGTGCCGCCGTCTTGGCGGCAGCGACCTCTAACGACGGAGCGTCTTTTTGCTGTCCTGCAGCGCTCATAAACACACCATCCGGGGTGTCGAGAACGAACGCACTCCGGGACGATTGACGACGGGGTCTAATTCCATAACGCTCACCCCATGGTAATTGCTCCGTCGCTTTTGGCGGCGAATTTCAGCAAGATCGGATTGGAAGTCATGCGGGTGCAACTCGCGAAAGCGGACTGGTTGCACCTCGACATCATGGACGGGCATTTCGTCCCGAACATCTCGTTCGGACCGGAAGTGGTGAACGTCGCCCGAAAACATTCGCGCATGTTTTTCGACGTCCACCTCATGTGCAGTCGCCCGGAAATCCTCTTCGAGCCCTTCGTCAAAGCCGGCGCCGACTCGATGACGATTCACGTCGAATTGGGAGATCGCGTCGATTCGCTCATCTGGAAGATCCGCTCGCTGGGTAAGAAGGTTGGCCTCGCCGTGAACCCGCCCACAAACATTTCCGCGGTCGAACCGTACCTTTCCAAGATCGATCTACTTTTAGTCATGACCGTGAACCCAGGTTTCGGCGGGCAATCTTTTATCGAGGAATGTGTTCCCAAGATTCAACAGGCTTTCGAGTGGCGCGAACAAAAACGCCTGAACTATCGGATCGAGGTGGATGGTGGAATTAATTTCGACAAAGCTGCGGAATGCGCACGCGCCGGCGCAGACACCTTCGTGAGCGGCACCGGGCTTTTCGGAAAACGAAATTTAAAGGCGGCGGTGAAAAAAATGCGTGAACTGACCGAAGAGAACGCGCGGAAAAATCAGGGTGCGGGGCAGTTGCGGTAATTCCGAAGCCCCACAGAATAGGGCCCAAAACCAATGAACAATATCAAATTCGGCACGGATGGTTGGAGAGCCGTCATCGCCGAGGACTTTACTTTCGCCAACGTCGAGCGGGTCGCACAGGCGACCGCCAATTATTGGAAGAACAATCCGGTCGCAGGCACTGAGCAGAAAGTCGTCGTGGGATATGATCGGCGTTTTCTTTCAGATCAATTTGCGCGCCGAACGGCGGAAGTGCTCGCCGGGAATGGCTTTCAAGTAACCGTGACCAACGAGCCCACTCCTACCCCTGCCGTTTCGTATTTCGTGACCAGGGAAAAGGCGATCGGTGGAGTGATGATTACCGCGAGTCACAATCCTTCTGCCTTCAATGGCTTCAAACTCAAAGCTCATTATGGCGGTTCGGCCGAACCCGCGATTTGTCAGGCGGTCGAGGCTCAACTCGATAAAACCCCTGTCGAGGCGCTTTCGTGGGAAGAGGCCACTAAGCAGAAGAAAATCATTGTTCGAAACATCCGGCCAGCGCATTACCAGGCTATCAAGAAACTGGTGAACTTCCCGCTGATCGCCGAATCCCATCTGAAGTTCGCGCATGAGGCGCTCTTCGGCGTCGGTGCGGGATGCTTCGACGAATTGCTGGCGGGAACGACCTGCAAAGTCACCACCCTTAACGCGGCACACGATCCAAATTTCGGCGGAATCAACCCGGAGCCGATCGCAAAGAACTACGGCGGCAGTTCCGGTTATTTGTTCAAGCATCCGCACGACTTGTGTTTGGTTACCGATGGCGATGCGGACCGCGTCGGCGGAATGGACGGTCGTGGTATTCCACTCACCACGCACCATTTGATTTGCCTCTTGCTGCAGCATTTTATTCGCAATCGCAGGGCGAAGGGGCGCGTGATAAAGGCGCTCACCACGACTTCGATGGTCGATAAGATGTGTCAGAAATACGGGTTGGAGTTGGTAGAAACAGGGGTGGGTTTCAAATATATCGCCGCGGAGATGGTCAAGGGCGGCGCTATGCTGGGGTTCGAAGAGAGCGGTGGCATCGCTTTTCCAGGATACATTCCGGAACGGGACGGAATTCTGTCCGGACTGATGCTACTCGAGATGCTCGCGACGGAACGCAAACCTGTTAACAAGCTGCTCTCACTGCTTGAGAAAGAATACGGGCCCCATCACTACGCCCGCATTGACGCGCACTTCCCGCTGGAGAAGCGGGCCGCCTTGATGGATTTCTGCAAAAATAATCCTCCGGCGAAACTGGTGAAATCACCGTTAAAGGAAGTGAAGAGCTACGACGGTGTTAAGTTTGTCGCCGAGGACGGAAGCTGGCTCATGCTGCGCGGTTCGGGCACAGAGCCGATTTTGCGTATCTACACCGAAGCGAAATCTCCCGCCGATGCTGAGAAACTGCTGGCGGAGGGCGTCAAATTTACCAAACGCGTGTGAGAAAATTCCTCTCCATCCTCCTGCTTGTGAGTCAATTCGTTTCCGTTTGCGGGGATGAACCGAAAACCGCGCGTGAATTCGCGCGACGAGGTGCGGACCACTTCCGTGCGGCGGGAATCAAGGATTCGATCGACGATTTCGAAAAAGCTGCACGACTCGCCCCTCAAGCGAAAGCCCAACTCTGGCAACTGGGCATTTCCTACTACTATGCCGGTGACTTCAAAAAAGGCCGCGAACTGTTCGAGCTTCACCAGACGGTGAATCCGCAGGATGTCGAAAACGCCATCTGGCATTTTCTTTGCGTGACGAAAATGGAAGGGATCGAATCAGCCCGAAGACATTTCATTCCGATTGCGGATGATGAAAGGATCCCGATGAAGGAACTTCACCAACTCTTTGCTGGAAAGGGCGACGAACAAGCCGTTCTCAAGGCAGCCGAAGGTAAGAAGGAGCAACTGTTTTACGCACACCTTTATCTTGGTTTGTACGAAGAAGCCTCGGGCCGCCAAAATGAATCACTCAGACATATGAAGCTGGCGGCGAACGATTTTGCGCAGCCTCACTACATGGGAGATGTCGCCAGGGTGCACCTCAAGCTGCGGAACAAATAAGCCGCCCCGGCCTCCTCAGCCGGGACCGTCGCTCACAACCGGCTGAGTTTCCCCGATCTGACATCCCACTTCTGCAAATCGCGGCCGAGTTCAGTCGGCCAGTTTTCTTCCGTGCAAGTCATGAACACCTGGCTTTGGGCCTGATGCACGCGCCGCAATAAAGGAAGAAAACCGCTCCGCCGTTTCAGATCGAGTTCGCCCATGATGTCGTCGATTAGAAGGACGGGCGGCGAACCGTGAAGGTTGGTCAGATGTTCGGCCTGGGTGATTTTTAGAGCGATCACCACAGAACGCTTTTGTCCTTCACTCCCGAATTGCGCGACCGATTTGCCATCGAGCGTGAGTTGCAGTTCGTCGCGGTGCGGTCCGACCAGAGTCATCCGCATGGCGCGCTCGCGCGCTTCAACCTTCCGCAGTTCGACCAGCAAGTCCCCTCGAACAGAAGGTTGATACTCCAGGCGCAGTTCCTCGGCGGCGTTTGTGATCTTCTGATACGCGGTCGCGGCAATCGGTAGAATCTCCGGGAGCAATTCCCGACGGAGTGCGATGATTTTTGTTCCGGAGGCAATCATCTCGGCGGTAAACGCTTCCAGCGCCGAAGGGTCAACCAGCCGTTGCTTCAGCATGGCATTGCGCGAGCGAACCGCGCGGACGTAGCGATGCAAAAGGGGAAGGTAGGTCGGATGCGTTTGCGTCAGCAGCAGGTCCATGTAGCGGCGGCGCCGACTCCCCGGACCTTTCACAAGCTGAATGTCTTCCGAGCAGAAAACGACGCATCGAAAAATACCCAAGAATGCCGAAAGCTTGCGAATGGGACGCGCGTCAACGCTCAAACTTCGTTCTCTCGGAGCCCAGTAGATCTTGATCTCGTGGTCCTCGGCGTGATGCGTTTTGCCCCCGACGAAAAAGCCTTTTTGACCATGCCGAACCATTTGGGCGCTGCTCACCCCGCGAAAGGAGCGAAGCGTGGCCAGAAGGTAAATGGCCTCAAGGATATTGGTTTTACCCTGGGCATTATTTCCGAGCAGCAAATGGAACCCCGGACTGAACTCGCAATCGAGCCGCCCGTAGTTCCGAAAATCGCGCAGCCGGAGTTGGCGCAGGTGCACGCGGAAGTGTGCTGGAGGAGACCATTTTTTTAAAGTTTAAGAATTCTCTACTTACTTGCTGGACATTGTAATGATGGCATTCTAATCTGTGCCCAACATGAGCGCCCACGTGACTCACGAAGATGAACAACGCTGGTTGAAAATCGTTCGCGAACTGCTTGATGGTTTGCGCTTCGGCGTCGTTCAAATCGTGGTGCAGGACGCCAAAGTCGTTCAGGTGGAAAAAACCGAAAAGGTTCGTATTTCCCCTCAGTGACACACCCCGCCGACCAAATAAATTGGAGGCCAAATTAAAAAATTTTAATGCCGACCGGACGACTGGAGGCGCACGAAATTTCGACAATCGATGAAATACGAAAAAATTCTGGCCGGTCTGCTTCTGATTCCTCCGGCTGCGGGCGTTTCCTTGCACGCACAACAAATATCGAACGAAGTCTTGCTCAAGCGAATCGAAGAGCTTGAGCAACAGGTGAAGATCCTCAGCCGCAAAGGGGAAATTGCCGAAGAGGCCAGTGCCGAAAAAGCGAAGACGACACCTACCGTATCGCTGGGCACCTCCGGCCTGCAGATTCGCTCGGCAGACTCCAACTTTGTCATGCGCGTGGGCGCCCACCTCCAAGTGGACGGTCGCTTCTTCCCGAACAACACCTCTGCGACGGACGACACGTTCCTGATCCGACGTGCGCGGCCGATTATTGAGGGGACAGTTTTTGAAAAATTCGATTACCGGCTGATGCTCGACGTCGGGTCCGGTTTGAATGCGACCGCTTCAAACGTCGGGTTCCTGCAGGATGGGTACGTGAATGCCCGTATCCGTCCCGAATTCCAAATTCAGGCCGGCAAATTCAAAGAACCGGTTGGGCTCGAACGACTGCAATCAGACGTGGATTATCTTTTCACGGAACGCTCCTACCCCACACAAATCGTTCCGAATCGTGACGTGGGCGTGCAAGTGCACGGACAGCTCTGGCAAAATGCGGTGACCTATCAGGTCGGTGTGTTTAACGGTACGACCGATGGCGGAAGCGTGGATGTCGACACCACGGATGACGACAAGGACATCGCGGCCCGCCTGTTCGTGCAACCATTCTACAACACCTCCATTGAACCATTGCGCCGCCTCGGGGTCGGTGTGGCGGGAACGTACGGTCACCATGCAGGAGCGTTGCGCGGGTATACGTCGCCAGGACAACAAACGATCTTTTCTTACTATGGCGGTACGGGCACAAACGCCGTCACGACAGGCGTTGGCAACATCTCTCGCATCGTTCCGCAAGCCTATTATTATTATGGTCCTTTCGGTCTCCTCGCGGAGTACGCTGTTTCCTCGACGGAAGTCGGTCGCACCGGCGGCGGCGTAGCTCGTCAGACTGCCGTTCTCGACCACACCGGCTGGCAGGTGGCGGGATCATACTTCCTGACCGGCGAAGAGAATGGCTTCAAAAATCCTGCCCCTCTCCACCCATTCAATTTCCACGGTGATGGCTGGGGCGCGCTCGAAGTGGTTGCACGTATAAGCGGTTTAAAGCTGGATGACGGCACCTTTCCGCTCTACGCCGATCCCAAAAATAACGCCTCGGAAGCATTTTCTTATGGAGCGGGTTTGAACTGGCATCTCAACAAGAATCTTAAAGTCACCACAGATTACGAACACACCAACTTCAAGGGTGGGCAATCCAACCCGGTCCTCCGGGAGGATGAAGATGTTATCATGACTCGGGCGCAAATCTCATTCTAACTTTAGGAGTACGAATTATGGTTAAAACGATAAAACTCTTGGTTTTTGCACTGTCCCTCGTGGGCGTTGTGGGCAAAGACGCCACTCTTCTCAATGTCTCGTATGATCCGACGCGGGAATTATATGAAGCGTACAACCCAGCCTTCACAAAGTACTGGCAGGAGAAGGCGGGACAGAAAGTAGTCATCAAACAATCCCATGGCGGTTCGGGCAAACAGGCGCGCTCGGTTTTGGATGGTCTCGACGCGGACGTGGTCACGCTAGCGCTCGCTTACGACGTCGATACGCTGGCGGAAAAAGGCCGGCTTCTACCTGCTGACTGGCAAAAAAAACTGCCGAACAACAGCGCGCCTTACACTTCCACCATTGTTTTCCTGGTGCGCGCTGGAAATCCAAAGCAAATTAAGGATTGGGACGACCTCATCAAGTCCGGAGTGAGCGTCGTTACGCCAAATCCCAAAACATCCGGCGGCGCGCGTTGGAATTACCTCGCGGCGTGGGCCTTTGCCAAGAAAAAGTATGGCGCCGATGACAAAGCCCAGGATTACACCCGCAAACTTTTCGCTAATGTTCCCGTTCTCGATACAGGCGCTCGTGGCGCGACGACCACCTTCGTAAACCGTGGAATTGGTGATGTGCTCATCGCCTGGGAAAATGAGGCACTGCTCGCGGTGAAGGAAAACCAGGGCAAGTTCGAGATTGTTGTTCCTTCGATCACGGTTCTCGCCGAGCCGAGCGTTGCGGTGGTGGAGAAAGTGGCCAAACGCAAAGGCACAACCGATCTTGCTCGCGCGTATCTGGAGTACCTTTATTCGCCGGCCGGCCAGGAAATTGTCGCGCAAAATTTCTATCGCCCTCGTTTGCCGGAGGTGCTTGCGAAGCATACGCAGGTGTTTCCAAAGGTTGAGACAGTAACTGTCGACGAATTCTTCGGCGGGTGGGCGAAAGCGCAGAAAACGCATTTCGCGGATGGTGGTACGTTCGACCAGGTGTACAGGAAGTGATGCTCTTACACTCAGGTCCTTCGCACTGAGCAAACAAACGGCGCCTCGCTTCGGGTGAGGCGAGGCGCCTTTATCCAAGGAAATTATGACTACGCATCCTGTTTCAGAAATTTCGACTGCTGCCCCCAGGCGCTCCATCGAAGACTGGCTTTCCGGCGTTTCCCAACTGGCCGCGAACTCCGAGAGCCTTCTCTCGAAGCCGTGCGGCAGCTTTGACGATCGCGGTCGGACCTACAGCCTTCCACGTTATTTATTTATCGGGCCGCGTGGCGGCGATGATCCAATTCGCATCGGCCTCTTTGCTTCTCTGCACGGTGATCAACCGGAGAGCACATCGGCGCTCCTGATGTTCGTGCGAATTCTTGAGGCAACTCCTGAACTCGCGCGGAACTATTTCTTCTTTGTCTATCCGATCTGCAATCCGACCGGCTTCGAGGACGACACGCGATGCTCGCGACGAGGACGCGATCTGAATCGTGAATTCTGGAACAACTCCCGCGAACCGGAAATTGCGTTGCTCCAATCGGAAATTTGCAGCCACGCGCTCGACGGCATCATCTCCCTGCACACGGACGATTCGAGTTCAGGCCTCTACGCCTTTGCCCGCAGTTACACAGTCGGCAAGAACCTGGTGGACCCGGCTTTGGCCGCGGCGGACCCGGTCCTTCCCCGAAACACGCACGATATTATCGACGGTTTTCAGGCAAAGGACGGAGTCATTCGCGCGGTTTATAACGGTGCGCTCAGCGGTCCTCCGAAGATTCGTCCGCGCCCGTTCGAGATTGCGCTCTGCGCACCCAAGCACGCGGCGCGCTATCAAGTGGAGCAAGGCCTTGTGCTCGCGTTGCAAAGCATTCTTGGGAATTACCGGGAACTCAAAGCCTACGCTCAGCACCTCTAGGGCACCTTACCGGTGCTCCAGAGAAAACCCTGGACGAGCAGATTTAGGAAAACGGGATCGCGGAAGGTGTCATCCGAATGCCCAAAGGTTGTGCCAAAAACGCGCGCCTTGCCGAACTCATGCACCCACGCGACCGAATAAGTCTTTCCATCCTGATCACTTACTGACGTTGCGAGGGGCTTTGTCCCCGGCCAGAGCTTTTCGATGACGTAGAGTTCGTCCGAAGGAGTGATCCACTTCTCTGGAAAATCTCTCATCACAGGGTGCCCAGGCGCAGCGGCTGTGACGGTGTATTTGCCGAGATGATCGTGCCGCCGGCTCGTCACCCCCAGGAACTCGCGCCAGTCGTCAATCTTCGCCTTGCGATAAGTGTGCATCGCACAATGAATGACCATGGCCGGCTTGCCAGCGCGATGCGCTTCGGTGATTCGGCGGATGTATTCGGGATCGTCTGTATCGGCAAAACATTCGTTATGAATGACGATATCGTACGCGTCCGCCCATTTTGGATCTTTGTAGAGATCAATTTCGCCGACGGTACCTGTGCGCGGGTCTTGCAGAATCGTCCATTGAACGTTCGCCACACGAGCGACTGCTTGCGTGATGGCCTGCGATTGAAACGCATAATTATGGCAGCAGCCACCCGTAATGATGAGCGCACGAATTGGTTTTTCCGCGGCAAAACAATGACAGGTCGCAACCAGAACAAAGAAAAGCGAGAACCTCATAAGGATGGAAGGAGTTTAAGCGTGTCGTTTCGGTTGATCAACTTCTTACCCGGCGCACATGAGCGTCGCGATTCCACCGATTTTCTTTTGCCATCTCACGCAAAAAACGCTGCGTAAGGTTTAGAGAGAGCGCTCCGATATTGTAACAATGGGCGCAATTCTCGTCTTGGATGACAACGAAGAGTTTCGGCATTTGGTCGTCGATCAATTGAGGAGGCGCGGTCATCAAGTGCATGAAGCGAGCAGCACCACCGAGGGGCTGAATCTCGCACTCGAAACGCGGCCGGATCTGATTTTGAGCGATGTGTGGATGGATGACGGTGACGGTCTCACCTTGCTCAAGGAAGTGCGGGCGCATCCAGAAATCTCGACCACACCTTTCATCGTGATGACGGGGCAACCCGACTCAGCGGGCATGCTCCAGGGCGCCGAAGCCGCGGCGGACGGTTATCTGCCGAAGCCGTTCTCGATGCCCACTCTTTTCGCAACGGTGGAAAACCGGCTCGGACGCGAAGCGACGTTGCGACGGCGCGCCGATGAGGTGAAAGGACAATTGCAACGGATTCTGCAAGCGTCGCCGGATTTGATTGCGATCTTGGATCCAGAGAGCTTGCGGTTCCTCTTCTTGAACGCAGCGGGACGCGAGATGCTCGACGTTCCGGTGGAGATTGAACCGGGAGCCATCGCCCTGGAAAAAGTTCTTACCTCCAGCGGATTGGAATTAGTGAAGCGCGAGGGAATTCCACAGGCCTTGGAAACCGGCCTGTGGACAGGAGAAAACACGCTTCTGACCTTCAAAGGCAAAACCATCGCGGTGAAGCAAAGCGTACAGGCGCATCGTAGTCCGAGTGGCAACGTCGCTTTTCTATCGACCATCGCGCATGACTTGACGGAACAGAAACAGGTGGAAAGCGCCTTGCGCCGGAGCGAGGTGAATTTCAGGTCGCTCGTCAATTCGCTGCCGGATGCAGTGATCATGCACGATCCGGAGGGACTGGTGCTGTTCAGCAATGCGCGCGCAGAAGAATTGTTCGCGTTGTGTTCGCGTGAATTTCAGGGACGCTCCGTAAGCTCACTTTGGCGTGCGACCCAGGAACAGGCCGCGGCGCGAAACGTCCATCGCGAACTCACCTGCCTCCGCAGCGATGGCGAGGAGTTCCCGGCAGACGTCCTGACCAACGCGTTCGAAGCGAATGGCCGGACGGTTGAACTCACGATTATTCACGACTTATCTGCCCGTCGAAAATTGCAACGGGAACGCGATCTGATTGAAGTCCAGTTGCGCCAGGCGCTGAAACTGGAATCGATCGGGCAATTGGCTGCTGGAATTGCTCACGAAATCAACACACCAACACAATACATCGGCGATAACATTCGGTTTCTTCGCGACTCCTTCGAAGGGCTCAGCCGCCTGATGCCCCAATACAAGCGGCTGTTGCTGGCTGCGAAGGATGGATCTCTTTCGTCCGACCTGATTCAGGAAATCGAGAGGGCATGCGCTTCTGCCGACATCGACTACACGATGCAGGAGATTCCTTTGGCCATTAACCAATCACTCGAAGGTGTTGAGCGCGTCAGCGGAATTGTGAGAGCGATGAAGGATTTCTCGCATCCGGGCATCGGCAGGAAGGAGGCGATCGATATCAATCACGCCATTGAAAGCACGATCACGGTGGCGCGGAACGAATGGAAATATGTGGCCGAATTGGAAGCGAAACTCGACCGGACGTTGCCCCCGGTGCCATGCTTGCCCGGCGAGTTCAATCAGGTGGTTCTGAATCTTATCATCAACGCAGCCCACGCCATTGAAGACGCAATGGAAGCGACGAACCAAAAAGGGAAAATTACGGTGAGCACTGCAAATCTTGGAAATGCCGCCGAAATTCGCATCGCGGACAGCGGAACAGGAATTCCCGAACAGATTAGAAATCGCATCTTCGAACCATTCTTCACCACGAAGGAAGTGGGACGCGGCACCGGCCAGGGTCTCGCCATCGCGCGCTCGGTGGTGGTGGAGAAGCATGGCGGCTGCATCCGTTTCGAAACGGAAATCGGTCGAGGAACGACCTTTATCATCCAGTTGCCACTCGCTGACCCGCCCAAGGCCGCCGTATGAGCGTCAAAACACGCGTCCTTTTCGTAGATGACGAACCGCTCGTGCTGCAGGGGCTGCAACGAATGCTCCGCCCCATGCGGAATGAATGGGAGATGACTTTTGTGGATAGTGGCGCAGCGGCCCTGCAGCGCCTCGCTGAGAGTCCGTTTCAGGTGGTCGTTTCAGACATGCGGATGCCAGCCATGAATGGCGCGCAACTTCTCTCAATTGTACAGGAGCGTTATCCGCAGACCGTGCGGTTGATCCTCTCCGGCCACGCGGACAAGGACCTGATCCTGAAGTGCGTCGGAGCCGCTCACCAATTTCTATCCAAACCGTGTGAACCGGAAGTGCTGCGCTCCGCGATTCTCCGCGGGAGCGAGTACGACGGACTGCTCCGCAACTCGAAGATGAAGGCGCTCGTCGGACGGATGGATTGCCTGCCGAGTGTCCCGGCAATCCTGAGCGAGCTGACCGAAACGCTGAGCCGCGAAACCGCGGCGATCGAGGAGGTTGCGAAGATCATCAGCAAAGACCTCGGAATGACGGCGAAGCTGCTGAAACTGGTTAACTCCGCATTCTTTGGCCTGCAGCGACAAGTGAATTCAACGGACGACGCCGTTTCGTATCTCGGAATTGCGACCATCAAAGCGCTCGTCCTGGCGGTGAGTGCGTTCTCACCGTTCGAGTCGCAAAAGAACAGTCCGGTCAATGCAACGTCGCTCTGGAGCCACAGCCTAGAAGTGGCCAGCGGCGCGCGGCAGATCGCGGTAAGCGTCGGGTTGCGCGCCAACGAAATTTCCGAAGTGTTCATTGCGGGTGTCCTGCACGATGTGGGAAAACTCGCTTTGGCAGCTAACCTTTCCGCGGAATACGCCAGCGTTGTTGATTCAAGTCGCCGGCAGGGAATACCGATCTATCAGGCGGAAGACGCAGCGTTCGGAGCCAATCACGCAACATTGGGCGGCTATTTGCTCAACCTCTGGGGATTGCCCGACGCCGTCGTGAACGGGATTTGCTTTCATCACCAACCACGCCTCGGCCGAGAAGACCGGCGACTCGCGGTCATGGCCGTTCATGCGGCGGATGCGTTGTGCAAGCCTGAGGCAGCGGGGACGAAAGTCGATTTGCTCGATCACGAGTTCGTCGCCTCGATGGGATTCTCAGACCAGGTAGCGCGTTGGAGAGAGTTTTTTTCATGAGTACGAATCGAATTTTGTTAGTGGACGACGACGCCAACGTTCTGGCCGGCTATGAACGCTCGCTCCGGCGAAAGTTCACCGTTCGGACCGCCCTGAGCGGTGATCGTGGGCTCTCGCTGATCGAAGACGAGGGGCCGTTCTCCGTCGTCGTGGCCGACATGCAAATGCCTGGCATGAATGGCGTTCAGTTCTTGCGCAAAGCACAAGACAAAGCGCCGGATTCTGTGCGGCTGATGCTCACAGGAAATTCGGATCAACAGACCGTCGCGGATGCTGTCAACCACGGACACGTCTTCAGTTTCCTGAACAAACCGTGCTCGGTGGACGTACTCGAAGCGGCGCTGGAGAATGCGATTCGTCAGTACCGGCTGGTGATGGCGGAAAAGGAGTTGCTCGAGCAGACCCTGAACGGCTCGGTCAATTTGTTGACGGACGTTTTGTCGATGGTGGATCCGGACGCCTTCGGACGCGCCCAACAGTTGCGCGAAGAGTTGCAAACGGTGGCGGCCTGGTTCCGCTCGACTCGCAAGTGGGAATTGGAACTCGCCGGGATGCTTTCGCAGATCGGGTCGGTTGCCATCCCGCTGCCCGTCCTCGCGAAAGCACGCGGCGGACAATCACTCACCGGCGCGGAAAAGGATATGCTCGCGCGCACGCCGGAGATTGGGGCCACTCTTCTCGCAAAGATTCCACGATTGCAGCCGGTGGCGGAGATTGTGCGGTATCAAAACAAGAATTTTGATGGCACCGGTTTCCCCTTTGATTCCGTTTCCGGCGAAGAGATTCCGATCGGCGCTCGGATCATCAAAGTGCTATCGGACTTGCTCGCCGCGGAATCACGCAACAGAACGCGGTTGCAGGCATTTCAGGAGATGCAGCGCACACCGGGCAAGTACGACCCGAAAGTGCTGGAGGCAGTAGCCGCCTGTTACGATATCTTCGTGGAAAAAGAACAACAGGAGGTCCAACGAAATATTGGTTTCAGCGAGCTGGCGGTGGGCCACGTACTGGTGCGGGACCTGGTCACAGCTGAAGGAACACTTTTGCTGAAGGAAGGCACGCGTATCTCCCCTCCCGTGCTGCAGAAGCTGAGGAATTTCTCACAGATCACCGGGATCAAGCAGCCAATCTCAGTCTATATCCGGCAGGTCTCCGCTAGTTGACGTCGACCGGTGCTCGAGATGCGATCGATTTTTCCTCCGCTTCGCAAATGCGAATCGCACCGAGACCATCTTCCATCGTGACGATCGACGGAGCTTTTCCAGCGTGTATCGAATCGATGATATGCCGCAACTCTCCGACATACCCATCGGGGCCGGCGCATTTCACGGTTTCAGCGGGATGGCCGGGACGGAAAAGCCGCAGAAGATTGTCCGGGGCGCGGACGAGATCGTAATCGGCGGTCGCGTTTTCGAAGTTCACGGTGTAGCCCATGCTGAAGCCGAAACCGGGCGACATGGCCCATGAGCCTTCGGCATGAACAATTGCGCCGGAATTCACTTCGTATTGCGCAACGACGTGATCGATAGCGCCTGTGTATTTCGAGTAGCCCGTCGCGAAGACACGGCGCGGCTTGCCGAAACAGAATTGGATAAAATCGACGTCATGGATGTGCAGATCGAGAATCGCTCCACCGGAGGACGCGCCCTGGGCAAAATGCTTTTGGCCCCAGCTCGGAGGTTCAGCAACGCGACGAAAACGGGCGCTCACCACTTTTCCGTAGGTGTTCTTTTGAATCGTCTCTTTGAGCCAGGCCCATTCCGGCCAGAAGCGGAGGCACATCGCAGGCATGGCAAATGTTTTGGCCTTTCGAGCCGCATCTGCCATTTGCTTGGCCAGTTCCGAGGTGCGCGCGAGTGGCTTTTCGCAGATCACATGTTTGCCCGCGGCCAACGCTGCAGCAAGCATTTCGGGGTGTTGCAATGTGGGAGTGCAAATATCGACCAACTGGATCGCGGGGTTGCGCAGGATATCATTGAAGTCGCGCGTCGCCTTTACGACGGACATGTCGAGTCGCACGGGATCATTGGCATTAATGTTGCCGCCAACTTTCGTCAGGTCGCCATCAAGGCAGCGCCCGCTCGCGTTGCAGATGGTGTGAATATGCGCTTCAGGTATCTGCCGGTACGCTTTGATGTGCGTCGCGGCCATGAAACCGAGGCCGACGATCCCGACGTTGATGGTGCGGTCCGTCGCCATAATCAGGAGGGCAGTTTCGCGACGAAGTCGCGGGCGGTTTTGATGTCGGCGAGCCGTTGATTGCCTGCTTCGCGCTCGATGGCGCAGAAACCAGCGAAACGAATTTCATCCAGCGTTTCGAAGAAAGCCTTCCAATCGACCTCCCCGGTTCCCACTGGAACTTCCTGGCCCCATTCGCCAGGCGCTTTCGTGCGAATGCCATCCTTGATGTGAACCTGTTTCAAACGTTTGCCCAAGGTCTGCAGTGCATCGATTGGGTCGCCGCGATCATAGAGGATCATGTTTGCGGGGTCGAAATTTACGCCGACGTTCGGGCGGTTGAGTTGAATCAGGAAAAGTTCGAGATCATCGGCATCTTCCTGGCCGGTCTCGAACGCGAGATCGAGCCCTTTGCGTTTGAAATGATCCGCGATCTGCCCGATCCGACTGACGAGTTTCTTGAAGTCGGGACTGGTGTGATCGTGGGGCAAAAATCCTGCGTGGAAAGTGACGAGACGAATACCATTCGCCTTCGCAACGTCGGCGATCTGCTGGATGTTTTTCCAGTTCTCCGCCCAATTCGCGTCTGGCACCACGCCGCCCGTACGTTTAATCGAGTCCATCGTGGTGTAATCTTCACCGATGGTCCCGAACATGCCGGAAACGAGGATCAGGCCTTTCTCGGAGCAGAGCTGTTTGGTTTTGCCCCAAACGTCGGGATTTTCCCGCAACGGATCGAGCGCGAGTTGAATGCACTTAACGCCGATCTGCTGCACCTGCTCGATCAGCTCTTCCGGCGTTTTCGGTTGAAGCGACCAACTGCAAACGGCGAGTCGATTTAAGAAATGGGAACTCATCTTTTTCGCACCAAAATCCTTGCAGCATGAGTGCTGCGCATTGCCAAAGCCCTGCCGACCTCTCCGCGCCGGCGATAAACCTTCTACGGTCCTTGGTCCGACATATCTAGCGGAGATGCTGCCGCTTGAAAAGAGAAACCGGCCCACTGCCATGCCACTGCCACTGGTAGTATCTGGTAGTGTCCGCGCGCACTACCTGGCGACTGGCCCGTTGGACGCGGAATTCATCGGGGGAAGGCGCCCCACGGGACGGGCGAGGCGGCTGTCCTACCCAGAGCCTGCTGGCGCGGGTGGCTCTGGGGAGACAGTCCGGCGGATGTGGTGGCGAGTTGCTGCCAGCGAGGAATTGTGAGGGTGCGCTGAATTCTTTTTCGCTGTGACCCAAGGTATAACTCTGGCGCTGCGCTTTTCCTGAGTTCAACCTGGGCCATTCGGATGAGAACCCCGTTGGTTTGAATTTTGGCGCCGTGTGCGAAAGTTATTGCAGTGAAATGCAGAGGATCTCGAAGGAGATCAAGCCGGCTATTTGACTTACGCACGCTTTTGCGTACGCTTACGAAATGACGACGATTTCGGTTACACAAGCTCGCGCCAAGCTTTACCAGCTTCTGGAAGAAACCGCCGAATCGCATCAACCGATTCAGATTACGGGGAAGAGGTCAAATGCAATTCTCGTGTCCGAAGAGGATTGGCGTGGGATCGAGGAAACGCTTTACCTGCTAGCGATTCCAGGAATGCGCGAATCGATTCGAGAAGGGATGGCTGTTCCGCTGAGTAAGACTTCTTCGAAACCTGGCTGGTGAGTTGGTCGATCGTTTATACAAAGCAGGCTCAGAAGGATGCGAAGAGAATCGCGGATTCCAAACTTAGGTCGCAGACCGAGCGGCTGATAAAGATACTGGAGAAGGATCCGTTCCAAACGCCTCCGCCGTTTGAAAAGCTTTTGGCCGATCTGGCGGGCGCGTATTCTCGCCGGATTAACCTCCAGCATCGGCTTGTTTATCAGGTTTACGCGAAGCAACGGACGGTGAAAGTCCTTCGTATGTGGACGCACTACGAGTGAACGCGATTCTCGAAAGGAGGATCGACAAAGTTTGCGACCAAAGGCGGACGACAAAGGTTCACTATTTCTTTTGAGACGAAGTTTCCTCGGGGTTGAGAGGCTGTCGGAAGCTGCGTTCCACCTTGTCCTCGGGATCGGTGGAAACGAGCTGCGCGTCGCGCCATAGCCAGCGCATGATGTCGGGGAAGATTGCGCCGCCTTGTTTTTGGCCGTGGTTGCCGATGCCCCAGGCGTAATTCACGTCGTAGCCTTTTTTGGTGAGGGCGTCAGCGAGGCGGACGTTCTGGTAGAACCAGTCGAAGGAATGGGGTTCGGATCCCGGGCGCGCTAAACCGCCGCGGTTGTCGTTCCGCCCGTCTTGAAGGAAAACGCGGAGGGGCTTTTTCTCGGATTGGAGGACGAGGTCGGGATAGGTGTGGCCGCCATGGTTGCCGAGGTTCACGAAGCTGCCGACGAAGGTGAAGACTTTATGGAATTGCTCGGGACGATGCCAGGCGACAGTGAAGGCGGCGATTCCGCCGGAGCTGGCACCGCCGATGCCGTGTTGTTCGGCGTCGGGTGAGATGTTGTATTCCTTGCGTAAGGCGGGCAGGAGTTCGTCGACGATGACGCGGGCATATTTGTCGTTGAGTGAATTGTATTCTTCGGGACGGTTGGTGGTGCGATCGCCCCATTCTTTTGGATTTGGTTCGGGTTGGTCGGGACGGCGGCCGGGATTGATGAAGACGCCGAGCATGACGGGGATTTCGCGACGGTAGATAAGATTGTCCATGACGTATTGGGCCTGCACGTCACCCGGTTCGTTTTTGAAGGCCTGGCCATCGTTGAAAATCATGAGCGCGGTGGGCTTGGCGGGATCGTATTGCGCAGGGACGTAAACCCAAAAGGTGTGCTGGGTGCCGGGATAGGCTTCACTCTGGATCACTTTTGGGCCGTCGATTCGGCCCTTGGGAACGCCTTCTTGGGGCATGGAATCGGGACTGAGTTTATAGAAGGCGTCCATCTTTGGGTCGCGCTGATCGCGATTGGGGGGACGATTGGTGGAGGATTGATTTTGAGCGGTTACGTGCGCCGCTGACGAAAGCGCAACGCCAAACAGGACGGTGGTGAAAAGTCTCATTGGATGGAACGGATCGTAGCCGCATACAAAAAAGCGGGAAAGAAAAGAAGTGAGTGAGTGGGTGGAGCGTGGTCAAAGTGAATGGAGAAGAACCGCAACTAAAGGATTGCGGCTACAAACGAGACTCTGAAGAGATGACGGTTAAACGCGCAAAATTTGCTATCTTGCTTTTCGGTCTCGTTATCGTGGCCGGAGCAATCCTGGGGATGCACCTGCTCCCAGCGCGAGGGGTGAAGCGGCAGATGGAAGCGATCCGGACTGCGGGATTGCCTGCTTCACCGGGGGAGCTGGATGTTTGGTACAAGGCGGTGCCGGCAAAGGAGAATCGTGCCTTGCTCCTGGTCGGTGCGGCGGGGCAGATGGTCGATGCACCGGCGCAACTGCAAAAATTGTTTGAGCGACATCAACTCAAGTCGGATGAACTGAAGTCGGACGAGGCTTTTCCAAAGCACAGGGAAGAGGTAGCAGCGTACCTGGAAGAGAACAAAGTCGTTCTCGAAAAGGTGCAGCAGGCCGAGGATCTGCCCGGTTCGAGGTTCCCGGTCAATTTTACGGCCGGTTTTTCGACACTCGTCCCGCATCTCGCGCAGATGAAAAAATTGTCGAACCTGCTGAAGCTCGATGCGGAGTATCAGGCACGTTCGGGAAATGCGGCGGCGGCTTATCGTTCGGTGACGGCAGGGTTTGCGATCGCCGGCGCGGTGCGACAGGAGCCGATTTATATTTCGGAACTGGTGAGCGCCGCGTGCGCGAGCATCGCGGTCAATACATTGCAGGAAGTCCTCAATCACACGCCATTGAACCTCGCGCAGTTGTCGAGCTTGAGCACGATCCTGGCCGCGCAAGAGGCGGAAGGATTAGACGGGCTTTATCGCGGGCTGGTGGGGGAACGTGCCCTGGGCTTGGATGCTTTCAAAATGTCCTTTGGGCAGATTGAGGCGATGGGGGGCGGAGGCACGCCCGGCGTAGGCGATAGCTGGCTTGGCGTTCTGGCCTTTCAAGCCTACACCGCCTCCGGTCTGCGCGGGCGAGATCACGAACTGTACCTTGAATCGATGGACGGAATGATCGACTCGACGCGGTCGCCATTTCCCGAAGCGCTTCGTCGCAGTGCAGAGGTCGACCGGAAGATAGAGGAGCGTTTCACGACTGGGCTCGGCCGACTGGCGATCATCACCCGTATGCTGGTTCCAGGACTGCGCAAAGGAACGGTAAAGGAAGCGCTGCTTTGTGCGAACCTTCGTTGTGCGCAGATGGGACTCGCGGTGGAACGTTATCGTGCAGATCATAAGGGAGCGTTGCCGGCGAGCGCTGAAGAACTCTCGCCGAGATATCTGCACAAGCTGCCGAAAGATCCGTTCGACGACAGCGCGCTCATCTACGAGCGTCTCCCGAATAACGGCTATCGTGTGCTGAGCGCCGCGGCAACTGCGGATCGGAAAAAGGAATCCAAAAACGCGGAGGATGTGGCTTTTACGGTGAAACGGTAGGTCGTGCAGGAGTTCAGAGCTGAGTGCAGCTTTCCATCTCCGCGTATTGGAACGTAACCCCGCTCACGGCGAATTGGGTATTTTCGAGGGTGCAGACGGTGTGCAAAAGAAGGTCTTCACGGAGGCGTAGTTCGCCGCGCAGTCGAATTCCATCCCGCAGCCAGGCTTCGACCTGTTTGCCAATCGGAAGACCGAATGATCGGGCCAATTCCGCGCGCTGACGAAGACGCTCCTCCCGCCACGATTCATATCCGCCCGACTCGTTGGCCGCGAGGAAGTTGAACTCGGATTGCCCGTCACCATGGCGGACAGTTAAGCCGCGACCTTTGGCGACTTCAACGAAAAATCGCCGAACCATCGAAGGCATTCTGGCGTATTACCTTCCGGGATGATACACAACCCGAGCATGGCAGTAGCGGACTGCCGCGAAGTTGCCTGAACGATGAAACTTCTTTCGGCCATTTTTTCGCTGACGGACGAACAGGCGATGTGGCGCGTGCAGATGCACGACGATGCGCAAGCTTTCGCGCAGTTGGTGGCCCGTTGGGAGGAGCCGATCAAGCGGTTATGCATCCGGATGCTGCACGATGAGCATCGCGCCGAGGACATGTCGCAGGAGGCCTTCACACGAATCTATTCGAAGCGGAAGGATTTCCAGCATGGGTCGAAATTTTCGACATTCCTCTGGCGCATCGCGACGAATCTTTGCCTTGATGAATTGAGGCGCATCAAACGTCGTCGCGAATTCGCGGTGTTACCGCAAACGGAGGATTCCGGACAGACCGATATTTTCGATGATCTGCCAAGCCAGGAGCACACGCCGGATCACGCCGCTGCGCAGGACGAACACGCTGCGTTGGTGCGGCAGGCGGTGATGCAGTTGCCCGAGCATTATCGTTCAGTGGTGGTGTTGCGGCATTACGAGGATTTGAAATTCCGCGAGATTGCGGAAGTGCTCGACATTCCCGAAGGCACCGTTAAATCGCGGATGTCTGAAGCGCTCACGTTGCTCGGGCATTCTCTAACCAAAACCTTGCCTGATAAAGCACCGGAACACGCCCGCAATGACGAACGCCGCCGACGTCAGGACCCAAAGGAACTTTTAGTCTTATGAAGCACCCCTCAGAAGAACAATGGATGGATTTGCTCTACAATGAGCTATCCTCGGAACAGAAAAGTGCGCTCGAAACACATATCAAATCGTGTGCGGCGTGCGCCCAAAAACGCGCGACCTTCCGGCAGACCACCAAGGAACTCGATGCGTGGACCGTGGTCATTCCTGAAAAGGCGAAGCTCCTTCAGCAGTGGTCGCCTGTTGTGAAATGGGCTGCGGCTGCGGCGGTTCTAGTTACGACAGCTTTTGCCACCGGACGCTTTTCGAAGCCGAGTCTCGATGCGGAGCGAATTCAAGCTCAGATCGCTCAGCCGATTCAGGAAAAAATCTCACAAGATCTGAACATCAAGATGCAGGTGGTGGCGGACAACGCGCTGCAGGCAGCCCGCGCGAAACTGCAGGCGGACATGATGGCTCGCCTCGACAAGGCCGCTGCTGAAATGATCGCCGGCCGAGAGCAAGCGGCTGTCGCGCTGGCGGCCCTGCGCGAACAGGACAAAACGCTCGCGGCCGCGTTCCAGGAAATTCAAGAGAAATGGGAGCAGGATTATCTGCGTATGCGACAGGATATTGAGAAGGTCGCGCTTTTCACCGATGAAAGTGCGCGCCATACACAGCG
The DNA here is from genome assembly GCA_044226545.1 of Limisphaerales bacterium. Taxonomy (GTDB): domain Bacteria; phylum Verrucomicrobiota; class Verrucomicrobiia; order Limisphaerales; family SXQI01; genus DASVNK01. Next base: position 120,941 of record JBGAGW010000005.1, read on the forward strand.
TCAGTTTTTGCAACTCGCGTCGGTGACGGGCACGACCAGAACAGACGAACAACAATAAACCATGAAAAAATACTTTCCTCTGCTCGCAGCCGCTTGCCTGGCGGCAAATCTTTTCGCGGATCAACCGAAGGAGAAAGAAAGCAACAGCGATGTGAATGTGGAGAATCCGCCCGGCGTACCGGTCAACCCAGGACCACCTGGCTCGAAAGCGAAGCGTTCGAGCAAGCCCACGGCGCAAGCAGCGCCTCGGCACGGTGCGGTGGCTGAAATCAAAGCGTTTTCATTCAATCGCTCGTTTTCATCGGAACGCCTTTCACGCCCTCTCATCGTTCGAAGCGGGAAAGCCGACGCCAAAACCACGGCGCAATTGCAGGAGGATCTCGCGATCATGTCGCGCATTCTTGAAAAGAGTGCGGCGGATTACAAAGACGACCATGAAGAGGCTGCGGGCATTCCAATTCTGGCCCTCGCGGGAGGAAAAGGAATTCGTGCGGTCTACCTCGAAGACTACGGGGTTCTCTTTACTCTGAACGTAAATATTCCGCTTCAGCCCGAACCAAAAATGGAAGTCATCGACGACAAGGCTGGCGGTGCCGCCAATGAAGAATGGAATGAGGCCCGAAACGAAATCTTCCCTGGCCCCGGCCGTGGCCAGCGTGTGGCTCGTCGTGAGTTCGATCCGCACCAATTCGAGGAATTTCGCGACTCCATTATCGACGATCTCCGCAACGCTGCTCATATCCGCAATCTGCGCGACGGCGATTGGATCACGGTTGTTGTGCGGGGACGCAATCCTGTTGCCGAAGTCGATGGCACCGTCGATTTCCTCGTGCGTGGCGGTTATGGTGGTGGAGGTGATGGGGCTTATCGCCCGGTCGAAGTGGGGCGCAGCGAAGTAATCGCCGAAAGTTCGACCATGGTCATGCGGATCAAAAAAGGAGTCCTGGACGAATTCGCCCGCAAGAAAGGTTCGGTCGAGGAGTTCAAGCAGAAGATCTCGCTCACGATGTATTGAGCGCTATGCGAAAGGTAGGATAGCTTTCTTCCTTTCGCTTGATGACCAACTCGCAGGCGCATAAGTTGCTGCATGAACGAACTTGTCTTTGAAGTGGTTCAGGAGGCAGATGGCGGCTACTGCGCTGAATGCCTGTCCGACACGATAGTGACAGAAGGAGACACCTGGGAGGAGTTGCGCAAGAACGTGCAGGAAGTGGTGCGCACATTCTACTTCGATCAGCCTGAAAAGATCCCGAACACAATACGCCTTCACCTGGTCCGAGATGAGGTTTTGTCGGTAGCGTGAAGATCCCTCGTGATCTTTCAGGGCGAGAACTTGCAAGGATCCTTTGCAAGAACTGGGGCTACATCGAATTGAAGCAGGAGGGCAGCCATATAATCCTGCAAACTGAAACACCCTCACGCCAGCGAATTCCCGTCCCGAATCACAGCCCAATCCGCGTCGGAACCCTTAATAGTATTTTGCGCCTGGTGTCGCGTCACAAGAACGTTGAAAAGGAAGAGATCCTCGATTGATGCTGCCCTGGCGCGGAGCGCACCTTCTAAAGTTACGCCGGCACATCCGCAACTTTCGCCGCGCTTTCGAAACGGGTGTAGCCTTTGAAGAACGTTAGATGCACGTCGCCTGTCGGGCCGTTGCGTTGCTTCGCGATGAGCAGATTGACTGGGATTGCTTCGTGGTCTTGTGGTTGACCTCCCTCGTCGTCGTCTTTGCCTTCGTCCGGCTTATACAACAACGCAATAAGATCGGCGTCCTGCTCGATGGCGCCGGATTCGCGAAGGTCGGAGAGACGTGGTTTGCGGCTCTTGTCCTTTTCCAATTCGCGGTTTAACTGGCTGAGGACAATCACCGGGACATTAAGTTCCTTCGCCAGCGCTTTGACGCCGTTGGAAATTTGCGCGACTTCCTGCTGACGATTTTCCACACGAGATTGGCCCGCATTACACAATTGGAGATAGTCGATCACGACCATCTTAATGCCGTATTGTTGGTGCATCCGACGCGCCTTTGCGCGCAATTGCAGAATCGAAAGACCGGCGGTGTCGTCGATATAGAGCGGTGCGTTAGCGAGTTTGCCTGCGGCACCGGTGAGCTTCGGGAAATCGCGTTCCGCCAAAAAACCATCGCGAATGTTGCGCATGTTCACGCGTGCGCGCGAGCAAAGCATACGAAGGACGAGCGATTCCGCAGTCATTTCCAGACTGAACACTCCCACCGGGAGTTTTTCCTCCAGAACCACGTGCTCGACGATGTTCATCACGAGTGAGGTTTTACCCATGCTGGGGCGCGCCGCGATAACGATCATTTCGCCGCCGTGCAAGCCGCTGGTCATTTTGTCGAAGTCGACGAAGCCGGTGCCGACACCGGTGAGCATGCCCTGGCGCTGATGATAATCCTCGATCGTATTGATCGCGCGATGAACGAGGTCCTTCATCGCCATGGATGTGCCTTCGATCCGCTCTTCGCTGATCTTCAGGATGTCCCGCTCAACTTCGTCGAGCAACCCGTCCACCTTGCCTTCGTGATCATAAACTTTCGAAACCACCCCAGTGCAGGTGGTGATCATGCGCCGCAAAACGTACTTTTCGCGAACGATATCAAGGTAATACTCGAGGTTAGCCGCCGAAGGAACGGCATCGGGAAGTGCCGACAAATAAGTGACGCCGCCGACCGGTTCGAGTTGGTTCTTATCCTTTAACTTTTGCTGAAGCGTGATGAGATCGATCGGTTGCTTGCTGTCATACATTTCGATCAGCGTGTCGAAAACCACCTGGTGGCGCAGATCATAGAAAACTTCCACACCCTTTTTGAATTTCTCGATGCAGATGCCGAGGCAATCATTCGGCGACAGAAGGACGCATCCGAGCACGCCCTGCTCCGCTTCGATCGAATGCGGCGGAAGGCGATCGATCGCCTGTGGCGCGGGCAATCCAGCACTCACGCGCGGCCTGCGCGGACGCTTTGAATATTCTCTGCCGGAACCAGTGGTGTCTGTGCCGTCGATCATTGCTGAATCAGAATAACAGATCGGTGTGGCGTGGCCCGCATGAATTATTGGCCACTATTCACGGCTTGTTCACACCTCTCCAGACAGTTGTCATTTGTCGGATTCGGGCTACTGTCGCTCTCATACATTTAGCCAAGGATCGGGATTATGAATTACAGGCGGTTGCTGCTCACCTTTATCGTTGCGGGCTTTTGCGCGATCGGTCGCGCGGGCGAAGCGAATCTTCCCAAGCCCATCGATATTCCCTACAAAAAGTTCATCCTCAAAAACGGGCTCACGCTCATCGTGCATGAGGATCACAAGGCGCCCATTGTGGCCGTGAACGTATGGTACCACGTGGGCTCCAAGAACGAGAAGCCCGGTCGCACGGGATTCGCCCATCTGTTCGAACACCTCATGTTCAACGGCAGCGAGAACTTCAATGACGATTATTTTAAAGCGCTCGATCAAGTCGGAGCGACCGGCGCGAATGGGACGACCAACGAAGATCGAACGAACTACTTCGAAAACGCTCCTGGCAATGCGCTCGATATTTTGCTTTGGCTCGAAAGCGATCGCATGGGCCATTTCGCCGGCGCGATTTCCAAAGAACGCCTCGATGAACAGCGCGGGGTTGTCCAGAACGAGAAGCGTCAGGGAGAGAATCAACCTTACGGTCTGACCAGTGAGTTGATTACCAAGAGCACCTACCCCGCGCACCATCCTTATTCCTGGACGGTGATCGGATCGATGGAAGATCTCAACGCTGCGTCGCTCGATGATGTGAAAGAATGGTTCCGGACCTACTACGGCCCGGCGAACGCTGTGCTCGTCATCGCAGGCGACGTTCAGGCCGACGAGGTCCATCAGAAGGTTGAAAAGTATTTCGGTGATATTCCGTCGGGACCACCGGTTTCACGTCATGAGAAGTGGGTTGCCAAAATGACCGGTTCACAACGCCAGGTGATGCAGGATCGGGTGCCCCAGGCGCGCATTTACAAGGTTTGGAACGTTCCTCAATTTGATTCGGCTGACGCTGACTATCTTGATTTATTCGCTTCGCTCCTGACCTCCGGCAAAACCAGCCGTCTTTACAATCGGCTCGTTTACAAGGAGCAAATTGCCACGGCGGTATCTGCGTTCGTCGATGCCCGCGAAATCGGCAGCCAGTTCCAAATCGTGGTCACCGCGCGACCGGGTGAAGACCTCAAGAAGATCGAAGCGATCCTGGATGAAGAATTGGCGCGGATCATTAAGGATGGCCCGACCGAGCAAGAGCTCGAGCGCGTGAAGATCTCCGCACTCTCCTCGTTTATTCGTGGCGCGGAACGCATTGGTGGGTTCGGCGGCAAGTCCGACATTCTGGCGCAGAACCAAGTGTTCGCCGGCGATCCCGATTACTACAAAGTCAGCCTGCAGCGCACGCGCGAAGCGACTCCGAAACAGATTCGCGACGTTGCCCAAGCCTGGCTTACCGATGGCGTCTACGTGCTCGAAGTGCATCCGTTTCCGGAATATTCCACGACCAAGAGCGATGCCGATCGTTCCGGGTTGCCGAAATTGGGCGAAGTTGCGGACACTAAATTTCCAGCGTTGCAGCGCGCCGAGCTGAAAAACGGCGTGAAAATCATTCTCGCCGAGCGGCACAGCATTCCAGTCGTCACCTTCAACATGATGCTTGATGCTGGTTACGCGTCCGACTCATTCAGTGTCCCTGGGACGGCTAAGCTCGCCATGAACATGCTCGACGAAGGCACGAAGAAGCGGAGCGCGCTGGAAATCAGCGATCAGATTCAATCGCTCGGCGCCAACTTGAGCACCGGTTCCGATCTCGATAATTCGAGCGTTCATTTGTCCGCGCTTAAGGCGAATCTCGAGCCGTCGCTCGACATTTTCGCCGACGTGATCCTGAACCCGTCGTTTCCTCAAGAAGATCTGGAACGCCTCAAAAAGCAGCAGATCGACGCGATTAAGCGCGAGAAAGTTCAGCCAATGTCGATGGCACTGCGCGTCTTTCCGAAGCTGCTTTACGGCCAGGGCCACGCCTACTCGAACCCGCTCACAGGGTCCGGCACAGAGGAGACCGTCCGCGGCCTCTCGCGCGCAGACATGGAAAAATTCTACCAAACCTGGTTTAAGGCGAACAACGCCACGATCATCGTGGTGGGCGACACGACAATGGACGACATCAAGCCCCGCCTTGAAAAACTCTTCGCTGATTGGAAAACGGGTGACGTTCCGAAAAAGAACATTGCCAAAGTTGACCAGGAGACGAAGAACGTGCTTTACCTCATGGATCGTCCCGGCTCGGTTCAATCGATTATTTTCGCAGGTAACTTGACTCTCCCCAAGGACAATCCGGAAGAAGTCGCGCTCGACACGGTCAACCAGGTGCTCGGTGGCCAATTCACCGCCCGCCTCAACATGAATCTGCGCGAAGACAAGCATTGGTCCTACGGAGCTCACACCATGATTACGGGTGCGCGCGGCCAGCGTCCTTTCCTCGCTTACGCTCCGGTCCAAAGCGATAAAACCAAAGAGTCGATGGCGGAGATCGCAAAGGAACTCGGCGCTATTATTAAGGACAAACCCGCCACCGAACAGGAAGTCGCGAAAATCAAAAAGCAGCAGGTCCTCGAACTCTCGGGCATTTGGGAAACGATGGGGGCAGTGAGCGGCTCCATTTCTGAAATCGTTCGTTACGGACTGCCTGACGATTATTACAACACCTATACGGAGCGGGTGAAAAATCTTGAGGTCAACGCTGTTCGCAAATCGACCGACGACCTCGTCCATCTGGACCGTTTAATCTGGGTCGTGGTCGGTGATCTGGCGAAGATCGAACCTGGCGTTCGCGAACTCGGATTGGGCGAAATCCGCTACATCAATCCCGACGGCAAATTAATCGAGCGAGCCGGCGCGGCTGGCGGCGGGCAGTAAAAAATTCGAATCGAACCGCAATGCACCTTGCATCACTGCAGGGTGCATCGTAGTTTCTGCGCGCCAGGGCCCACGGAATGTGGACTTACGAACCCCGCCAGGGCAGGAATGCAGCAACGGCAGTTTGCTCTGCATTTGCCGTGGTCACCCTGGTTTAACCTCTTCTCAAAACGCGGCTACTGTCTGTTCCGGAAATCGAACCGAGCCGGAGACGTCTGCACGGTTGGCGACTTTTGACACATCCACCGCCACAACTTTGTATTCGGGGCAAAGCGTGTATTCGTCGGTTTCGCTGCTGGTGACGATATTCACCATCACTTCAGGGAAATGAAACGTTGCGTAGACGACGCCGGGCTTAACTTCATCGGACACCTTGGCCTTGAGATGAATTTCTCCGCGAGCAGAAGCGATGCGGACGATGTCGCCTGTCTCAATACCTTTCTGGCCAGCGTCCATAGGATTAATCGCGACTTCATCGTGATCCACGATCAAGGCGTTGCCGGTGCGGCGCGTCATGGTTCCAGCATTGTAGTGCTCGAGCAAGCGGCCGGTCGTGAGAATGAGCGGAAACTCGTCACGATTCTGGACAATTTCCTTCGACTCCTGGAATTCGAAGAAGTGGAATTTACCCAAGCCACGCTTGAAAGTTTCCTTGTGCAGAATCTCGGTGCCTACACAGCCCTCGAGGATCGGCCACTGCTTTCCATTGTCACCGAGACCTTCCCAGGTCGCGCCTTTGAAGAACGGCACCACTTGTGCGATCTCTGCCAGCACGGTATCGGGCGCGTAGGCGGGCTGGGCCGCTCCCATTCGATTCATGATGTCCACGATGATCTGCCCGTCGGATTTTGTGCCGGGCAGCGGAGGGATCACGGCGTTGACGCGCTGGACGCGGCGCTCGCCATTGGTGAACGTGCCGCTCTTCTCAAAGAACGATGAGGCGGGGAGGACGACGTCAGCGAACTCGGCGGTCGGTGTCATGAACAACTCCTGCACCACTAAGAATTCCAGCGCGTTCAGGGCCTGCTTGACGCGTTCGGTGTTCGGATCGGTCTGCGCGACATCCTCACCCATGATCCAGAGCGCCTTGAGTTTCCCGGCCAGGGCTGCCTCGTACATTTGCGGAATCTTCAAACCGCTCTCACGCGAAAGCGGCACGCCGTAAAACTTCTCATACATCGCGTGATTCGCCGGATCGGTCACGGAAAGGTAGCCAGCACCCTGGTGCGGTTGGCAGCCCATGTCCGCGGTGCCCTGCACATTATTTTGCCCTCGCAACGGATTCACCCCGACACCCCGGCGACCGATATTGCCAGTCATCATGGCGATGTCCGCGATCAGCATGATGCTCTTGGAGCCGTGGCTGTGTTCGGTGACGCCCAGACCGTGAAAGGCCATGGCGGCCCCCGCGTTTGCGTAGGCCAGCGCCGCAGCTTTGACGAGATTACGGTCGACGCCGTGGATCTTTTCCAATTCGTCGAGGTTCAGGGAACGAAGTCCCTCTTCAAACTCAGCCCAGTTCTCGCAACGCTTTTCAATGAACTCTTGATCGACCAGTCCGGCCTCCCAGATGTAGTAAGCGAACATGCTGAGCAGAGCCACGTTCGTCCCCGGCCGCAATTGCAGGTGATACGTCGCATATTTGACGATCTCGATCACACGCGGATCGATCACGATCAGTGGCACACCCTTCATCGCGCGCTGTTTGATTTTCGCGCCCGTCACTGGGTGGCCCTCGGTCGGGTTTGCGCCAATCACGAGAATGCACTGGGCATATTCGACATCGACGACCGAATTGGTGGCCGCGCCGGTGCCGAACGCCTTTTGCATGCCCCACGCTGTGGGCGAATGGCATACGCGCGCGCAGGCATCAATGTTATTCGTGCCGAACACGACCCGGATGAACTTCTGCATGAGATAGTTCTCCTCGTTCGTGGCGCGTGCGGAAGAGATGCCGGCCACGGCGTCGCCACCGTGCTCATCCTTGATGCGCTGGAGATTCTTCGCGATGTAATCATACGCTTCATCCCAGGTCGCTTCCTGAAAATGGCCGTTGTACCGAATGAGCGGTTTGCGCAGGCGATCACGGTGATTGTAAAACTTGAATGCGTAACGACCCTTCAAACACGTATGCGCGTGATTGACCTCGGCATCGACCGGAGCGCGGATGGACAAAATCTCGCTCCCCTTTGTCGACACCTCCAGGTTACAACCCACGCCACAGTACGTGCAGATCGTGCGCGTCTTCTTCGTGGCCTGGATGGCCTTGGATTGAAAAACATCACTGATCGCGGAGGTGGGACACGCTTGCGCACAGGCCCCGCACGAGACGCAGGTCGAATCATTAAAGGTGGTGTCGAAACTTTTGATGATCCGCGCGTCAAAACCGCGCCCGTACATCGAAAGAACAAACTGGCCCTGTATCTCGTCGCACGCCCGCACGCATCGCGCACAATTGATGCACTTCGCCAGGTCCGAAGTCATGTAAGGATGTGACAGATCCTTCTTGCGATTCAGGTGATTCTTGCCGCCCGTGTAACGAATCTGCCTCACGCCGACTTTCGCGGCCACTGTTTGCAACTCGCAATTGCCATTGATCTCGCATGTGAGGCATTCCGGAGGATGATCCGAGAGTACCAATTCCAGAATATTCCGCCGCAGTTTCTGCACTTTTTGCGACTGGGTAAAAATATGCACCCCTGGCGTGATCGGCGTATGACACGAGGCCACCACGCGGCGTGGACCCTCCGCCGTCTGCGCCACCTCCACTGAGCAAACCCGGCACGCTCCGTATGGATCCAGTTGCGGCGCATCGCACAATGTCGGCACAAACCCGCGACCGAGATGGCGGTCAACGAACCTCAACAACGTGTCATTGGGCTCATAGGCACGTGGCTCGCCGTCGATGAAGGCGATGTTGGGCGGAATATGGTCGTTCACGGCTGAACGATATTACTACACCTCCGCGCCAGCCAACACAAGAAACTGCCGGCCGGGCGGACTTCGTTATGGCCACAGCTCTGTTCGACTTTCATTTTGGATCGCCCATTACTCGTCCGTTACGCGCCGCAATTGACTTTAAATTTTCCGGAGGAAACAGTAGTCCAACAATCGGATGAAACGTAGTTTTGCCATTCTCGCGGGGGCGCTGGCCTCGATGGGGTCCCTCAGGGCCGCTGATATCGATTTCAGCAAGGACATCAAACCCATTCTCGAGGTCCAATGCCTGAGCTGTCACGGCAGCGAAAAGCCCAAGGGCGGTCTGCGCGTAGACACTCGGGTGAACGCGATCAAAGGCGGGGACGAAGGGACGGCCATCGTCCCGGGAAAGGCTTCGGAAAGTCCTCTCTACACCAGTACCATTGTCGCGGCGGACCACGACAAGGCGATGCCGCCCAAAGGGGAACGCCTGCAGAAGGAACAGACAGAGAAGCTCCGTCTGTGGATCGATCAAGGTGCGGTGTGGCCGGAATCGGAAGTTTTGAAGCAAGTGCATCGTGTCGACTTCGTTAAGGAGGTGCAGCCGATTCTCGAATTTAATTGTGTGGCTTGTCACCGCGAAGGTCATGATAAAGGCAAGCTCCGCCTCGAAACCCGCGATCTCGCGCTGAAGGGGGGCGAGAAAGGACCGGCTCTTGTTCCGTTCGACAGTGCGAAAAGTCCGCTTTACACCAGCACCACCCTGCCGGCGGACCACGACGATTTGATGCCTCCTTCGAACAAGGGCGGCCCGATGAAAAAGGAATTGATCGAAACGTTGAAACAATGGATCGATCAAGGCGCTTATTGGCCTTCATCCGCTGTGCTCGAACCGAAAAAGCTCGCTGAAAACGCAAAGGATGACACGCAACTGATTAAGGACGTCTACGAGAAGATTGTCGCCAACCTTGAAGCGAAGTCTCAGGGGGAGATGCAGAAGTACACGAACCTCATTCCTGGAACGGACGTTAAGTTCGTGATGGTTCCGATCCCGGGTGGCGACTTTGCTATGGGCAGTCCGGAGAACGAGCCCGGCCATCAGCCGGATGAGAGCCCGCAGCACAAGGTGCAGATCGCTCCGTTCTGGATGGGGCGCTGCGAGGTGACCTGGGACGAATACGAACTGTTCATGTTTCCCGAGGAAGAGAAAAAGAAGCGGGTTCTCCGCAAGAGCAACCCCGCGCTGCACGTTCTTGCGGACGCTGTTTCGCGGCCGACCACTCCTTATGTGGAAATGAGTTTCGGCATGGGCAAGAAGGATTATCCGGCGATCAGCATGACGCAGCACGCCGCGAATACTTACTGCAAATGGTTAAGCGCGAAAATGGGGCAGTTCTATCGGTTGCCAACCGAAGCCGAATGGGAATATGCGTGCCGCGCGGGCACCACCACCGCCTATAGTTTCGGCGATGATCCGGAGAAGCTCGGTGAGTACGCGTGGTTCGCTGAGAATAGCGGCTCAAAATACCAAAAGGTCGGAATGAAAAAGCCGAATCCCTGGGGTCTCTACGACATGCATGGCAACGTTCTCGAATGGTGCCTGGATCAGTACGAGGCGGAGGCTTACAAACAGTTCACTAGCGCCACCGCGGACAACCCCTGGTTGAGAGCGACGAAACCGTATCCACATTCCGCACGGGGTGGTTCCTGGGATGACGATCCGCTGGCACTGCGGAGCGCAGCTCGTCGCGGCTCCAGCTCCGCCTGGAAAATGCAGGACCCTCAATTGCCGAAGAGCATCTGGTATCACACCGATGCGCAGTTTCTCGGCTTTCGCATTGTCCGGCCGCTTAAAGTCCCGCCGCCGGAAGAACTGGCGAGATATTGGAACAGCGGAGTCGAACGGGATTGATCAGTAACCTCTGATTGAAAAGGTCTCGACCCAGTCGGCGGCCTTTTGCTTGAAGACGCAAAAGGCGCTGCCGGGCCTGATGGGCGGCGGCGATGGCACCCAGCGTGACTCGAAATCGTCGAAGTAATAAAGATCGTAGCGCTTAGCCGCCGAATCGAAAACAAACACCTGGTCGCCCGGTGATAAAAGCGTTCTGTCTAAGCAGATGAATTTTGGTGCCATCGGCATGGACCGCGCTGAACAAAGAGAGGATTCTGGAGTCGCTCTTATTGATGAGCCGATTACTCAGCAACGAAAGTCCAGTGGGCACCGGGACGTTCACATAACCGACGGCATTGATGCTACGCAGACCGGAGTCGAATACCAACGTTGCGAACAGCAGAGCCTCGGCGAGCATATTCAGTTCTTTTTGCGTTTGGGCGATGCTTCCATCGTCTCTTCAACCGCCTGGCGAATCAATTTCTTGAAGAGGTCGATCCCTTCGTCAAAAGCCGCGGCGATGGGAAGGACAGGAACCTTTCGAATGCGCCGTTTAAATTTCTTTAAATTTTCCTCCGCGGTCGGCTCGTCCATTTTATTTGCGACGACGTAGATCGGTTTTTCTACGAGAGCAGGGTCGTAAAGCTCCAGTTCCGAAAGCAATTGCTTGTAATCGTCCCACGGATTCCGGCCGTCGGTTCCCGCCATATCGAGGAGCAACACGATGATTTTGCAGCGCTGGATATGTCGCAAAAACTCGTGGCCAAGCCCCACGTTCTGATGAGCGCCCTCGATTAACCCAGGCACGTCGCAAACGGTCAGCCGTTTCCAATCCGGGTATTCAAGGATTCCGATTTGTGGTGTCAGTGTGGTGAAAGGATAAGGCGCGATTTTGGGGCGCGCTTTGGAGATGGCAGTCAGCAAAGTGGATTTGCCGGCATTCGGATAACCGACCAGTCCGACCTCCGCGATGATGCGCAGCTCCAGCAAGTAATTCCCCTCTTCCCCCGGTTCGCCCGGTTGGGCGAAGCGTGGTGTCTGACGACGTGCGGTGGCGAAATTGCGATTTCCCAGACCGCCGCGGCCGCCTTTGCACAATACGAATTGCTGGCCGTGTTCCGTCAGGTCCACGAGTAGTTCGCCCTTCTCGGCATCATGCTCTTTGCTGTCCGAATCTTCTTTCGTCAGGTCGATTTCTAGGGCTTTCTCGCCGCCCGCATGGCGCAGGACCGGGCGAGCGGCGCCAGCGACCTGGAACGAGGGTCGCTTCTCTTCGGATTCCGCCTCGCCTTCTTCATCTTCGAGGGATTCTTTTTCGACCGGAGGTGGATTACCCGAGTCCAGTTTCCACACGAGGGTGCCGCAGGGAACCTTTACGATGAGATCTTTGCCCGCGTGGCCATCCATGCCTTTGCCCATGCCGGCTTCGCCCACCTGAGCGATCAGGCGGGGTGTGTAATACTGGGCGATCAGGTTGTTCAGGTCATGATCTGCCTGGAGGATGACGCTGCCGCCGCGTCCGCCGTTGCCGCCGCTCGGCCCGCCCTTCGGGACAAATGCCTCGCGATGAAACGCGACGCACCCTTTGCCGCCATGGCCTGCCCTGGCGTAAACCTTGATCTCATCAATGAACATCCTTCAGCATCCAACCACAGGCCCCACCGAAAAGCAATTTACGGTGGAGGCAGGATAGTCTTACATCCGCGCATGTGCTTGAAAGCCTTGCTTCTTGCCGCCACGGCCACTTTTGTCTGCGCCGCTGAGTTCGATGTTATTATTCGCAACGCGGCGATTTATGACGGTTCGGGCCAACCGCCGATAAACGGCGATGTTGCCGTTTCGGGTGACCGTATTGCCGCGGTGGGACCAAGCCTTCCAGGATCGGCGAAGAAAGTCATTGATGCGCACGGGCTCGCGCTTGCGCCCGGCTTCATCAACATGCTCAGCCAGGCGCAGGAATCGTTGATTCAGGATGGCCGTTCTCAATCGGACATTCGCCAGGGCGTTACGCTGGAGGTCATGGGCGAAGGTGACTCGATGGCGCCGCTGAATGACTCGATGCGCCAAACGATGATCGAGCAGCAGGCTGATATCAAATACGACGTTCCCTGGACCACCCTCGGGCAATTTCTTGATCACCTCGTGTCACGGGGCGTTGCTCCGAATGTCGCCTCGTTCGTCGGTGCTACGACGGTTCGCGTTCACGAAATTGGCTATGCAGACCGCGTGCCGACCACCGCTGAACTCGAGCGGATGCAGCGGCTTGTTCGCGAAGCTATGGAGGAAGGTGCGCTTGGACTTTCTTCGGCCTTAATTTACGCACCAGCATTTTATGCGAAAACGGATGAACTGATCGCGTTGGCGCAGGCTGCGGCGCCGTACGGCGGGCTCTACATTTCCCACATGCGCAGCGAAGGTCAGCGGCTGCTCGAGGCGTTCGACGAATTGCTCACGATTTCGCGCGAAGCGAAAATCCCCGCGGAGATTTATCATCTCAAGGCCGCAGGCAAACAGAATTGGGATAAACTCGAACCGCTCATCGAACGAACTGAGAAGGCCCGGGCGGCGGGACTGCAGATCACGGCCGATATGTACACCTATACGGCCGGCGCGACAGGACTCGACGCCGCGATGCCGCCGTGGGTTCAGGAGGGCGGCTACAAAAAATGGGCGGAGCGGCTGCGCCATCCGGAGATTCGCGTGCGCGTGGCTCGCGAGATGGCGACACCCACCGATGCGTGGGAAAATTACTTTCTCGCCGCAGGATCGCCGGATCGCATCCTGTTGGTCGGTTTCAAGAACGAGAAGCTCAAGCAGTACACCGGCAAAACGCTGGCAGAGGTTGCGGCGTTGCGCGGCAAGTCACCGCAGGAAACGGCGATGGACCTCGTGATCGAGGATGGCAGTCGCGTCGCTACAGTTTACTTCCTCATGTCGGAGGAGAATGTCCGCCGCCAGATTCGTTTACCCTGGGTGAGCTTTGATTCGGACGAAGGCTCTTACGCACCGGCGGGCCCGTTTCTCAAATTCAATCCACACCCGCGCGCGTACGGGACATTTGCGCGGCTGCTCGGGCGATACGTGCGTGATGAGAAACTCGTTCCGCTCGAGCAGGCGATTCATCGTCTCACAGCGTTTCCCGCTCAGACCCTGAAGCTCAAGGAGCGCGGTCTTGTGAAGAAGGATTATTTTGCTGATCTCGTCCTTTTCGATCCGGCGAAAATTCAGGACCACGCGACGTTCGATCAACCGCACCAGTATTCGACCGGCGTTGTTCACGTCTGGGTTAACGGCATCCAGGTGCTTGCGGATGGCGAACCGACTGGTGCGAAGCCGGGTCGCGTGGTGCGCGGGCCTGGCTGGAGGAAATAAACTTCTTGAAATCAGCGGGCTGATTTCGGACGCGGCCGGTCATCAACGTAAATCGTGATTCCGGTGCGAAAAATCTCCTTCAAGAGCAGGTTTACAATCTCGTCCGGCGAGCGAACATTCCGCTCAAGCCGATTTTCGAGTTTCAGTTGGACTTCCTGGCTTCGCTTCGGGTGCTGCATGTCCGTGTAGCGAACTTTGCCAACAGTCAGGTTCAGAAGATCAATTCCACTGAATGAATAGCCGCCTCCGGACGATCTAGAATCGCCGGCCCCAGTGGGGGCTTTACTCGCCCATTCGAGCAGATTGGTCCGACCGTTATTCTGCACAATATTCATCTCGCGAATATTTAAGCGCAGAAACTTGAGATGAACTTTACGTGCGGCCAGTTCAGTGGGCACATACTCCACGTGAATATCGGGCGCATCGATCAGCGGCGAGCCACCGAACTCAACGGGATTGTAGATGACCAATCCTTCGATATCGATCCGTGGTTCGATCAATCCCAATCGAACCTTTCCGACTTTTGCGTCAAAGCCGGTAGTGCGGCGAATTTGCTGTTCCGCGAAGGAGCGCGCGATCGTGTCCTTGAGCAACAGCAACCCAACAATCAGCACAATGCTGAGTATCAGGCAGCGAAAAGCCCATCGAAAAACGAATCTGATCACAAATTCAGGTGGGTGACTCCGGCATCGATCCGCAGGATAGGACCAAAAACGCGGTTTCCACCAGTTTTTTGGATCGTGTTGATCTTGACCAATCCGGCTCGTGGGGTAGAACAGGACGCGCCAGGGGTTAGGACCGGCAAGGATCTGGTAAACTTTTTGCTTCCGTTCGGTCCGAATCGATTGTTCAATATGTATTGAACGAATTTTTGTGTAGATTGGACGCGCCACGCGCAAAGCGGCGCCCGAATTGACCGGCACGAAGTGTCTTTGGACGCAAAAATAAATGGATCGAAAGGAGCGGAAAACCCCGTTCAATCCTCGGCTCGTCGTGATTTCATCCAGGCGACGGGAACTTTCTTCCAAATTCTCGGGTTGCCGCGGTCCACAGGGCAGATTTACGGGCTGCTTTACCTTTCGGAAGGGCCGTTGTCCCTGGATGATATGGTAACTGCGCTTTCGATCAGTAAAGGAAGTGCGAGCGTCGGCACGCGACAGTTGGCGAGCTGGGGAGCGATCCGCCAGGTCTGGGTGCGGGGGGATAGACGCGATCATTTTGAAGCGGTGGGCGATCTCGCCCAACTCCTGAGGGGGAGTTACGGCGAGTTTATCAAACCACGTCTGGAATCATCCCAACGGCGGTTGGCCAGCATTACGGCGGCGCTGCAGGGAGATGTAGAACGGGGCGTGGTAAGTGAACAGGACTATAAGTTTTGCACTGAACGTCTGAAGTCGCTCTTACGGTTTCAAAAAAAGGTTCAGAGAATCGGCCCGCTGGCCGAAAGGTTATTAATGTGAGTTGTTGCCACGCATGAAAGTTGCCATTGTCGGTTTAGGATATGTCGGCCTGCCTCTCTCCCTGCAGTTTGCCCGGTCCGGTGCAAATGTTTTGGGGTTGGATATCGATCCGGAGAAGGTCAATGCCATTAACGCGGGACGCAGTTATATCAAACATATTGAAAGCTCCGCCATCGCCCAGGCGTTGGAGAAGAAGTCGTTTCGTGCCTCGACCGACTTTGCGGAAGTTCGCTCTGTGGATGCGGTGATCATTTGCGTCCCGACTCCGCTGAACAAAAATCGCGAGCCTGATATTTCTTACATTATTAAGACGGGCGAGAGCATCGCACCGCATTTGCACAAAGGTATTCTGGTGGTGCTCGAGTCCACCACCTACCCTGGGACCACGGACGAAGATTTGCGCGAGGTCCTGGAAAAAGGTTCGAAATTGAAGGCGGGGACCGATTTTCACCTCGCTTTTTCACCAGAGCGCGAGGATCCCGGCAATCCGAATAGCAAAGTGGCCGAGATTCCCAAAGTTATCGGCGGCCTGACACCAGCCTGTTTGGAAAAGACCAAAGCGCTCTACGGCCTGGCGATCAAAACGTTGGTGCCGGTATCATCGTGCCGAGCGGCGGAAGCAACCAAACTGCTCGAAAACATTTTCCGCGGAGTGAACATCGCTTTGGTCAACGAGTTGAAGATGGTCTACGAGGCGATGGGGATCGATGTTTGGGAAGTCATTAATGCGGCCAAAACCAAACCATTTGGTTATATGGCGTTTTACCCGGGCCCGGGTTTGGGCGGGCATTGTATCCCGATCGATCCATTTTATCTCACCTGGAAGGCGCGGGAATATGGCAAGAACACGCGCTTCATCGAACTGGCTGGCGAAATCAACACCTCGATGCCTGAATACGTGGTGCACCGCGTGGCGGAAGCGCTGAACGACTCATCGAAAGCGCTTAAGGGGAGCAAAGTGCTGTTGCTCGGCCTGGCTTACAAAGCGAACGTCGACGACGACCGCGAATCCCCAAGCTACATCCTCCTGGATATGCTCAGCCACCGAGGCGCGCAGGTTTCATATTACGATCCTTTCGTGCCGGTCATTCGGCCAACCCGGGAGCATCCGCACTGGGCTGGAACGAAGTCCATCGCCTGGGACAAAGCGACGATTTCCGGCTACGATGTGGTCCTGATTTCGACGGCGCATGATGCGGTCAATTACAAGGAACTCGGCGCCTGGGCCAAATGTGTGGTCGACACGCGCAACGCGATGAAGCAGGTGCAAAATCCTGCGGCCAAGGTTTACAAGGCGTGATGATTATGGTTGGCTGGAAGGACTCATATAGCTGTTGGTAGCATCCCCAGGCCCAAGACATTTGGACTACCAGGCTTCTAGTTCTAGTGGTTCGGCAGTTTGACTATAAGAAAGAGTTCGGCTCCGCCTACCACCAAGCGCGCCGTCTTCCTGGCGGGACGGAGCATTGGCTTGCAACGGTTCGCGCCGAAAAATTTCAACGATGGATCACAGCAACAGATCACGTGCTCGAGTACGGGGTTGGCTTTGGATGGAACCTCGCGGCCGTGTCTTGTGCTGAAAAGGTTGGATTTGATTTGACGGCCGAGTTGCGGGAACATGTCGAAGCCAACGGGATCCGCTTTGAAGCCGAGGAAGCTTCTCTTCCGCAAGGGAGATTTAATGTGATCTTACTGCACCACGTTATCGAACATGTCGTTAGTCCTTTATCCTGCCTATGCACAATCAAGAGTCTCCTAGCACCTGAAGGGAGAATTCTGTTGTTTGTGCCTTTTGAACGGGAAAAAAGATACCAGAGATATCGCCAAGGAAACCTCGCCCACCACTTGTATTCATGGACCCCTGCCTCGTTTGGTCAGTTACTAACTCGGGCAGGTTTCGTGATCGAACACAAGCAATTGTCTAAATTCCGTTTCGACCGGCTCTCGGCGGTGATCTCTAAAAAACTGAGAGGAGGCTTCGGCCTTTATCGCTTCCTGCGTGGAATGGGACTTTGCCTACTGCCCGAGTACGAGCTCGGGTTTGTAGCGCGGACAACAACGGTAGCCATTAACTGATGACTGCTTACCAAAGAATTAAGAGAAAGCTTCGCGAACAACCAGAAGTCTGGCTCGTCACAGGGTGCGCCGGCTTTATCGGATCACACCTCATTGAGGAGTTGCTCTCGCTCGGACAGAAAGTTCGTGGTTTAGATAACCTGAGCACAGGGAAGAGGGAGAATTTGAAACAAGTTCAGCGCGCAACTAGTCCCAACGCGTGGGAACGGTTTGCGATGATTGAGGGCGATATTCGCGAGATCGAAACCTGTATACGGGCGTGTCGAGGTGTCGATTACGTTTTGCATCAGGCCGCGCTTGGTTCAGTTCCGCGATCTATCGAAGATCCCATCGAGGTACATGGAGCTAATGTTACAGGCTTCCTGAATATCCTTAATTCTGCTCAAAAAAGCCGTATCAAACGCTTTGTGTATGCATCGAGCAGCGCCGTGTATGGAGACGAGAAGGAGTTGCCCAAGGTTGAAAAAAGAATTGGCCGGCCTCTCTCGCCCTATGCCGTAACAAAGTATGCGGACGAACTGTATGCCGAGGTTTTTGAAAGATGCTATGGTCTCGAATGTGTCGGCTTGCGCTATTTTAACGTTTTCGGGCCGCGTCAGGACCCTGATGGACAATACGCTGCTGTGATACCCAAGTGGATCGCAGCCATGCAGCGAGGTGAGAAAATCCGTATCAACGGGGATGGCCTCACAAGCCGTGATTTTTGCTATGTCGACAACGTTGTGCAAGCCAACATCCTCGCGGCGAAGGTGCCTAGCTCCAAACTCGACGCCAGAGTGTTTAATATTGCGGCCAATGAGCAAGTCACCTTGAACGAACTCTTCCTGGCTCTAAGTGAAGCTTTGCTTACTCGATATCCCAAGATTCACCGCCTTAAGCCAAGTTATGGACCTTTCCGGGCGGGCGATGTGCGACACTCTCTCGCGGATATTTCAAGAGCTAAGCGTTTTCTCGGTTATATTCCGGAGTACTCCTGGGCTAAGGGGATCCAAGAGCTCTGCGCACAATAGGCTATCCCTTTTAGGCCCATCCTCTCCTTTGTGATCCAGATGCACATGCCTGTGCCGCTCCTTGATGTTAACGCTCAGAACTCGCCTTTGGCATTTGAACTAAAGGAAGCATTCGAACGAGTCCTCCAGTCGGGACAATTCATTCTGGGCCCCGACGTCGTCGCGCTGGAAATGGAGGTCGCCGGGATGGTTGGGGCCAAGCATGCGATTGGAGTCTCTTCCGGAACCGACGCGCTTCTGCTTGCGCTGATGGCATTAGGAATTGGGCCAGGAGATGAAGTGCTTTGCCCCACGTACACCTTTTTCGCTACTGCAGGATGTGTGGCGCGAACCGGAGCGACGCCGGTATTTGTCGATGCGGATCTTCTCACCTTCAACCTGTGCACCGTCGATCTTGCGCGCAAGATCAGTTCTCGCGCCAAGGCGATTATTCCTGTTCACCTGTTTGGACAGTGCGCGAAAATGGATGAAGTAATGCGTTTAGCCCGGAAGCACAATTTGGCGGTCATTGAGGATGCCGCGCAGTCGCTGGGAGCCCATTACAAAGGCCAAGCCGCCGGGACAATTGGAGATTTTGGAACATTTAGCTTCTTTCCTTCGAAAAACCTCGGCGCACTGGGAGACGCGGGAATGCTTGTTTCCAACAACGATGCTCTGGCCGAAAGTGCAAGGCTGCTCAGAAATCATGGAGCGAACCCTAAGTATTACCACAAAGCGGTTGGCGGTAATTTCCGTTTGGATTCATTACAGGCCGCGTTTCTACGTGTTAAGCTCCCACACCTTCAACGGTATACGGCGCGTCGAAGGGCGAATGCAGCTTATTACACTCAAGAATTTAGAAAATTGTCTGGTGTCGCGCATGATGGCGAAAACAGCGATAACGCGCGTTTAGTGCTTCCGCGGACGAACGCTGACCAAGACCATATCTGGAACCAATACACTCTGCGCGTGGTCGGTTCAGGTCATAGAACTATGTTGCGAGCACACCTTTCTACTTGCGAAATAGGCAACGAAGTGTATTACCCGGTTCCAATGCATAAGCAGCAGTGCTTCTCATATTGCGTAAGCCCTTCCGAGGACACATGCCCTGTAGCGACCCGTCTTGGAAACGAGGCGCTTAGCATTCCAATCTATCCCGAATTAGCACGAGAGCAACTAGACGCCGTCGTTAGCGCCGTCGGTACCGTTTTTAACCGTTTATAGCGGGTCTCAGTGACCGCGATTCCCGAACGTCAAAAGCTGCAAGATGAACCCCAATTATGTCACGGGCCTATTGCGTTCTACGCTCCAACCAATCTCTCGGAAGATATTCGGTCCGCTCCGGGATCAATTTGCAATCCACTTTCGGAACGAGATAGAAGAACACTGCCAATCACTTTTGGACGTGGGTTGTGGATTTAACTCACCCGTCCAACTTCTTCGCAAACGCCCTGCTCACCTAGTCGGGGTGGACGCGTACGCGCCCGTGCTCGAGGAAAGCCGCTCTCGTAAGCTCCACGACGAATATCGATTAATGAATGTTCTTTCGATAAAAGAAGCCTTTGGTCCCAAGTCGTTCGATTGCGTGATCGCTTGTGATTTAATAGAACATCTTGAACGCCAGGACGGATTAGAGTTGATCGCTCAAATGGAACATCTCGCCCGCAAGAGCGTTATAATTTACACTCCGAACGGATTTCTTCCACAAGGTGAGGAGTACGGCAATCCGCTCCAACGCCACCTTAGCGGCTGGAATGCACGCGAAATGCAGCACCGAGGTTATACTGTCATCGGTATACAGGGACTAAAGAGTTTACGAGGCGAGATGGCAACTGTGCGATGGAAGCCGACTTTTTTCTGGGAACGCCTCTCCTTACTTTCGCAGCTTCTCACAGAGAAGCGACCTTCATTGGCGTTCAGGCTGTTTTGCGTTAAGCGATTTTGAGCACGGCCGCCGTCGGATCCGGGGAATAATCCACTCATTGGAAACTGAAACCGAGATTTGTCGCCCGCCAGGTGCTGGCGATGTCGGCAAGTTGGCGCGGACCGGAGCAAGATGGTCGGTCGGACTGTTGATAGTGCGCCAATGCGTGAATTTTGCCACAGCTGGGGCGTTATCTCGTCTCCTTCCAGCATCGGATTTTGGGCTCATCGCCATGCTTTCGACCGTGCTAAGCTTCCTAACGATTATTTCAGATTGGGGATTGGCCTGGGCGACCGTCCAGAAGGGCCGTATAACTGCCGAGGAGATTAATACACTTTTCTGGACCGGAGCTCTACTTGGTTTAGGGGCCTGGATCGGTTGTATCGTTGTTGCAAAACCGATTGCCGCTTTTTACCAGACACCAGAATTGGCCCCTCTGTGCCGGGTCCTTGGAGTCAGCCTCTTTCTTAACGGGCTTGCAATTCAGCCGATCGCACTATTGAAGCGACAAATGCGACAACGCGAAGTGGCGACCTGCCAGACATTGAGTATGGCCCTCAGTTCGTTCTTTTCGGTATGTCTGGCTGCGGCCGGAAGCCGCTACTGGGCCCTGGGTGCCCAAATTGTTATGAATTCAGTTCTGCTCTTATCGCTCTCCATCGGTTTTGCGCGTTACCGGCCCGGGTTCCCTCACTTCTCTTGGGAAGCACTATCTCTGCTCCGTTTCGGTGGATATCTGGGCGCATGCAACGTCCTTTCCTATTTCCAGTTAAGTCTCGATGCGATCCTGGTAGGCCACTTTTGCGGCGCGACGGAGCTCGGGTTTTACTCCCGTGCCATCTACTTACGGACTCTTCCGGCAAGCTTCGCAGCAGCAACCTTGACAGACGTAATGGTTCCGGCGTTGTCTGCTGTTCGGACGGATATTGTCCGGCTAGGAAATCTTTACATTAAAACTTTGCGTTTGATGGCGTTTGTGGGTTGCCCACTCGCGGCCTGGCTGGCGGTTGCAGCCCCAGAAGTCATTCGTCTGCTCTATGGACCAAGTTGGGAACCAGTAGTTCCACTATTCATTATACTTTCATTTCCTGCTTTGATACTCCCCTTAACGCAGTCGATGGGATGGTTATTTGTGGCAAGTGGAAGCGTTCGTGCGATGTTTACGCTCTCAGCGGCCACCTTGCCTCTCGTAGCTCTATTGTTGTACATCGGGTCACGTTGGGGCACAATAGGAGTAGCTGTATCAATGGCATTGCTCTTCTCAGTTCCGCTCCCGCTTTTAACGGCATATTACGCACATCGCGGCGCCGGGCTTTCGCTGAGGGTGTCGCTCTCTTCGCTGGCGCCGATCATCTCAAGCACGACCGTCTCAACGATGGCGATGCTCGGCGTCGGCTGGCTTTTTGATTCTGCGCAGGTCTCGTGGCCGCTTGTCCTTGTGGCCAAATTGTCCACAGGGGCTGTATGTTATGCAATCCTGTCGAGCGCTCTGGTCCGTCCCCTTCCCATAGCAAGGTTGGAAATAATATCCCAGGCAATTCGACGGCGGTTTCTGCCATGCTTTCAGTGACACAAAGCCTCGAACGCACCGAGAACCGTCCTCTCCTTTCGATCGTGGTGCCCACGCGCAATCGAAACGTATATGCCCGATCGGCTATTAAAAGTCTTACCCGCATAAAGTCGGCTCTTCTGGAGGTAGTGATTGAGGACAATAGTGATGACGACGGCCTCCATATGTGGATAAGGGAAAACGTACCTGATAATCGCATTGTTTATCACTATTCAAGTTTAAGAACCTCGCAGAGCGGGAACTATGATCGTTCGATGAGGGGAGTTACAGGAGAGTATGTTGCGTTCATCGGTGACGATGACGGGGTGAACCCTGAAATTTTACCTGCCACGGAATGGGCGAAAAGAAAGGGCTATGATGTTGTTGTTCCGTTAAACAGTGCTCACTATTTCTGGCCGGATCTCAAAGTGGCAAATCGTACGAGTCTTGCACCCGGAGAGCTTAGACTCACGCCAGTGACAGGCGAGATCATTGAGCCCGATCCGAAAGAGGAGCTCAAGAAGTGCGCCCGCGATGCCGGACAACAATTCCACATGTTGCCCCGGGCGTATTACGGGATAGTCCGGAGAGAGCTCTTTGATGCAATAAAATTGAAATCGGGCAGTTTTTTTCCGGGGGTGAGCCCTGACCTCGCAGCAGCTGCAGCGCTTGGAACTGTCGCGCGCCGGGTTTGCGTAGTTGACTACCCACTGTTTCTTCCGGCGTCCTCGGCGCGCAGCAACGCAGGGCTAAGCGGCTTGAATCGACATGTGGGTTCTCTCCAGGAACAGGAACACCTCGGGTCGGATTGGCTGAGGGAGTGGTCCCCTATCGTTCCTCCTTTCTATTCTGTTCAAACCATCTGGGCCGAGGCCTTCGTCACTTCACTCCGGCGTATGGGCCGCAAGGACCTCCTGCGGGAGTTCAACGTTGCGAAGCTCTACGCCTGGCTCCTGATGTTTTACCCCCGCTTCCTATCACACATATTGCCTCAATTTCGAAGCGCTGTCCGAGAAGCAGGCCAACGGCTACCCGCTGCTAGCACATCGCTTCTCTGGAATTTTGTTTGCTTGGGTTTCACCCGGGCGAAATTTTTGACACAACGATCATTCGGACTGAGGCCAACATCTTCCTTTAGCAGTCACAAAGGTATCGAGACTATCGAGGAAGCGGTTGTTCGGCTTCAGGTGGAAATCCGATCTAATGGTTTCGCATTTACAAAAGACGGCGTCACGCACGAGGCGTAGTGAGCCTCTCCGAGGGAGGACGCAATCCAAACTCATGTGGATACCTACCTTGTATTTTGTCATTGCGCCGGTGCTGCCGATTAGCCAATTTCGTATTGGGCCGGCGTCAGTTAGCAACCTTATGGGCGTTCTCTCCGTCCTGACCTTGGCAATTCTTTTCAACTCTTCTCGGCGACGGGTAGTACACGACTTACCTTGGCGAATTCTGTCTTTGATTTTCATCGCTTCTTGCCTCATCGGGCTGGTTCGTGCAAGCGCAGCGGCCTACCCGACAGTTTTCGGCTCTCTTATAAGATATGGGATTGTATGGGCCATTGTTACACTGTCGCCCGCGTCCTTAGGCTGTTTTCGCCGATATGGATCCGCGTGGCTGGTCGGCCTATCGATTGCTGGCGTTATCCAGATTTACAGCGAAAAAACCGCTTCCTTCGCCGTAGACGAAACGACGGCCTACTCATATTCCAGATACATGCAGGGATCGGAACAATACGAGCTTGCGACTGAAATGGGGTTGTATAACACTCATGGTTATATGGCCATGTCAATAGCCGCCATCTGTGCGTTCGCGACCGCCTCGCTCAGCAAATCAACCTTCCGGAAGGGGTGGCTATTCGCGGGTGGATGTTTCCTGATAGTGGCGGAACGAAGAGGGGGCTTTCTATCTGCTGATGCGCTAGTTCTACTCGGCTTCCTACTTCTGCTGGCGGGTCTTTTCCTCGTTCCCTCAGGGTCCAAGTTGAAAGTAGCT
The DNA here is from genome assembly GCA_044226545.1 of Limisphaerales bacterium. Taxonomy (GTDB): domain Bacteria; phylum Verrucomicrobiota; class Verrucomicrobiia; order Limisphaerales; family SXQI01; genus DASVNK01. The sequence continues at coordinate 145,061 of JBGAGW010000005.1, forward strand.
ACCCTTAGCGCCGCTTTCCTCATTGGTTTGGGATCTATACTAATCACTAAGTTGGACTTCATCAACGTAGATAAGAGAGTGCAATCGATTGAACGAGCGGGGCTTTACGCTGACAGCAGTATTGCCGCCCGAGTTGACCTTCTCGCTGTTTCTTATCGAACGTGGCTTACCAGCCCACTCTACGGCGTTGGACTTCTAGGCTGGATCGATGATGCATATCAATACATAGGCTTTCATTCGAGCATAGTCGATGTTCCTGCGCAACTTGGGCTGGTGGGCTTCATAGGCTACTTTGGACTGCTGTTTGTTGCACTCGCTCGGGCACTGCGGACCTTTCGTAAGGACACGCGTGAAGAGGTAAGGGCTTGGGCGTTTATGGCGGCGATAGGCCTTGTGCTGTTCCTCGCGGCCACCATCATGAATCCCGTTTTTTTGTTCTATTTGATGAATGAAACATACCTGTTGCTCTGCGGATCTGTGGTGGCAGCATGGCCCGGCATCCGCCAGATTTCGGGTGATAAGTCCGATCTCTCCCGAGCGCCGGAGGTCTGGCGGTTATGATTCGGGTTCTTTTCTTGCATCAATTCGGGGGACGCGGCGGGGCGAGCTCGATGCTTTCGAACATCGTTCGCAAGCTTGATAAAACAAAGTTCGAGTGCATAATTGTCACGCCTCAGGGCGATGCAGTTCAACAATTTTCTCAGACGGGCGCAATAGTGCGCATTTCTGAACGCCCTATACATCAATTTGCTCATACCTCCGGTTGCCATACTCACGCACTCCATCCGCTTTTCATTCGATCTCTTTGGGGAATGTTCAAAGATCGCGCCTTTTGGAGACGCTATATTGCCGAAATCAAGCCGAACATTGTCCATTTGAACGCTGTCACTCTGGCCCCTTTCGCATCTCTGGTTGCGAGACCTTCAGTCAAGGTGCTGTGCCTGGTCCAAGAGACACTAGTAAAGGGCACTCTTGGTTGGAGAAGCAAATGGCTGGAAAGCGTCCTAAGGAACCAGGTAGATCTCCCGATATTTATCTCGAGCTTCGATCGAAAAGCTTTTGGGTTCGAAGGTAGAGAGGCCGAGGTCATTCCAAACTGGGTAGACCTAAGGGAGTTCGATCGTGGTCTTTCCAAGAAAGCGGCTCGCACACGTTTCGACATCGCAACAGACGCAAAAGTAGTTCTTTTTCTTGGCGGCCTCTCCCGGATTAAGGGCACGTCGGTATTGTTAGAGGCTGCTGCCCGTCTCAGAGTTCCGAAACTGGTAGTTCTAATAGCGGGATATAACAAACCGGTGGATCCTTCGCGCCTTGGCTTCTTGCATCGGCTCGTTCATCAGAGTCGAGTTCGGAGGGGAACCGAATACCAAACCGCCGCTATGACAAAGATTGCCGCAGAACCATTGCGTTCCAAAGTAAGGCTCTTAGGCATGATAGCTGATGTACCCGCGCTTTATGCTGCGACGGATCTTGTCGTCTTCCCTGCAGTTGAACCTCACCAATCACGTCCTCTGCTGGAAGCCGGCGCAATGGCTAAACCGGTGATCATATCGGACTTTCCTAATGTCCGTGAATTTCTCACCGATGGGAAAACCGCTTTATGCATAAGGCCCGGAGATAGTTTGGCCCTCGCAGAAAAGATGGAGTATCTGCTATCGCATCCAGAGTTCAGTGAAGAGCTTGGAGAGGGTAACTATCGCGTGACCGTCAAACTTCATAATGAAAGCATAAATGCAGGCCGGTTCGCCCAGGCCTATGAGCGCCTTGCGAGCTGCCGCTAGTTGTCTAAAGTCTTGGTTGGGGTGTCCTTATCAAATAACTCGAATTGTTCTTCGGTCGCCGTAGCGTATGTGGGGAGCGTCTTGCCCGATCTCCCCGAATTCCAAACCCCTGCGTTTTCGCGGGCCGGAGTTCGTTTTCAGAGTGAACTGATCTCAGCGCTTAGGCTCGCCGGCCTCCCCACCAGTGTGATCCTTTCTTACGAACATGTTCCATCCTTTCCAAAAGCGAGGCGCTTATGGATACCGGCCCGGCAGGTCCGTCTCGAGGATGGGTCAGAGGTAACTTTGGCACCGTTTCCCAACCTGCCTGTAATAAAGCAGATTTCTATCGCGTTCTCAATGGTGTGGCACCTGTTTCGATGGCGGTGGCGGTGCAGGAACGCTCAACAGCATGTCGTCTACTTGTTTAACCTCTCGGTGCCGCCGGGGATAATGATACTCGCTGCCTCCATGATAATGCGAGCCAAACTCATCGCTTCCATTAACGACGTTCATGTGCCCGGCATCACCGTTTCGAAGACGCTGTTGTCAAGATTCGATTATTACTTCCAACGACTTACGATTGCGCGTCTGGATGGAATCGTCGCTGTAAGTGACTCCATTGTGAGCACTCTCGCACCAGGAAGAGATTTCCTTCGGGTAGAGGGCGGAATAAGCAAAGAATCGGAACGCGCAGAGCCCATTAATGGAGATTTCGATGGAGACTCAACGAGAGCGTTTCGCTTGGTTGCTGCGGGGAGTGTCGACGAGCTGAATGGTGTAGAGGAAATCCTCGAAGCGCTTTCTCATATTGACAGAAAGAATATAGAAGTAATTATAGCGGGTGCGGGCCCTCTTGTGGATCATGTGGTAAGGGCAAGCTATAAGGATTCAAGGATCAAGTACGTGGGCTTTCTTAGTTTCAAGGAGGTATTGAAGCTCTACCAGACCGCAGATATTTTGTTGAACATTCGGATCACGCGTCGGGTGAATACTGACTTCTTCTTTCCCTCGAAGCTAATGGAATATCTCGCATCGGGGACGCCTGTTATTTCTACATGCACAGGCCATGTGGAAAGTGAGTTTGGCAGCATCTGCTATCTTTTAAAGGACGAGACGCCGCACGGTCTGGCGAGGCTCATTGAACAGGTTCTCGACATCCCGCGCACCGATCGACAGAAGGTAGGACGCGACGCTAGGCGGTTTATGCTAGATCAGAAAACCTGGCCACGTCAAGGCCAACGGGTTGCGGAGTATATAAGAAAGGTGCTTAAATCCGATTCTCATTCGTCTTCCGTCCGAACCGATTTGAATCTCGCTTGATGAAACGTCATGTTATTCTTGCGTTCAGTGATTATTACCTTCCTGGGAATAAGGGTGGCGGGCCGATACAGAGCCTAGCGAATATGGTGCTTTCTTTAGGAGGGGAATTCGAATTTCGTATTGTTACATCAGACCGAGATTTATCCGATCCAGATCCTTACCCCGACATTATTCCAAATCGTTGGACGAACGTCGGCAAGGCAAAGGTTTTATACCTCCCTTCATGGGGATGGACACGTCTGCCAGCAATAATGGCGGATCTAAAACCGGATTTAATTTATTTCAACAGTTTCTTCTCACGGCGTTTTTCAATAATGCCCCTGATCTGTTGCAGATTGTGGAAATCGCTGAAAGCGCGCGTCTTGATCGCGCCGCGCGGAGAATTTTCGAAAGGAGCCCTCGCGATTAAGCCTATGCGAAAGCGGGCATATCTAGCCTTTTTTCGCCTTTTTCGGCTGGGAGAAGGCGCGACTTGGCATGCCTCCACTGAGTGGGAACTCAAAGATATACAAGAGGCCATCGGTGGAGCGGAAAAATTCCGGATTGCACCGCCTTTTAGCTGTAAGATTCGAGTCGCACCGGATATTGTTTGTGCGCCGCTCTGCCCCCGCTCGGAAGTCCCAGTTTCTGCGCGAACTAAACGGAGCGGGTTTCTGGAGGTCATTTTTATATCGCGCATATCGCAAAAAAAGAACCTTCATTTTGCATTGGAGTTATTGGCGAAGATTCGCGGCACGGTATGCTTCTCGATTTATGGCCCAAGGGAAGATCTTCCTTACTGGAACCGTTGTGAGGAATTGATTTGCAAGCTTCCATCCAACATCAGCGCAGCTTATTGCGGCGCTCTATCCCATAAGGATGTCGAAGCGCACTTTCGGCGGGCGCACCTCTTCTTCTTTCCGACTCAGGGCGAAAATTACGGGCACGTGATAGTTGAGGCTTTTTTGGCGGGGTGCCCCGTCCTTCTTAGCGATACAACACCTTGGCGCAACTTGGAAGAGCTCGGTGTCGGGGCCGATTGCGCCTTGGCTGAAAGACAAGCGTTCGTGCGAGTGCTAAATCGATTTGTCGACATGGACGAAAAAGAATTTCAAACGGTCTCCGCACGTTGCGCTCAATATGGTCATAGAATCACCGGAGACCAAACTGTTGAAGCAAGAAATCGTTCGATGTTGCGGGACACCATTGAGTCGCAGTTCTGAATTTTCCAACTAATAAAATGACTCCTCATTGTTTGCACCATGTTTACAAATAAAACTCTTTTAATTACCGGAGGAACGGGCAGCTTCGGGAACGCGGTTCTGGAACGCTTTTTGGGAACGGATATCCGGGAGATCAGGATTTTTTCCCGTGATGAAAAGAAGCAGGACGACCTCCGGCATAGGTATAAGGATAACCGTATCAAGTTCTATATAGGGGACGTCCGTAGTCTGAACTCGCTGCTTGACGCAAGCGCTGGAGTTGACTGTATTTTTCAGGCAGCAGCCCTGAAACAAGTGCCCTCATGCGAATTTTATCCCATGGAAGCTATACTTACAAATACCATTGGGACGGATAATGTTTTACAAGCTGCATTGGATAACTGCGTTAAAAGTGTTGTCGTGTTAAGCACGGACAAAGCTGCCTACCCCATTAACGCAATGGGGATGTCCAAGGCGCTGGCAGAAAAGCTGATGACCGCCCGTTCGAGGGTCGCGGCGGAACGAGGTATAGTCTTTTGCGCAACCCGCTACGGGAACGTCATGTGCTCGCGCGGCTCCGTCATCCCCCTTTTCATCAAGCAAATTGAGACGGGACAACCGATTACCGTGACAGACCCGCGGATGACGCGCTTCATGATGTCGCTCGAGGACGCCGTTGAGCTCGTTCTCTTCGCGCTTCAAAACGGAAAGCCTGGTGATTTGTTCGTTCAGAAGGCTCCGGCCGCAACCCTTGCCACGTTGGCGGATGCTTTGAAGAGCCTCTTGCAGGCCGACAACCCCATCAAAATAATCGGGACTCGACACGGGGAAAAGCTTTACGAAACGCTGCTGACCCGAGAGGAAATGGTCCGCGCTGACGAGTTGCCGGGCTACTTTCGGGTTCCGGCGGACGTACGTGATTTGAATTATAACCTGTATTTTTCCGAAGGAACACCAGAGGTGAGCTCGAGAGAGGATTATCATTCCCACAACACCAGACGACTCTGCACCGAGGAATTAAAGGGCCTACTCCGGCAGCTCGGCGAGGTGCGGAGCGCAATGGAAAGGCGGGGAATATGCGAATCTTAATACTCGGGGGCGCCGGAATGCTTGGGCACCGCCTATGGCTCCAACTGCGAAAAGAGCATGACGTCCGAGTGACCCTCCGAAAGCCCCTATCCTTTTATGGAGGTAGCGCTATGTTTGATCCGTCTCGAACATTGTCAAACATAGATGTTGCCAACTCGGACAGTCTTGAAACGGCATTCAGGTTGGTGCGCCCGGAAGCAGTTATTAATTGCGTCGGCATAATCAAGCAACTGAGGGAAGCTACGGATCCTCTAGTAAGCTTAAACATCAATTCAATGTTGCCGCATCGCATCGCTCGCCTTTGTGCGATTGCTGGAAGTCGTCTGATTCACATTAGCACGGACTGCGTATTCTCCGGCCGTAAGGGCGGCTACAGAGAAGACGATATTAGCGATGCCGAGGATCTCTACGGGCGCACCAAGTTTTTGGGCGAAGTGCACGAATCTCACTGCACAACGTTGCGCACATCCATTATTGGGCATGAGCTAGAGACTAAAAACGGTTTGATAGAGTGGTTCTTGAGTCAGACCGAGAAGGTTGTGAAAGGGTATCGTAAAGCCATTTTCACTGGCTTTACGACCTTGGAAATGGCCCGGATCATTCGTAACGTGCTTACAAGCCAAACCGATTTGCCTGGCCTATGGCACGTATCAAGCGAACCGATCAGCAAATACGACTTACTGGAGATTACGCGGAGAATGTATGGTTGGCAGGGCACGCTTATTCCTGACGAGTCGTACGTCTGTGATCGAAGCATGGACTCTACAAGATTTCGAAATAACACAGGTTATTGCCCGCCGAGCTGGGAAGCTATGCTACAGGAACTCGCCGACTCGAACAAGGGTGCCTAAAGATATTATGAAGGTTTTGACATTGTTCGGAACTCGCCCTGAACTCATCAGGTTAAGCAGAATAATTCCGGAGTTAGATCGTTGCTGCCAACAGGTCCTTGTTCACACGGGACAGAATTATGATCCTAACCTAAGTCAGGTGTTCCTGGACGATCTTCGCATTCGAGCACTTGATCATCATCTCGGAATCCAAGCGCAATCCTTTGGCGAGCAAGCCGGTCAGATCCTCGCCAAGACTGAAGAGTTGTTCGAGAAAGTTTCTCCTGATCGCCTATTGATACTTGGGGACACCAACTCTGGATTGGCTGCGATCGTGGCGGCTCGCCGACGTCTGCCTGTATATCACTTGGAGGCCGGAAACCGTTGTTACGATGCTCGAGTTCCCGAAGAAATTAACCGTCGATTGATTGATCACAGTTCGGATTTCCTTCTCCCCTATACACCTCGCAGTGCTGAAAATCTCACGATGGAGGGCATCCGTCGGGAGCGGATCTTTGTAGTAGGTAATCCCATCTTCGAGGTGCTCGAGTATTACAAGGAGGAAGTAAACCATAGCACCATTCTGGAGCGCCTCGGACTCACATCTGGCGGCTACCTCCTCGTTACCATGCACCGAGCGGAGAACGTCGACTGTCCGAAGCGGCTGGGTCAACTTGTAGAGGGTCTGACCGCCCTCTCCACTCGGTTCGGAAAGCCCGCCGTGATCAGTGTTCATCCTCGCACCGCCGACCGTCTGGCAAAAGTTCGGTACGACATCGATCGAGAGAAATTGATTCTAGAAAAGCCGTTTGGATTTTTCGATTTTGTGAAGTTGGAGAAGCATGCCTACGGGATCGTTACCGACAGTGGCACGGTCCAGGAGGAGGCGTGCATTTTCGGCATTCCCAACATCACAATACGGGATGTCACGGAACGGCCTGAGACGCTCGAATGCGGGAGCAACATTCTTGTCGGCGCTGAAACGGATTTGATGATATCGGGAATGTCGCTCGCGCTACGGAATGTGGGAGACTGGCAGGCTCCTGATGAGTATCTGAGAACAAACGTTGCGTCTACAGTAGCAAAAATTGTAACAGGTTACGCGAAGGCGATCTGACCGCAGACGTGCATCTGCTGATGATCACACAGTTTTTCGCCCCGGAACCTGTTCCGAAAGTGGCACTGCTGGCAAGGGCTTTAGTACAGCGCGGGCACAAAGTAACAGTTCTCACCGGCCTGCCTTGCTACCCCGAGGGGGCGATTTATCCGGGATATCGACGAAAGCTGTTTTTGACCGAACGCTTTGATGGCGTGGAGGTGATCCGCGTTCCACAACTGCCGGATCATAGCGCCAATCCATTTAGAAGAATAGTCTACTATGCGTCCTTTCCACTTCTTGCGGCCTTGAGATTGACGGGTTTGCGCAAGAGAGCATTCGATGTTGCTTATTTCTATAGCTCTGCTGTTCCTATCCTTGGCCTAACGTGGCTTGTGCGACTCATTCTACGCGTGCCGTGTATCTTTGACGTAGCGGATCTTTGGCCCGAGAGCGTCGAGTCGTCGGGTATGCTGCGATCTCGTCGTTTGCTCCGACTGCTACGCTCAGTTTGCGGTTTTCTTTATCGGTCCGCCGATCATATAGGCGCCGTGACCCAAGGTTATAAAGAGCGTTTGATGACTCACGGTATCCCGTCCGAACGTATTTCCGTTACTTACTATTGCGCGCCCGATCTAAAGGTTGAGCCCGCAAGGGCACTGACCGATAGGGCCTTCACCGTTGGCTTCACCGGGATGATGGGACCGTCGCAAGGCCTGGGCGTCCTCCTTGATGCCGCAAAATTGCTTCAGGCGCGACAGGTACCCGTGCGAATATTGCTCGCCGGTTCCGGCGTGGAATATGAAATGCTGCGTGCTCGTAAAGAGGCTGAAAACTTAACAGATGTTAAGTTTCTGGGACGGCTGCCTGCAGACGCAATGCCACAGATTTACGCCCAATGTGACGCACTCTTCGTCCACTTGAAGCCAGATACACTCTCCACTATAAGCATACCGTCTAAGACGTATTCGTATCTTGCAGCTGGAAGGCCTATCATCATGGCGGTCGACGGGGAGGCTGGGCGCTTTATCCAAGAGAACCGATGCGGCCTCGCGATCAGGTCAGGTGATCCCGAGGCAATTGCCTCCGCGGTTGAACATCTCGCACGTGCAACCGATGATGATCGAATTGCATTGGCCAGGAATGCACGTCTTCTCTTTGAATCCAAGTTCTCGCTCGAGAGTCATGTATCCGTATGGGAACAGGTTCTTAAGGATTTTGCTCTGAATAGACCGTAACCCTTAGAGCCAGCCAGCCATGACTTGTCTTATAAACGGTGCCAGCGGTTTCATCGGCCATCATCTGCGCAAACACCTGCAAAAGTCAGGGCATTCATGCATCTGTGTGTCGAGGCAAGCACAAAACTCCCCGGAACTCAGGACGTGCTGGAAGACCCGAACATCCATTCTGATGCACCGAGAAGATATCCGCACTGACTGCATCATTCACCTAGAAGTTAAGCAGCATGTTCATCGGCCGTCAGCGGACGATCTCTTGCAGTTTCATGCGACGAATGTGGAAGGAACGCGTGAGTGGCTTGACTGGGCGAGTCAAAATAACGTGAGGAACTTCGTTTACTTCAGCAGCATCAAGGCCGTGGGCACGTCGGAGGTACTGCAAGACGAAGACCATGATCGCCCTCCAAGGTCGCCCTATGGCGAATCCAAGCGGGCGGCCGAAGATTTGGTCCGGGCGTGGGTGTCGCAATCAACTCAACGATCGGCGCTCATTCTTAGGCCAGCGGTAGTGTACGGACCCGGCAATCGGGCCAATATGTTGTCGTTGGTAGAAGCCATTTACCGGCGGCGCTTTCTATTGATTGGGGCCAATGACAATATCAAATCGGTGGTCTCGGTTCGGAACCTGATTGCCGCCGTAGAGCACTTGATTGGACTGAACCTTCCTGGGAGTCACATTTTCTATATAACAGATCCGGAAAGCTATTCCGTGGCGGGAATCGCCTCCACGATCGCCGAGCTTTTACATCGCAAACAAAGATTCCGCCGATTACCATTACGGGCAGCGATTATCATGGCATACATGGGAGATTGCGTAGCTCGTTTTATGGGCGATTTTCCTTTCACATCGGATCGCCTCGAAGCTCTTACGGAGACTACCCACTTTTCGTGCAGGAAACTCCGCCAGTCGGGCTTTGTACACCCACAGACGACGCGCGAGGGACTGGCTGAAATGGTAAGTTGGTATTTAGACTCAGGCCCAAACCGCGCACGAGCCAAGTGATGTGGTCTCAGGACACTTCGAGCGATGTTTTCGTTCTCCTAAGCCTGCTTTGTGCGTGCGCGGTAGCGACATGCCTCCTGGGTTATCCGCTTTGCAAACTCCTGCTTCGCTTGCAGTTATTGGACCAACCTAATTTACGCTCTTCTCACAATTCTCCCACACCGCGCGGCGGCGGAATTGCCATTGTCGGCGTGCTCGTTCCTTGCTACGCAATTTTGGGGCTTATTGAGAGAGGCGGCCTTCCTCTAACGCTCGCCGCAGGCGGGCTCATGTTGGCCGTGATTTCCTTCCTCGACGATTGCAGAGGGGTGCCCGCGCGCGTACGGTTTGTCTTCCACTTTCTCGCGGCGTGCATTTTGCTTGCGACCCTCATGAAAGATGATGGCAGGTTTCAGTGGAGCGCCGGGACGAGTGGAATTGTCGTCGTTTCCCTCCTGTGGGTTGTTGGATACACAAACGCCTATAATTTTATGGACGGCATCAACGGTATCGCTGGGGTCCAAGCGTTTATAACCGGTATTGGTACGGCAATCGTCGCGGGAGAGGGAATTCACGATTGGTCTAATCACATAACCGTGATGAGTACTATTGTCGCGGGGTGCGCCGCTGGCTTTCTTCCACACAATTTTCCGAAAGCTCGAATGTTTATGGGAGATGTGGGGAGTGCACCTTTAGGGTTCGTGCTTGCGGGACTCGCGCTGGCAGCGGTATTTTTGTGTGGCCCGTGGAGTGCCGTACCGCTGTTGCTTCTACATGCGAATTACATATTAGATACGTGTATCACAATGGTTCGACGTTTTCTGCGCGGAGAGAGGCTCTACGAAGCACACAAAGAGCACTTCTATCAACGGATTGTACGTGCTGGGGCATCTCATACTTTCACTACCCTTTGCGAACTTGTTTTGCAGGCTTTAACCCTCTTGTTATGCGTTGCCTATCTCCGAACAGACGGGCTGCTTCTAAAGGGATTTATAGTCTCCGGTGCACTGGCGATATGGTCCGGTTTCTTTGGTTTCGCCGAATTGCAATTTCGCAGAAGTGCCCGAAGCACCTTACCACGTCCAAACGACATTGAAGCGACTGCTTCTAGACACTCGTAGAGCTCCATCGCGAGAATCAAAGCAAAGAAGGGTTGAAGACCGCTTGGTTTCGTCCTCACAATAACGAAGTGAGCATCTCAATGACAGAGGCGAGCACAAACTCGACCGATGCAATTGTCCCTGAAAAGGTCTCCCGCAGTGCTTCCTGGTTCGTTCCGGCGCGGCTGCGGCCTATCGGACTGTCGAGAACTGTAGTCCTTTTCATTTCTTACGTTTTCGTTCTTTCAGTGGCTTTCGACTTGGCCTGGCAGCTGCGGTTTGACTTCGATGTACCACGTGATTTTCAAGGTCAGATCAATAAGAATTGGCTTTGGACGGTCGCGCTGAAGTTATTTTTCCTCGCTCTTTTCGGCCAGTTCGCTGGTTTGCTCAGTTATTTTAGTCTTCCGGATTTGCGACGATTACTCGTTTCTTGTTTCGCCAGTGCCGGAACGTTGTTGCTGATTCGATATGCTTACGGGACGGCGTATGCCGCACCACGAGGAGTTATTCTTGCCGACTTTATTTTATCAGTTGTTGGCCTGTCGATGCTCCGCTTGAGTTTTAGAGTTGTTAGGGAACGCTACTTTGCACCTCAAGCTCGGAGCCATCGTCGGATGCGGAGAGTTGGGATTATCGGAGCTGGCGACGTAGGTGCGACTCTAGTTCGCGAGTTGCAATCCAAACGCGGACTAGGTCTGCTCCCTGTTGCATTTTTCGATGACGACAAAGGTAAATGGCGTTCAAGAGTTCACGACATTCCGGTAGTAGGTCCGCCTGAAGTCTTGAGAGAAGGGAAGCTGAATCTGCAGCTTGAAGAGGTGATTATCGCAATGCCAAGCGCTTCCGTTCGTCGCATCTCAGAGATCATTAAGCTTTTGCAACAAACGCATCTCCGATTTGAAACGGTTCCTTCAATAGATCAACTCGCCACCGGACAGGTAAAAGTGAGCCAGCTTCGTAATGTCGAAGTGGAGGATCTTCTGGGTCGCGAGCCCGTCCAGCTCGAAACGGAAAATATTCGGCAGCTTCTCGGCGGGCGCGTGGTGATGGTCACAGGCGCGGGGGGAAGCATCGGCAGCGAGCTTTGTCGGCAGATTGTCTCATTCAATCCACAGCGCCTCCTCCTTGTGGAACAATCGGAATTCAACGCGTTCCAGATCGAGCAGGAACTGGCCGAACGAGGTTTCGCTGGAACGATTCTTCCGCTTGTCGCGGATATACTGGACGATCGGCGCATGCGTTACATTTTTGAGCGCTTCAAACCTGAAATTGTCTTTCATGCGGCGGCGCACAAACACGTTCCGATGATGGAACAACAGCCCGGTGAAGCCCTCCGGAACAATTCGTTCGGCACTGCGTTCATGGCGGAACTCGCGGCTGAGTACCGCCTGAAATACTTCGTTCTGATCTCGACGGATAAGGCAATCAATCCGACGAACGTCATGGGTGCGACGAAACGTTTGGCGGAAATATTCCTGCAGGCTTACGCGAGCCGGAATGGGCAGACGACGCGGTTCATCGCTGTCCGTTTCGGGAATGTCCTCGGGTCATCGGGAAGTGTTATTCCCATTTTCAAGAAGCAGATTGCCACGGGCGGGCCAGTGAAAGTCACGCATCCCGACGTCACCCGTTATTTCATGACCATTCCTGAGGCCGCGGGCCTGGTATTGCAAGCGGCCACTCAGGGCACGGGCGGGGAAATCTTCGTTTTGGATATGGGCAAGCCGGTTAAAATTGTCGATCTTGCTCGCCAACTGATCGAGCTCAGCGGATTGCGGCCTGAGGAGGATATCGAAATTGCCTTCACTGGTTTGCGCCCGGGCGAAAAGCTCTTTGAGGAGCTCAGTCACAAAGGGGAGAATATCGCGCCGACCAATCACCCGAAAATTCTTCGGTTCATCAGCGAACCGCAACCGCTGGAACACGTTCGCGAAATTATGGATGCGATTCAGCGTGAGCTCTACAGTGCCGACTCCGCTCGTCTCAAGCTTCTGCTGAAGAACGCCATCCCGGAATACCAGCCGTACCTCACTTAATCTTCTTCACGCGCTGCCGCCGTCATGGCCGAAAAAATGACCGTTTTTATCTCTTCGGCGGGCCGACGCGTGGAGCTCCTCGAATGTTTCCGCCGTTCCGCGCTAGAGCTCGGAATACCTTTGCGACTTCTGGCTTGCGATGTCGCACCTCATCTTAGTTCGGCCTGTCAGAGGGCGGATGAATCATTCCGGGTGCCTGCTTGCACCGCGCCCGAATATATCCCCACGCTGCTCGACCTTTGCTATAAAGAGAAGGTCAGCCTTCTTATTCCGACCATCGATCCGGAGCTCGAGGTTCTGGCTCAACATCGCAAGGAGTTTGCAAGGCTCGGGACGTTGGTAGCCGTTTCGGATTTCGAGTTGGTTAATATTGCGCGAAGCAAACTGGCAACACATCGCTTTCTGGCTGGCCATGATCTTCCGACTCCAGGAACTTATCTTCTAACAGATGCTGTTGCGGAGGCCGCCGCTCTCAGGTATCCCGTCATCATTAAGCCGTTGCGTGGAAGCTCGTCCGTGGGCACTCAACTTTGCGGCAGTAAAGAGGAACTACTCAACCTTCGCTCCATTGACAGTGCTCATGTCGTTCAGGAATACCACCTGGGGCGGGAATACACGGTCCATCTTTTCTTTGATCGCGAAAAACTCCGCTCGATTGTGCCCCATCGACGGTTGGAAGTTCGGTCTGGTGAAGTGAGCAAGGCGATCACCAGGCGAGTGCCAGAGTTGATCGCGCTGGGGGAACGACTTGGAGAATTGATAAAGGGTCAGGGGTTCGGAGCGCTCTGCTTTCAGGCCATGCTTTCGCCTACCGGAAATCCTGCGATTTTCGAGCTAAACGCTCGATTCGGCGGAGGCTATCCTCTGGTGCATCAGGCGGGTGCCGCCTTCACAAAATGGCTCTTGGAAATAGCCGCGGAACTCCCGTGCAGTGCGCATGACAATTGGCGCGAGAATGTTCTGATGCTGCGCTACGATGCTGCTGTCTTTCGCGATAATGAGCAAGCGGGTGCTTGACCTCTCGTTTGTCCTGCTCTCCAGCTTTTTCTGGATTCCGTGTGTCGCTCTTGTGGCTCTGCTGGTTCGCCTCAATCTGGGCAGACCGGTCTTCTTTCGGCAGACTCGCCCCGGCCTGAACGCTCGTCCGTTCGAATTGATCAAGTTCCGAACCATGACCGAAAGGCGTGACGAACAGGGAAATGCTCTTCCGGATGAACAACGTCTCACACCGTTCGCTCGCCTTCTTCGCGCCACCTCCCTCGATGAACTGCCCGAATTGATTAACGTCCTTCGGGGAGAGATGAGCCTTGTTGGCCCTCGTCCGTTGCTCATGCAATACCTGCCCCTCTATTCTGCGCGCCAGGCGCGGCGTCACGAGGTGAAGCCCGGCCTTACGGGCTGGGCACAAATCAACGGACGAAACGCGCTTTCCTGGGATGAAAAGCTGGAGATGGATGTGTGGTATGTCGAGCATCGCAGCTTGTGGCTGGACGTGAAGATCCTGGCGCTCACTTTTTGGAAAGTGTTCAGCGGGCACGGCGTGACCGCACCCGGTCATGCCACAGCGCCTTACTTTACCGGCTCTTCCAGGTAAATTTCTAATATGACCCACACCGTTGTTACTTCGACGCAGGTTGCTGAGATCGTCGCGGAGGCCTGCCCGGCCAAGGAATACAAGAACAAGCGCGTTCTCGCCATTATCCCGGACGGCACCCGGACCGCGCCGGTCGGACTTCTCTTCAAAACGCTTTTCCAACAGATTGGCGCCACGACCGCCTCTTTCGATATTCTGGTGGCTCTCGGCACCCATCAACCGATGAGCGACGCTGCGATTTGTGAGCGCCTTGAAATCACTGAACCGGAATGGCGCAGCACTTTCTCGAAAGTTCGTTTTTTTAATCACGCCTGGGACAAACCTGAAGCGTTGCGAAATATCGGAACGATTCCGGCATCGGAAATCAGTGAACTCACTGGCGGTCTTTTTTCCATGGATGTTCCGGTCGAGATCAATCGAATGCTCTTCCATTACGACCAGATCATCATCCTCGGCCCCGTTTTCCCGCACGAAGTGGTTGGTTGTTCCGGCGGGAACAAATATCTGTTTCCCGGAGTAAGCGGACCGCAGGTGCTGAACTTTTTCCACTGGCTCGGTTCCGTCGTGACGAACCCAATGATCATCGGCAACAAATGGACACCGGTGCGCAAAGTGGTTGATCGGGCGGCTTCAATGATGAAAGTGCCGAAGCTCTGCTTCTGCATGGTGGTGGAGAAAAATGAACTGGCCGGACTTTTTGCGGGAACTCCTGAAGGCGCCTGGGACAAGGCCAGTGATCTCTCCCGCCAGCTCCACATCACTTACAAAGATCATCCGTTCAAAACGATCCTCTCCTGCGCGCCCAAAATGTATGACGAGCTTTGGACGGGCGGTAAATGCATGTACAAACTCGAACCGGTCCTGGCCGACGGCGGCGAATTAATCATCTACGCACCGCACATCACTGAGGTTTGTGTTTCCCACGGAAAAACTCTGTTAGAAGTCGGCTACCACTGCCGCGACTACTTCCTCAAGCAATGGGATAAGTTCAAGCACTACCCTTGGGGAGTGCTTGCCCACTCGACGCACGTTTATGGTCTTGGCACGTTTGAAAACGGTGTTGAAAAGCCGCGCGCCCGAGTGACTCTCGCGACCGGCATTCCAGAGGCGGTCTGCCGCAAGATCAATTTGGGCTATCGCGACCCCGCCTCGATCAACATTGAGGACTATGCCAATCGCGAGGATGAAGGCGTGCTTCTTGTTCGCAAAGCCGGCGAAATGCTTTACCACTTGAAGAAGCAGCCCAAGTGGGCCGGCGGGGCTTAGAGTTTCGCGTCGATCGCCTCGCGAACCTTCGGCGGAAGCGCAATCTTTGAACGACGTATAAGCCATGCGAGTCCTCCGTTCATATCCTTGAATTCTCCCGCGAGTTGAGCGTCGTACGCTTCCCGCAGCAATTCGCCCAATTCCCTACCCGGTGGAAATCCCAATTCCACCAGGTGTCTTCCTAAAACGAGCTGTTCGGGCGCGCTCGTTTTCACAGCCAATTCTTCCGCCTTCTCGGCGATACTCTTCACTGCGAGAGGGATCTCTCGTGGGCGTGGGGGACGACCATGCGCGTCCGCGGTCATGATAACCAGCAGTCCCTCGATGTTCTCCGGTTCCAGACGTTTCGCCAACCGCCGCACCCCGCGATCGGTAATCCGCGTGAAGTGCGCCATGTGATTAACTACCAGCGGCATCACCCGCTCGATGACCGCGCGCGGCGTGTTGATTCGATTGAGGAACTGTTCCGCGAGTCCGCCACTCGCTTCTTCGTGACCGGGCGATACGATCCTCATCCTCCCGCGCTTGAGAGCCTCAGTCGTAGTCACTGCTTTTCCAAAATCGTGCGTGAGCACAGCCATCATGTAGACGATCCGGGTTTCTGCGTCTGCTTTTTGCCAGCCCTCCAGGCGGACCAGTTCATCACAACAGTGAGCGGTGTGCACGAACACATCGCCTTCCGGATGCCACTCCGGATCCTGCGGAACGCCGCGAATCGCGTTCAGCTCCGGGAAATGTTCGATCCATTCCGTATCTGCTAAAAATTTCAGGCCCCGCGAAGGCTTCGTGCTTTTCTCGGCCCACTTGAACCATTCCTCCCGCACTCGCTCTTTTGCCAATTGTCCGAACGTGGATTTGATCGACCGGGCCAAATCGATTGTTTCGGCGGCAGCAGTCAGTTCGAAGCGGGCGGCGAATTGCATTCCGCGCAAGACTCGAAGCGGATCTTCCGGAAATGCTTCGCTGGTATGCCGAAGGATTCGCTTTTCCAGATCGTTGCGCCCTCCGAAAAAATCGAGCACCTCCGTGGTGCGCGGATCGAACATTAACGAGTTGATTGTATAGTCGCGCCGGGCCGCCGCTCCTTTCGGTGTTAACCCGGGATCGAAAGTCACCTGAAAACCCTTGTGGCCCGGAGCAGTTTTTGAATCCCGCCGCGGAATGCTGAAGTCGTAGATGTGCCGGTTCGGCAAAGTGAGCTTCACCACGCCGAATGAACGTCCGACCAGGTCGACTTTTCCCCAGCCTCTGAGGGCACGCGCCAGCGGCTCGTAATCGAGGCCAAATACCTCGATGTCGTAATCCTTGTTCGGTATGCCGAGCAGCCAGTCGCGTACGCAACCGCCCACCAGGAAGGCTCGTTCCAATTCCGGCGTTTCCCGCAAAACGCGTAGCAATTCCGCTGGGAAGCTCTCGATCATCGCGGGGTAAGATAGCCCAACTGCGCTACCGCGCTCCCTGACTGCCAAGGCTTACGGGATGAGCAGAATCTTTCCGTATGCTCCACTTTCCATTACTGCCACATGGGCTTCGGCGGCCTTTGCCAAGGGGAATCTCTGTCCAACGATCGGCCGGAGTGTTCCATTTTCCAGGCCGGCGTAAAGAGCGCGATGAATGCTCTGGATTTCCGCTTCATTCGCATTGAACAGGGTCATCCCCAAAATCGACGCATCTCGACCCATCGTATCTCGTGGATTGATCTCTACCGGGCCGCGGCTTCCAATGACCACCACCCGTCCAAATTTTGCCAGGAGCGTCAGATCCTTCCCAAGGTTCACGTTCGAGAGCATTTCCAAAATGATGTCCACGCCCTTCCCTCCGGTCAGTTTCATCAACTCGTCAGTGTAATTCGGAGCTTTGTGATCGAGCGCATGATGCGCCCCCTCCTTCAAGATCAGGTCGCGTCCTTCCTTCGATCCTGAAGTACCAAAGACCGTCAATCCCGCGGCTCGAGCCATTTGAGTCGCCGCAGTTCCGACGCCACCACTGGCGCCATGCACCAGGACAGTTTCACCCGCCACTACTTTCGCCCGGTGAAAGAGCGCTCGGAAAGCCGTCGCATACGGAACCCCCAATGCGGCACCCTGCTCAAACGAGACGTTTGAGGGAAGAGGGAAAACTGTTTTTGCGGTGCACAACGCGTATTCGGCATAGGCTCCGGTGACGGTCGCACTGGTATAAATTCGGTCACCAACTTTGAACCCGGTGACGTCAGGTCCGACCGCTTCAATCGTTCCGGCGGCGTCGAACCCCGGCGTGTATGGAAGATGTGCATTCGGGTATGTGCCGCTGCGGAGATAGGTGTCGACAGGGTTAACGCCGGCTGCGGCGATCTTTAACAGGATTTGTCCCGTTGCCGGGTTGGGTTTTGATAGTTCCTCCAACTGCAAGACTTCCGGCCCGCCGTGCTTTGATACCCGAATTGCTTTCATTGTACGGTTTGTACGTTGGGCCGTTGAGACTGTCCAGTGCAAGGAACAAGGATGAACAGGGATGTTTCAATCGGGAGGCGCTTCGTAAATTGGGTTTACACCGGACGGCTCCAGAGGAAAGGCTTTGTTTGTTACCGGGAATTCGTTAAACGCTTTAACTTCCTAAAGAATAGAAACTTGTATTCGTCGAGGCACGCCCAGACAGGTTTGGTTCAAAATCTGCTGAGGTATGATGGATTTTACTGCGGGGAAATTTCCGGTCGCTCGTTTACGTTGCCTGCCCAAAAAACGGAAACGACTGCATAGTAGTAACAGGAGAATCACCTCCAGAAATAACATCCCAGGATAGTTCTGGAGCTTTATGAAAACGCGGATTGCTTTCTTAACCTTTGGTGGATTGCTTGCATTTCACGCCCCTTTAGCCAATGCGGGCATCGAATTGTTTGAGCACGATTTCAACATTGACGGCACATTTTTCTATGGCGCCAATCCTTTGCCCCCTGATTTAGACCGTTCGGGATTTGACGTGTCCACGGGCCTCGGAACGATTTTTTTCACGCAAAACGCTCCGGGTGTCCACTACTTTGGAACATTTGTTGACCATCAGATCGACGCAGCGATCAATACGTCCTTGAACGAAGTCGGTTCTGTCTCTGCTGGAGCTCCCGCCGCCGGCCAATCATGGGAAATCGATGAACCCGGGTTCTCGTTCGGTAATATTTACAATCATATCACCAGCGGCTTATTGGATAACTCAGTTGGCACTGGTTCGCCCGATAACGTTTCGATGGCTCTCGCGTGGAGTTTTGTGTTAGCTCCCGGAGAGTCCGCTTCAATCGCTGTCCATGTTTCTGAAACAGCCCCCGTGTCGGGCTTTTATCTTCAACATTCAGATCCGGACAGCAACAAAAGCATCTATTTTTCCAGCTCGCTTTCCATTGGGCCGACTGAATCGAACGTTCCTGACGGTGGAGCGACGATCGGCTTGTTGCTTGTCGGACTGGGGACCCTCGGCGTTCGGTTTCACAAGGCTCGGATGAGCTGACTTTCCTGGAGTAGGGAATCATGGGAGGCGGTGGACATCGTCCCTATCGAGGGAGAAGTGTTCCCTGAAGGAGCGTTCCGCCCGGTGCCCAATCGCGCAGACGGTTCTCCCAGGCTATGGTGCTTGCAGGCGAGGGGAAAAGAGGGAGCGCCTAGAGGGAAGTGGGGAGAAATCCACGACCTCGGAAATCAGACGGCGGTTATTCGTTGCAAAGCGAGCCGCCGATTTCTTTTACCCTAATCAAGAGCAGCAGCAGCAAGGGAGGCCTTCGGCTGTTCGCCGAGGTTTACGACAGCGTTTACGACAGCGGCTGCCGGCACAAATGATCTTTAGAAAGCGAAGATCATCTGGGGGGAGCTGGGGCTGACCTGCCGGTAAACCGGAGTCCGTTCGCCGCGGCCTTGCGGAGCGGAAAGGAAGCTCGGAGACACACCGAAGTGTGATTTAAACTCCCTTGAGAAGTGAGAAACTTGTTTGTAACCGTGCTCGAAAGCGACTTCCTTTACAGATTTACCGGTTTGAAGGACGGAATACGCCTGTTTGAGGCGTAATTCACGGAGCCATTCGCTCACGGTGGTGCCGTAATGTTTCTGGAAATGTCGCTCCAGTGTTCTTAATGAAGTCTGGCAAAGCTCCGCCAATTCCCGCGCACGGAAACCGGCTTTGTGCGCCAGAACTTCCCATTCTTGTACGAATCCTAATCGACTACTCATCGCCTAACTACGTTGCTAACGTCCGAAAGAGGAAAGAGGTATTAGTATTTTCCGATGAAATTGTCAATCGGTTTTCTTCAGGGCCATTTAGAGCCGTTCGGCTCTATCATCCCTTCCTCGGACAGGCGCGTTTTTCCATCTTTCAGGTCTTTATTCCTTATCGGTGGGGCGGCGAAAAACCAAAGCTAAAAACCATCTTCGATGCCCCGCAACGGAACCATCGCACCCAGTTGAAAACAGATCGGTATGGGTCGTGGGCTGCGCAAACGATTGAATGGTTGTCGCTCTTGTGCAAATCTCGTCGCCGAATGCGCCACGATCCGATTGATGCGGAGCTTTTTGTTCAAAATCGAAAACGGCTTGCTGAGCTTTTGCTGCCCAATTCGCTGGCGGTAGTGAACGCCAATGACATCCTCCCAACAAATGCGGATGGGTCGCTCCCGATCGTCCCGAATACTGATCTCTTCTATCTGTCAGGTATCGAACAGGAGCAAAGTCTACTGCTGCTGTATCCTCAGGCAGACGACGAAAAGCATCGCGAATTGCTTTTCCTGCGCGAGGCTAATCCTGAGATGGAACGGTGGGAAGGGCACAAGTTGACCAAGGAGGAGGCGAGGAAAATCAGCGGGATCAAACAGGTGCATTGGATGTCGGATTTTCCGCGGCTTTACCACCGGCTGATGTGTGAGGCGGAACATGTATACCTGAATACGAATGAGCATAAGCGGGCGGTGATTGAGAACGAGACGCGGGAAGCTCGTTTCGTGGCGGATACGCTTCGTCGCTATCCAGTGCATGACTACCAGCGGTTGGCTCGATTAATGCATCGGCTGCGCGCGGAGAAGAGCGCGAAAGAGATCGAGTTGATTGGGAAATCCGCGCAGATTACGCGAGACGGTTTCGAGCGGGTGCTCGGAATGGTGAAACCAGGTGTTCACGAATATGAGGTGGAGGCGGAATTTGTTTACGAATTTACCCGCCAGCGAGCACGGTTCGCCTACACACCCATCATCGCGAGTGGCAAAAACGCCTGCGTCTTGCACTACATTAGTAACGATGGGGTCTGCCGCAAAGGCGACCTGCTCCTGTTGGATGTCGCCGCCAGCTACGCGAATTACAACGCCGATATGACCCGGACCATTCCCGTGGGTGGGAAGTTCAGCCGGCGCCAAAAGGAGGTTTACAACGCGGTGCTCCGAGTGCTGCGCGGTTGTTCGTCTGGTCTTCAGGCGGGTAAACGGTGGAAGGATTGGCAAAAGGAAGCCGAACAGATGATCGAAAAGGAATGCGTTGATCTGGGGCTGCTGACCACTCGGCAGATCAAGAAGCAGGATCCCGACAATCCCTCGGTGAAGAAGTATTTCATGCACGGAGTCGGCCATCCGTTGGGCTTGGATGTGCATGATCTCGGCCTGGTCACTGAGCCGATGCAGCAAGGGTGGGTGATGACTGTCGAACCGGCGATTTACATTCCAGAGGAAAATATCGGCGTGCGCCTGGAGAACGATGTGTTGATTCGGGCGGGCGGAAATATTGATTTAATGGCGGACATTCCGATCGAAGCCGAAGAGATCGAAGAAAAGATGAACAAACGCTGATCTTACGAGACGGCGTAAAGTGTCATTTAAAGAGGTGGAGCATGGCTGAAGCGAACCAACAAGAGCCCACAAACAATAAGATGCCGGCAGGGGTGCCGTTCATCATCGGAAACGAGGCGGCGGAACGTTTCAGCTATTACGGCATGAACTCGATCCTCGTCGTGTTCATGACCCATTATCTCCGAAATCACGCTGGCACAGAAGACCTGATGTCGCGCGAGCAAGCGCTCACCTGGTACCATTCCTTTGTTTCGGCGGTTTATTTTCTGCCGATCCTCGGCGCGTTTCTTGCGGATGCGCTGCTCGGAAAATATTGGACCATCTTTTCGCTCTCGCTCGTGTACTGCGGCGGTCACCTCGCCCTGGCGATTGACCACACGCGCTACGGACTCGCGACTGGCTTGTTTCTGATTGCTTTGGGTGCGGGCGGGATCAAACCATGCGTTTCGGCTTACGTGGGCGACCAATTCACGGCCGCCAACCAACACCTGCTCACGCGCGTGTTCAGTTGGTTTTATTTCTCAATCAACAGCGGTTCCGCGATCTCGACTTTGCTGATTCCCTGGTTGCTCGAAACGAAGGGGCCAAGCATCGCTTTCGGAATTCCAGGTATTTTCATGGCCATCGCCACGGTCATCTTCTGGATGGGTCGCGGAAAGTACCGTTCCGCAAAGCCACCGGGACTGCGGAATTATTTCAAGATTTTCGGTACGAGAGAGACGCTGGTCGCGCTGGGCAACTTGCTGGTGCCGGTCCCCTTCGCCGCGATGTTCTGGGCGCTCTGGCAGCAAAATTTCTCCTCCTGGGTGGTGCAGGCGGAAAAAATGGACCGCCACCTTTTCGGTCACGAATGGCTCCCTGCGCAGATTCAAACGGTTAACCCACTCTTCATTCTGCTGATGCTGCCGCTCTTTTCCTACCTTATTTATCCCGCGCTCAACAAAATCTATCCTCTGACCTCACTACGCAAAATGGGCATCGGCTTATTCGTGACGACGGCCTCCTTTGCCCTTGTTGCTGTGATCCAAAGTTGGATCGATGCCGGGCAGACGCCGAGCATCTCCTGGCAAATTCTGGCGTTTGTCATTCTGAGTGCCGGAGAAATCATGGTTTCCGTGACTCACCTTGAGTTCGCTTACACGCAAGCGCCGACCAAGTTCAAATCTTTGGCGATGTGCAGCTACCTCGGCGCGGTTTCGCTGGGCAACGTCTTCACCGCCTGGGTCGACCACGCCATTCAGAATCCCGATGGAACAGTTCGCCTTCAGGGCGCGGCATATTTCTGGTTCTTCACGAAAGTGCTCCTTGTGACTGCGGTTTTGTTTGTAGTCATCTCGCCTTTCTATCGCGGCCGCACTTACGCGCAGGAAGAAGCGCCGAAGTGAAATTAATGTCGTATCAAAGTATCGACGGAAAACTCTGTCGATTTCCGCGGTGGACTTTTTCAAGTCCGTAACGACAATGTGTTTTAGCCGTTAAAGATGGACGGAAAGTGAGACAGCCTAGTTTGCGTTTTTTGTAAGTAGACCCATGTCAAAGAATCTCAGCGCGCTCTCGTTTCGAAAAGGCCTTGGAGACAACGTCTTCGATCGTATGGTGCGGGCTGCGGCGGCCACAGGTACGGCGGAAACACCCGAAACGGTCCGGGGCCTCGCGGAGCATCATTTGGTGGGCGATGCGATCTCTCTGGGCGCAGTTTCCTTCTATGACTTTCTGAAAGCGAGCAACGCGGGAAAGAAGGTGTTCGTTTGCAACGGGTCGGCCTGCCTCGTCGCCAATACGCAAAAGAAGCTGCGCGACGATCTTGCGAAGAATTTTGCGGAAGAAGAGATCGGGCACATCTGCTGCCTGGGCCGCTGTCATGAAGGCGGCGCGTTTCAATTCGACGGAAAGAACTATTCCGGGCAGAGCGAGGCGGCGTTGAATTCGATGTTTCAAGGCGGTGAGGGCGATTGTGTTGATCGTTATGCGGTTGGTTCGACTTTGAACCCACCGTTGCTCACGGCGCCGTTTCCCGGAATCGGAAAATATTATGCTCCGTTGCAAGAAGTCTTCGCGAAAGGTCCGGACTCGCTCCTCAAAGAACTAAAGGACGCCAAACTGCGGGGTCGTGGTGGCGCAGGTTTTCCGTTGCACCTTAAATGGCAATCGTGCCGGGAAACGAAAGGCGCCATGAAATACATCGTGTGCAACGCGGATGAAGGAGATCCCGGTGCGTATATCGACAAGTATCTCATGGAGCAACGTCCGCACTCCGTGTTGCTGGGCATGATTGTCGCGGGCTGGTTCGCGGGAGCGCAGACAGGTGTGCTCTACATCCGTGCGGAATATCCCGATTCGGTGCGGGTCGTTCACCAGGCGATCGCGGATTTACGAGAGGCCGGAATTCTGGGCCGGAATATTTTTGGCAGTGGTTTTGATTTCGATTTAAAAGTGATCAAGGGTGCGGGCGCCTACATCTGCGGTGAGGAAACCGCACTGCTGGCCAGCATCGAAGGCCAGAGGCCGGAGGTGCGCGCACGTCCCCCGTTCCCGACGGTCGAGGGATTGTTTCGCAAACCCACCATAGTGAACAATGTTGAGACGTTCGCGAATATTCATAGCATCCTGACGCTCGGCGGTGCCGGCTTCGCAAAAATCGGTACGGCACAAAGCACCGGATCGAAGTTGGTGTCCTTGGATTCTAATTTCCGCCGACCCGGCGTTTACGAATGCGCGATGGGAACTGCGATGAAGGTCGTGGTGCATGAACTTGGCGGCGGATTCAAGGTGCCGGTGAAGGCGCTGCAAGTAGGTGGTCCGTTGGGAGGCTTACTCCCCGTGGCGAAAATCGAGGAACTCACGCTCGATTTCGAGTCCTTCAAAAATGCCGGGTTCCTGCTCGGCCACGCGGGTGTGGTGAGCATTCCGGAATCCTTCCCGATGATCGAATATATAGAGCATCTTTTTCAGTTCACGGCGGACGAGAGCTGTGGAAAGTGCTTCCCCTGTCGGCTGGGATCGACCCGAGGACAGGAACTCGTCGCGAAGTCGCGTGGTGGTGGAACGCACGAACGGATCGATCCGGAACTGCTGCGCGATCTGCTGGACACAATGGAAAGCACGTCGCTCTGTGCGCTCGGCGGCGGTGTTCCGTTGCCAATCAAAAACGCCCTAAGGTATTTTCAGGACGAACTGCAGCCTTATTTTGACTCGACCCTTGTCGCAAAACCCTGACCGCCGCAGCTTTCGATGATGCTCCGCGCGAGTTCCCGCCAATGTTCAGCGGAACAAAGCCATTGGCCCGGCGTGTTCTTCTGCTACGTTGAGCGCAGGACAGATGGACATCAAATTACTACTCGACGGGCTGCTGATTTATATTTGCTTCATCCCGGTGCTCACGTTTCACGAGTTCGCGCACGCGTGGGTGGCGTGGAAATGCGGGGATGATACAGCGAAGAATCTTGGGCGCGTGTCGATCAATCCGATCGTGCACATGGATCTGATCGGAACGGTTGTTTTGCCCTTGCTCGCGATTTACCTGCAAATGACCGGCTCGTTGCTCGCGGGATTCATCATCGGGTGGGGGAAACCGGTGCCTGTGGATCCGAATAATCTGCGCAATCCGCGGCGTGATGACACTTTGATTGCGCTGGCCGGGCCAGGGATGAATCTGGTTCTGGCTTTTCTGCTGACAGGTGTGGCGGTGGCCGGGTTGCAACTGGAACAGCATGGAGCGGCACAGGCTGGCTATATCATGAGGGAAGCAGCGATACGCCTGGTGCAAGTGAATCTTGTGCTCGCGTTCTTCAACCTGATTCCGATTCCGCCGCTGGATGGCTCACATGTGATAAAAAATTTGATCAATATGAGTTATGAAACGTACTGGCGACTGACGCAGTACGGTTTCATTGCGATCATTCTTGTGCTGAATATACCACTCGTGCGGCTGACGTTGACCAAGCTGACGTTGGGCACGCAGTATCTTTTTGTGCGGGCGTACGGCTTGAGTTGACCCGAGGTTCTCCCCTGCTAGATTCAGCGCCTTTAATGAAGACCTTCTCTGAATTGGGTTTTCCCGGGCGGCTGATCGCGGTGGAAGGACTGGATGGCTCGGGCAAGTCCACACAGATTCACCTGCTGAAGCGCTGGCTGGAGCTGGAAGGGGTGAAGGTGTTTTTCAGCGAGTGGAACTCCTCCGCTCTTGTGAAGAGCGCGACCAGCAAGGGGAAAAAGCGCGAGTTGCTCACGCCTACCACCTTCAGCCTGATTCACGCCACTGATTTCGCCGACCGCTATGAACGCCAGCTCGTTCCGCTGTTGCGCGCGGGCTACATTGTGTTGTGCGATCGATACGTCTTTACCGCGTTTGCGCGTGACGTCGTCCGGGGTTGCCCGCCGAAATGGGTGCGCGGAATTTACAATTTTGCGGCTCACCCGGACATCACCTTCTTTTTCAAAGCGAAATTGGAAGTATCGCTGCAACGGATTTTGGATGGGCGGCCTGAACTGAAATACTTCGAAGCAGGGATGGACCTGCATCTTTCGCCTGATCCGTACGAGAGCTTCCGAATTTTCCAGGGCCGAATTCTGGAGCAATACCTCGCCATGAGCACCGAATTCAACTTCATGGTGATCGACGCGAACGAACGGGTTGAGGTGCAGCAACAAGTCGTTCGCCAACTGGTGCAAAGCCGCATCGATCTGAGCCAATATCTTCACACGCCTGTCGGATGAAAAAAGCATTTCGCAAAATTCGCAGCCAGATTCTCGTGCCGAAGACTTCCCCCAAGAAGTGGTACGGCCAGGGCATTCCGGGGGTGGACCTGCAGCGGCTCACTGGGAAATTGTTCGTCGTTGAAGGCGCCGACGGATCGGGGCGATCGACGCAGATTATCAGGCTGGTGGAGCATCTGGAAAAGTGCGGGCACGGAACAGTGCAAGTGGGGCTGAAGCATTCGACGCTGGTGAGCGAGGAGCTTGAACAGGCGCAGCAAGGGAACATTTTGAGCCGGATCACGCTCTCGCTTTTTTACGCGACAGATTTCGCGGATCAATTGGAAAACGTGATTTTGCCCGCGTTAAAGGCAGGGTTCATCGTGCTGGCAGACCGTTACATTTACACGCTGATGGCGCGCGATATGGTGCGCGGAATGGAAGAGGCGTGGTTGAAGAATCTGTATGGCATCGCTCTGGTGCCGGATGCCGTTTTTTATTTGCAGACGACGCCCGAGAGGCTGGTCCAACGCGCCTTCCGGAAGAGTCCGACGCTGGACTATTGGGAAAGCGGGATGGACCTGGGTCTCAGCCGCGACATGTTCGACAGCTTCCTGCAATATCAGTCGCGAATGGCGGCCCAATTTCAGCAACTGCAAACGACTTACGGCTTTCGCATGATCGATGCGAATAGTTCGATCGACGACGTATACAATGAACTTCGTCGCGATATTGATGAAGTGATGAAAGGCGGTTGAGCCTTCAACCGGGAATGAACACGAATCGACACGAATAGGGAGCAGCCGGTCGTGTGAATTGGCGTCCGTTCGTCTTTTAATCCCGAGCAGGCGGCGTGTTGTAGAGTTTTCGAAGCTGGCGCAGGGCGCTTTCAACGAGCAGTTCGCCGGAACCTTCGGCGCAACGGGCGCTAACCACTTCGTAGTTTCCTTCTGAGTAGGCGCGTTTCGTTGGGATGTAACCGATGGAGCCGTTGGCGAGTTCCGCGATGACGGTTTGTTGGAAGGGGGAGCCTTTTTTGATGGCGATACCGAGTTCGACGAAGATTTCGCCGGGCAGCGAAACCCAGGCGAGATCGCTTCCGAGGGCGATCACCTGGACTTCGACTTCCTGCGGTTTGCCGCGACGCGCTTCGACATCGAGCACCTTGAACGCCTCGACCTGTTCCATAAATTTCGGTGCTTGTTTGGGGTTTGCTTCAACGGCTTCGGCCACTTTTCGAGCGCGTTCCAACTGGTCGGGCGTAAAGTCGGGGAGGGGGAGTTGAACGATTTCACTGCTGACGCGGATCGGTCCGGCGTTTGTGAGTGGGGTGAGATGCTCGAAGGTGCGCAGCACTTGCGCGGCGAGGATCGTGCCGATGCGGGCGGCTTCGGTGGGGCCTTGTTGTTTCGCGGCAGATTTTACGTTGATGTGGTTGATGTCTCCGGCGCAACCGATGGTGAAAAGGGTGAGCATGTCCGGCCCTTTGGCCCGTGCGAGAGATTCCGAAAGAGTGAAGGGATAATCGGCTGAATAATGGGTGCCTCCGACCGTGTCGAGGTGCATTGCGAAATTAACGTAGGTGGCGAGCGGTTGGTCTTTGTCCTTTTGCAGAAAGACGACGTGAACGCGGGGATCGGTCGGACCGGCTGGATCAATGATGTCGGGATTGAGTTTGCCAGGATTCCATCCCACTGAACCGTCGCGCATGTGGAAGCGCCGATTGAATGCAAGGTTATCTTCGGAACCGATCCCGTGACTCAGTTTGGCTGGCGCCAGCTTCGCGTTGGCTTCTTTCACTGCACGAGCGATCAGCACTGGGAGCCCGTAGGTGTATTCCTGCGCGAGCGGGTGGTTTCCACCGAGTGCATCGAAGCGGCGCCCGCTTGAGAAAACCGGGCCGGTGTGGGAATGCGTAGCGCTTACCATTACATTTGTGCCCGGGATTCCGGTTTCCTCTTCGATGATGCGCCGTGCTTCGTCGACTGTGCTGCGCAACGTGCTGATGAGATCGAGCGCAAGGAGCGCTGCTTTCGTTCCGCCGGTTTCAATCACGATGGCTTTGGCTTTGAGCGGATCATGCACACCTTCGGCTCCGCGTTCGGAGTAATAGCCGGCCATGGGTGTACCGAGCTTCGGCGTGATATCGACCCACGCGGCACCCGCTTTGAAACCATCCGCTGCAAGTGAGAGAACCGACGCAAAGGCAAGAATCGAAAACAAAGCTTTCATGGGCGAGAGAGATGTTTAGCAGAAAAGGAACTTGAGGTCGATTGCGGCGATGATGACGCGGTGTTATCAATGGAGCATGCGATGCCAAGCCGTCTTTCTGGGGTTCTTAAGTCTCTTCGTGGTTGCTTCTTCGTTCAGTCAGGATCAAACCGATGGGGGCAAAAAAAAATCTGGATTCTTTGATTCGCTATTTGGAAGGAAGAAAAGCGGATCGAACAGTGGAGATCTGGCTTCGCTGAGTACGGACCAACTCAATGGTGGATTGAAGGAGGCGCTGGAAAAAGGGTTGCGGTCCGCGGTGAATAGCCTGGGGAGGACGAATGGATTTTTAACGAACATGGCTGTGCGCATTCGTATGCCGGAGCAGCTTCATACGGTGGAAACCACTCTCCGAAAATTGCATCAGGACGCGCTGGTGGATGAGTTCGAGACGACGATGAATCGCGCGGCGGAGAAGGCCGTCCCCGCGGGCACCGAAGTGCTGCTCAATTCGTTGAAACAGATGTCCGTAGAGGACGCGGCCGGGTTGCTGACCTCGAAATCGCAAACGGCGATTACGGATTATTTTCGGCGGACCAGCACCAACGAACTTGCGACGAAGTTTCTGCCGATTGTGCAGGATGCGACTTCCCAAACCGGTGTCACCTCCACTTACAAAAATTTGATGTCGAAGGTGAATTCGACGCTCGGCGGTTTTTCATCGTTCCTGCCAAAGACCTCGTCATTCGATGTGGATGAATATGTGACGAACAAAAGTCTCGATGGCCTGTTCACGATGATTGGTGATGAGGAGAAACGGATCCGGGAAAATCCGGCGGCGAGGACGACGGAGCTGCTACAGAAAGTTTTCGGCGCAATAAAGAAGTAGGTCAAATTCCGACGTGCTTCTTGATGGCGTCTGCGATGCGGGCGCTCCAGCGTTGGAGCATTTCGTTGTCTTTGCCTTCCATCAACAGGCGCGCTTTGGGTTCGGTGCCGGAATAGCGGAGAAGGACACGGCCACCGTCGCGCTGTAGTTCGGCTTCGGCTTGCTGAACCATGGTGAGAACCCCATCGAGTTCCTCGAACGGCTTCTTTTCCTTCACGCGGATGTTGGTCACGACCTGTGGGTACCGCGTCCAGCAGCGCGACAGATGCGAGAGCAGGCACTGCTTGGTTTTCATAATACGCAAGATCTGCAGGGCGGCGACAAGGCCATCTCCCGTGCTGCTGTAATCGCGGAAAATCAGGTGGCCGCTTTGTTCGCCGCCGAGGTTGTAGCCGTGCTTGAGCATTTCATCGATGACGTTTTTGTCACCCACTGCCGTCGGAACAGCTTTGCCGCCAGCGGCTTTGATCGCCGCTTCGACACCGGCGTTGCTCATAACGGTCGTAACGACCGTCTTCTCCGCGAGCGTGCCCTGGTCGAGCATGTCCAATCCCGCGATCACTAAAATATCGTCGCCATCGACGAGATTGCCGGTTTCATCGCAGAGCAGAACGCGATCGGCGTCGCCATCGTGACCGATGCCAAGTTGAGCCTGATGTTCGAGGACTTTCCGGCAGAAATTCTCAGGATGCATCGAACCGCAGTTCTCGTTGATATTCGTGCCGTTCGGCGTGTTGCCCGTGACGATTACCTCAGCGCCGAGTTCGCGCAAGACACAGGGAGTTGCCTTGTAGGCGGCACCATTTGCGCAATCGACGACGATCTTCATTCCTTCGAGCGTGAGCCCGCGCGGGAAGGAGGCTTTCACGTATTCGATGTAGCGACCGAGTGCATCATCGATACGTTCCGCTTTGCCGATGTGGTCCGCAGCGGGACGAATATTTTCGATGGCGCCACTGAAGACGAGATCTTCAATCTGCCGTTCGATGTTGTCGTCGAGTTTGTAGCCGTCCGCACGGAAGAATTTTATGCCATTATCGGTGTAGGGATTGTGCGAAGCGGTGATGGCAATGCCGGCGTCCGCCCGCAAACTGCGAGTGACGTACGCGATCCCCGGAGTCGGGAGGGGTCCAATGAAAAGGACATCGACGCCCATCGAGAGAATCCCGGAAGAAAGAGCGTTTTCGAGCATGTAGCCGGAGAGGCGCGTGTCTTTCCCGATGACGATCTTGTGTTTGCCGAAGCCACGAGCCATGGCCTCAAGATTCTTGAAGACATGGGCAGAGGCGCGGCCCAGTTTCAGGGCGGTTTCTGCGGTGACAGGTTCGACATTGGCAGTCCCGCGGACACCGTCTGTGCCAAAGATTCGTTTTCGACCGTTTTGATTGCTCATGCTCCTGGGCGAAAAGGCTAAATCATTCTTTGAGGACTTCAACCTGAACTCGATCCGGGCTCACGTTTTCGAGCTTGATATCGGTTCCTTTCGGAAAGGTGACAACGATCGGCAGGAAGTTGGTTTTCGCGGTCAATGTAACGACATCAACGCTCGCACGCACTTCACTGGCTTTCAGTTCCTCGAGAATTTTCTGGTTTCCGCTGAGAGAAATATCGACGTCCGAAGGAGCGACCTTGAATTCGCGTTGATCCGTGGCGGGTTTGATGATCGTAACTGGGTGGCGAACTATGTACCGAACGTAGGTTGCCTTGTAAGCGTCGGGAAAAAGGTTCAGATGTTTGTCGCGGGGCTGGAAGCCGAGCCAGACAACAATCGCGAGGAGCAACGCGGTCACTTTCCACCAGAAATTGTTCAGGAGAAGGTCGCGCATGGCTATTTAGGATGCGGTTCGGAAAATTGGGCGCCTGCTGGCAGGATCGGCTCACGCGGTTTCACACGTCCTCGAAGCCAGGCACGAAAGGTCCGTTTGGGCCGGCGGACGAATACGGACGTCAGGAACGCGCGCAGCTCTTCCGCTGTGATGTTTCGGACTAAATGGCCTTTGTAGGCGTAGGAAATGGCACCCGTTTCCTCAGAAACCACGACCACTACAGCATCCGTTTCCTCCGTGAGCCCAATCGCGGCCCGGTGGCGGGTGCCGAGTGATTTGTTCAGATCCTGACGCTGCGTCAGCGGGAAAATACAAGCAGCGAAGGCGATGCGATCACCGGAAAGGATAACGCCACCATCATGAATCGCATTGTTCGGGAAAAAGATCGTCTCAAGCATTTCAGGCGTGGCTTCGCAATCGACGACGATGCCGGATTCAACGACATCCTGCAGTTGGATACTTTGTTGAATCGCGATGATCGCGCCAATGCGCACTTCGGCCATGCGTTCGACGGCCTGAATGATGACTTCGATATTTTCGCGCTGTTCCCGCGCGGTGTTGAAGAGCGGCAGATTCCCGAGCTCGGCGAGCATCCGCCGGAGTTCGGGTTGAAAGATAACAAGCGCCGCGAAGGCCGAGGCTGCAAAGAAGGTTTGGAGCAGAAAGGCGAGGACTTCGAGTTTGAGGATCTGGCTGAAGAAGGCGAGTCCGGTCATGACGACGAAACCAATGACCACAGGCCATCCGCGCGTGCCGCGAACGAAGATCAGGATGTAATAAATGGCTGTGGTGAGAACCGCGATTTCCAGCAGCGGCCGCCACCAGGCCTGAATGTAAAGCCAGACGTTCATGCTTGCCGCGCCTGAACCTGCTCGGTCAGGCGCACGGCCTGGAGTGTGGCCGCGACATCATGTGTTCGAATAATTTGCGCGCCGTTCATGACTGCCCACGTTGCACAAGCAAGCGACCCAGGCAAACGGTCCTGGGCTCCGAGCAGCTTGCTGATGAAAGATTTGCGCGAGGCTCCAACCAGCAAGGGGCGTTGCTCGATTGTAAAACGCCTCAGGTGCGCCAGCAATTCCAAATTGTGTTCGGCGGTCTTGGCGAAGCCGATTCCGGGGTCGAGGATAATTTGTTCTTCGGCCAGACCACCTTGCCGAAGTGCCTCGAGCTTTTGATGGAAGAACTCCAGAACTTCTGCTGTCACATCGTCATATTTCGCCTCGGCGGGCATTGTTTGCGGTGTGCCTTTCATATGCATGAGCACATAAGCCGCGCCTGCTTCCGCGGCGACGTCGTACATTTCGCTCTCGGTTCGGTTCCCGCGAATATCGTTAATGACAGCGGCGCCCAGCTTGATCGCCTCGCGCGCGACTGGTGGCTTATATGTATCAATGGAAATAATCTTTCCGCTGCGGGCGGCGAGCGCTTCAACGACTGGCGCAATCCGGCGCAATTCCTCTGCTTCGGGGACCGGTTCAGCATTGGGGCGAGTGGATTCGCCACCCACATCCAGAATATCGGCACCTTCTGCGGCGAGCGCGAGCCCGTGTTTCACCGCGGCTTCCGGATCGAGGAACTTTCCGCCGTCCGAAAATGAATCCGGGGTGACGTTCACGATCCCCATGATCAAAGCGGGGCGTGGGAACGAAATGGTGATGTCGCGCGCGCGCAGGAGCATCCGACCCGGAAACAAAACAGCAAGACCCACGCTCGCGCCAGTAGAATGCGGTCGAATTTTACATTTAAGCTGTTGACCTGTTTGGAGCATCTATGTTTTTAAAGGGGCGTTCGCAGGAACGATCCGCCCGACCTGCGCGCCACCTATGCCGGAATCCAGTTCAAAACAAGAATACTTGATTGGGGTTGACCTCGGGGGCACCAAGATCCTGGCCGGCGTTTTCACTCCGCAGATGAAAAGCCTCGGCAAGGTGAAAACGAGCACGAAAGCGGAGCGCGGGCCTGAAGCAGTGATTGAGCGGATTGCGCGCTGCATCGAGGACGCAATTGACGAGTGCGACCTGAAGCCCGAACAGATCCGAGGGATAGGCGTCGGCGCGCCCGGAGCAGTGGACAATGAGAGTGGCAAGGTGCTCTTTGCGCCCAACCTTCCTGGCTGGACCGATATCCCGCTAAAGAAGGAGCTGGAGAAGGACCTCAAGCTCCCGGTGTTCCTGGAAAATGATGGGAATATTTGCACCCTCGGGGTTCATCAGGTCGAACTCGATGGCAAACCGAAGCATCTGGTCGGCATCTTCATTGGGACAGGTATCGGTGCAGGTCTGATTCTCGACGGAAAACTCTATTCCGGGTTCAATCGCACAGCGGGCGAGGTGGGGCACATGGTTCTGGAAGTCGGGGGACCAAAGTGCGGTTGTGGCAATCGCGGGTGCTTTGAGGCGGTAGCGGGGAGGCAGGCAATTTACAAGAAGATCCAAGCTCTCGTCAAAGATGGTCAAAAAACAATTCTGACGGAAACGCTGGGCAACGACCTTGCGGATTTGCGGAGCGGAGATTTGCGCAAGGCGCTGAAGCGGGGGGACAAGCTGGTGGAGGGAGTGATTGAGGAGGCTGCCGAATATGTCGGCATCGGCATCGCGAACCTGGTCAATTTACTGAGTCCGGAAGTAGTCGTGCTTGGCGGAGGGGTTATCGATGCGCTTGAGGACGAAATGATGGCGATCATCGTCGAAACAGCGCATGACTACGCCTTGACCGGCACGGACAAGGGCCTGGAAATTGTGGCCTCGAAGTTGGGTGATGATGCGGGGATTGTCGGCGGAGCGGTTCTCGCGCGACGCGAAACGAAGTAGAGGTATGGTTGGCGAGGTGCGCGCAGTCATCGATGTCGGCACTAACTCGGTCAAACTCCTTGTTGGATCTGTCGGCCGGGAAGGGGTGCGGCCGTTGCATGAATCCAGCCACCAAACACGACTGGGCAAGGGGTTTTACGAAACGCATTTATTGCAGGCCGGCGCGATTCGAGAGACCGCCAAAAGTGTGGCGGAATTTGCTTCGCAAGCAGCGTCCTGGAAGCCGATTTCCATAAAGGTGATCGCAACGAGTGCCGTTCGCGATGCCCAGAACAAGGAGGAATTGCTCAAGGCCATTTCCGATGCGTGTGGGCTACAGGTCGTCGTCATCTCCGGTGAACAGGAAGCGGACTGGGCATATCGCGGCGTCACGAGTGATCCGACATTGCATTCGCAGCCGCTGCTGGTGATGGACGTGGGCGGCGGGAGCACCGAATTCATCCTGGGCTGGCACGGAGAGCGTCTGTTCGGGGAAAGCTTTGCGCTCGGGAGTGTCCGTTTGCTCGAACGCATGGCTCTGGATGATCCACCCGCTCCAATGCAGCTCGCCGCTTATGAAACTGCGGTCGACGATATTTTGGAAAGCAGAGTCCGTCCGCACCTCGGGCCACGGCTCACCGCACTCAAAAGCGGGGCACAATTGGTGGGTACCGGCGGGACCAGCACAATTCTTGCGCGCATGGAACTCCGTCTAGACAGCTTCGATCGGGACAAGATTGAGGGTCTTCACCTGGAGCGTAAAGAGATTCAACGCGAGAAAGAGCGGCTCTGGAATCTGCCGCTCTCAGAACGACGAAAGATCATCGGCCTTCCGCCAAATCGGGCGGATGTCATCCTGCCCGGCGTAGTGATTTTCGAGCGCGTGATGCATGCGTTTCATTTCGACTCTCTTCGTGTGAGTACGCGGGGGATCCGGTTTGCTGCATTACTGGAGGTTTAAATGGGAGCAAAAGCCAAAGCGCGGGCATTCACATTGATCGAATTGCTCGTGGTCATTGCGATTATCGCAATTCTGGCCAGCCTGCTTCTGCCCGCTGTCAGCAAAGTAAAGAGCAAAGCGCATGGGATAACATGCCTCAATAATCTCCGGCAATGGGTCGTCGCGATGCAGCTTTACGTGTTGGACCACGACGACTATCTCCCGCCAGAAGGAACTGGCACAACGCTCAATCAGCAGACCGGCTGGTATGTGGCTTTGCCAAAGGAAATCGGTCTGGGCGATTACTTCCAGATGCCCTGGCGCACCAACGCCGCTGCGCCCATCGGAAAGTCAATTTGGATCTGTCCCGCAAATCCGCGAAGGAGCAACGGGAATAATTTGTTTCACTACTGCATGAACGAGCACGTGGACGAGACGGGTGAGAACGATCATCCGGTGAGGTTCTCAAGTGTGCCGCAGACAACGTCCGTGGTGTGGCTGTTTGATAACGGAAAACTCGCGGCCCGCGCGCAGCAGAACAATGTTCACACCAACATTCACGAGGGAGGAGCAAACTTCGCTTTCCTCGATGGCCATGTGCAGCGGTTTCGAAATGCCGATTACTGGGATTTCACGCAGAATAAGGGACGGACGAATAACCCGTATTTGTTTTGGTCTCCCTGGGCGGTGCCGCGCTGAACTCCGCATGGCTTGATGCGGAACCGACAAAACGCCATATTGCGCCTATGCCTACGGTAACGGACAGCCCGCATATTCACGTCCCGCTCGCCGTGACCTCGGCGCTCCTCGCAAGAAATGTCGACGTCCTGACCGCACAATGGGACGGAACGACTCGTATGTCCGATCCAGACCTTCTGGACCGCGCCACCGGCCTGGCCCGAGTGCTCGTAAGTCAAGATGAGGACCTGCTCGCCGAAGCAGCCCATGGGCAACGAACCGGAGTGCACTTCGCCGGCGTGATTTACGCTCATCCACAGCGGATTACCATCGGATGACTCGTCGAAGACCTTTTTCTAATGGCTGAGCTTTCCGGTAAACCTGGAGAATCGAGTGGAATTTCTTCCACTGTAGCTTTTCAATTTCTGCGTATCATCTGTTTCGCAATCCCTCCCTCACTGCTGTTTCACCAGCGGCTGTGTGCTGCGCAAGTAGGCGAACAGATCACGCAGTTGCTGCTCGTTAAACGCATCCAGCAAACCTTCGGGCATAAGAGAACGGCCGGTCGCTTTCATGCTCACCAGTTCGTTTTTCGAGATTAAGGTTTTTTCGCCCGCGAGGTCGCGCAGGACGATGCCGTCGTCGAATCTCTCGGCAAGAAATCCACTGAGACTTCGTCCATCGCGTGTTTCGACGAGCATGTTTTCATAGCCTTCGCGAATCTCGCCGCTCGGATTGACTATGTTCATGAGCATCGTTTCGAGATCGTCCCGTTTGTAGGTGGTGAGATCCGGGCCGATCTGGCCGCCTTCGCCGAAGAGCTTGTGGCAAGCGCCGCAGACGAGCTGGAAACTCTTTTGCCCTTCGAATGGACTGCCAACTCCTCCTTGAATCGTCGCCGCAAGAGAGCGCAATTTAACGTCGAGCGCGGCCTTATCCAGCGTTGGTTTAGGACCGAAAGCCTGGTCCACCGACGCTGCGAGGCTCTCGTCCGAACGAAGCTTCTCGACGATTTCGAGCGGAACTTGTTTGCGCGGGATCTTCTTTTCTTCTACCGCCTTGACCAGTGCGGCCGACGAAGCATGACGGCTGGCGAGAACGTTGTATGCGGCGAATTGCGCTTCACTCGACAGAGCCGGCGCAAGGGCGATCAATTCGTTGGCGACCCTGGTATCATCATAGAGAGCCAAAGCAGCGATCGCGTTCTTTTGCAGCGCCGCGTTTTTGTTTTCACGTGCTAGCGAGAGGAGAACGGGAAGGGCTTCGGCATATTTCACGTCGCCAAAGACCTGAACCAGATCGCTGCGCTTTTGTTTGGGAGTCGAAGGATCACTGATGAGCTTCAACGCCTGGGCAGCGGCCTGCGTATCGCCCTGGCGAATAGCCAAGGTCATACTGCCGCCGCCTGCTTTGGCAATAGCATCGCGCAGCTCGTTCGGCAGAACGCCTATGGAACGGCCTTCAAAGGCTTTTTCAAAACTGCCGAGAAGCTGTTGAGCCGTGTTGCCGTCGGGCGCGAGATTGAGCAGGCGCGCGCAAGTGCGGAGGTCTGCGACAGTTCCTGCCATGGCGTAGCGCTTCATCACGCGATCCAAAATCGTGCTGCGCACCATCGGCAGATTCCAAATCGAGCGCTCTTCAAAGAAGGCGAGAACTGCCTCGCGATCGGACTCCGCTTTGGATTCGAGAGCCCACCAAAGGAGCAGCGGAATGTGAATGTCATTCGCATCTTCATTGTGCGCGAGGAGCTCCTTTACAATCGGCAATCCTTGAACGGCGGAGAGCCGCTTTGCCGTGCAGGCGAGTTGACTGCGAACTTCGACATGCGGCTCGGTTCGGGCAAGGGCCAGCACCTTTTTCTCGACAAGGTCGGTGAAGTGCCCGGCGTCGCCAAGCAAACGAACCGTCCAAAGACGGACAAACGGATCTTTATGGTCGAGAAGTTCGAGAGCGGAAGAGTCGTCCAACCCCCCGGCCAGATTGAAAGCCCATAAATTTTCAAGTGCCCACTGACCCGTGTTCTCGAGGCAGAGCCTTTTGAAATTGGCAGCAGAAGATGGATTGGTTCCGCGATCAGCGATTTGCCGCAATGTCGTCTGTCGCACCGCCCGATTCCGATCCGCCAGTTTGAAAATAGTGCCGTTCTCCGGCGGGACCTTGTGCGGCGCACCGCCCTTTTTGCTGAGTCGGTAAATGCGCCCGTTGCTCTTATCGATGTTGCCTTCGTAATTATGCGTGTGGGTGACCTGGCGGTCGTACCAATCCGCGATGTAGATCGCCCCATCAGGACCGACTTTGATTTCAACCGGTTTGAAATATTTGTCGGTGCTGGTTACGGCATAACCAATATCGCGAGTTTTGAACGAGGAACCGTCGCGGAGAAGTTCGCTGAAAACGATGCGTCCCTGGAGCGGTTCAGCGCCGAAGATGTTTCCTTTGTAACGTTCCGGTAAAGCGTCGCCACCGTAAATTACAAACGTGTGTGTGAAACGTTCCGCGTCCGTGCCAGCCATTTGCTTGAAGTAACCGAAGGAGTATGGATTGGAGAGCGGGCCGTGTTTCTCAAATCCTTTTTGTAAATACCCGCCCTGCACGTAGTGAAACCCGCGCGTGTTGCCACCGTTATGCCCGGAGAAAATGCGACCCTGATCGTCCATCTCCAGGCCGAAGGCATTGCCTCCACCTTCGGCAAAAACTTCAAACCGCCGCGTTTCGGGATGATAACGCCAGATCGCCTGACCCATGATGCGGGCGATGGGCTTCTCATCGAGTCCTGGGCGAACGATATTCGCCGTGACCGTGCTGCCGTGTGCGCCGTAAAGCCAGCCATCGGGTCCCCAACGCAAACTGTTCGCCACGGAGTGCGTGTCCTCCAAGCCAAAACCTGCCAGATGCACCACAGGATCGCCGTCCGGCACGTCGTCATGATTTTTGTCCGCGTAGAAGAGCAGATACGGCGGATTGAGAATCCACACACCTCCTCGCCCGTGCTCGATGGATGTTACGATATTTAGGCCCTCGATAAACGCCGTATGCTTGTCGAACTTCCCATCGCCATCTGTATCTTCATGAATCGTAATCTTGTCCGCCCCTTTGAAATGATTCGGCGGAGGTGGCGGCACCTTGTCGTAAACCGCGCGCCAGAACTGATCCTTGCTCATGATCGTGAGCCCCGCTGGCGCTGGGTACTGCAGGTACTGCACTACCCAAAGTCGCCCGCGCTCATCCCAGCTTAAATGCACCGGTTGTCGAACGATGGGCTCTGCGAGGACCTGCTCAATCTGCAAGTCATCGAAGGTCGTGAAACTCTTCGCCGATTCCTCGGGCGTGAGTGGACCCGCTTGCTCTGCACCAAAAGAAAAAGGCGCGCAAAACAAAGCCAATCCAAGTCGCAGCGCCAGACCAGGACAATCAGCGAGATTCTTCATATCACTCGTGGAAAGACGCAGAGTGGGTCTTTTTCCATCACTTGGCAATTCGCCAGAGTTTGACGCGGCGCTACCTCAAACTGTAATTTGGTGGCGATGTCAACCCTGACGCTTGAGATGCGACCGCGCCACGAGCAGACCGAGTTCAATCTGCGGCGTTGGGAGGAAGTCTTGGCAGATCCTGATTTGCGCAGATATCCTGGCCGAGTAGAAACTGACCGTCACGGCCGCATTACTATGAGCCCTCCTCCTGCGCCGGAACATGGGCGCTTGCAGATTGAAATCGGAGCTTTGCTAAAACAGCTCCTACCTCGGGGGGTTACCGTAGGTGAATGTGCCGTTTCGACTGCGGATGGGGTAAAGGGTCTAGACGTTGCATGGGCTTCCCGCGAATTGTGGGAGGAGGGCGGGAAGCGCGCGTGTTTTGTTCGACCGCCAGAAATCTGCGTTGAAATCATTTCCCCAAGCAACTCTGAAGAAGAAATTACAGAGAAAATGTCGCTCTACTTCGAAGGCGGGGCCAAAGAAGTTTGGGTTTGCGGGGCTTTCGGCGCAATGAGCTTTTTTGCGCCCGGAGGAAGGTCTCTCCGCTTTTCCGAGATGTGCCGTGACTTCCCACGGCAGGTTTGAGCTTTAGACCGCGAAAGGTGCATACTTTCCTTTGAGCA
Source organism: Limisphaerales bacterium (assembly GCA_044226545.1). Taxonomy (GTDB): domain Bacteria; phylum Verrucomicrobiota; class Verrucomicrobiia; order Limisphaerales; family SXQI01; genus DASVNK01. The sequence continues at coordinate 184,474 of JBGAGW010000005.1, forward strand.
CTGCCTGCGAACTCACTTTGAGCCAGTTATCGAGCACTCCCGCGTAGACTGAACGGAAGTCTGTCGTGTAGCGAATATCGCCGTTAAACAGATCTTTTGCAGCGAGACTGGGAAAACGCCCGAGCAGTCCGCCTTTCACCTTCCCGCCGACCATGAACAAAGGGGCAGCGGCACCATGGTCTGTTCCGCCGTTCGCATTCTGGCTGACGCGTCGGCCAAACTCGCTGAAGGTCATCAGCAGGACGCGACCAAGATTTCCCTGCGCCTTCAGGTCGTCTGCAAACGCTTTGAGTGAGTTGCCAAGATCGCGGAGGAGACGATCCTGAGTGGGCGCCTGATTGGTGTGTGTGTCGTATCCGCCTTGGGTCAGATAATAGACGCGCGTGGACATTCCGCCACCGATCAACCGCGCGATCAGTTTAAGGGAATTCGCGAGCGGCGATCCGGGATAAGTGCTCTGGTTCTGAACCTTCGTGCTGATCGCAATAATTTTTTCAGAGCTGACTTGCGCGTCAAGCGCGGTGCGCTCGACATAATCCAAAGCGGATACGCCAACCGGCGCACCGCCGATTGCTCCGACACTTCCGCCCGAATCAAGTTCTCCAGATTCGGCGGCCGTCGCTTCAGGTCCATTCATCTTTTTCAGAGAGGATTCCGCCGCGGCGCTCATCTCACTTTCTCCACCGGCGGCAAACCGGTAATTCTCCGGGTTTTGCAACGTGATTCCAAGATGGCGCGCGCTGGCGAAGGACAGGGGCATTTGCGAGCCGAGCGCGAGGCCGAAGGCAGGGTCAGTTCCTTTGCAGGCGCTATCGAAGTAGCGTCCGAGCCAACCGTATTGTTCTGCTTTGTCGGAATCAGTCGCGGTCTGCCAGATTTCTGTCGACCGAAAATGAGAGCGATTCGGGTTTGGATAACCGACGCCATGGACAATCGACAGATGGCCGTCGTTGAAGAGTTGCTGAAACCCTGTGAGACCCGGATGGAGACCGAATTGGTCGTCGAGCTTGATGACTCGGTTTTCGCGAAAGCCCAGAGTCGGCCGGGCTTTTTGGTAATGATCGTTCGAGAAAGGAACCACTGTGTTGAGGCCATCGTTTCCGCCAGCCATTTGCAATAGAACGAAAATCGTGTCGTCTTTTCCAGTGGGGGTTTGAATCGTTTTGTCCGCTGATTCTGCGTGCAACCGCACGAACGTTTCGGCAAGGAACGCCGGAACGGTCCAGGCGAGTGAACTGCCCAAAACGGTGGATCGCAGAAATTCACGGCGCGTTTTCAGGTTCATAAAATCATGCGAGTTGATATTCCGGCGTGGCCATCACCAGGTGAATTGCGTGGAGTAGATCCGATTCGTCCAGTTCCCCGGCGCTCTCCAGAAATTCACGTAGCGCCCGTTGTTGCGCCGGCTTAAGCGCCCCTTGAACGAAGCGTTGTTCCAGGTGGGCCAGAAGCTTTTCTTTGTCCGAGCGCACTTCTAACGGAACGATTTCATGGACCTTGACGACGCCTGATTTCGAGCGCGGACGATTCTTCCCTTCGCCACCCGCCAGCGGGTTTTGCCCGAAGATCAGGAAGTAGGCGGTGTTGTAGCGGCTGAGTAAACTGTTCGTAGTGATCCAGGCGAGGCCGCCGTCCCAGCCCTTCACATTTGGCGGTGCGAACAAATCCTGCCCGAGGGAGCGCAGAATTTGCGCAGACATCTGAGGCCGGGGCAATTCGCGATCGAGCAAACGCACGCTGCCAACCAACCATTGCACCGGGCTCTTCACTTGCTGTCGCATCACATTGTTCCCGTAAAACTCGCGGCTGCGAAAAATCGTTTCGAGGACTGGTTTGAAGTTACGGCCCTGTTGTCGAAAAACAGTCGCCAATGCGCGAACCAGTTCGGGTGAAGGATTGTCGTTCGCAAAGAAGACCCAAAGTTTGCGCGTGATGAATTCCGCGGCGCGCGGCTGCGAAACGATTGTGCGCAACACATCGTCACCTTCCAGCAAACCTGTACTTCCGAGCACCGTTTTGTTCCCGCCATCGTGAAAGAGAGGACGATAGGTAAATTGTTCCGTGGCACGATCCAGCGACCAGCCGGTGAAAGCGCGCGCAGCTTCAGTCACATCTTTTTCGGTGTAATGGCCTTCGCCCAACGTGAATAGCTCCATCACTTCCCGGGCGAAATTCTCGTTCGGATGATCTTTCCGGCTTTGGGCCTGATCCAACCAAATCAACATCGCCGGGTCTTTGCTCACGGCGGCCAACATGGCGAGCCAATTGCCGGCCGCGTGGTAGCGAAACAGTGCATTCTGCTGAATCATCAACCACGAATCCTTGACCTTTTGCGCGCTGGTTGCGAAATGCCCGTGCCAGAACAAAACCAACTTCTCGCGAAGCGGAGCGGTGCCCGCAACCATCAGCTCGAGCCACCAATGCCGAAAGTTCAACAGCATCTCTCGCTGCTGCTGAACCATCTCGCGCCGCAGTTCCTTTTTTTGCGGACCTTCCGGCGCATCGCGCATCGCCTGCATTTTTGCAAAACGCGCGGGGTCCGGCCGCGCAAATTCGGGGAGTGGCGCTCCCGGCGATTTGGTGAATTCAAACAGTGAGGCCACGGCTTTCTCCGGACCGAGTTCGGTCAGAGTCGCGATTTCCATCGGTGTGCCGCCGAATCCAGCGCGATTCAAGAGGTGCGCCGCCTTTGCGTAACTCCATTCAGATGATGCCAGTGGAGCGAGCATGCTGGTACTTCTAAGACGTGTCCTTAAACAGAACGGTTACAGTGGCGGCCGTCAAGCACCGGTGTAGTGATCGAAACCATGAAAAATGTTGAGCGGTTTTCGAGATGGCGATGTCCAATTTGTCTAATACCAGAAGCGCTATGATTCGGACCGTTCAATTCCGCAGAGCAGGGATTGCCGCCGGGGCATTACTTACCTTTTTCTTTTACGGGTGCGGGGAACGGAAAGAGGCGCCGCCCGTTGCTCAACCGATTTCTTCGAAACCCGCCGCAGTCTCGGTCGCAGCGCGCGAACCTTCCCCGGAGCGCGTCGCGCCTGAAAGGCAGGTTGCAGCCACAGAAAAGGTCGAAAGCAAGCTGCCCATCTACGAGATTCAAATGAAGCGAGAGGACCTGGGAGCGATGGACCGTAATTTTTACGGCCAGGAACTTTACCCCGCGACCTTCGTTTCCGATGGGGAAGTTTTTCCGAATGTAAAAATTCGCTACCGGGGCGCCTGGGCTCGCACCTGGCCTAAAAAGCCACTGAAGATTTTCTTTAATGACGATAAGCCGTTCAAGACGCTCCATCGCCTGAACCTGAACTCCAGTTTTCGCGATCCGTCCTTCATCCGCGAGTCTCTGGCCTATCACATCTATCGAGCCTGCGGCGCACCGGCCTCACAAAGCCAGTTGGTGCGTGTGCAGATGAACGGGCAGTTCCGTGGTGTTTATGTGCAGGTCGAGCAACCGGACAAAGAATTCCTGAAGCGCTACAACCTCAAAGGGGCTCCGATGGTGAAAGCAATCTCGCGCATGAAGCAAAGTGACGAACGCGATCTCGGCTCGGTGGAAGTCTACCGCCGACATTACGAACAGGAGAATCAGAAGGAAAATGACATCTTTCCCGCTCTCAGGGATTTCTGCCATGAATTGGCGCAGACTTCCGATCCCGCCACGTTCTTCGAAAAGAACGTGGATCTCGAAAAGTACATCAACTATCTAGCCGCTACGACCCTCTGCCAAAACTGGGACGGCTATAATAAGAATCACTTTCTCGTCTACGACGCCAAAGGGTCGAAAAAATGGTTCCTGCTCCCCTGGGATCTGGATCGCGCTCTCGGCGATCATTGGGATTGGTCGTTCGGGCGTGCCGATCTTCCTATCGAACTCGGCACGCATGCCGATCCGGGAGTGACTGGATGGAACCATCTCATGGATCGGTTTTTCAGTCATCCCGAGCTGCGCAAACGGCTCGCCGATCGGCTTCAGCAACTGCTTGAAATAGAATTCACCCTCCAGAAGCTCGGGCCGGTGATCGATCAAATGCAAGCTGCTGTCGAATCCGAAGCTCCGCTCGACTATCGTCGCTGGCCCAGTCATGGGAATGGGATGTATCGCGACGATCGCGTACCGGTGGCCCAGAGTATCGAAACGGTCAAACGGTTCATTGAAGACCGCCGGGCGTTTCTTTTAGCTGAGCTCCCGCGTTTTCGTGCGAGGCAATAGATGGCTTAGATCGTTTGACTCAGAAAGCCGCCGTCGACACGCAGGTCAGTGCCCGTAACGAAGCTGCTCGCCCGTTTGCTCGCCAGAAAGATCGCTGCGCCAACCAGCTCATGCGCTTCGCCAAACCGTTTCAGCGGTGTGTGCGCCATGATCGATTGCGTCCGCGGAGTCGGAGAACCGTCCGGGTTGAAAAGCAGTCCGCGATTTTGTTCCGCCGGGAAAAATCCTGGAGTGATTGAATTCACACGAACATCTTTCGGCGCCCACTCGCGCGCCAAAAACTGTGTGAGACTCAAGACCGCCGCTTTCGCCGCTGAATAACTGATCACACGCGACAAAGGAATATGCGCGGAAACACTCGCAATATTAATGATCGACCCGCCACCGTGAGCGCCCATGGCAGGACCGAATTCCTGACAGGGCAAAAGAACACCGCCCACCAGGTTTAAATCAAAATTTGCTAACCAATCCTGCGCCCCGATCTGCTCGACGGGCCGCTCCGCCGTCACCGTCACCTTCGGATCATTTCCACCCGCGGCGTTCACGAGCACCGTGGGCGAGCCCAGTTCCTGCCGAATTTTGTCGCGAGCAGCTTTCAGACTCTCTTTGCTCAACACATCTGCACTAAAAAACTTCGCTGTCCCGCCGCTTTTCTTCACCGCGGCGACTCGCGCCTCACCCCGATCGGCATTGCGCCCGAGGATCGCGACCTTCGCTCCCGCGGAGGCGAGACCTTCGGCAATCGCCCCACCCAAAACGCCCGTTGCACCAATAACGACGGCGATGTCGTTTGAAAGATCGAATAGATTCATCCCGGTGTATCCTACTAAGCGTCCCGTTTCGTACGCTTGCGAGTTTTTTCAAACAGTGGCGAGGCACGTTCAATCATGATTGCGCTTAAATGGTGGGGCCGGTCGTCCTGATCGATGAGGACAACGAATGTTCCTTTTCGCGAGATGGAGATAAAGTCCGGGTGAGGAACCTCAAATCGTTCTCCGCTTACCGTCCTGATTTCATAGGGATGGAAGGGAACCGCATGATTAAACTCCCGGATCGATTGAATGACCATGAGTCTTTATAGCTCGTGATTTGTTGGGGTTCAAGCAACCGAAATATAAACGGGTATCAGCGGTTGTTTCGCGGTACGGGCGTTGCGTTCACATTAAATTTTTGCAGGATCAAATCGGTCGTTTGACTGGGGGTGAAACCTTGCGCGCTGAGCCCAGCCGCCTGCCCGCTGACGAAGGCAGTCGCCGTGGAGGTCCCGGTAGAAATATAAGTTTGCCCATTGTAATAAATGCGACTGGTCCCAGGCGCTTTTACATCAACAAACGAGCCGCGATTTGCGTAGGAGGCTATTTCACCATCTGAATCTGCGGCGGTCACAGCAATCGCATTGGGATTTGCAGCGGGCCATGTCGCGTCGGTCGTTGGCGTGTTGCCCGCCGAAGCAAACACGAGCATCTGCTTCTTCTTCGCCATTTCCAAAAGGTAATCAACCATGGGGCTTTCGCCTGTTCCACCGAGGCTAAGATTCACAACCTGGGCGTTGGACTGAATAGCCTGATAAAGTCCTTGGGCGACTTCAAACGTCGTGGTGGTGGGAGAACTGCCGTAAATATCGATCGGCAGCACGCGCACATTCCCCAAGCTGGCCGAATCTGGAGAAGCGCCTTTGGTGAAGACCATGCTGTTAAGAATGGTTTCGGCCATCGAGGTGGCATGCGTCGGATCCAATGGAAGCGATTGCGGAGTGTCAGTGACATGAACGGAAGGAAGAATGAAATCCTTCATTTTTCCGTCGAGCGGTTGGACCGGTGTGTCAACCAGAGCGACCGTCACCTGATCCCCGCGCGACACCGGTTTCGGGTCGATCGGGAACATCGCGGCGAGTGAAGAATTCGCGGTTGCAGGCGCGTTCGGTTTGTTGAACGAGTAATTGTCCTGCATCTCAAAGCCCTGTCGCGCGGCAAGTTTTTCGCGCGCTTCCTGCGCAGACTGCGCGTCCGCGAACTGGAGCCGGTAGGCATTCAATCCGTCGGATTTCGCGATGACTTTTCCCCCAAGCTCCGCCGCCAATTTATCGATGTCCTGTTTCGAGCCGGGAGGTAAAGTGAGGATGATCTCGTTGGCGATCCAATTCTTTGCTTTCGCCGAGGCATCCGGTGAAACGAAAGCTGTCGCATCAGAAATGCTGTTCTTATAAACAAAAAGTTTGGAGCCGCTCCGTGCATCAGGAACCAAAGCATAGTTCACTTTACCCAGCAGAAGTTTCAGTGCCTCCCCCTGAGCGAGGCCGGAAAATTTAACCGTAACCGCCTCGTCCAAATCGGGATCGACGTAGATTTTCCATCCGGTGGCCGATGAGATGCGCGAGAGCAGTTTTTTTAAGGGCCATTTCTCGAGGGAGGCCGAGATGCCGCCAGACTTTCGCCAAATGAGATCCCCAGTTTGATTAGTTCCCGAAGCAAACAAAGAGCCCGCCACGAGAAGTAAGGCAGCTAACCAGCCTGTCATCCCTCGAAGCGCTAATCTCATCCGTCGCACACTACGTCAGGATCTACACTGCCGCTATCGAAAGGTTGCGCTCCACTATTGCGACGGAGAGGGGGAGTTCGTGAGGCTCATTGAGGGGATCGTGGCGTTGCTCCCGTTGCTTTTCATGCGGCGCCAGCGCTGTTTCATCTTGTCCTTTTGCTCCGGCGTGAGGATCTCGAAAATATCGCGGCGCGAGCAGCGATATTCCTCCTTTACCTGCGGCTCCACTCCTTCCCAAACTTTCTTCATCCGCTCCTGACTGGCTGCGATGATTGCTTCGACTTGTTGATGTTGCTCGGGCGTGAGTTGAAGCTCGCGATCAAGCTTTTTTACGTATTCCATGCGATGCTCGGTCGACATCTGAACCGGAGGGGTCACGTGGGTGCGATGGACGACCTTCGGAGCGTAGGTGCGCACGATCATTCCCCCTGTCGCTCCTCCAGCGGCAAATATGACAAGAGCGGCAAGTAAAACTTTCCAGCGGCTTACCACGTTTCGTCCAGATCTACGCTCGCCAGGACCGTTCGTTCCAAGTCGCCCGCGAGAAGGTCAGGGGCCCGGCTCTCCGTATACTTAATAAAGGCACCTGTAATAAGCAAAACCGCTATTCCGCAAAGCGCGGCTCGCCGCATCGTCGGCAGGCAAATACTCCAGGCGTCCTCTGGCTTCATTCCTCGAACCAACGCCATGATACGCTTTTCGAAGGCATAGGGGGTCCGCATCTCCTGCGGAACTGTTCGAGCTGCAGTGCGGATTCGAGCAAGAAGGCTTTCTTTCACTTTCGGCAGATTAGACGGCTTTCTATGGGTGTGGGTTACCGGGCCCCTTCACTCTGAATTAGCAATGGACAGTGGTCTGCCGAAGAGTTACTTGGGACTGCGGGAGCGCCGTTATGACACACAACAAACACCTCTGGTTCCTATGGAGTCATATTGACTCTCACAGACAAATGACCATTTCTTACAAGTCTCTAGTAGTCAATATGTTCCTATCAAGACCCACTCGGCATTCTCTAAGCTCTCCCTCAAAAAGGAAGAGGTTTTGAATATGAGACTAATGAGATATACACGACCTGTATTGGCTTGGTCACCCTTTGACCAGTTGACTAACTTGCGAGACGAAATCAATCGTCTGTTCGATTCCCCTCCCAGCAACGGAGGTTCGGACGCATTTAATTCCTGGGCTCCAGCATTGGATGTACTGGAGGACAAGGAGAACCTTGTGGTTCGGTTGGAGGTTCCTGGAATGAAGAAGGAGGATATTAACATATCCCTTCACGAGAACACCGTAACCGTGTCGGGTGAGCGCCGGAACGAGAAAAAGTACGAAGGATCGGAAACCTCGCGCGAGGAACGATTCTTCGGAAGGTTCACCCGGTCATTCCAACTGCCAAAGGCGGTAGACGCCGCGAAGGTGAAAGCAAACTACAAAGATGGTATCTTGACCGTCACTCTTCCCAAGGCTGAAGAGGCGAAGCCGCGGCAGATCGAAATTCAAACAAGCTAAAAAGGAGGGCGAATATTTTATGACCAGCAACGTAACGACACAGGAACACAGATCAGGCGCTCAGAGAGAGCAGGCTGCCCGCGAGCAACGCTGGCTTCAGCCGCAGGTAAACATCGTTGAGACGAAGGAGGCCTACCAGTTGGAAGCGGAAATGCCCGGCGTCTCCAAGGAGGGACTGGAGGTTCAGCTCGAGGGGAACGAGCTGACCATCATCGGTCGCAGAGCCTTGGCTCAAAACGGCGCCGAGGTAATCTATCGCGAATCTTACGAGCGCGATTATAAGCGCGCCTTCGAGCTGGATCCGACGATCGACACTCAAAAGATCGCGGCTCGAATGGAAAATGGCGTTCTTCATCTCACCCTGCCGAAGGCGGAAAAGGTGAAGCCGCGGAAGATTGCAATCGAGTAGGATTAAGTTTACTTGGGTTAGTTGGTGTTGGAGGACGGCTGTCGCGGCCGTCCTCTTTTTGTTCCACGTGGAACAATCCTGCTACTTTCATCTCAATCGGATCCGGGTTATTCTCTTCATCCATGTTCGTTTATCCAAAGCGCTATGACGTGATCGTCTGCGGTGCTGGCCATGCTGGCGTTGAAGCGGCGTTGGCATCCGCACGCATGGGCTGCCAAACTCTCCTGCTTTCCATCAACCTCGACACGATCGGGCAGATGTCTTGCAACCCGGCCATTGGAGGTTTGGCGAAAGGGCATCTCACTCGCGAGATCGACGCCTTGGGCGGTGAAATGGGAAAAGCGACCGACATGACCGGCCTTCAATTCCGAATGCTGAACACAAAAAAAGGGCCTTCCGTCTGGGCCCCTCGCGCACAGTGCGACAAAAAGGCTTATCAATTCCGCCTGAAGTGGGCGTGCGAGCGCCAAGAGAACCTTGATCTAAAGCAGGGGCAGGTGGCTCGCTTGGCGCACCAGGACGGAGAAATCCGAGGGGTCGAAACAACTCTGGGTGTCCGATACGACGGGACGTGCGTCATCATAACCACCGGAACCTTCCTGCGTGGACTCATGCACATCGGGGCCGCCCAGCAGAGCGGCGGGCGCGCAGGGGAGGGAGCCGCGATGAACCTTTCCGAATCGTTACGAGAAGTTGGTCTCGAGTTAGGCCGTCTGAAAACCGGCACCCCACCCCGGCTAAACAGACGCTCCATTGACTTCTCGAAAACCGAGGAGCAGGCCGGCGACGAACCCGTCCCGTATTTCACATACTGGAAAGACGATCTGTTCCACGTGGAACAATCTGGGATAAATCCTAAGGATGTCGGTCACTCCGGAGGGAAGTACCCTCCGGGTTCGGTCCTGGATCGAATCTCTGGACAGATGTCTTGCTTCATTACTTACACCAGTGATAGCACCGCGGCTCTCATCCGCCAGAACCTTCACAAGTCTCCGATGTATTCTGGGGTTATCGAGGGCGTCGGGCCCCGATATTGCCCTTCAATAGAGGATAAAATCGTCAAGTTTCCGGACAAGGAACGTCACCAGATTTTTCTCGAACCGGAGGGCATCGCCACGGAGGAAATCTACGTTAACGGGTTTTCAACGTGCCTTCCGATCGAGGTTCAACACGATCTCGTCCGAACAATTGCCGGTTGCGAGCAGGCCGAAATCCTCCGTCCGGCCTACGCGGTCGAGTATGACTTTGCCTTCCCAACTCAGCTTAATCCCTCGCTAGAAACCAAGGTCTGCCGCAACCTTTTCTGCGCTGGCCAGATCAATGGGACCTCCGGATACGAAGAAGCCGGTGCGCAAGGGCTGATGGCTGGGATTAACGCCGCTCGTCGCTCCCAAGGAAAAGACGCTCTGATTCTGCGACGTGACCAAGCCTATATCGGTGTTCTGATTGACGATCTCGTAACAAAAGGTACCAGTGAGCCTTACCGCATGTTTACCTCGCGCGCGGAATATCGCCTGCTCCTCCGCCAGGACAACGCCGACATGCGACTTTCGGAAATCGGATTCGAGATTGGGTTACTGCCCATACGAAATTACAATGCCTTTATCGCAAAACAGGAGCAACTCTCGAATCTCCTACGCTTCTTAGAAAGGACGCGGGATGGCACTGTAACGTTAACGCAGTTACTCAGAAGGCCGGAAATGACTTTTTCGCAGCTTCCGAAGATAGACTTCGCCGTTATTCCCGAGGTCGCCGAGCAGGCAGAGATCATGGTGAAATATGCCGGCTACATCGAACGTCAGGAACACGAAGTCTCTCGTTCCAAAACAATGGAAGACAAACAAATTCCTGCGTGGCTCGATTACAGTACTGTTCCGAGTCTCAGAAAAGAGGCTCGTCTCAAGCTCGATAAGATTAGGCCGCTAACTATTGGCCAGGCTTCGCGTATCTCCGGAGTCTCTCCCGCGGACCTCAGTATTCTTCTCGTCTGGATGAAACGCGGGCCCAACTCCGCCGTGCCCCCCTCTGAAGTGCTCAGTTCAGCCGAAGCGACCGACCAGCCAGGCTCCTGCTCCATCACATAATCTTCTTCGCGCGCCGCCCCGAGCCTGAGGTTTTTGCCTAAAGATAATTCCGGTGTCGCGGGCTGAATATTTTTGCGAGACTATGCGGCATGTTCCAAGAGACCCGGAAGTCACAGGACACTCTTCACGTTGAAAGCAACAGCCCCTTCCGGATCGTTGCGCTCTACGATTCTGCGAGAACAAGCGCGGAAGCGGCACGTGCCTCGGCCGTGGTGGTTCGTGAGTTGGGAGACGAAGTACCAGTGGATCGTTGCAGTTGGAATATCGCGGCGCTCGAGAACGAGGTTACTCGCGGTTTTGCCGCTGCTGAAGCAGCCCGGGCCGATTTGATTGTAGTTGCCCTCTCGGACGAATCGCCCAGCCAGACATTGCAGGATTGGGTCGCGCGCTGGGAAAAGAAGCGAACTCTCGAGAACGGTCTGCTTGCGCTCATTCCTTCATCAGAGCCCGGAAGTGCAGCGGCGCTGGAACAGTATTTTTACGAAGCGGCGATTACAGCCAACATGGACTTTCTCTGCCGCAAGCAACGCCGCTACTGAATTTCAGGGAAGTGCATTGAGCGTGTAGTAAAACGTATCATTGCGCAGGTCCTCGTCTTCGGCGCTACTCACAGTGATTTGGAAGGAAGTAACGAAACCCGTTCGTAATGCCGGCAGGGTTAGCCGGACTTTCCGACCTTCGGCAATGTCCACTTTCGCAACGGCGATTTCGGTCGCACCCAACTTCCCGTCGTGGTCGAATTCCGGTGAGCCGTATTCCTGATGATACTTATAAGCGAACTGCTTCACCAGATAGTTAGCTGGCTCACTACCGCTTTTCCGGTCTATCGGTTTCGTAAATTTCAGCTCAAATCCATCGCGCAGAGCGTGCACCTCCTGCACCTCAAATGGAACCTTGCCCGTAAATGCGACCCGATCCAATGAAGCTTCCTTGGGCGCAGCCGTGGACCAGGTTCGTTTGCCGCCGCCAACATAAAGCTTGCCGTCCGGACCAAGCTTCACGCGGTTGATTCCCGAAAGAAACCCTTTCGCAAACGGAAACACCGCGCCTTGCCAGCGGTCTTTCACCTTTTCCAGGCACGCTCGCATGACCACTGAGTTCTGAAAGTCTCCAATCAGCAACTGTCCCTTGAATGGGCCGAAACGCTCATCCCTGATCTCGTCAAAACCACTCGCAGATGGAGCGAGCGACCGTGGAAACCAAAGAACGGGTGGCTCGACATCCTCCGCCCGGGGAGTCGTCTTTGGCGCAGGTCGTGAACTCGGAAAGCCATAGAATTTCCCCTTTTCAAGATGATTCAGCCTACAGGCGCCAATCCAATTGCCCTGATTGTCGGTGACAAATATTTCGCCGCCCACCAACCCCCATCCATGCGTCACACGCAGCCCAGAACAGAACGGTTGAACATTTTCGCCGGTTGAATCCATTCTCAGAGCCCACCCCTGGAAGGGCAGATCGTAAAGCCCGCGTTGGCCCGTGACGAAAACGAAAAACTCGCGTGTCGGCGTGATCAGCGGTCCAAACGAGTACGAATGATAATTCCCACTGAAGCCCCAGGAACTGTTGATGCATTCAAAACGATCAATAACGCCGTCGTGGTTGCTATCCACGACTCTGGTCAGTTCCCCCTTTTGAACTACGAAGATCTCCCCATTGTCGACTGCGAGACCCAGTGGTTCCGCCAGCCCGGTAGCAATTCGTTCGTACGTCGCTTGCCGAACATCGCCGGTCGCGCCGTGCACAAGGTAAAGGTCCCCGAGCCATGTGCAGACCGCGAGATCACCATTCGGCAGCCAATCCATGCCGGTGATTAACAATTCAGCCTCCGTGGGCAGCGGAAAATATTCGATTCTGTAAAACTCATCGCCCCCGGGTGCTCTGAATCCGCTCGAAGCAAAATAGGTTTTCGCTTTAGGACGGGCCATTGAGGGGGGTAGCGCGGCCGAGGAGCCATTTCCCATTTTCACCTCGATTGCAAATGCGTGGGAGTTCCGCGGAACGACCAGTCGCGCACGGAGTTCCTCGCCCTTGTTCTGCACCGGCCGAAAACCTTTCTCGGTTCCTTCTTCGGTGATCACTACCGTTTCGTAACTAACGTTTTCCGGAGACGCTGAAAGGTCGAATCCGTTTCCCGCGGTGATTTCGAACACTCCATTCGTGCTCGTGACTTGCACGCCAATTCCCCTGGACGCAGCCGTCGCTCCGCGTTCGCCGAAAAGAAGCAAACTAACGTCACGGCCACATCCTTGTGGAAACTCGAATCTTCTCTGAATGCACCAGCCATTCGCACCGGCGCTGCCGGTGTCGCGTTCAATGACCCGGACTCGTTCTGCATCGAGCTCCAAATCGTAGGCAAAACTGACGGTGCCGTCCGTCGTGCCGAGCTCCCGAAACCGGGTCCTCACTGGTTTGTCGCCTAACCACCAGGGACTGACCTGTGGAAAAGTATACAGGACCGTGCCTTCGAAATCGCAGATGAAGGGCGCTTTGGCGTAACTGTAGGGCGGTCCCCAAAGATTTAACGGCCCGCCGGTCCACACTGTATGCACGCGGGTGAGATCTGCGTCGAATGCGTAATGCAAGTTCGTCCCGAGATTCACGACGATACTGCGCGCGGATTGCGCCATAGGCGCTCGACGAAACAACTGCTCGGGCGGGTCGTGGCGTGGCTTGAGTTTAGGCTCGGCCGCGCTTAACGAAGCGAGCATCGCCGCGGCACAAAGCAAAAGCCGTTTGGCGCGCATATGAACGCTCTTATTTATCAATCTTCGCCGTTCGCGCAAAGGGCAGAATCCCTTCGTCCTCTTCTCCATTTTGCCCGTTCTCGACGCGTTTGGGCGGAAGAAGCCGCGCCACTTCCGCCGCGGGCAGTTCCTGGACGTCGCGCAGCTTGCGATTGATCGCACGGGTGCGGACCTCGGTCTGCTCGATTTCTTTGCTCGCCTGGTCGAGTTTGGTTTTTACCTTAGCCAGCACATCCGCAAACTTTCCGAACTCGCCCTTCACCTCCGAAAGAACAGTCCAGACTTCGCTGGAACGTTGTTGAATGGCCAGCGTTCGAAAACCCATCTGCAAACTGTTCAACAGCGCGCAGAGAGTGCTCGGACCAGCCACGGTGACACGATATTCCACCTGGAGTGAAGCGGCCAAACCGGGGCGTCGCAGCACTTCCGCGTAGAGCGACTCCGACGGCAAAAAAAGCAGCGCGAAATCGGTGGTGTGTGGCGGAGCGACATATTTCTCGGATATATTCTTCGCCTGTTTGCGCAAGCTCCACTCCAGCGCTTTGCCCGCTTGCGCCGCCGCTTCCACATCGCCTTTTTCCGTCGCCTCGACCAGCCGCTGGTAATCCTCCTGCGGAAATTTCGCGTCGATCGGCAGCCAGAAAGGTGCTTCCGCTTCTCCCTTCCCCGGCAATCGAATGGCAAATTCCACCCGCTCGAGAGAGCCCGGCTTCGGCGCGACGTTGGCCGCGTATTGTTCCACCGTTAAAACCTGTTCGAGCAAAGCGCCCAACTGAATCTCGCCCCATGTCCCGCGCGCCTTCACATTGGTGAGCACTCGTTTGAGGTCGCCCACGCTGCTCGCCATCGCCTGCATTTCGCCCAACCCTTTGTGCACCGCCTCCAAACGCTCGCTCACCAGCTTGAAAGAATCGCCCAATCGCTTCTGCAACGTGCCCTCAAGTTTCTCATCCACCGTGCGGCGCATCTCGTCCAGCTTCTGCTCGTTCTTCGCCTGCAGCTCGGAAAGTTTTTGGTCGGTCGTCTGACGAATCCGATCCAGTTGTTGAGACACTGTTTCGTTCAGCTCCTGCCGCAATCGGCCCAGCCTCACATCGCTTGACTCGCCGAACTGCCGCAATTGCGTTTCCACCGTCCCGCGAAAAACCTGAAGCTTCTCCTCCGAACTTCTTTGTGCCTCGGCTTGCCGATTCAACAGGACTTCCAGGCCGGTGCCGATCCGGTTCGCCACTTCCTCCCGTAAATTCGCGCCTCCCTTGCCCGACTCCTCACGGTTGCGCGCGAATTCCTCGCGCAACGATTCTTCGAGCCGCCGCGACTCTCGTGTCAGCGCCTCGAACTCCGCTCGAAATGCCGCCGGGTCGAAGGAATCCTTACGTCGAAGCAGAAACGCCAATAACAACGCGGCGTTCACCACGCCAATACCGATCGCCGCGAAAAGCAAAACCGAATCCATGCCGTATCCAAATAATAAAGGAGCTCCGCCGTGTTCCAAGGCTTTTCGGCAAAAACAAAGGCGGATTCTGGCAACACACGGTTTCTTTCGTGCCAAAACCCGCCCTCCTTCCCTACAGAAGGAAATCACTCAACTCACGAGGGAGCCTACACAGCTCGCCTTGTTCAGTTGCGTTGGATGAGCGGTTTTTAAAGAGTGCCCATTCCGTTGTCTAGCAGGAAATTTTCGACCAAGTCCGTCCTTGTTGATGTGCGCACCGGGCGGTCACCTACGTCGTTCATCAGCTTTGCCCCCATACCATATTCGGACCGTGGCGCATTGGCGGTACGTTTCCGTTTGCCATATGATTCCCGCGAATGGTGGTGCGGCATTCCGGGCAACTGATGTTCGACGAAACGGAGCAAATGGAAATTTGTTGCGCGTGGTGTGGGCGCTTCCGCAATCCGGATGATTCATGGGTTGAACCTTCTTCGGCGCGTTCTCTTGAACTGACCACCCACGGAATTTGCCCTTCCTGCGTAGCGGAGATGGCTGAGGCTGACGATCCGCGGCGGTCGTGAGTTGGGCTTACCGATCAGAGCGCGCCCCGATGCTCAGACTTCCGTGGGCTTCTACAATCCTTCGCGAATGAGATTTCTACTCAGCGCGTTCCTTGTTTTAGCCGCGGGTTGTGTCGGAGTGGTGCGCGACAACGTACCGATCAAAACTCAGGTGGTAACTTATCCTCAAGGCGCAACTGTGGAGTTTAATGGCCGGCCAATCGGCCGCGCTCCTGCCGCCGTCGTCCTTCCGCAAGATACGAACGGCCGGCTTACCGAGCGTTCCGTCCTGCGAGCTGTTCCCAACACCGCCCAACCGATGCTTGTCGCCCAAACGCGCGTGCTTGAACCGACGGAGTTGACCGAACGTGTTCCGGACCAGATCATGATCGACCTCACTTTGCGTGACACCAACACTCCGTCGATCTCTGCGTCGCCGAACACGGCAACTTCAAAAGCCACCTCCAGCAAAAGTTCTCCAAAGCGTAGTCGACCGATGGACAGTGGCAAACCGACCCGTCCCGTCGGCATCGATCGTTGGAACCCGGGAATCTATTGACAACATCCGCTGACCGCTTCCGCGGGTCGCTGTAGTTTCCTCTTGTTTCGCGACGGCGATTCCCAAAACTCAGCGCCACATGTTCGGCGCGATTAAGTCTGTTCATTTTATCGGCATTTGCGGCACAGCCATGGCCAGCGCCGCTGCGGCTATGCGCGATCGCGGCTATACAGTCACCGGTTCAGACCAAAATGTTTACCCGCCCATGTCCACTTTCCTCGCGGAAAAAGGAATTCCGGTGATTGCTGGTTATAACGAAGGGAATCTCGCCTCCCGACCTGACCTCGTTGTAGTCGGCAACGCCATCTCCCGGGGCAATCCCGAAGCCGAAGCCGTCCTCGAAAAGAAGCTCCGTTATTGTTCTCTTCCCGAGCTCCTCAAAGAATTCTTCATTCGCGGAAAACGCTCGCTCGTAGTTACCGGGACACACGGCAAAACCACCACCACTTCGCTCCTCACCTGGGTATTCGAATCGTCCGGCAGGAATCCGAGCTATCTCATCGGTGGTATTCCCAACAATTTCCACCAGGGCGCGCGGTTCACCGACAGTGACTTCTTCATCATCGAAGGCGACGAGTACGACACCGCCTTCTTCGACAAGCGCAGCAAATTCGTCCATTACCTTCCCGAAGTCGTTATCATCAATAACATCGAGTTCGACCACGCGGATATTTTTGAGAACCTCGCGGGAATCCAGCTCTCTTTCCGACGTCTGGTCAATCTCGTCCCGCGCAATGGCCTCGTTCTGGCGAACGGAGATGACCCGAACATCGACACGCTCTTAAATATAAAGCACTGCCCCGTCCAGCGTTTCGGCTTCGGCGGCTCCAGCGGCGTTCGCGCCACCGACCTTCGTCTTCACGACGCCTCATCTGAATTCGTGGTCGGCCAGAGCAGCTTCCGCTTTCCGATGGTCGGAGAACTTAACGTTCGTAATGCTCTGGCTGTCATCGCCTGCGCGCGACATTGCGGCCTGACCGATCATCAGATTCAGAACGCTTTCGACACCTTCAAAGGCATCAAGCGCCGCATGGAAGTTCGTGGCACAGCGGGCGGCGTCACCGTGATCGATGATTTCGGCCATCACCCGACTGCGATTCGCGAAACAATGCGCGCACTCCGCGTCCGTTTTCCAGGACAACCCGTTTGGGCCGTATTCGAGCCTCGCTCAAACACGACTCGGCGCAACGTGTTTCAGCAGGAACTGACGGATGCACTCTCCTTGGCTGATGGCATCGCGGTTGCCCAGGTCGCACGCCTTGACCAGCTCCGTCCGGAGGAACGCCTCAATCCCGAGCGCCTCATTTCCGACCTGCAACATTCCGGAAAGCCGGCCTTTTACCTGCCCACGGCTGATGCCATCGTCGATCAACTCGCCACCTCGGTAAAATCGGGCGAAGTCATTTGCGTCTTCAGCAACGGCGGCTTCGACGGCATTCATGAAAAGCTGTTAGCCCGTTTCAGTAAGTAAATCGCAGGCGAACCAGGGCGATCCATTCGCCGCGCCGGTCGTGTCAGAGCTGGTCCTCCTATTGCTCAACGCACAAACACCGCGCTACCCCGCTCGACAGGCATGACATCTTGAGCCACCCTAGGTCAGGTGATCAACCAGAGCCGAACCTCAGCCATTATTACTTCTGGAACAACGTCCTTGGAGTAAGGAAGCGAAACGATGCCTCCACCCATTTTTGCAGGAATAGCTTTAGCCCTTATCGTCGGGTTAATTATCGTCTGGCGTACAGCCCATCGAAAGAAGTGACTCCGGCGCGCAGCGTGGCGCACGAAAGCTGCGAGAACTACACCTGCACACAGCTCTAAAAACTATTGAACGGAATCGGTCGTTATACGTAACCCTGGTGGCTGCCGTAGTCACGACCGGCCTGCTGTGGCGATCCGGCCTCCTTCCGGTTTCACCTTTCCTGGCCAAGTACGGCGGCGATTCGCTTTGGGCATTGATGGTGTTTTTCTGCTTTGGATTGGCTTGTCCCCGAAGTTCCACGATGCGAGTTGCGTTGAGCACTCTTTGTTTCGCGTGGTCCATCGAGTTTTTACAGCTCTATCACGCACCCTGGATCGATGCTATTCGTTCGACTCTTCCCGGCCACCTCGTGCTTGGCTCTTCATTCCACGCGGCCGATCTTTTTGCATACGTGATCGGGATAGTCCTCGGAGTATCGGCGGAGTCTGCCTGTCCATCCCTCCTGCGAACAACACGCCAGGCGTAACCCAAGCTTCGCTCAGAGCGTTCCAATTTTCGATTCCCTTTTGGCTACTGGGGTCCTGACGCCTCTAAAAGCTCTTGCTCTAATACCGCGTTTCTCTAGCGTGGAGTCGCATCCCCGGCCTTGCTTCGGGCGATCCGCTCATTATGAAACGCACCCTTGCTGGCACTCTCATGCTTCTCGCGTCGACCCTCGCGCTGTTCGCGCAGGCGCTCGACGAACCGCAACTGGCCATCCGCACACTTCCGGGAAACCAGGTTCAAATTGCCTGGCCGAGCAGTCTCAGCGGATTCATCGTGGAAGCTTCCGATTCTCTCTCCGCTGATGCAGTCTGGAGTGCGGCCTTTCCGGCGCCTACGCAGACTGCAACAGAGTTCGTCGTCACCATCCCGCCTGCACGCGAACGCCTGTTCCTGCGCTTGCACCAGCAGGGAGGCCCGCCAACGACCTACATTCGTTCAGTCTCACCTCTTGATGGCGAAACCGGCGTAGCGGTTACGCGCGAAACCATCCTCGACTTTTCCGCACCCCTCGCGCCGAACACAGTTATCTCGAGTAACGCTTTTTACGCTACGTTCGGCGAGCGGCGCATCCTTTCCCGCATCGAGTTGTCCCGCGATCGCACCCGGGCGAGCCTGTTTTATCTGGAACCGTTGCCGGGCAGCGCCCGAATCGTCGTCGTCTTCGATGGGAATCTGGTGCTCGACCAAAACGGTGTGGCGATTGACGCCGATGATGACGACATCCCCGGTGGTGAAGGGGTTTTCGCTTTCGATACGCTCAGCTTGTCACCGCTCGGGACGACGGCGGTGATCGGGACGGTTTACGCGGCCGAACCCGTTGCTGGTACCGGCGCTAATACGAACAAACCGCTGGCTGGCGTCACCATCTCCGTGGATGGGAAGGAACAGGAAATCCGAGCGGTCACTGACGCGAACGGAAATTTCAAACTTTCGCCCGTCCCGCCGGGCCGCTTTTTCGTTCACATCGATGGCCGAACGGTCGCTGATCAAAACGCAGGGCTTCACTACCCGGATAAATCGTATTACCCGTTCGTCGGCAAAGCATGGGACGCCATCGCAGGGCGCGATGACAATCAGGCGGGCGGCACCGGAAAAATCTATTTACCGCTCATTGTCGGCGGCACTTTGCAGCCCGTCAGCTTGACCTCCGATACCGTGGTTTCTTTCCCAAATTCTGTTGTCTCGGCCAACCCTGCCCTCGCCGGCGTCTCGGTCACCGTCCCCGCGAACTCACTCTTCAACGACAACGGAACTCGCGGCGGAAAAGTCGGCATCGCTCCGGTGCCACCCGATCGCCTGCCCGGTCCCCTTCCAGATGGCGTGAATCCTCCGATTGTCATAACGGTGCAAACAGACGGCGCTCTGAATTTTGATCGGCCTGCCGCGATCTGCTTTCCCAACCTTCCCGATCCCGTCCTCGGCACCCCGCTTCCGGCCGGGAGCAAACAGGCGCTCATTTCATTCAATCACAAAAGGGGAATTTGGGAACCTGTCGCCTCCATGACCGTGAGTGCCGACGGCAAATTGATCTACACCGATCCTGGCCAGGGAATTCAACAACCGGGCTGGCACGGCGTCGCGCCCCCGCCCATCTCCCCGCCGCCGCCAAAAGGGGAGAGCTGTGCGGCTGGAGGCGGCTCTACCCTCGCAAGCTTGCAACGGCAGGATACCCGCCGTCGCAAGCCGAACTGCGATTGCAAGTTTGACCAAAAGAAGTTGAGCGCCTGCCGTACTGTCGTGGAAATGCGGCTGCGGGCGTGCATCCGGAAAGCAACCGCGGATCTGGAAGCCGCTTACGCTGCATGCGACGATTGCGACCCGTTCAAAAACGCTCACCCTTGTGGCAGTCCTGAATGGGAAAAGGTCAACTACCGATGCCGCGAAAAAGCGCATCAACAAGGCATTCGGGCACGAGCAGACTGTTCGACAAAAAACCTCTCAGATCACCAACAATGCGCCGATTGCTTTGGTGACGGCAGCGCTGCGCTTTTTGCTTCCGCAGCCGTCCCGGCAACGGTGGCCGACCAAATTATCGAATTGGTCCGGCAAATGGACGAGCTGATTGCCTCTTCCGACCACGGCCAGCTCTCTCCGGCAGCCCAGGATCAATTCAACACGTTGCGGACGCAGGCGAATAGTTTGGCGGGTGGCGACGCAGTCGCATTCCTGGACCGGGAAGTGAACGAAATTATTCGTGAGCTGGGCGAAGAACCCGGTGACTACGAAGCCGGCAATGCGCCCGCTTATCCGGTCTTTTACGCGGCAACCATTTACCGCAAGGGCGGTCCGCTTATCCTGCGCGGGCAGACCGGCCCCTTTGGGCAATATTCACTTTTCATCCCGCGTGACGGTGAGTTGTACGATGTAAGCTTTTATGACCCTCGCACCCATCGCTATGCAATCATCACCCCAAACCGTTTCTCGTCATCTTACGCCCTTCCCCGCTTTAATTTGAACCCCCTGCTGGGCGTAGAAGCCGATGCAGACGGTGACGCGTTGCCGGATATTGTTGAAGATGTCTATGGGACCGATCCCGTCATCGCCGACACTGATAATGACGGAATACCGGACGGCGCCGAGATTGAACAAGGCACTAATCCTCTCAATGGCTTCGTCACTCAAACCGGGGTGGTCGGGACGGTCAAAACTCCGGGCATCGCTCTCGATATCACCACTGGAAACGACCGGGCAATTACGGCCGAAGGGCCGGCTGGCATCTCCATTCTCGATATTTCCGACCCGTTAACCCCCAAACTCCTCACCCACCTGGATACACCTGGCACCGCGCAAAGAGTCGCCGCGTCCGGAAACTTTGTGGCTGTAGCCGATGGGAACGCGGGGCTTGCCATCATCGACATGGCGGATCCTGCCTTGGCCATTATCACGCAACAGCTCCATTTCGGCACGGTCCAATCCGTGGTGGCGGCAGGCGGTATCGCTTACGCTGGGCTAAGCTCAGGGCAGGTCATCTCGGTCGAATTGGGCAATGGCCTCGTTCTCGATTCCCTGCAAGTCGGAACCGATCCCATTCAGGATCTCGCTCTTGAAGGTGAATACCTATACGCCCTCACCGCCAATCGACTTATCGTTATTTCTTCCATGGATGCTTTGGCCGTAACAGGCTCGGCCACTTCTCCATTCCCGGCTGCTCCAAATCAGCGCTTATTCGTTGGCGGCGGTATCGCTTACACGACTCACGGTAAAGGCTACAATACGTTGGATCTTGCCGATCCGGCCAAACCCTTACTGCTGACGACCGGAAACACCACCCAACTCGGGTGGCGCCAGATTGTCGCCAACGGCTCTGGCCTCGGAGTCGCGGTGGTTGGACCGATTCTGAGTGACGGCTCGGACCGCAACACCTCCCTCTACGACCTGAGTAACCCGAAAACGAACAACATCTTCCTCACCACATTACTGACACCCGGAAACTCGCGCGCTGTTTCCATCTACAACGGTCTCGCTTATGTGGCAGACGATTCCGCGGGCGTGCAGGTCCTCAACTATCTGCCTTACGACAACAAGCGGCTTGCTCCTTCGATCACTCTCACAGTGCTTCCTAGTTTCACCGAAGGGAATCTGGCTCGCCTGACAGCGCAGGTCACAGATGACGTTCAGGTACGGAACGTTGAGTTTTACGTCGATGGGGCGAAGGCCTTCACGGATGGCAGCTTTCCCTTCGAGTATCGCTTCGTGGCTCCCCTCCGGAGCTCGACAAAGACCTCCATCGTCGTTCGCGCGCGGGCCTTCGACACCGGCGGCAATTTCGCGTGGTCGGCCGAAACGACCGTGCCGCTCACGCCTGACGTCACTCCGCCCCACATCGTTCAGGTCGATCCCTTTACTGGCGGCAAGGCTGTGACCACTCTGCTCGCTGCTTTTAACGAGCCGCTGGATGCCTCAACCCTGAATCCTGGGTCCGTTCAAATATTTAGCCTCGGTCCCGACGGCCTGCCTGCAACCGCTGACGATATCGCCATCGGCGGCGGCGTGGTCTCGTACAATCCCGACACCCGGCTGGCCTCTCTCTCGTTCGCCCACCCGCTTCCAGATGGGTTCTACCGCGCGGTCATTACCACCGCCGTGACTGACATTGCCCACAACCATCTCGCCGCGGATTATCAATGGCAATTTCGCGTCGCCGACGCCACGTTTTGGAACAAAGCCAGCAGCGGTGATTGGAGCGACCCGTTAAATTGGAGCAGCCACGCGGTTCCGGGTCCAAACGACAACGTCGTCATCGACGTGCCTTCCGCTGAAATCACCGTGACCCTCTCCGCGCGGACGAATTTCTTTAAGAATCTGACGGCGAACGAAACCCTTCTGGCCGCGAGCACGATGATTCAAAACGGAGGCGAAATCCGCGTGAGCAAGAGCATGACCCTGGATCGCTCAACGATCAAAGGCGGAACGATCACCACCAGAGACGGGGCGAAACTCCTTTGCGTAAACAACATTCCGAGCACGCTCGACGGCGTAACACTCAATGGAGATTTGGATGTCACCGCTCCGCTCGCCCGCATATTTATCCGCAACGGGATCAACCTGAATGGCACGGTCTTCATCGACCGCGGCGGGAACGTGACTTTTCCGGGCACACAGAGTTTGTCCAGCGGCACCATCATTTGCGGAGGCCTGAATACGAGTTTTTACGGGAATAGCCTCACCGTTCCGGACAACAACACGGCTCTGACCCTCGGGGCGAACGTTGTGCTGCGCGGCAACATACTCTCCATCGGTGGGAACGGTGCGCTCGTGAACCAGGGGCTGATTTCTGCAGACGGCGGTTCTGGCCCACTGAGCATCGCCACAAAAAGCTATACCAATTCCGGAACGAATGACTGCCGGAATAGCGGAGTGCTCTCAATCAGTTCCTCAACCTGGACCAACACCGGTTTGATTCGTGCCACTGGATCGGGCTCCGTCAGCCTGAACAACTCCTGGAGCAATGCCGGGATCCTTGAGATGACCGATTCCACCATCAACCTCGGTGGAACATTTACCGTCCCGCAACTCGGCACACTGCGCCGCTCCGGTGGAACTGTGCGGCTTGGCGGCGTGCTCAATCTGACGGGCGACACGCTCGCTCTCAACGGCGCAACTGGATCATGGATCATGGATCGCGGAACGATTAAGGGCGGGACCGTGACCCAAAGCGATGGGGCCAAACTTATCTGTGTGAACAACATTCCCAGCTACCTCGATGGCGTCTCGATCCAGGGCGACCTCGACGTCACCAGCCAACTAGCGCGTGTCTTCATTAGGAACGGCCTGACCATTACCGGCGCCGTTCTCATTGATCGCGGTGGAAATCTCACCTTTAGCGGTAATCAGGCGTTCGGCGGAACCATCAACTTCGGAGGTCTCGTCGGCGGCGGTCAATTTCAAAACAGCATCACCATTGATAACAACACCACTCTCACCTTCAGTTCGACTGCAGTATTTCACGGCAAATCAATAAACATCAACGGCCCGGGCACTCTCATAAACCAGGGAATGATTTCATCAGATGCTTCGGCAGGCAGCCTGACCATTGCTCCCGCTCGTTTCACGAACGAAGCCACGAGTGAATGTCGCAACGGCGGCTCTTTGACAATCACCTCGGCAAACTGGACGAACACTGGAACCCTCGACGCCTCCGGCGGCGGCACCCTCGCCTTCCAGGACGCATGGTCGAACAACGGCACGATCAATATAGATGCCGCAATTCTGGATCTCGCCGGGACGTTTACCCCCGCTCAGCTTGGCGTGCTCAAGCGAAGGAATGGTACCATCAAGGTGAGCGGCACTCTCAATCTCACCGGCGCCACGCTCGATCTCAACGCCACCACCGGTTCATGGCAGCTTGAACGAGGCAGCATCCTCGGAGGCACTGTGACACTCTCCGGTGGCGCGCGCCTGTCTGTCATTGGCAATATTCCGAGCACGCTTGATGGAGTCACCATCGATGGCGATCTCGATGTGAATTCGACTTTAGCCCGCGTTATCATTCGCCACAGTTTAAGCATGACGGGAAACGTACTCATTGATCGCGCCGGAAACCTGACCTTCGATGGCCCCCAAACATTCTCCACCGGTTCGATCATTTTCGGCTCTCTTCAAGCGAGCTTCTTTTCGAACACGGTCACCATTAATAACGGCACGATCCTGACCATCGGTCCCGCCGCCACCCTGCGCGGCCATACCGCCGTCATCAGCGGCCAGGGCTCGATTGTGAACCAGGGCTTGATTTCGTGTGATGTTGCCGGTGGCAATTTCCGCATCGATGTCGGCCAATTCACGAATACCGGAACGGTGCAAGAAAAGAACGGCGGAAAAGTCGTCATCGTCCCGTAGAACTCTCAGGACAAATGGATATGAGGATCACTCAAATACTTGGAGCTGCCCTGTCGCTGCTCGGCATCAGCGCGGCTCCCATAAAAATTGCCTGCGTCGGCGACAGTATCACCGAAGGCGCCGGCCTCAGCAGCCCGTCCACCCAGAGCTATCCCGCCCGTCTGCAAAAACTTCTCGGGACAAATTATAACGTGCGAAACTTCGGCGTGAGTGGCCGCACTCTCCTGAAGAAGGGCGATTCCCCCTACTGGAAAGAGGCAGCCTACACCAATAGTCTCAAGCTCAGTCCCGATATCGTCATCATTCAACTCGGCACGAATGACTCCAAGCCGCAGAATTGGCGCTACGGCACCAATTTCGTTTCCGATTACAACGACCTGATTGCAAGCTACTCCAGCCTTACGAGTGCTCCGGCGATTTACCTCTGCTCACCCTGTCCGGTTTATGCGAACGGCGCCTACGACATTCGTCCTGGAATCGTCGCGACAAACATCGCTCCGCTCGTCCGACAAATCGCCGGGGACCATTCGCTCCCGGTCATCGAACTCCAAACTCGCCTCGCCGGGCACCCTGACCTTTTCCCGGACACGGTCCATCCGAACTCTCGCGGCATGGCCGTGATGGCCGCGATCATGTTCAGCTCATTGCGCCCCGCCTCCGCTACAGATCCCCTCGCGGTCCTTTCCCTCAATCGAGTTGCCACCAGCAAAGTAAACGTCACCTGGCCAGATGCGCTGGGTAGCTACGTCCTGCAAAGCGCCGCACCGCTAAAATTGACTAACACCACCTGGCTTGTGGTCGATAGCGCCATCCCCCTTCGAAACGAGGACCAGCAGATCGAACTTCCCGTCACGACCAGCGGCCTTCCGAAATATTTTAGGCTTTGGCAGCCTTAATTTTTCTGCGGGGCCGCCCGCAATTCCACGGCACGCAACAGCCGCATAGGATGATCCGTTTGAATCAAATCGATTCCCCACTGCATCGCCTGTTCGTAATCGTCAATCCTCTCGTGCTCCCCCAGCGCGTCGGAAAACACTTTGATCCCGCGTGCGTGACAACGGTCGATCAATTCCTTCGATAGAATGTCCCACTCCGCGTCAAACGCGTAGGGCACGAACTTCGTCAGAATCTCATCCAGATCGGACGCCGTTCTGAGCGGTGCCAGCGCGCGGATGCGTGGATCGATCGCTTTCAGCCGGATTAGATATGGCACCGACTGATACACGACCGTTCGCCCGGTCATATGATGCTCTTGCACAGCTTCCGCGAGCGCTTCGGGAGAAATTGCCTTGGCATCGAAATACAAATTCACTTTCCCTTCCACGCTCGACAGAAATTGCTCCAGCGTCGGCAGCCGCACCTGTGCAAATGTCGAAGCGAACTTCACACCCGCGCTTAGCCTCTCGATAACGCTCGAAGGCGTCTCTGCAATCAATCCGTGCCCCTCTGTTTTTCCGTCCAGGCTCGAATCGTGCAGCAAGTAATATTTCCCATCGCTCGTCGTCCGCACGTCGAATTCCACAAAGTCCGCTCCAAGCCGGATCGCCTTCTCGAACGCCGGCAGCGTGTTCTCCGGTGCGTAACGATTCGCGCCGCGATGCAGCGAAAACTGCACCGGCCGTTTTGAAATCCGTTTCCAAAGAGCGTGCGCGACAAATTCCTCCGGCAGATCTGTCTGAAACCAATCCGCGCCGGCCGCGATGCCTTTGTCCCAAAATTCCGCTCGATCCCACTCGCCCAGTACCTTCACCTGCACTTTCACCTTCAGCTTATGGAAGGCGAGCGCGACCTCTCGCGTGATCTCATCCGCATTAACCTCCACCGCGGCGAGATGATTCGATTGCACCCAGGGGTCAATTTCCATTCCCCGGCGCCACTTGGTCATTAGCGCCAGCCTTCCGCCTCCGGTTTCGCTCACCTTACGCAGTTGCTCCGGCGAATCGTAAACAACCACCTGACGCTCCATACCCGCCGCCAAAACCTCGCGCGCGAGCTGCACCGGATTCACCACTTTGCAATCCAGATAAAGATTCAACCGCCCCTTCACCAGCGCGAGACATTCCGAAAGCGAAAGCGGATGCTCTCCTGCATATTTCGCCGCGAACGACTTCCCAATATTCAGTGCTTTCAGTTCCGCCAACGAGTGCTCGGCTACGGCCAACCCGCCGATCGTTGCATCATGCTCGAGCACATGTTGCCCGTCGCTCGTGAGCCGCACATCCACCTCCGCCCATTCAAACCCGTCCTCTATGCACCGGACCAACGCAGCCCGCGAATTCTCCGGTGCCTGCCGCGCCATACCGCGATGAACCATGACCTGTTGGGAACGCGGCGGCTGGATCGGTTCGAAGAATTCAAACCCGCGAACACCCGAAAGGGTCACTAACAGCGAGAATGGAAAGAGGAGTCCTCGAAACATCGATGGATCTGCGAAAGCTAATATCGCGTAAAGCCCAGGCAAGCCAGCAGATTACCTGCGCGCGGTCAGCGCTTTACCCCTTTGGTGAGCGGCAGTTCTGGCGCTGCGACCGACATGCGAGTAATATTCTAGCTCGATAATCGGTTGTCGAGATTGGAAGGCCGCATTGCCTCATCTGAAAATGTTACCGAAGGGGAGCCTCGGATTGAGGGATCGTTGACTCATATTCATGGTTACCGAGGGACGGAGCTGTATTCGAGCATCTTTTTAGGTCGTGGTTTGCGAGTTAGAACGAGCCGGAGCGCTGCTGCGAGCCTTAGCTCGCGCTCCGGCGGGCGAGGTCTTGGTGCACCTTTCTTTGCAGTTCAAAAATGCGCCGCAACTTCTGGTCGATCCTTCTGCGCAACTTGAGCGGATCCAGCCCGGAGCGAATGGCGCGGAGCTTCTCTTTTTGTTCCGGGCTCACCTCCACCGCCTCCAAGAGCCGCGCGTAGGGTGTGCGCGGCGCTTCGTATCGTTTAACGTATTTGGCGCCGACTCTGGTTTTTTCGAGCAGCTTGAAGGTCGGGCAGAAGAAGTTGGTCAGCCAATGCCATTCGTTTTCGTAGAGGTCATTGAGCAAAGGGATGATCTCAGGGCGATCCAACCGATCGTAGCCCAGCAACTGCCGGACCGCGCTCCAGTTCTTTTGCTCCACATGGGCGTTATCGTTCTTGTGGTAGGGACGCGAGCGGGTGAACTGCACCGGCTTTGGCCGCTGTCGGTAATGATCCCAGAGCGCATAGTTCAAAAACTCGCTGCCATTATCACAGTCAAAGCCCAGCCATGGAAACGGTGAATCGGTTTCCGCAGCCTGTAAATGCTGGTGAATAGCAGCATGGCCCTTGTTCCAGACCGCGCGGCATTGCACCCAGCCGCTGTGCACATCGGTGAAGGTTAGCGACCAGATGAAGTCGCCCGAAAGCGATCCTCCACAATGCGCCACCGTATCGGCTTCCAAATAACCGGCACCCTCGATCTCCGAATGATCGGTGCGGATGGGAATGTGTTTCTTCAGCAATGACCCCGGCTTGGTTCCACAGCGTCGTTTGCGGCCCAGCCGGGCGCGCGACGAGCTCAGCAGCCGGTCCATCGTGGCCGGGCTCATGGTCAACAGTTGACGCTTGGCCTGCCGCGGCGCCTCCAGATAGTTCACCCAGTCTGGCGCCGCCGCCTTGAGCCGCTTGGAACACATCTGATCGCTGGCCAACCAAAAGCTTTTCAACAGCGCGACCGCTTCTTCCCCATAGCGCCGCCGCGGGCCTGGCTTTCTCCTAGGGCGCGGCACCCGCGCCAGCAAGCGCACCGCATGCTTGCGGTGATACCCGCAATTGACACAAAACTCGTCCAGGATCCTCGACTTGTGGACCCGCCCCGCCCGGGCATACCGCCCGCGGATCCTCTCCAGATATTCCTTCCGGCTTGGCAGACTCATAACGCCATTTTCCTCGGTAACATGAATTATGAGTCAACGACTGCTTTGGCCCGCGCCAACCCCCTCCGCCCCGGTAACATTTATTGTGAGTCAATTCGAGGCCAACGCGAAACCAAAAAAATTCCAACTCGCCTATTGACTTCCCTCCCCGCTTTGATACGTTCTCCGCTCTTTTTAGTAGGTCTGTTGATGAAAACGTATTTGCCCAAAGTGAATCTGGAGCAGCGCAAGTGGCATGTGATTGATGCCGATGGGGCCGTGCTCGGTCGTCTCGCTGTCCAGGTTGCCGATGTCCTCCGCGGGAAGAATAAGCCGGTCTTTACCCCTCATCTTGATGCCGGTGATTTTGTCGTTGTGATCAACGCCGAAAAGGTACGCGTAACCGGCAAAAAAGAGACCGAAAAGCTGTTCATGAGCTATTCCGGTTGGAAAGGCGGCGAACGCTACCGCAGCGTGGCTGAAATCCGCCAGCGTAATCCTGAGCAACTCGTCATGCACGCAGTCAAAGGCATGATTCCCAAGAATCGCCTCGGCAGCCGACTTTTGACCAAGCTCAAAGTCTACAAAGGCTCAGCTCACCCGCACGCGGCCCAACAACCGGCTGCCCTCAAAGTTGGTGCCTGATCTGCCTAAGTCGTTGATTTAACACTTTTTAAACCTCAATATGGCTGAAGAATTCATCGGAACAGGTCGCCGCAAAACCGCGGTTGCTCGCGTTCGCATTGCCTCCGGCTCGGGCAAGATCACGATCAATGGTCGTCCCCTCGAGAACTATTTCGTCGTCGAAACCCAACGCATGCACCTTTTGCAACCGCTCGTCGCGACGGATTCTCTCTCCAAGTTTGATGTCCGCATGACCATCACCGGTGGTGGCCCCAACGGTCAGGCAGGTGCCGGTCGTCATGGGATCGCTCGTGCCCTTCTGAAGGCCGACGCCAACCTGCGTCCCACTCTTAAGGCGCAAGGTCTCCTTACTCGCGATTCTCGCATGCGCGAACGCAAGAAGTACGGTCAACCCGGCGCACGCAAGCGTTTCCAATTCAGCAAGCGTTAAACCAGTTCACTTTCCTCGCCCCGCTGGTTCAACGCTGGCGGGGCTTTTCTTTTTCGACTTGGGTTTTCTTACAAGATTGTGAAAAAGGTCAAGGTAGCCATTGTCGGTGCCAGCGGATACGCGGGCGAGGAACTCGTTCGCCTGCTGCTCGGTCATCCTCAGGCGGACCTGGTCGCCGTGACGTCGCGGCAATATGCCGGTCAGACTCTCGCTCAGGTCTTTCCGCGTTTCGCTCATTATCCAAAGTCGAAGAGCCTCCGATTCACTGAACCCAATGCGGAGTTGCTCGCCAAAGAAGCGGACGTAGTTTTCCTCGCATTGCCGCACGGCGTCGCTGCCGAATACGCCGTACCTCTCCTCAGCCTCGGCTCCATCGTTATTGACCTGAGCGCCGACTTCCGTCTGAAAAGCGCGGCTGTTTACCACGAGTTTTACGCTCATGAACATCCCGCTCCAGACCTCCTCGCGAAATCTGTCTATGGCTTGCCGGAGCGTTATCGCAAAGAAATCAAGCATGCTGCGCTTGTTGCCTGTCCCGGTTGCTATCCCACCAGTATTCTTGTTCCCACGCTCCCGCTCCTGAAAGCGAAGTTGATTCGGCCTCAAAGCATCATCGCCGACTCCCTCAGCGGCGTGACCGGTGCTGGCCGTAAGGTTGAAGTTGACTATCTCTTTGCGGAATGCAACGAAAGCGTCCGTCCCTACGGTCTCCCGAAGCACCGTCATCTTTCGGAGCTGGAGCAGGAGATGTCGCTCGTGGCAGGCGAGAAGGTCACGATGCAGTTCACGCCGCATCTTATTCCGGTGAACCGTGGCATTCTGACCACCCTGTACCTCGAACCGTTGGGAACACCTGAACAAGTCAGCGAGACCTTGCGGAATACCTATGCCGAGGAGCCCTTCGTGCGCCTGCTCGAAGGTAAAGCCCTGCCGGACACCAAGAACGTCGTCGGCACGAACTTCATTGACATTGCATGGCGCCACGATCCGCGGACCAATCGGCTGATCGTCATGAGCGCCGAGGACAATATCGTGAAGGGCACAAGCGGCCAGGCGATCCAGTGCTTTAACATCATGAACGATTTCCCGGAAACCACCGGGTTGATCTAAAACATGGCTAAACAGGGGTTCAAAGTCATCGAAGGTTCAGTGACTGCGCCGCAGGGTTTCCGGGCTGCCGGAGTGTTCTGCGACATCAAACGACTCGGCACTGGCAAAGGTTCGCAGAAGGGCCAGAAACGCGATCTCGGATTGATCGTTTCAGACGTGCCGGCTGCGGTGGCGGGCATGTTCACCACCAATCAGGTCTGTGCCGCTCCCGTCAAAGTGAGTGCACTCCGCGCCGCGCAGCAGCGTGCGCAAGCCGTAGTTGCCAACTCTGGAAATGCCAATGCCTGCACCGGCAAACAAGGCCTCAAAGATGCCGAGCAAATGACGATCCTGACGGCTGGCCAGCTGAAGCTCTCGCCCGAAGATGTTCTCGTTTGTTCGACAGGGCGGATCGGTGTCGTGATGCCAATGCCAAATGTGAAGAACGGCATCCTCACCGCCGCACAGAAACTGGATACTTCTCGCGAATCCGCCGCCCGTTTCGCAGAAGCAATCATGACCAGCGATTCGCGTCCAAAAGAGGTCGCGGTCGAGCTGAAACTCGGCGGTAAAACCATCCGGATCGGCGGTTGTTGCAAAGGTGCCGGGATGATCCAACCTGGCATGAGCCCGACCGGCGCACGTCCCGCATCAGCGCTGCACGCGACCATGCTGGCCTTCGTTACAACCGATGTTTCCATCGACGCAAACGTTCTCAAGGGCAGCCTCGAGACCGCTGTCGCACAAAGCTTCAATTGCATCACGGTCGACGGCGACATGAGCACGAATGATACAGTGCTTGTCCTCGCGAACGGGCTGGCCGGCAACGAGGAAATCACCCGCACCTCGCGGAGTGACTTAAAACGCTTTCAAGAAGCCCTTGATTACGTTTGCCTCGAATTGGCAAAAAAAATCGTGCGCGACGGCGAGGGCGTTTCCCGTTTCGTCACGGTTCGCGTTCACGGCGCGAAAACTTCAGAGGATGCGGACGCCGCGGCTCGCGCGGTGGCCAACAGCAGCCTCGTCAAAACGAGTTGGTATGGCGGTGATCCGAACTGGGGCCGAATTCTCGACGCACTCGGCTATTCCTCCGCCACGATCGTGGAGGAGAAAATCTACGTCGGCTACAGTCGTCCTGGCGATAAGAAGGTCACGTTCGCCTTACAGAGCGGACAGCCAACGAAAACCCCATTTGCAACACTGGTAAAACTCGTCGCCGAAAAGGAATTCGATCTTCACATTTTTCTGAACCTCGGCAAAGGCCACGCGACGATCTACACCTGCGATCTGACTGAGGAATACGTCGACTTCAACAAAGGCGACGTGAGCGATCCCACTTCACTTGGCGGATAAATGCAGGAACTCATCGCCAAATCCAGCACGTTGCTCGAAGCGCTTCCTTACATACAGCGTTTCCGAAGCCAAACGTTCGTCGTGAAGTACGGCGGCAGCTTTATGGACTCGCCAGACCCTCAAGTGCGCAACGGTGTCGCCCGAGATATCGTCTTCCTGGAAGCGGTCGGGATCAATCCTGTCGTCGTTCATGGCGGGGGCAAAGCGATCACTCGCGCGATGGAAACCGCGGGCCTGAAAGCAAATTTCATCCAGGGCCAACGGGTCACCGATGAAGCCACGGCCAACGTCGTTGAGCAGGTTTTATCACAGCAAATAAATCCGGAGATCGTTCGGACGATAAACTCACTTGGTGGAAAGGCCAAAGGCTTTGCCGGTAGCGATATCTTCACCTGTCGCAAGCTCCACGTAAGAGGGTCCGACGGTGAAGACCTCGACATCGGCTATGTGGGCGAAGTTTTCAAGGTTAACTTCGAACCACTGCGCGAGTGTATTCGACGTAGCATCACCCCGGTAATCAGCCCAACTGCTCGGGGCGAAGATGGAAAGATTTACAATTGCAACGCGGATGTTTCTGCCGCGCAAACTGCGATCGCGCTGAAGGCACGACGTCTCGTCTTCATGAGCGATGTTCCCGGCCTGATGCGCGATCCAAAAAATCCGGCGACCGTGATCTCTACTCTCAAATCCGAGGAAGTCGAAGAGTTGAAGAAGGCCGGTATCGTCGACAAGGGAATGATTCCGAAGGTGGATAGTGCCGTCGCTGCGATTCAATCCGGCGTCGACAAAGTTTCCTTCATTGACGGTCGAGTTCAGCATTCCGTCCTGCTCGAAATCTTTACCGATGCCGGCGTCGGCACGGAGGTGGTGCTCTAATGAAAGAACTCGAAAGGCCCGCGATCGTTCGAAACGACTTCCAACGGATTCACGAGCTGTTCGACAAGAATGTCGTTCCTTCGTACGGGCGTTTCGAAGTGGTGCTGGACCACGGTTCTGGAAGCTACCTCTGGGACGTGAATGGCCGCCGTTATCTCGACCTCGCCGGGGGGATCGCTGTTTGCTCACTGGGGCATGCAAGCCCCGACATCACCCAAGCTTTGGTCGAGCAATCGAAAAAGCTGATCCACGTTTCGAATCTCTACTACACCGAACCCCAAGGCCGGTTGGCGCAGGAACTCGTCAATCTCGCGGGACCTGGCAAAGTCTTCTTTTCGAATAGCGGTGCAGAAGCCAATGAAGGTCTTTACAAACTCGCGCGCAAATTTGGCGACGGCGAAGGTCGTTTTGAAATCATTACAGCTCTGAACTCTTTTCACGGTCGCACGCTCGCAGGTATTGCCGCGACTGGGCAGGAAAAGATCAAAAAAGGTTTTGGACCTGCCGTTCCCGGTTTCAAGCACGTTCCTTTCAATGACCTGGAAGCCGTACGCAACGCCATCTCACCGGCGACAGCAGCCGTGCTGATCGAGTGCATTCAGGGCGAAAGCGGGATTCAGCCAGTCAGTCCCGATTATCTCCTGGGCCTGCGAAAACTTTGCGACGAAAAGAAACTGTTGTTGCTGGTCGATGAAGTGCAGGGCAGCTATTTCCGAACGGGCCGCTTCGCGAGTTATGAGCGTCTGCTTGAAGGCGTCCCGGGCGGTGAGAAGTTCACGCCCGACGGTATCTCATGGGCTAAATCCATTGGCGGCGGCTTCCCGATGGGTGCCTTCTGGGCGCGCTCACCGTATTGCGATCTGCTGACCGCCGGCACCCATGGGAGCACGTTCGGCGGGACCCCTCTGGCCTGCGCGGTCGCGCTCAAGGTTCTCGAAGTGATCCGCCGCGACAGCCTCCAGGAAAACGCTCGCGCTCTGGGTGCTTACATCAAGGAGCGCCTGCAAGCGATGGTCGCGCGTTACCCGACAGTTCTCAAGGAAATCCGCGGCTTTGGTCTACTGATCGGCATTGAACTCGTGGAGAGCATCCCCGTTTTCAGCCAGAGCGACAAAAGTCCGAGCATTCAATTCATCAACATGCTGCATGGCGCGGGTGTGACGAGCGTTCCCTCCGGAACACACACGGTGCGGCTCCTGCCTGCACTTAACATCAAGAAATCCGAAGCAGACGAAGGCCTGCAAATCATCGAACAAGTTGTCTCCTCCCTAGCCTAATGAAGCATCTCCTTTCCATCCGCGATCTCCCCACAAGTGACATTCGCGAAATCCTTCGTGCCTCTGCGATAGTGAAACAATCCCGCGGAAAATCGGTCGATCAGCCCTTGAGAGGCCAAAGTTGGGCTCTGCTCTTTTCGAAGAGCTCCACGCGCACGCGTGTATCGTTTGAAGTCGGTGTTCGCGAACTCGGCGGCAATCCGCTCTTTCTCAGCGCAAACGACATTCAGCTTGGCCGCGGCGAGCCCATCAAGGACACCGCCCGCGTGCTTGGCCGTATGGTTCACGGAGCAATCATTCGCACCTTCGCTCAACATGACGTGGAAGAGTTCGCCCAATACTCCAATATCCCGACCATAAACGCGCTGACGGATGACGAGCATCCCTGCCAGATTATCACGGATATCTTCACCTACGAAGAAAAGCGTGGACCGATCGAGGGCAAAGTTGTGACCTTCGTCGGTGACGCGGCCTGCAACGTTCCGGCGTCGTGGATTTTCGCCGCTGCAAAGCTAGGCTTCGAACTCCGCCTGGCCGCTCCGAAGAAATTCCAGCCGGCACAAGCACTCGTCAAAGCCGCCGGCGGCAAAGTGAGCGTGACAGAAGACCTGCTACAAGCCGCATCCGGCGCGGACCTTCTTTACACAGACGTGTGGGTCTCGATGGGTAAAGAGTCCGAAGCCGCCGAGCGACTCAAGGAGCTTGGCGACTATCAAATCGACGAGAAAGTCGTGAAAGCCGCGAAGCCGAACGCGCTGGTGATGCACTGTCTTCCCGCCTATCGCGGCAAGGAAATCACCGAAGAAACGTTCGAACGAAACGCCGACACCATCTTCGATCAGGCAGAGAATCGGCTCCACGTTCAGAAGGCGATTCTTTCCTGGATTGTCCGTTCTTAAATTGAGGCGTCGGCAAGTTTGCGTTTACGCGCTCGCGTTGCGTACTTCCGAGCCTCCTTCAATCCACGCAAGAGGTGGTCTGAACCGATGTCGCAATCCAGTAACGGCCAATAAACCGAAGAGTGGCAGATTTCGAACCTCTCACGTTCGCGCTGGCTAGCCAGCATGAGAGTAGGGTAGAAGGCGAGAGGTACGCTCACTGAACGACCGTCCACCAAATCAAATGCTAACCGGTCTTTGGAGATATGAACTCCCGCGATATCCGGAGGGGGTGTATTATTCGGGTTCATTCCAAGCGTCCAGCAAGTCTACCTCGTGCGCATCCAGAATTCGAATGATTTCACCAAGTTCGGATTCTTTGAAACCTTTGTTCCAGCTCAGTTGCGTTGGGCAAATCCAGAACTTCGCTTCATGCCCCCCTTGTGCACGTGAACGTGCGGCGGTTCGTCGGGTTCCGCGCTGTAGAACCCGACTCGATAACCCCTTTATTCTGAGAACCGTAGGCACAGCCGAAACTTATGCGCGCTCCGGGGGCGGACCTATGTTAAGCGTTTTCGCGCTTTTTCGTAAACGTGTGGGTCGCGTAGCCGAAGTAGGCTTCGGCGGATTCCATCAGCGTCTCTGAAAGTGTCGGGTGTGGGTGTACGGATTCGGCGAGGTCGCGGACGGTGGCGGCCATTTCTATGGCAAGGACGCCTTCTGCAATCAGTTCGCCGGCACCGGCGCCGACGAGGCCGACGCCGAGGATGCGCTCGGTTTCGGGATCGACGATCAATTTGGTCATACCGTCGGTGCGGTCGAAGCTGAGGGCGCGGCCTGAGGCGGCCCAAGGGAACTTGGAAACGGCTACTTCGACGCCCTTTGCCTTGGCTTCGGCTTCGGTGAGGCCCGCCCAGGCGATTTCAGGATCGGTGAAAACGACGGCAGGGATAATGATGTTTTCGAAAGCGGCTTCTTCGCCGCAGATATTTTCGACGGCGACGCGCGCTTCTTTCGAAGCCTTGTGCGCGAGCATGATTCCGCCCGCGATGTCGCCAATGGCGTAGATGTTCGGATCGCTGGTTTGTTGGTGGGAACTGACGGTGATGAAACCCTTGTCGTCGCGAGTAACTTTTGTGTTCTCCAGGCCAAGATCAGCGCAGTTCGGAATGCGACCGACAGAGACGAGCACGCGATCGTAGAGTTCCTCCTTTTTGCCGCTCTCGTTTTCGATCACCACCTTGATCTGCTTTCCGGCGGTGGACATGTGAGTGACTTTGGTTTTGGTGCGCAGTTCCTTGAAATGTTTTTGGGCGTATTTCAGGACGGGGCGAACAAGGTCCGGGTCAGCGCCTGCAAGGATGGAATCAAGCGCTTCGACGACGACGACTTTGCTGCCGAGGGCGGCATAGACCGTACCCAGTTCCATACCGATGTAGCCACCGCCAATGACGAGAAGGTTCTCGGGGACTTCTTCGATCTCGAGCGCTTCAGTCGAGGTCATAATGCGGGGATTGCCAAGATCAAAGATCTTGGGAATCGCGGGCTTGGAACCGGTCGCGATGATGGCTTTCTCGAATTGGATGAATTGCTGGCCGTTTTCGCTTTCGACCCGAAGTGTTTGCGAATCTTCGAAGTAGGCGCGTCCATGCATGACGTCGACTTTGCGCATCGTCGCGAGGCTCTTCACACCGCCAGCGAGCTTCTCGATGACGCCATCTTTCCAGGAGCGCATCTTGTTCAGGTCGAGGACAGGATTGCCGAAGGTGATGCCGCGGAAACTCGATTCCTTTGCTTCGACCATGACTTTGCTGGCGTGAAGCAGAGCCTTGGAAGGAATACAGCCGCGATTCAGGCAGACGCCGCCGAGACGCTTTTCACGTTCGATGAGCGTGACTTTCTTGCCTTTATCCGCAGCGTAGAACGCGGCAGCGTATCCGCCAGGTCCAGCGCCAATGACGACGATTTCTGTTTTGATTGGATCCATGGTTCCCTAAATCCTGACTTCTTCTTCCTTGAAGTTCTCGAAGGCTTGCACGAGCTCGACGATGAAGCGAGCAGCCTCACCACCGTCAATGACACGATGGTCGTAGGAAAGGCCGATCGGCATCATCAGCCGAGCTTCGATGTTCTTGCCCCGAACAACCGGCTTTTGCGCGCCGCGTCCGAGGCCGAGAATGGCGACTTCAGGTTTGTTGATGATGGGGGTGAAGTGCGCGCCTCCGATGCCACCCTGATTCGAGATGCTGAAGCTTCCGCCCTTCATTTCTTCGAGCGAGACTTTGCGGGTCCGGGCTTTCTCGGCGAGTTCCTGCACGTCTTTTGAAAGTTGCAGAAGGTCTTTTTTATCCACGTCGCGGATGACCGGAACGAGCAGTCCTTGTTCCGTGTCAACGGCGAGGCCGATGTGATAGTAGCCCTTTAAGACAAGCTCGTTGGTGACTTCGTCCAGGCTCGAGTTGAAGACAGGGAATTTCTTGAGCGTGTTCGCAACAGCTTTCAAAGCGAAGCTCGTGAGAGTGAGGCGCGTACCCTTCTTTTCGTACTCTGGAGCATACTTTTTGCGCAGCTCGGTTAAAGCGGTGATGTCCGCGTCGTCAAACTGCGTGACGTGCGGAATGGAGACGGCGTTCTCCACCATTTTTCGGGCGATGGTCTGGCGGATGGGCGCGAGCGGCTTTTTGGTGACCGGTCCCCATTGAGAGAAATCGATCTGCTCAGCTTTGGGCTGTGTGGCCTGAGCCGGCGCTGCAGCCGTGGCCGGTGCGGGTTGGGGGCGAGCGGCCAGGCGCTGGAGTTTTTGGATATAATCCCGGACGTCGCCCACGGAGATTCGTCCGCCGGCGTCGGTGCCGCGCACTTTACGGAGGTCCAGGCCAATTTCGCGGGCGAGTTTCCGCAGAGAGGGAGAAGCCGGCGGAGCAAACCCGGCTTTATCGGCGGCGGTTTGGGTCGGTGCTTCCTCGTCGAACTCTTCTTCGGGCTCTTGGGGCTCGGGATGCGCAGCTCGCGCCGGGCGCGCTGCTTTCGGAGCGGTTTTAGGCTCGGCGGCAGGAGCCGCTGCCGGTGCGCCGTTCGCGCCATCGAGAACGAGAATCACCTGGCCGGCGCTGATACGATCGCCGCTTTTAACGTTTATTTTGCGAACCACGCCCGCCGCGGAGGAGGGAATGGCCGCGACCGCTTTTTCGTTTTCGAGTTCGAGGATCGTTTGACCTTTTGTGATCGTGTCGCCTTCTTTGACCGCAAGGCTGACCACGACGCCGGATTCGGCGCCTTCACCCAGTTTGGGAAGCTTTACATCCATAAATCTAAAAATACCAAAGAGCCAAGTACCACGGAATGGCTTGGCCCTTGTCCGGCTGAGAGTTTCTCCCCCGCGACGGCAGGATACTGGAGAGTGGAGTATTGCACAACTGGAAGGCGTGGGTGACAGCGGAGGCGGAGCCGCGACCGTGAGGGAGCGCTTGAGGTAGGAGGAACGCGATGAACATCCCTGGCGTCCAACTCGCTCCTCACGGTCGCGGCTCTGTTTGGCCGGGCGAGAACGCCGGCGATTCCGGCAAAAACGCGCACGGGAAAGTCCGTGCGCGTTGGCGTAAATGATTGACTATCCTTACTTCTTTTGCGCGGCGGCGGCTTTTTCTTCGGCTTCTTTGCGGGCTTTTTCCTTGGCGATTTCTTTGTCGACGTCCTCGGGCTTGATCACTTCGATCTTGGCGCCCTTTTTCAGCTCTTCGGCGGAGGGTACTTTGATGATGTCGCTGGTGACGGGTTGGGAGCCGGCGGTCGTGGGCAATGAGGGCGGCGGAGCGACGGGGCTGAAGTCGACGAGCTCGACGGTGAAGAGCAAGGTGGAATTAGCCGGGATGCTGGGTCGGGCGCGTTCGCCGTAGGCGAGTTCGGAGGGGATGAACAGTTCCCACTTGGCGCCCTTTTTCATTTTGAGCAGGGCTTCGGTCCAGCCACGAATAACGCCGTTGACGCGAAATTTGGCGGGGTGGCCTTGTTTGTCGCTGCTGTCGAAAACGGTGCCATCGATGAGTTTGCCGGTGTAGTTGACGGTGACCTCGTCGTTGGTGCCAGGAGTATTGCCGGAACCGGGGGTGATGATGCGGTATTGGAGGCCGCTGGCGGTTTTTTCGATCCCGGGTTTCTTGGCGTTTTCAGCCAGGAATTTTTCGCCTTCGGCTTTGGCGAGCTTTTTCTTTTCCTCCATGTGGGCGGTGACCTGGGTGCGGAGCTCGTTGAAGGTTTCCCGGAGCTGTGCGTCGTTTAGCTGGGGCTTTCCGGCGAGCGCTTCTTCAATGCCTTTGCGCACAAGGTCGAGATTGGCGCGGCGCGGTGAGCGCGAGCCCGACAGCGAATGAAAGAAACGGTAATTTCATTGTCTATTTATCGTTTGTTGAAAGCGGGGAAGCTACAGGGAGAGATGGGGTCTGTCGAGAATGGGATTTGACGAGAGGCGATGCCGAACGACTGGCTTTCGGAGGTGCCAATGGAAAGTGATTGAAAGACGAAAGCTCCGAAAGCTCGCCGAAAAGGACGAAAAGGATTGATTCGGACGGATACTTCCGGATATACGGGGATGCTAAGGAGCCCAATGCGTCGTAGTTGCAGGTTCGGAAGCGTTCTGCACGGCTATTGGCTCCAAGCCTGATGCAGAAAAAGTTACCAAGCGGTGCGGGAGTACTGGCCGCAATGGCGAGTCTGAGCTCGGTGAGCGCGGTTGATCCGAGCACCTTTCTTCTTTACACGAAAGGGCCGCTGGCGCTGAAACCTCAGTTTAGCGTGAGCGAGACGTTTAACGACAACGTCACGTACAGGAGCGACCATCTTCAGAGCGATTTCATCACAACGATTACGCCTGGTCTGGCTCTCCAGATCGGCCGTCGCGACTTCAATTTCTGGGAGCTTTCGTATTTTTACGACCGGTTGATCTACGCCGACCTGAATGAATTCGATGCGAACCAACACCATATTGCGAGCCAGCTACGTTTCGAGAAAAGCCGGTTAAGGCTGGATGCGCGGGATACGATCGACTTCTTTTCGAGCCCGTTAGGTGGCGGTTACAGCTCCGGTGCGAATACCGGCAGCGGAACGGAAGGAATTGTTACGACGGGCGCTCAGGTGGATCGGTTGATCATCTTCGATTCGTATCGTCTGACTTGGGACACGACGGAACGAACGGATCTTTACGGGCAAATACAGCATTCGTTTGTGGATTATCAGGATGACCTGCCTTTTTATGATTCGAGAACGCTGACCGGCACGTTGGGGTTCGAATATCATCCCTTCACGAAGGCGTATTTCTTCGGGGAAACATATTTCGGGGAAACGGATAACGAACGAAATCTGGAGATTTCGGCCGAGTATCCCAAGGTCAATTTTGTAGGGTTCTTTGTTGGAACTCGGGGCAATTTCACCGAGAAATTTAGCGGCACAGCGAAAGCCGGCTACGAGCATCGTTACTATACCGGCAGTGTGACACAGCAACTGCCCTCCGGAGTGACTGTGGAGAGATCGAGCGATCCGATTGATTCCCCGGTGGTGGAGGTCTCTCTGGAAGAGCGCTTGTCAGACAATACGCAACTGATTCTCTCATACTATCGGCACACGTATGAATCGATACAGTTCGTCGCCTCGCCGTACACCACTGACTCAATCAACTTTACCTGGTTGCAGAAGATCGGAGCCGACGGGCGATTGAAAGGCGCGATGCGGGCTGCTTACCATCTTTCGAGCTTCGAAAATACTGGCCCGACCACTGACAGAACTGATAATCTTTTAAACGCCAGCTTGACAATTACGTACGATATTAAACTGTGGATGCGCGCATTTGGCACGTACAGTTTTGAACATCTGGATTCCAACGTGCAGTCAATCGTGGACTACAACGTCAACCGTGTGATGTTAGGTCTGCAAATCGGATATTAACGTTTCTATGAAAAATGTGTTCTGTGTTTTGGCGGGTTTTTTGGCGCTGACGTTCGCGTCTCAGGCCCAGGTTAAATCCGATTACAGGATCGCTCCGAATGACATCGTGATCATCGAAGTATTCGGAGAAAAGGACCTGTCTCGTGAATTTCGAGTCACCCGGTCGGGCACAATCAATTACTTCTTTCTGGGCGAAGTCACGGTGGCGAACAAGACGACCTCGCAAGTTCGGGAGGAACTCGCGGAAAAACTGAATAAGGATTATTTGGTTGATCCGCAAGTGACCGTGGACGTGAAGGATTACCGCGTCCGGGAAGTTTTTGTGAACGGCGCGGTGAACAAGCCAGGTTCGATCATTCTGACCGGCGAACAGGATCTTGATATTCTGGGAGCAATTGCCCGAGCGGGAGGACTGACGGTGCGCGCCAGTGAAAACAAGATCAAGTT
Source organism: Limisphaerales bacterium (assembly GCA_044226545.1). Lineage (GTDB taxonomy): Bacteria > Verrucomicrobiota > Verrucomicrobiia > Limisphaerales > SXQI01 > DASVNK01. The sequence continues at coordinate 225,910 of JBGAGW010000005.1, forward strand.
CACCCGTCCAGGCGTGATGGAAAAAACGATCAGCCTGGAGGATCTGAAGAAGGGGGCGAAGTTCAACTTGCAGTTGCAGCCCGGCGACATCATCGAAGTGGCAGAAAAGCTTTTTTAATTATGGACCAGGAATTCTCATCCCAGTCGCAGGAAAACGGCCCCGGAGATTCGGGCAGTCTTCGTCATTACTGGCACGTCGTCCTTGAGCGTCGTTGGCTGGTCATCACTGCGTTTTTCACAATTTTGCTCCTGACAGCGATTTATCTTTTTCGGGCGGTCCCGATTTTTCAGGCGAATGTGCGTATTCAGATTGATCGCGAAAATAACAATCCGCTGAATCTGCGCGATCAACTCTCGGTCGAGACTCGGGAGCAGGATTACCTGCAAACGCAATATAAGAATTTGATGAGCCGAACGCTTCTTCAATCGGTCATCACGAAGGAGAAGCTGGACAAAGATCCTCGCTACTCGAAAAGCCTGGATAAGGTTGAATCGCTGTCCAAGGACATCAGCGTGGTCCCCATTCGATTGAGCCGCCTGGTGGATGTGCGTGTTGAGCACCCGGATCGAGCGGTCGCCACCCGCATCGCAAATACGCTGGCGAATACGTTTATCGAACAGAATCTCGAGCAAAAGGTGAATTCTTCCTTTCAGGCGCTGACTTGGTTGCAGCAGCAGGTGAAAGATGCGCGCGATAAGGTCGAAGAGTCGGAGAAGCACCTGCTGGATTACAAAAAGCAAAACAACGAGGTTTCCCTGGAGGAGAGTGAAAACATTGTCCGACAGGCGCTCGTTCAGGGTCAAACGGAGCTGACGAAGGTTAAAGCAGAGTCAGCGTTGGCTCAGGAAACGGCGGCGGAAACAGACCGGATGATTAACAACGGCGTTCCTTCCGAGACCATTCCGGCGATCGCGCAAAATCTAACCGTTCAACGTATCAAGCAGGAGATTGACCTCGAGCGGGCGAACCTGGCGACCTTGACCATCCGGTATCGTGACAAATGGCCGGCGGTGGTGGCCTCGCGAAGTCGTTTAAAAGAGCTGGAGGGACAACTCGCATCCGAATGCGAGAAGCAATTGCAGTCGATCCGAAATCAAGCGGTGATTCTCGCGAAGAATCAGGAGAAACTTGAAGCCATGGTGCAGGCTCAAGGTCAGAACCAACTGCAACTGAATTCACACAAGATTGCCTACGACACGATCAAACGTGACGCGGAGAACAATAAGGCAATCCACAGCAACGTGCTGATTCGTCTGAAAGAGACGGAGTTGATGAGCCGCATGAACAGCAATAACATGCGGGTGGTTGACGCGGCCACCGAGCCTTTGCGCCCCGTCAAGCCGCGGATTGTGCTTACAATTCTCGCCGGGTTGATCGGTGGCATGATGGTATCGCTGGGGCTCGCTTTCTTTGTCAGCTACCTGGACGACTCGATCAAGAGCCAAGACGATGTGGAAACTTACCTTCGATTGCCGTTCCTGGGTTACATCCCGAACATCAAGACAAACAGCGTGGTCGAACGCGACTTGCAGGCGCACTTGCATCCGCAATCGAACGCAGCGGAAGGGTTCCGCACTATCCGCGCGACCATTGCGCTCACCCACAAACCGGAGAAGTTCCGGGTGTTGTCGGTGACCAGCACCATTCCTTCGGAAGGAAAATCGCTGGTCGCCTCCAATATAGCGATTGTGCACGCGCAAACCGGACTAAAAACGCTCCTGGTCGATGCCGATTTGCGACGTCCTTCCGTTCATAAGGCTTACCAGTTGCACAGCCCGGTGGGGCTTTCCGCCTTCCTGAGCAAAGAGACGGATAACCTGGACGACCTCGTTCACAAGACCGAGGTACCGAACCTCGATGTCGTCTGCTGCGGCGCGGTGCCCGCGACGCCGTCAGAGTTGATTGGATCGCCAAAGATGGCGGAGTTCCTTGAAAGAATGCGCGCGAAATACGATCGGGTGGTTCTGGACTGCCCGCCGATCTCCGCGGTGAGCGACCCGCTGATCATTTCGGCGATGTCGGATGGCGTGGTCTACGTAACGAAGTTCAACAAGATTCGCCGGGAACACGGTCGCCGCTCGGTTCAACGCATCCAGGACGCGGGTATTCACGTCTTGGGAGTGGTCGTCAACGACATCGATTTCGAGGGTCGCGATTCTTACTACTATTCGTACTATTATTACCAGAACCGTTACTACGCGAGCCACTACAAGACATCGAAAAAGGCTGCATCGCCGGATGGGGCCAAATCCAAGAAGGACGACAAACCGGTCGCCGTCTAGCATTCAGCTCTTTAGTTAGTGTTAGTGAGGCCCGAAAGTTCCGCTTTCGGGCCTTTCGCTTTTTCACGGGGAGCCAATCCCGGTCGACCCCCGGCAGCGGCTTTATTGGCTATCTAAGTCTGCGAATTTTGTCGCGAGCGAATTCATCTGGGGTCCTTCCGTCCTTCCGTCCTTCTGTAGATAGCGTCGGACAAAAGAAAGGGTGGCTGATCAGCTCTCACTCATCAGCCGCCCTGCAAAAGCTGCTAAAACAACGTTTAGTGCTGCTTCGCGAATTTGTGGAGATGACCAAATTGACTCCACTCGGAGACGATCAGATCGCCCTCTTTATCCATGCACGCTCCGTGGGGAGAATTGCAGATACCATCCTTCCATTGATCGACAGGCAGACCAAAGTTGGCGCGCTGCTTTTCATTCGGATTGTCGCCGACCTGGGCGGCGATGCTGCCGTCCTTATTGAGCACAGTGACGCGGCCTTGAAGTTCAGGAAAGATCGCATACTCGCCGCGGAATTGAACAGCGGCGGGCATACGGAGATCCTTTTGGATCACCTTCACGAAGTTGCCATCGAGATCCCAGTGCTCGACGCGGTTGTTGTTCCGGTTGCAGACGAGCAACAACGGTTTGCTGCCGCGCGTATCGAGGCCGATGCCATGGCAGGTCTTAAACTTTCCCTCGGCTTCGCCGGGGCCACCAAAGGCTTTGATGAACTTGCGGTCCTTATCGAACTTGAGGACGTAGTTCGACCCGTATCCGTCCGCCACAAAAATCGATCCATCCGGCCCAACTGTAACGGCACAGGGCTGGAAACCTTTGGCGTCTTTATACAGGCCCGAGTCTTTCGGATATTCTAGAGTCCATTCGGTGGTGCCGTCGAGCTTCAGTTTGAGCACCTGGTGATCGGTGGGGCGTGCGGCGTAGATGTATTCCGTTCCGCCCTCCTGGCGAATCTCCAGCCCGTGAATGCGAGTAGGGCCAAAATTGCGCACAAACTTCCCAGCGGGCGAATAGACAAGGATGCCGCGATCGGTATCCGTTGTGATGTAGCTGTTGCCGGCTTTGTCCTGAACGGCGCCACCATGGCAGGGACCAATCGGCTTGCCCCCCGGGTTCGCCTCAAAAAAGTTAGGGACGACGGAGTATTTGAGTTCGCCTGCGGAGGCAGTGGAAATTACGGCCATTACAGCCGCAAAAAGGGACCTGGATAGATTCATTCGCGTTCCTCAGTGTTTAAGGGAATGCGACGAGTATAAGCGCAAGGATATTCGAAAGACAATTCGGATTCGGAGCAGGTTACAGTTCCGTAATTACAGTGTCGGCGTGCTCGTAGGCGGGCGCACAGCAACAAAGGAGCCGAAGAACTTCGTGACCCGTGTTCCAAATCTTGTGCTTTTCGCCGGGCGGGATCGCGATGGCGTCACCCGCTTTCACTTCGCGCATCTCGGTGCCGATGCGCATTCGTCCGGTGCCGTGAGTGATGTAGTAGATTTCTTCCGTACGCGCATGGAAATGCTCTTGCGTGCTCGCGCCAGGCGCTATGCGGGCCTCGGCGAGACTCTGGTTGCGTATGACGGAATTGCGATGTGCAAGGAGTTCGCGGATCTCGGAGCCGTCCTTCGTGATGAAGGACGGCACGGTTTCGAGATTCGTAACGTCCATGATCAGCCGCCGCCGACGCGTGACGCGTCCTTTGCGTTTTCTTCAAAGGCCGCCATGATCGCATCGTCGCCACTCAGGCCGGCAGCGGTCACACGGTTGAAAGCCTGAAGGACGCGTTTGTAGTCCTTCGGCATCACTTTCACGAACCGGGAGACGAGCGTATTCCAGTTCTGCAGGACGTGACCGGCCTTTTGGCTTTGCGTGTATTTCTGGTGCTTCTCGATCATTTCGCGGACCTGCTGGATTTCTTCAGGATCTTCGAGCTTTTCGAGAGCGACCATTTGCTGGTTGCAGTTTTGGTTGAAATCGCCTTGTTCGTCGAGCACGTAAGCGATACCTCCGGACATACCCGCGGCGAAATTACGGCCGGTCGAGCCGAGCACAATGACACGACCACCGGTCATGTATTCGCAGCCGTGGTCGCCGACGGATTCAACGACTGTGTTGACGCCGCTGTTGCGAACGCAGAACCGCTCGCCAGCCATCCCGCGGATGTAAACTTCGCCGCTGGTGGCGCCGTACAAAGCTACGTTGCCGATGATGATGTTTTCTTCCGCAACAAAGGTTGAACCGCTGGGCGGGTAAATGATGATCTTGCCTCCGGAGAGGCCTTTGCCGACGTAATCGTTGGCATCACCTTCGAGCGTGAGGGTCATGCCTTTCGGAACAAACGCTCCAAAACTCTGGCCGGCCGAACCCTTGAAATTCAGACGGATGGTATCTTCGGGCAGTCCTTCCGCACCGAACCGTTTGCTCACTTCGCTGCCGAGAATGGTGCCGACCACGCGGTTTACGTTTCGGATCGGGAGATCGACGATGACCTTTTCGCGCTTCTCCAAAGCAGGCTTCGCCAGCTTCAGGAGCGTGGTCATGTCCATGGAATCCTGAATGCCGTGGTCCTGCGTCATTTGCGCGAATCGACCGACTTCCGAACCGACGCTGGGTTGGTAAAGGATGCGCGAGTAATCGAGGCCGCGAGCTTTGTAGTGTTCCAGCGCCTTGCGCATTTCGAGCAACTCGGTGCGACCGACCAGTTCGTTAATCGTGCGGACGCCGAGCCTGGCCATGATCTCACGAACTTCCTGAGCGATAAACTTCATGAAGTTCACGGCATGGGCGGGGTCGCCGGTGAATTTCTTTCGCAGCTCCGGGTCTTGCGTGGCCACACCGACCGGGCAGGTATTCAGATGGCAGACGCGCATCATGATACAACCGAGCGCGACGAGGGGTGCGGTGGCAAAACCAAATTCTTCCGCGCCAAGCAGCGCGGCGATAATCACGTCGCGGCCGGTCTTCAACTGCCCGTCCGTCTCAACAACGATGCGACTGCGGAGATTGTTGAGGAGCAAGGTCTGGTGAGTTTCGGCCAAGCCGAGCTCCCAAGGAACCCCTGCGTGCTTAATGCTGGTCTGGGGCGAAGCGCCGGTGCCACCATCGTAGCCGCTGATCAGGACCACGTCTGCGTGGGCCTTCGCCACGCCAGCCGCGATGGTGCCGACGCCAACCTCGGCGACGAGTTTGACGCTGATGCGTGCGGCGGGATTGGAGTTTTTGAGATCGTGGATCAACTCTGCGAGGTCTTCGATAGAGTAGATGTCATGGTGCGGGGGCGGCGAGATTAAGCCGACACCGGGTGTCGAAAGGCGGACCTTCGCGATCCAGGGGTAAACTTTTCCACCCGGCAACTGGCCGCCTTCACCAGGCTTCGCCCCCTGGGCCATCTTGATCTGCAACTCGCGTGCATTGACGAGGTATTGGCTCGTCACGCCGAAACGTCCCGAGGCCACTTGTTTAATCGCGCTGTTCCGCGAGTCGCCGTTCGGGTCGAGCGTGTAGCGAGCAGGGTCTTCGCCACCCTCGCCGGTGTTGCTCTTGCCTCCGAGGCGATTCATCGCGATGGCGAGTGACTCATGCGCCTCCTTGCTGATCGAACCGTAGGACATCGCGCCGGTTTTGAAGCGTTTCACGATCGTTTCTACAGATTCGACTTCCTCGATAGGAATAGAATTCTGCGGGAACTTGATTTCAAGCAGGCCGCGCAACGTGCAATGGCGCTTGGTCTGGTCGTCGACGAGTGCGGAATATTCCTTGAACACCTTGTAATCCGCTCCGCGAACAGCTTTTTGCAGCTTGTGGACGGTCTGTGGGCTGAAGAGATGCACCTCGCCTTCGGCGCGCCATTGATATTGTCCGCCAACGTCCAGGGTGTGGCCGTTCACCTGACGGTCAGGGAAGGCGTGGTTGTGGCGAACCAGAACTTCCTTCGCGATGACGTCGAGGCCGATGCCTTCAACGCGCGAAGCGGTCCATGTGAAGTATTTATCCACCACCAGATGGTTGAGACCGATCGCTTCAAAGATTTGGGCGCCGCGGTAGCTCTGGATCGTGGAGATACCCATCTTTGATATGACTTTGACAACCCCTTTGACCGCAGCTTTTGCGTAGTTCTTGCAGGCTTCTTTGTGCTTGATGTCGCGAAGCATGCCCTGGCGGATCATGTCATCGAGCGTTTCGAACGCGAGATAGGGATTGATCGCGCCAGCGCCGTAACCGATCAGAAGCGAGAAATGATGCACTTCACGAGGCTCGCCGCTTTCCAGAACGAGACCAACCCGTGTGCGGGTGCCTTCGCGAATTAAGTGGTGGTGCAGGCCGGAGACGGCGAGCAACGCGGGAATGGGTGCATTGTTCTTATCGATTCCGCGATCGGAAAGAATCAGGATGTTCACGCCATCCTTGATGGCCTGGGTGGCCTTTGCGTAAAGCTCCTGCATTGCGCGTTCGAGACCCTTTTCGCCCTCGGCCGCGTTGAAGAGAATCGGCAGGACCAGTGATTTGAAGCCTGGCTGCTTGATATGTTTGATCTTCGCGAATTCCTCGTTGGTGAGGATCGGGCTCTTTAACTCCAGCAGCCGGCAACTTTCCGGTTCGGGTTTGAGCAAATTGCGCTCGGAACCGATGGTTGTTTCGGCGGAGGTAACGATTTCCTCGCGGATGCAATCGATGGGTGGGTTGGTGACCTGAGCAAACAGTTGTTTGAAGTAGTTGTAGAGCAACTGCGGCTTGTCCGAGAGAACAGCCAGGGGCGTGTCGGTGCCCATCGAGCCGATCGCTTCGACGCCGGTTTGCGCCATGGGTGCCATCAGAATGCGCAAATCTTCGAATGTGTAGCCGAAGGCTTGCTGGCGCTGAAGGACGGTGTGGTGGTCCGGTTCGGGAAGATCGGAGATCTCTGGCAATTTGCCCAACTCGAGCATGTATTTGTCGAGCCATTCGCGGTACGGCTGCTCGCTCACGATGCTCTGCTTGATCTCTTCGTCGGAAACAATCTTTCCCGCTTTGGTATCGACGAGGAACATTCGGCCCGGCTGGAGCCGACCTTTGCGCAAAATGCGATCTGGCGGAATATCGAGCACGCCGACTTCCGACGCCATGATCACGAGATCGTCCTTCGTGACGTAATAACGGGATGGACGCAGACCGTTTCGGTCGAGGACAGCGCCCATCATCGTGCCATCTGTAAAAGCGATCGATGCTGGGCCGTCCCATGGTTCCATCAGGCAGCTATGGTATTCGTAGAAAGCCTTTTTCTCGTCACTCATCGTTTCATGATTCGCCCAGGGCTCGGGTATCATCATCATGACGGCGTGAGGCAAGGAACGGCCGGCCAGCACCAGACATTCGAGACAGTTATCGAACATGGAGGAATCGCTTCCGTCTGTGTCGATCACCGGGAGAATCTTTTTGATGTCATCGCCGAATAACTCAGATTGAAAGAGCGACTCGCGCGCATGCATCCAGTTGATGTTGCCACGAAGCGTGTTGATTTCGCCGTTGTGCGCGATGAAGCGATAGGGGTGGGAGCGCGGCCAGCTTGGAAAGGTGTTTGTGCTGAAACGGGAATGGACCAGTGCGAGAGCTGTCTCCACATCGGTGTCTGCCAGGTCAGGATAGTACTCGTCGACCTGTTCTGACATGAGCATGCCCTTATAGATGATTGTCCGGTGCGACAAGCTCGGTGCGTAAAACTGGGGATGATCTTTCTTCAGCTCGTGGCTGGCGCGGCAGCGAATGACGTAAAGCTTCCGTTCGAAGGCCATCACATCCTTCAAAGAAGCGTTCCGCCTGACGAAGACCTGGCGGACGAACGGCTCTGAACCTTTGGATACGCTGCCGAGCGTTTCATTGCGGGTGGGCACTGTCCTCCAACCGAGCAGTTCCTGGCCCTCCTCACGAATGACCTTTTCGATATGTGCTTCGCAGGCCTTTCGTTCATTAGCATCCTGCGGCATGAACAGCATCCCTACGCCGTACTCGCCGAAAGCGGGCAGCTTCACTCCGGCTGCTGGAGCAGCTTTACGGAAAAATTTGTCCGGCATCTGGAGCAGAATGCCCGCGCCATCGCCTGTATTGTATTCGCACCCACAAGCGCCCCGATGACGGAGATTGATGAGAATAGTAAGAGCCTGACGCACGATTTCATGAGATTTCCTGCCTTTGATATTCACCACGAAGCCGACGCCGCAGGCATCATGTTCAAACTGCGGATCGTACAGGCCTTGTTTGGCCGGAAGACCAAAACGCTCGGGCGCTTTTCCGGTCTCGTTTCCGCTGCTGTTGGTGCTCTCGATACTCATCTGTTTAAACGGTTACACCTAATATTTTTAGGCTCACATTTCAAATGAATTCAGTTCCGTGTTTTGATGCATCGGAATGGAGGCTCTGGGTGCAGGCTCGACGCGCGAGACTAATCCCCTTGCCGAGTTCGGCGCGCGCGGAGCGACGCGCCCTATCCAGCCGAGTTTCGATTGTTTCGATTCAGCGCGGTTGAAATGACGCCTTCGGACGCCTACACTGGGCGGATTGTCGCTGCGGGACGGTTCCATGAAGGGGCCGCCCACCAGCATCCGTATTACACATGAAATCTGTTTCAACTTTGTGGGTGGGGGCCGCCCTCGCTCTGACCGTGCCCGCGTTCAGCGCGGATCCAAGCCTGGCCACGCAAAAGCAGCGCGCCAGTTACGGCGTGGGCATGAACGTGGGCAAGAGCTTCAAGCATGAGATGATCGACTTGGACCTTGACGCTTTCACGCGCGGTTTCAAGGACGTGATGACCGATGCGAAGCTCGGCCTGACCGATGCCGAATTGAACGAAGCGATGTCGAAGCTTCGCACGGATGTGCAGCAGAAGGTTTCTGAAGCGGGAGAGAAGAGCAAAAAGGAGGGCACCGATTTCCTGGCCAAGAACAAAACGGAAAAGGGGGTCCAAACCACACCGTCCGGGCTGCAATATATTGTCATCAAGGAAGGGACCGGCCCGACTCCGAAAGAAACCGATACGGTGAAAGTGAACTATCGCGGAACGTTGATTAACGGCACGGAGTTCGATAGCTCGTACGCGCGGAACGAGCCAGCGGTCTTCCCGGTCAACGGGGTGATCAAAGGCTGGGTGGAAGCGCTGCAGAAAATGAAGGTCGGCTCCAAATGGAAGCTGTTTATCCCGTCCGATCTGGCCTATGGCGAAAACGCGCAGGGGCAGATTCCGGCGAACGCCACGCTGATTTTCGAAGTGGAGCTCCTCGGAATAGAGAAGCCCGCGGGCAAGTAATTTAGATTTTCGTCCCGTGCGGGATCGTGCCGTTTTTGGGAACGATCACGATCCCGTCGCGGATGTAATAGAGCGGGTGATCGACATTTTCCGGTTTTCCGGCGGGTGTTATCACGCAGTCGTCGCCGATCCGTGCATTCTTATCGATGATCGCGTTTTCGATCCGGGTGTTCTTTCCCACACCGATACGCGGCCGCCCGGCTGAACTGTTCTCGCGAATCGAAGCTTCCGATTCGAAATAATCGCATCCGAGGAGGATGGTTCGAAACAACGAACTGCCTGCATCCACGAGGCTGCGTACGCCGATGATGCTATGTTCGATGCGGGCGTGATTGATGATGCAGCCGTCGGAAACGACCGCGTGATCGATCTGGGCGCCATTAATCTTCGAGGCGGGCAGGAAGCGCGGGCGTGTAAAGATCGGCGCGGCCATGTCGAAGAAGTTAAACTTCGGCAGTTCCGTGACGAGGTTAAGGTTGGCTTCAAAGAAGTTTCGGATGGTTCCGATATCTTCCCAGTAACCCTGGAAGATGTACGAGTAAAGGCGGTGAGTGTTGATGGCGCCGGGTATAATGTGCTTACCGAAATCGGTGAAAGTGTTGTCGAGCAGTTTGAGTAAAACGTCGCGGTTGAACACGTAAATCCCCATTGAGGCGAGGAAAAACTCCTCTTCGCCTTCAACGCCCAAACGCGCATACCAATCTCGCGGCAGCCGAAGGGAATCAAGTACGGCTGGATCCTTGGGCTTTTCTTCAAAGCGCGTAATGCGCGATTTTTCGTTGATCTGCAGGATGCCGAGCGAATTGGCTGATTTGCGGTCCACCGGAATGGTCGCGATGGTCACTTCGGCCTCGTTCTCGATGTGCTGCGCAAGAATGTGGCGGAAATCCATGCGATAAAGCTGGTCGCCGCTCAGGATCAAGGCGTATTCGAAATTGTGATTGAGGAAGTGCTGGAGGTTTTTACGAACGGCGTCCGCAGTCCCCTGATACCAGGAGGTATCGGCGAAGGTCTGCTCCGCCGCGAGAATCTCCACGAAGCCGCCGGTGAAATGGTCGAATTTGTAGCTTTGCGAAATATGGCGATGCAGCGACGCGGAGTTGAACTGGGTGAGGAGGTAAATGCGCTTCAGTCCGGAATTGATGCAGTTGGAAATGGGGATATCGACCAACCGATATTTACCGGCGAGGGGAACGGCCGGTTTGGAGCGTTCGCGCGTGAGAGGGAACAATCGTGTTCCCTGACCGCCGCCCATGATGATTGAAAGAACGTTCCCGATATTGACCGACGTTAACTTTGCACCCGGCATAAAATCCTGCTCCTACGCTACCTGCGCCTTCGTTGCGCGTTTATTGACTGGCTTTTTTATATGCTGCGATCCGGCCCGTTCGCAAGCGGCTTCCCCCGATTATGGTCTACTCGTCCTCTTCCTCCGCCCCGGCCTGCTCCCATTTTGGGAAAACTTCCGGGGCGACTTCGCCGCGCCGGATCAGTTCCTGCAAATCGCGAATGATGGTTCGTCTGGCCACCCGAAACTGGCGAGCGAGAGCAGAAACGTTCGGGCGCGCTTTTGAGTTTGCGACCAATCTGCGAATTTCGGTCTGGCGACTGAGCCGATCGGTGGAACGGCTGAAGAGAAATTCCGCATCGATTCGCTTGGATCTTTCAAGCGCTTCAAATCCGCGAAGCACTTCAGCTTCGCCGCATTCCTGTAACGCCGTGGCAATGGTTTTGTTCAGTTCTTTGAGGTCGACCGGCTTGTTCACCACGTAGTGCGCTCGTCTCGGTCCCTGCAGGGCCTGCATTTGCTCCTGAACCTCGAGAGCGCCCGAAACGATCACGATCGGCACGTGCGGCAGCAACTCTTTAAGTTCCGGAAGGAAGTCCAACCCGAGTTCACCTGCGTCGAGAATGTGGTCGAGAATAATGGCGCTCGGCGCCTGCTTTGCGGCCACGGTCAATGCGTCCGAGCCGGTCCGCACGCGGGAGAGTTCGTAGTCGGACAGGGCGTCCTCATACAACTCATATTGGAGGTCGTCATCCTCTATCACGAGAACGCGTGGCTTGTTCATGGGTTCAAAGGAACATAAGAACAGCCGGGGGAGGGTTCAAGCGACTTCCGTCCGCACACCTTTAATCAAGATTCCTAAAACGTGGTGCCCTCCGCATCGATAGCTGTGGGATATCGCTTTGGTGATGAATTCCTTCGCAGATGTTACTGCGCTCTGGAGTGAACAACCTCGGGCTCGATACGCCGTAATCGCGGCTGAGTAGGTGCAGCCGGTGCCGTGGGTCGATACTCCGGAAATTCGCGGTGCCTGGAGTATTAACTCCTTCCGTCCATCGAAGAAAAAATCAATCGCCTCGCGACCGCGCAGGTGCCCGCCCTTTGCGAGAACGGCACAACGGCACTGCGCGTAAAGCTCGCGTGCCGCGGAACGAAGCTCTTCGGGTGTTTTGATTTTTGTCCGGAGGAGGAACTCGAGTTCCGACAAATTGGGCGTCACCAACTCAGCGCGCGGGAATAGGTATTCGCGCATGGCTGCAACGGCGTCCGGGTTCAGAAGTTCAGCGCCGCTGGTGGAAATCATTACAGGATCGACGATCAGGGCGACTTTAGTTGCTCTGAGCGACTCGGCCACAGCTTCGATGATGGCGGCTGAATAGAGCATGCCGGTCTTGATCGCTGCGGGGGGAAGTTCCGAGAGGACAGCAGCAATCTGATCTTGAACCATTTTGGGCGGAGCGGCGTGAACACTCAGGACCTCTTTCGGATTTTGCGCGGTCAGACAGGTGATCGCGGAGGCGCCATGAACGCCAAGGGCGGCGAAAGTCTTTAAATCAGCCTGAATTCCCGCACCGCCGCCGCTGTCCGATCCGGCGATGGTCAACGCGCAGGGCAGCTTTTTTCGTGTCATTTTGCTACGCGGCGACGTTCCCGAACAAACTCTACGACAGCCGGGAGGATGGAGATGAAGATGATCAAGAGGACGACCAGCGAGAAATTCTTTTTCACGATTTCGAGGCCGCCGAAGAAGTAGCCTGCCAGCGTGATTGAAATCACCCAGAGAAGGGCTCCGAAAACGCTGAATGAAAGGAAGCGCATGTAGGTCATGCGCCCGAGCCCTGCGACGAACGGAGTAAAGGTTCGAACGATGGGCACGAAACGAGCGATGATAATCGTTTTTCCGCCGTAACGTTCGTAAAAGGCGTGGGTACGGTCCAAGTGCTTCCGGTTTAACAATCGGCTCTCACGGTTGAAGAGTTTGGGGCCTATGAAATGGCCGATCCAATAGTTGGTGTTGTCCCCGCAGAGAGCCGCCGCGATGAGCGTTCCCTGCACGCCGACGAGGCTCAGGCTTCCCGCGCCCGCCAAAGCACCGATGGCAAACAAAAGAGAATCGCCGGGGAGAAATGGGGTTATGACGAGGCCGGTTTCGCAAAAAACGATCAGGAATAGAATCGCGTAAATCCAGACTCCGTACTCCGGCACAAGATCTTTGAGATAACGGTCGAGGTGAAGAACGATATCAATGAGTTTTCGGAGCGCATCCATCGGCGCGTTGTAGATAACAACGAGCGAGGCGATCAGCCAGAGGAAATTAGGCGCGTTCCGGTTGTTCGGTGCTCAATGGAAAGCTCGATTGCGCTTGAGAACATTTCGCGCCTCTGCCCCGGAGTGCTCGGGAGATGGTATAGACCATCAAAGCGGTCAAGCAGCCGAGGAGGTTATTGCCGAGATCCTTTTGCGTGTCAAAGGTGTCAGGATCGTTCAGCTTTAACATGCCCTTGCTGCCCAACAGCACAGTGCTGACATATTCCAGCAACTCGTGCAATGCGCCGAATCCCATAATGATAAGAACCGTTCCGAGCCACATTTTCCAACCGGCGAGACCGAAGTTCAGGCGGAGCGCTCGAACTACGATGAAGCCACCGGCAATCCCGAAAACAAAATGGACGTAGGTATCAAACTCGAGTCCTCCGTAAAAGTGGCTGTAGAGGCCGAACGCTCCCAGATCGTGCAGCAACAACGCTCCGGCAAATAGCGCAAACTGCCAGGGTTCGATGCGCAACTGGTCCTTGAGCGTGTAAACACCCCAAACTAGCGGACCAAGAAAGAAGATGGCGACGCGATAAGTGGTCGGCCCATTTCCGATCAACCCAAAAAGAAGAATCAGCCCGGTTGTCGCCAAAGCGATCCTTTTTGACCAATTGGCTTCCACTGCGGTTAAGCTACGACGGACTTGGGACGCTTGGAATCATGCGGCCCGGAAGATTTGCACCAAGGGGATTTTCCTACGGCCATTCGGCCTTCCATGAGGCGCGAACCCGCGTGGCGCGCGGTGCTTGATACGCGCAGTGTTAAGCATGCCAGTTGCGCATGAGGAACGCTCCGCTCCGGAAGGAGCACCTGAATCCGCGAAAGCAGCCGGTTTGATTTACGTTTGTGCAGATCAACCGGGTATCAAGCGCCTTAGAGCTGGCCAGGGATTTCGCTACGTCACGGCGGATGGTAAAACGGTCACGGACAAAATCACGCTGGGCCGAATCAAGAGGTTGGCGATTCCCCCGGCATGGACGGATGTTTGGATCTGCAGCCGGGACAACGGACATTTGCAGGCACTGGGACGGGATGCGCGCGGGAGAAAACAGTATCGATATCACCCCCATTGGCGGGAGGTGCGCGACGAGAACAAATACAACCGAATGTTGGATTTTGCGAAAGCGCTACCCCGCATTCGCAGCCGAATCGAACGCGATCTGAAGAAGCCGGGCCTGCCTCGCGAGAAGGTGCTCGCGACCGTCATAAAAATTCTGGAGACCGGACTGATTCGCGTCGGCAATGACGAGTATGCACGAGAAAACAAATCGTACGGGCTCACGACTATGCAGGACCGTCACGCTGCGGTGAAGGGTTCCACCGTCCATTTCCAGTTTCGCGGCAAGAGCGGCAAATATCACAAGATAGAGATTCAGGACCGTCGTCTGGCCAAGATTGTGGCTGGTTGCCAGGCGATCCCCGGGCAGGAACTTTTTCAGTATCTCGAAGACGATGGCAAGGCGCGAGATGTGACATCAACGGATGTGAACGAGTATCTCCGCGAAATCACGGAGAGCGATTTCACGGCGAAGGATTTTCGCACCTGGGGTGGAACGGTCCTGGCGGCGATGGCGTTGAGCGAATTCGAGAAATTTGATACAAAAGCCCAGGCGAAGAAGAATCTGGTGCGCGCGATTGAGGCGGTGGCGCAGAGGCTCGGCAACACTCCGGCGATTTGCAGGAAATGCTACATTCATCCGCTGATTCTGAATTCATATCTTGATGGGACGATGATCGACACGTTCGAGAAGCGAGCCGAAGAGCAATTGGCGTCGCGCAAGGGGGGACTGAAGGCCGAAGAGGTGACTGTGCTTCAATTCCTGCGCAAGCGTCTCGCCGCGGAACGGAAGAACCAGCGTTCGAGCCTATTGGAAAAGCTCTCGGCGAGCGTTCGGCATCGGCGCAAGAAATCGTGATCCTCGCGCCAACAGCTCTCCCTCTGTATTCTTGACGCGATGGATTACGATGTGGCGGTCATTGGCGGAGGGAGCGCTGGTTACGCGGCCGCCCGAACTTGCGCGGCCGGGGGTCTCAAAACGGTGGTTCTCGAAGGCGGGGAGGAAGTAGGCGGGCTCTGCATTCTCCGGGGCTGCATGCCGACGAAGGCGCTGCTCCATTCGGCTGAAGTTTTGCACACGGTGCAACGCAGCTCGATCTTCGGCATTCGAGCGAGCGAGATTGCGCCGGACTTGAAGCTAATCCTCGCGCGGAAGGATCGTTTGATCAAGGAATTCGCCGATTATCGCCGGGGTCAGCTGGAAAGCCGGCGGTTCGAATTCATCCGCACGAACGCTTCTTTTAAAGACGCAAACACACTTTCTTTAAGCTCCGGCGGCGAGTTACGCGCGCACCATTTTATAATTGCGACCGGTTCAACCCTCGCGCCTTCCCCACTGACAAGTCTTGATGAAGTGGGATATCTCTCCAGCGATGAAGCTCTCTTTCTCGATGAGATGCCTCATTCGATGATCGTTCTCGGAGGCGGTGCGGTGGCGGTTGAATTCGCGCAGTTCTTCTCTCGCATTGGTGTCAGAGTGACTTTGATCCAGCGTTCTCCTCACATCCTCAAGGAGGAAGATGTGGATGCGGCCCAGGTAGTGGAACAGGTTTTTCGCCGGGAAGGGATGACTGTCTTTACCGGCACCGACCTTTTGCAGGCCCGGCGGGAAGGGGAAATGAAAGGAATTTCCTTCGAACATGAAGGGCAAATCGTTCGGGTGGCCGCGCAGGAGATTCTTTATGGATTGGGACGCGTCCCGAATACCGGCTCCCTGAAATTAGAAAATGCGGGAGTCGAGGTTTCGATGGGCCGTTTTCTCGTCAATTCCGAAATGCGCACCAACATCCCTCATATTTTTGCGGCTGGCGACTGCACCGGTCTGCATGAAATCGTCCATATTGCCATTCAACAGGGCGAAATTGCCGCGCACAACATCATGCATCCCCGCGAGCCTCGGCATATGGACTATCGTTTGCTGACGAGCGTCGTTTTCACCGATCCTCAAATTGGGCGAGTGGGTCTGACGGAGCGCGAGGCTCAGGCGGAGAAGATTCCCTACATTGCTGCAAGCTATCCGTTCAATGATCACGGGAAATCGCTGATCATGGAAGCGACTGACGGTTTCGTAAAACTCCTGGCCGATCCGAAGAGCGGCGAGATTTTGGGTGGTTGTTGCGTGGGGCCTCATGGCGGTGAATTGATTCATGAAATCATTGCTGCCATGGCCAAGCGGATGACCGTTCGCGAACTGGCTGTGATGCCGCATTACCATCCGACCTTGGCCGAAATCTGGACTTATCCCGCAGAAGAACTGGCTGAGAAACTCGTTTCATGATTCCGGAACTTTAATCCCTTTCTGCTGTTCTCTGGCGAGCGATTGTTTTCCACAGTGATTTTGCGAACAACTACCGGGGTTGGTGTTAATTCCGAGGGGGAATCAGGATTTTTCTTACCTTGTGCGCACTTTTCAGAAATCCTTTTTCTCTTGTTCACAGGTTAAATTCCGTCGCAAGTCGTTGCCAGAGGCGATGCAAGAACGAAATGGAAACTTGTTCACAACCCTTAATAAGAGATTGATTTTGATTTCAACTACAGAATCATTAACGGCGAAATGAAACTGACCATCAGCAAAGAGCAGATGATCCAAGGGCTTCAGTCTGTGCAGAACATTGTCAGCACGCGGACCACTCTTCCAGTTCTATCGAACGTCCTGCTCCGAGCTGAAGGAAATCGATTGGATTTAACCGCCACAGATCTGGATGTCTCCATCTCGAGCTCGGTCGAAGCGAAGGTGGACAAGGCTGGAGCGGTGACGCTGCCGGCGAAGAAACTGTTCGGCATCGTGCGAGAATTGCCGTCGCCGCAAATTGAATTGGAGGTGGACGACAAGAACGTATGCCGAATCGTCGCCGGAGCTTCGTATTACAAGATTAACGGGCTGGCGGCGGAAGAATTTCCGCCACTACCGAAGTTCGCTGAGAATCGGAAAATAACGCTGCCGCAGGAAAAGCTGAAGAGTTTGCTGCGAAAGACATCGTTTGCGATATCGACCGACGAGAGCCGTTTCGTATTGAACGGGATTTTCATGAGCCTGAAGGACCACAAGGTAACGCTGGTGGCGACGGATGGCAGGCGGTTGGCAATGGCTGAGGAGGAAGTGGACATACCGGCGGGCAGTCAGGGAGAAAGCATTGTCCCAAGCAAAGCGATCAACGAGTTGAATCGGTTGCTCGGAAGCCAGAACGAAGTTGAAATAAAATTCACGGATAACCAGGTGGCGTTCACTCTGCAGGGAGCCAACGGGTATTCGACGCTGATCGTCTCGAAGTTGATAGACGGGAATTATCCCAATTACCGGCAGGTAATCCCCGCTGAATCGAAGGAACGGATAGCGCTGGTTCGAGAAGAGCTTCTGCAGGCGTTGCGGCGAGCGGAAATCATGACGAGTGAGAAGTCAAATTCAGTGAAGTTAAGCTTCGTGAAAAATAAACTGGAGATAACGGCAAACACGCCTGAAGTGGGCGAGGCGCGCGAGTCGATCGCGGTGAATTACAAAGGCAACGACCTGGCAATAGCATTCAATCCGGCCTACATGATGGATCCTCTGAAATCGCTCGAGAACGACGAAATATTTCTCGAACTGACGGATGAACTAAGTCCTGGGGTGATGAAGATTAACGGGCCTTTCCTCTACGTCCTCATGCCGATGCGCATGAGCTGACCGCCTAGAGTACTAAAGACGAAACTCCGATCACCGAAAAAGGCGCGGAGAGTAGAATTGTCCGACGGGATAGGTGCGGGATGAGCGGGGTTTCTCCACGAAGCAAGTTTTTTTTAAACGCTTTTTCGAATTAATGATCTAAGCTTCTATATTAACCGCAGATCGCCTGGACGAACGATTAGAGCATGGGCGACGTAGAATAGTTGGGGGATGACTAACTCTGCCCATCGAGCCGGCTGAACCGCTGACCGCCATGAATCGAATTAGCGAAAAAAGCATTAAGTTTGGGCTGCTTCTGCTTCTGAGTTTGTCGTTGGGGAGTGATATCAGAACAGCGCTGGCGGTCGATCAGCCGAGCGTCAAACATGCGCCTATATCTCCTCACTCCGGCGAGAAAGTCGTTATAAGTCTGACCAAGGCTGGGGCGATTGAGGAGGCCGAATTGCAGTACCAGGTAGTCCAGCCGGGCAGCTATGTGGGCTTCAAAGATTCAGCCTACGCGCGCGGTTGGAGCAGCGTGGCAATGCAGAAGTCGGCTGAGAGCTTTTCTGCTGAAATTCCGGGCAACGCACAGACGCACCGGACGCTGGTTCGTTATAGGATCAGGGGCAAAGACAAAGGCGGCGCGGCGATCGAGTTGCCTCCCCGGGAGGATACGCAACACAACTACGCCTATTTCGTTTACGACGGGATTCCGGCCTGGAAAGCCGCGCTGGATCCGGCCAGTAGCGAAAGCCAGAAGCGGAGCGTCGAGCAATTCGCTCCCGAGGTGATGCAGCAGGTGCAGAGTTATTTCCTGATCGCTAAAATCAAAGATGTCGAGAATGCCACCTGGTACCAACAAACGCGCGGAAAGGACTATCGATATACGGGAACGTTCGTGGCGGACGGCAAGGTTTACGATCACGTGCAATTTAGGGCACGCGGTGGAGACTGGCGCTACGCCATGGGCAAGAACATGTGGAAGTTCAATTTCAACAAGGGGCATCATTTGGAAGCGAAGGATGATTACGGGGAGCGCTACCTATCCAAATGGGGCAAGCTGAACCTCCGCTCGTGCATTCAGCAGGGAGATTACGGGCGCCGGGGCGAACAGGGGATGTACGAGTCGGTCGGCTTTCGATTATTCAATCTCGTCGGAGCGGATGCGCCTGGCACACACTGGGTCACGCTACGCATGGTGGGCGAAAAAGAGGAAAGCCCCGCGAACCAATATCGCGGCGATTTCTGGGGCTTGTACCTCGCGATTGAAAACGAGGACGAGGATTTTCTTCAGGAACATAAACTACCCGAAGGCAACATTTACAAGATGATGTACGGGCAGGGCGAACTGAGTAACGGTTCACCCGACAAGCCGGCTCGCGGTGCTGACTTGCAGCGCTTCCTTTCTGGTCTGCACAGAGCTCAATCCGAGACGTGGTGGCGACAGAACGTCGATCTGCCACGTTACTACAGCTATCGGTCTATTGTGGAAGCCATCCATCATTACGACATTTCAGCCGGAAAGAACTATGATTTCTATTTCCCAGCGAATGATCCAAAATGTCGGGTCGTTCCGTGGGATATCGATTTGACCTGGGGCGACCACATGTATGGTGGCGGTCACGATCCTTTCTATTCAGCACTGGCACAACCGGCGATCAAACTCGAATACCAAAACCGCCTGCGGGAAATCCGAGACCTGCTATACAATCCCTCTGAGGCGGGCCGGTTGATTGATGAATGCGCCGCTATTATTTATCGCGGCCCGGGACAATCGATAGTCGACGCGGACCGCTACAAGTGGGATTACCATCCGATCATGTCGTCGCGCTACGCACTCAGCGGTAAAGCGGATCAAGGTCTGTTTTACCAGGCGGTGCGCACGCGGGATTTTCCTGGAATGGTCGCGCAAATGAAGGATTACGTGGTGAAACGGGCGAGCTACATAGATCGCTCCCTGGCTGCGGATCCAACCATTCCTTCTCCCCCAACGGTGACCTATAGCGGTCTGCCCGGGTTTCCAGTCAATCACTTGAAATTTAAAGCGTCGGAGTTCAAGGGTGCTGCGAAATTCTCGGGAATGCAGTGGCGAGTTGGGCAAATCGAACGAACACCCAAAGCGAGAGAACGCGGTCATTACGAAATCACGCCAATTTGGCAAAGCGAGGAAGCGGCGGAGTTTTCGGCGGAAACGAGCCTTCCAGCGGAGGTGTTGAAGCCGGGGAATCTTTATCGCGCACGGTGCCGGATAAAGGATGCGACGGGACGCTGGAGTCACTGGTCGGATCCGGTTGAATTCACAACGGGCGCGAAGAACTGACTACCGGAGAGGGTTGATAGTCACATCATCTGACGGGCCAGGACTCACTTCATACAGCTCATCGAATCCTTCAATTAGCGTCGGCCATTCCATCAACTTCCGGACGCGATAGATGCCGGGCACTGGGATGCGGGCCTGACCGGAACGCCGGGCATTTCGGGCGAGGCATTCCTTGATGTCCGTAGTGAAGCAGTAGCCGATGATTCGATAACCGGCTGCTTTCGCTGGCTCGATGAAGCGCTTTCTCCTTGCACGGGTGGCGTTCGTGTTGTCCACCACGAAATCAAGTTTTCGGGCGAGACATTCTTCGAGCAGGCGCTGCTCGCGAGCGGCAGTCGCGGCGATGTCGCGGCTGATTCGCAAGTGGGTTTGCGCAAAGCGCCGTTCGTAGAACGTGCTTTTCCCAGAGCCTTGCAGCCCGATGAGGATAACAGCCTGCACGCAGCACAATATAGTTTTAATTGCTGCGGAAGAAATGGTTTGATCGGTGATATGTATTCAGGATCGATACGAGCCGTGGGCCTGCTGGTGTTGGGAACCTTCTGCGCTTTAGCGGCCGAAATCCAAACCGAGAAAATCTTTGGGCCTGAGACGCCCACCGGGAAGTACAAACATCCCTCTAGCATTGTTGAATTGAGTAACGGTGATCTGTATCTCACTTACTATGGAGGCGCTGGCGAATATGCGCGTGAAACGTCAGTCTTCGGATCGCGGCGAGCGAAAGGCTCAAGCTCATGGAGCGAGCCGGAAGCGATAGCACGCAACCCATTCCAATCGATGGGCAATCCGGTCATCTGGGAAGCACCGGATCGAGAGGTGTGGCTGTTTTTTGTGGTGCGTCCGGGAGCGACCTGGTCAACCTCTCGCATAATGGCGAAGATCTCCAAGGATGCCGCGCAAACGTGGTCGGATGCGTTTGTAGTCGCGTGGGAAGCCGGGATGATGGTTCGGAGCCGGCCAATTTTACTCCACGATGGAGCGTATCTTCTGCCGATTTATCACGAAACGGGCGAAGATCCAGAGTTCACCGCGGCGGACACCAGCTCGCTTTTTCTCCGGTTCGATCCAAAAACCAAGCAATGGAGCGAATCCAACCGCGTCCGTTCGCGAATGGGCAACCTGCAACCGGCGGTGGTCGAGACTTCACCCGGCAATCTGTTGGCGCTCTGCCGTCGCGCGGGCGATTACAAACCGCGGAAAGATGGGTTCGTGGTCCGCACGGAATCTCACGACGGGGGACGGACCTGGAGCGCCGGGGTTGATACAGAATTTCCCAATCCAAACGCCGCTGTGGAATTGATTCGCCTGCGAAACGGGCATTTGCTTTTCGTTTATAACGATAGCTTCGATGATCGCACGCCGCTGACTGTGGCGATCTCAACCGATAACGGGAAGACGTTTGCGCATCGACGCAACCTGGCTGAAGGACACGGCGACTTCGCTTACCCCACGGCTATCCAAACGAGCGACGGCCTGATTCATGTGACCTACACCAGCCACGAGCGTACGGTCGTGCGTCAGGCAACGTTTTCGGAGGAGGCGATCCTAAGTCGCTAGCATTCAGGTTTCACTTGGCGGACAGTGGCGCGAGTTCGGCTGCCTCCGCTGAACTAAGCGTCCGATGTGCGCCTTTCGGAAGATTTCCCAGTTTCACCGGTCCGATCTGAATCCGGATCAGCCGCAACACCTCAATTCCGAGTGCGGCGAGCATACGGCGGATGTGTCGGTTTTTTCCTTCGAGCAGAGTGATTTCGAGCCAGCAATTCCTTTCACCCTGTCGGATGATTCTGATTTCCGAGCAGCTTAGGGTGTTATTTCCCTCTGTGACGCCTTTAAGGCACGCGGCCAATTGGTTTTCTTTCGGAATAGACGCCACTTGCACATGATAAACCTTGGACAAATGCGATTCGGGCGAAGTTATTGTATCGGCCCATTTCGTATCGTTGGTGAAGAGCAGTAGTCCTTCGCTGGCTTGATCGAGACGTCCGACCGGGTTCAGACGAGGCAAGGTCGCTCCGGCGAAACATTGGTAAACCGTCGGCCGCCCGCGTTCGTCTGAAGTTGTCGTGACGAGACCCCGTGGTTTGTTAAGCATGAGGTAAATAAACTCCCCCGAAGGCGCAACAGCATCGTCGACTGTTATTTTGTCCCGATTCAGATGGACCCGGTGGCTGGAGAGCCGGATGACTCGGCCATTCACACGGACCTTTCCAGCGCGGATGTGAATCTCGGCTTGCGACCGGGAACAGACACCGAGTTTGGAAAGGGCTCGCGGAAGACTCACGACGTCTTTGGTTAATGGGCCAAAATCTTTTCGCCGCATAATCGATTGACGCAGAAAGGTACGCCCCAATCAGGAACAGAGCGATCAAAAGCGATGGCACCGGGCGGTTTGTTCGTGATTAAGAACAAACGCCTTACGCCGATAGAAGAGGTTGATGCAAACGTGCGTGCTTTTTGTAGACGATGAACCGCTCATTCTGAGTCTGTACGAAGCACTTTCCCCTGACCTTGGTCCGAACTTCACCGTGCGAACCGCGCGGGATGGAAAGGAAGCGTTGCGCGTCCTGGACGAGACGGAAGTGCAGATTGTCGTCTCTGACCTGGAAATGCCGGAGATGCCGGGAGGAGAGTTGCTGACGCACGTCGAGAAAAAGTATCCCAGCGCCATGCGGGTGGTGATTTCGGGGTACGACGATGAGTTGCATGTCGCTCGTTGCCTGACTTTCGGTCATCGTTATTTGCGGAAGCCGGTTGAACCGGAGGCGCTGGCAGGGACAATTAAACGGCTCTCGACGCTTCGCGATTGCCTCGCGGATGAAAAAGTGAAAGCGCTCCTTTCGAGTGGCGATGCGCTGCCTTCACCGCCTGAGACCTATTTGTGTCTTTCGGATGCGTTGCAACGAGAGGACGGCAGCAACCAGAGTTTTGCGGAGATTATCGAGAGCGATCCACTGTTGAGCGCACACTTACTGGAAGTGGTGAACTCACCGGCGTTCGGACTTTCTGTCCAGATCGAAAGCATCAAGGAGCTCTTTGATGTGATCGGTGTGCACGTGGTGCGGTCGCTTATCCTCAGCCTGCACACGAAGGATTTCTACCAGCCTCGCACGCGGAACAGCGCACTTTTTGAGGAGCTATGGCAGCACTCTTTGGAGACCGCGGCGATTGCGAGGAAGCTGGCCAGCCTAGAGCGTCTCAATTTCCGTGATTGCCAGACCTGCTACGTGGCGGGCCTTTTGCACGACATCGGCAAGTTCGTTCTGGCCGCTCATGTAAACGATGAGGGCGCGCGGGAATGTCCGAATATGCGCGCGCTGCTGAGGTATGAGCGGGAAAAGCTCGGGATGAGCCATACGGTCATCGGGGCATATCTCCTCGGCGTTTGGGGATTGCCGGAACCGGTGGTAACCACGGCGGAACTGCACCACTCACTGGATTTGGTGCCCGCGCAGGCTTACAACCCGGTCGTTTATGTCCACACGGCGGAGAATATTTTAAAGACCCCTGAAGCCTCCGATCTCGATTTCGCTTTCCTGGAAAAAGCCGGAAAGGCCGAACGAGTTGCCCTTTGGCGAGAGGCGCTCGCTCAAACCCGTTCCTGAACAGTGATTCTGTGAAAAAGATTTTGATCATCGAGGACGACGCCTCGTTCGCTGAGTCGCTCAAAGCGAAACTCACGGCCACGTTCCAGGTCGAACTCTGCCCGGACGGCCAGAGCGGTTACTACGCGATCTACGAGTACAAGCCGGACCTGGTGTTGCTCTCATTGACGATCGCGCAAATGGATGCGGTGAGCCTCATCGGCAAGATGCGCGTCCAAAAACAATTTCAGAAACTGCAAATTCTCGCCCTGGCTGACCAAAAAACACTTGGGCGAGCGGACGACGCGTTAGCCGCAGGAGCGCATCAGGCTCTGTTGAAAGATGAAGAGGGAGCAGTTGATACGGTCGCTTCCGCTCTCACAACAATGCTCGCACCTTCCCTGGCGCGGCGCACCGTAGCGCAACCGCAATACGCGCCAGCTGCCCCAGTGTTCCAAGCCGCGCCGTCCCCGACGCTCCATCCAGCAGTGGCGCCGACCCTGCAAGCCGCGAGCGTGGCGGCCACGGCCGATCCAGGTACCCAATCGTGGACGAGAGGTCGTTTCAATTTGCCTCTGAGTCAACCCGCGGCGGACGTCGATCTGGCATTCCAAAAATCGGGTCGAGCGCACCTCGATTACCTGGGCGATGTTCGCACTGCTGAAGATGTCACCGTTCGCCAGGTCCATGGATTCCTGGATCATTACGGGCAAAAGGCGCACGCAGTGCGCCAGGAATTCATCCGGTACCGCACCGCTGGAGAAAACGTTCGCCGGGATCAACTCAAAGTCTTGATCGAAAAGATTGCCGAACTCCATCGCGAAGCGGGAGATTGCGGCCTCGTCGGCCTGGGGCGTTATCTCGCGGTAATCGAAGCGCGTGTTCGACAGCTCTTTGAGTCTTCCAATCCCGCCAGCCCAAGCTCGCTGCTGGGAATCGCCACGGCACTGGATTCTCTAGCGGCGCTCAATAACCACGTCGAGGAACTCGAACCGCTCAATAATCTTCATCCCCTCGCACTGGTCGTGGATGACGACGCGGTTTGTCGGAAAACACTGAGCCTTGGTTTGGAGAAATCAAAGATTAAAACGACGGGCGTGGATAACCCGGACGCCGCCCTGCTCGAAGCGGAAAGCAAGCCGTTCGACCTCATCTTCCTCGATGTCGATCTGCCAAAGATGAATGGGTTTGCGCTCTGTGCGCGGATCCGCATCATTCCGTCACATCGCAAGACACCGATCTTGTTCGTGACATCATTGAGTGACATCAAGAGCCGCGCCTCCTCGCGCGTGAGCGGCGGCAACGATTTTATTACGAAGCCGATTAATCTATACGAACTCGGCATCAATTCCTGGACGCTGATCATCAATCGCCGCGTGCTTCAGAACGGCGCTCGTCCTCGCGCAGAGCGCGCTTAATCATCGTCGTCGTCCTTTTCTTTCTTCACGAAAACAAAGCCGGCTCTCTTCGGGGCTGGCATTGGGCTGTCGGCACCTTTGATGGAGCGCCAGATCACCTGATTTAACAAAAGATCGTCCGCCGCATCTTCCCGAGTGAAATTCATTTTCCGCGAAAGATCAGAACCCCATGCGGTCTTGAGATTCTTTTCGTTCAGGTCGATTCGAGCCGGTTCATGTGTGTAGGGCCGGAGATCCGGTTGCGATTGGAAGGAGGCGAACATGGGCGTGGCCACTGCGTCGAACTGCGACATGGGTCTAAGACCGAGAATCAGCTCCATCGTCCGCAGCATGCTGCTGGTGGAATACATCGTTGAATCAACGGAACGCCGTTTGATGTAAGGGCTGATCGCGTAAGCAATGGTTCGGTGGGCATCGACGTGATCCGGACCGTTCTGCGCATCGTCTTCCACCACAAAGATCGCGGTCTGCGGCCATAGCGACGAATGGCTGACCGCTTCGACCACTCTCCCCAGCGCCAGATCGTTGTCGGCGACGTGCGCACGCGGCGTGAGCTTCCCAATTGTTGTTCCGGCGGTGTGGTCGCTTGGCAAACGCAGAAAGATCAGCCGCGGCATATTTCCTTCGCGTTCGAAACGCTGATACTCCGAAATGAAACGTTCGGCCCTTTTCACATCCGGATAGTCCATATCGAAACCGCGAAACCACGGATCGAAACGGCCTTTCAACGCAGCAACGCGGCTGTGCGCAGGATCCTTCTCGGTTTTTCCGTTTTGAATGAACTCACCAAAACTGAAGTAACTCACACCCGCTTCGCGTGCGCGGTCCCAGAGGTAGCCACCGGCGGGCGTAGCGATGGGGAAATTGCCTTCGCTCGGGTATGGATACTTTTTGTGCTTATTGTGGCCATAACTGAGCGGCCAGCTTTTCTCCACGAAATCTGTCGCGTACGCACCCATCGTCCATTCATGACCATCCGCACTGACCTCGCTCTCCACGTAAAAATTATCGAGCAGCACAAATTCGCGTGCCAGCTTGTGGTGATTAGGGGAGACGTGTTCATCAAAGAGACACAAACTCGGGTCGCCGCGCCCCTCTTTGATGTCGCCCAGCACTTGGTCGTAGGTGCGATTTTCTTTGATGATGTAAATGCAGTAGCGGATGGGCGAAGTCTGGCCGGGTGCGACCGGGATTGGGTGGTCCGCCGGAACGGAACTTAGGCGCTCCGTCTGGGGCATACCTTTGTATGCCGCCGCCGTATAATTTTTCATTTGCTCCTCGAACTTTTTCCCACGGGTTAGTTCGATAATGCTTAGCGTTCCGCGGAAAAGACCGGCAATGTATTCACGCAACCCTCCGGGAGCATCGAGCCCCGGCTGCGGTCCGTAACGGTTAGCCTTAGGCATCGCTCCTTTTCCATTGGCGACGAGCAAACGTTTACCGTCGGGCGTCACTCGGACAGACGTGGGATACCAACCCACTGGAATGAAACCGAGCGAACGGCTTCGTCCGAGTTTGCTCACGTCAAAGACGGCGACGGCATTGATGTTCGCATTCGCGACGAAAAGGAGGGATTCATCCGGTGACAGAGCCAGGCTGTTTGGCGTTGAGCCCGCTTCCGAATTTGGCCGCAGTTCTGCAGTCAGCGTCTCGACCAGTTGACCGGATTCCGTTTCAAGGATGGAGACGGTGTTGCGGTTTGCGTTCGCCACGAAGAGGTATTTGCCGTTCTTCGAAAGAAGCAGTTCGTTCGGGTGCTCTTCAGTGCGCCAAAGTCCCAATGAAGCTCCTGTTTGAGCGTCGAAAACTCCAACGCTCGCCTGCGCCCAGAACGACACGTAGAGACGATTCCGTTTCGCGTCGAGCGCGCAACCGTAGGGAAATGGATCTTCTCCGTTCGCCTCCTGCAACGCCGCTTCAGCTCTCTTGGTGATCGCCGCTTCGTCCTCGCTTTTCGCAGGAGCGAGACCGGCCGGGGTGGGAATGTTCGTCGAAAGAACGATGCTTTTGACCATGCCTGATTGAAGCGAAACGATATCGATGCTTTGCCCCCAAACATTCGCGCAATAGAGACGCTCGCCATCCGGATCCAGCGCGATTCCGGCCGGAATTCCTCGAACAGCGGCGCGGCGCAATGCCACTTCCTGATGGTCCGACAAATATCCTTTGCGAAACTGAAAACGGTGCACGACCTCGTCGCCCGCCCCGCTGCAGAACAACTCGGTCCCGCGCGAATTGAACACCAACCCGTAAAAGCTCTCGTTGATCGGCGCACGAGAGATGACCTCGCCTTGCGGCAACTCAACGATCGTGACTTCGTTCTGCCCGTAACCAGAGTGCAACGCTGCTGCCCATTTACCGCTGGGATGGATCGCTACGTTGACCGGGAAGTCGCCCAATAAAACCTGCTTTCCGGCAGGACGCAACGACCAGAGGTTCGGCAGGAGCACCGATCCATCCGCTTGCGGACCAGGCCACGCTTTCGGCCCCCCTGGGGCCGCTCCATCGTCCTTGCAAAATGCGTTGGAAAGGAATCCGCAAAACAGAATCGTCAGGAGAAGGCGGCTTTGCATGCGCTCAGCGTAGGAATCCAGCGCCGCAAATCAAGTCACAGAGGCCGTAAACTGATCATCAGGAGCTTCGATTCTTTCTCAAATAAGCCGCTGGCGCGAAGATTGCTAGGTGGATTTGCCATGCTGTTAGCGTTAACCATTCTCGCCTTCGGGACATTCGCCGCCCTGGTCATCCGTCGATTGAAGCTCGATATCGAACAGGAAAGGGCCTTTCGGGCCAAGCTGAACGGCGCATCCACCGCGCCGAATGGTTTGATCGCCCTCTCCGGGGCTACCGTTTTACACGGAACAGGCCGATAATAGAGAGACAGTGATAGGGAAAAATTTTCCGGAATAAGCCTGTCTCCAAAGCGATAGTTGCCTTCTGTCCCAACAACTTCTGGGAGGTTTCGCTCAGGACTGGGAGAATTGTCGCATCCGATCCCCATTCGACCAACTCCAGCCCGCAATGACGCTCCGCGAGGCTGCGAAAGTGCAAGTGGTCCCAACCTTGTAGATGGCCTTCGTTCACGAAAGAGAGCTCGAACTTGCGATGGAAAATCCAGTTTAGATATCTAAGGTTCGGCACCGCGAGCAGCAGGTAATCCCGAGCAATCTCCCGCAACTGATTCAACGTCTGGACCGGGCTCGGCACATGTTCCAGCACGTGGAAACAGCTAATCACATTAAACGACTTCGCGCCAAACTGTCCGACCGGGTCGAACGGATTCAATTTTACCGTTTTTCCCGCGCCGGAGGCGATCCGAACGCATTCGGGGTCCGTATCCGTTCCGGTCACAGTCATCCCCGCTCCGGCAAATAGGCTTAGTGCTTCGCCCCGGCCGCATCCGTAGTCCAGCAGGGTCTTTCCGCGAAGATCATAGTGCTTCTGGAGCAAACCCAGCCCAACGCGCTTCCACAAATTCTCGTAATAATGGAACCGGTTCTTCGAAGGATCGATTTCGTATGGGATGTGTTTGGGTGCGGCTTGGGCATCCATTGGCGCTAAACTACGAGCCGACGTATCACTCGCGCAAATCGAATCCGTTTGCGTCACAGTTCTCCCCGCTATTCCGTAGCCCACTCGTGGGCATCGGTTCCATGTCCGATTAATGGAAACGAAGTGATTCGCAGGCGCGCAGCGCCCATCGGAATTAGTGTCACGGTTTCCAACGGTTCGCTCGATTTCGCCGGACTCGGCTGGAGCTTGCCCACCATGTTCAAGCCATCCATTTGCCAGTTAGGAATGCGCCGCGCCGGTGCGCGGAGTTCAATCGGCGAGTTCTGCGGCGTGAAAGGATTCGGTGCGATTGCGCCTTCCCGTTTAACCACTTTGACCGCTTTCGCGAGATTCTCGGGCGCAATATCCAGTCCGTAGTTCCAGGCACTCGCGGGATAGACTTCCCACTCCGGCCAATCGGGATTTTTGTTCCCGTATTTTTCCCAGCGTTCGTCGATTTTCAGAGAGAAGGTGAGCGGACCATAATCGAGCGACACCGCGTTTTGGTTTTTCGTCCAGGTGCGCATGCGCACTTTCATCGGGAAGGTGATCATAACTGTGTCACCCGGTTGCCATTGACGATCCACGACCGCGTAGGTCGAAGGAAGGGCCGGCACCTTCTGGCGTTTGCCGTTTACTTGAATTTTCGATTCGTCGGCCCATTGAGGAATGCGTAAATGCAGTGGGAATCGAACCGCGTCAGCCATCGCGAGCTTGAGCTTGATTGTGTCGCTGAAGGGATAATCGGTTTCCTCAGTGATCGTAACCTCGATGCCGCGGCCTACCTTCGCTTTGACCTCGCTGGCGGCGTAGAGGGAAATGGCGAGGCCTTTGTCGGCGGTCGCGAGCCAAAGTTCCTCGGCGTAGTATGGCCAACCGTGCGAGACGTTATGCTGGCAGCAGCGGTAGACTTCAAAGGGTGAGTAACTCACCATCGTGCCGCTATTCTCGAAGTCGGGTGATTTGTTGTTTTTGTCGAGCTGCACCTGGTTCGCGCAGGTGAGATAGTGCAAGCCCTTTTGATCCGGAGTGAGAGCCGCGGGAAAGGAATTGAACGCGATTTCCTCGTTTCGATCGGACCAGCGCGCATCGCCTGAAATCTTCGTAAGCATTTCGAAGCTGTGCATGAATTCGACGATTCCGCACGTTTCGAATCCCTGACGCGGATCGATGTAACCAGGACGGCAATTTTCGTCGCCGGCAAAGCCGCCGCCCGGGAATTGACCGTAAATGCTCATCAATTGGAGATAGTTCGCCTCCGCTTGAGCGAGATCGCGAAATTGTCCGGACTGTGTGAAGAAAACGCCTGGTTCACGAAAGCCCTGGGCGAGATTAACATTGTGCCAGTTGATGATTCCATCGCGCCACGCGCCCATGTTCTTGTGAATGCGCGCGGCCAGGTCGAGCAGGAAGCGTTCGCCGGTGCGATTGTACAGCCAGTAGCAAGTCTCGATGTTGTCTCCAAAACGGATGCGCGGCCAATACCCGTTCGAAAAAGTCGATTCCGGCTGTTTGGAGAGCCACTGATGATACTTCAT
Source organism: Limisphaerales bacterium (assembly GCA_044226545.1). Lineage (GTDB taxonomy): Bacteria > Verrucomicrobiota > Verrucomicrobiia > Limisphaerales > SXQI01 > DASVNK01. The sequence goes on from JBGAGW010000005.1 coordinate 256,176, forward strand.
CAAAAAAGGAATCACTCGTGGATCCTTCGAATACTCGAAAAAGCTCTGCAGAATGTTGTTTACGAGCATGTGCGGCCACAAGTCCGGCTTTCCTTGCAGTGAAGTCAGCAACATGCGGGGGCCGTAATATCCATCGGCGCGCTGCGTCTTCAGGATCGCCTCGATCCACTTGCGCGCTTCGCCGATCATCTGCTCGTTGTTCAAAACGTAGGCTAGATCGCCGTAACCTTTCAGCCAGTAAGGCATCTCCTCCCAACCGAATTGCCCGGAGCCATCTGCGGCGGCCCATGAGCTTTTCGCAAAATCAAGCCATGGCGATATCTCGCTTAGCTTTCCCGTCATTCCTTCTGCCTCGAGCTCAAGCTGGCGGAGCAGCCATCCGCGGGGCTTGATTGCGCCGATCGGCAATTTCATGAAAGGCGCCGGAACCAGTGGCGCGCGGTTCTGTACGTACAAACCACTCCTTCGGACGTCGGGCGCTGACACCATCACCGCGACATTTGTGCCGGTGGCATTCAACACCTCGCCTTGGTATTGGGCCGCACTTTGGCTTTGCACTTGAACGCGGGTAGCAGGTACGGCGGCGGCGGAAGAAAGCAACGACGCCAGTAACAATGAACAAACGCGAAAGGTCATACAAATTTTTAACACCGCACGAGACGAGTGCAAAGCTCGCATTAACGGGAGCGTTCTTCGCGCCTCTTTTGGGAAAAAGACGGGTTTGCACCGGGCGAGGCGTTTCCAGTATTGAAACGCAACGAATGAAGACGAAACGAGTGGCGATGGCCATCACGGCGCATCCGGATGACATCGAATTCCTGATGGCCGGCACGCTGCTGCTGCTCGGGGAGCGCGGATTCGAGCTGCATTACATGACTCTTTCCAGCGGGAATTGCGGAAGCATGACGATGAGCCCGGAGAAGACCCGGCGGGTACGACGAAACGAAGCGAAGACCGCAGCGAAGATCCTGGGAGCGGAATATCACAAGAGCCTGACGGATGATTTGGAGATTGTTTACGATGTGGGGACGTTACGCCGGCTCGGAGCGGTGATGCGGGAGGTGGGTCCGAACATTTTGCTGGTGCCCTCGCCGCAGGATTATATGGAGGATCATATGAACACGAGCCGTTTGGCGGTGACGGCGGCGTTCGCGCGAGGGATGCCGAATTTCCGGACGAAGCCTGCACGGGAGGAGATGGATTGTGAGGTGGTGTTGTATCACGGGATGCCACATGGTCTCTGCGATCAGTTGCGAAAGAAGATTGAGCCGGAGCTTTTTGTGAACACCGAGTCGGTTCATAAGCAGAAGCGGGAAGCATTGGCGGCGCACAAAAGCCAAAAGGCGTGGCTCGACGCAACCCAGGGAATGGATTCGTATCTGCAGGTGATGGATGCCATGTCGCTGGAATTGGGGCGTATGTCAGGCCGGTTTAAACATGCAGAGGGCTGGCGGAGGCATTTGCATTACGGCTTCTCGGCGCGTGACGAGGATCCGCTTGCGGAACTGGGGGAGCTCGCATTGAAAAACCCGCGATATTGATAGATCGAGATCGGCGGAAGATTGGGAAATGTGCGAGCGTGAAACTCAGTGAGAACTGAACAGCGCGAATCTGTTCGTTGCCTGTGATTCGTTGTGCTACTGTGTTTTAGACTCTGATGTTCTCCTCCTTACACGGGTCCGCCGCCCGCCGCTGCAGAACTCTGAGCTGGTTTTTATTCGGCGTGAGCCTTGCTGGTTTGCTCCTCACGCTGGGCTACTATCTCCTGAGCACTAAACCGGCGCTACGCGTCATTCTTGAAAGGAAGACGAATCAGTTCGGTTTCCCCATCGGCAATCTGATCATTTCGAACGAACTCCCGGCCCGCGTCGCAGTTTTTTGGGATATCGAAGCGTTACGAAGCAACTGGGTCAAGATTGTTGAAAATCACTCGTCGAGTCTCTCGCCGCACGAAGTGCTGACCAACGACGTTTCGCATCCAATTCCCGAAGGATTGTGGAGGATTCGCGTGCGCTGGATGCGCGTAAGGAGAGGACGACTTTACACAATCCTGGAAAAGGCTGCGCCTCGACTGCTCCAAAGGCTCGATCGGGAAGGCATCAGCTACAGCGAACCGATGGAAGCCTGGCAGCCGCCGGAAATCCGCAAACGATAGCAAAGGATTGTGGCCGTCCCGAAGCGGTGATCGCATTGATCGGACACTCCCTGCTTCGCAGACCGCGCTTCGTTTTCTTTTCAAAGTCATTGCGCACTCAAGGGAGCACGCTATCGTCAATGTAAATGGGTAGGTGCCTAATCACTTTTGTGGCCAGGCACGCTTCCCGCCTTTCCGATTACCGAATATGAAATTGAAACGACTGAAGACTCATATGAGAGCGCTCCTTGTCACAGCTCTTGGCGGCGCGACAATCCCGAGCTTTGGCCAGCAACTGGTCCCGGCCTGGGAATATTTGATCACCAAACCGGGTAATCCGATTCCGGTGCTCACCAACACCGTCAATTACACGACCGACAGTGATAACGGCGATGGCACCAGCACCATGGATTCACTCGGCGCGCTCACACGCTACGATGCCAATCGACTGCTTCTCGGCATTCGCGAAAACGGCATCAACGAAGGATCCGCCGGAGCAGCTCAAGGCCTCGCCGCCCAATACCCGGACCGCTCGCTCATCTGGATCAATCCGACCAATGGCACGCCCATGGGCATCGCGCTCACCATCGGTTTGCAACCGGTCACGCTGGACGCCGATTTCATCGCCGCCGGAGGAACCCCGGATCAATATTGGTGGACCTACGCCGTTGCACCAGATGGTTCGATTTACACCGGATACAAAAACAAAATTATCCGCTACTCGCCCAATGGCAGCGGCGGAATCAATCCGGCTCCGCAAGTGGTGTTCACCCTCACATCGGATGAGTTGACCAACCGCGGTCTTGACGCGACCGCACTGTGGCCTGCGTGGCGCTGGGCTCGGATCAGTGTCTCCGGCAGTGGTGCCAACACCAAAATCCTCGCCGGCGCGAGCGCAAGCAATCGCGGGAATTTTCTTCTCACAACCACCGATGGCACAAACTTTGTCGCTGGCAGCCGCCTCGGGGTCGGTGGGGCCACCAGCACACCGTTGACCGGCCATGATCCCGCGAATCCGGATGCTCTTTGGGAGTACGCGGGTCTTTATCCCGGCAATTCCAACGGTACAGACTCATCGTACGCCCGTTACGTCGCGAACGCTCCGTTCACCGATGATTTCACGACCGACAGCACCTTCAAATCTCCTGCCGATCCTTTCACCTACACGAACAAATTCCGCAACGACTTCGTTGGCGGACTGGATGCGAATCAGGATCTGAACTACATCGCCGTGTACTCCACGCCCAGCTTTAACAGTCAGGCAGTTGTCGGTACTCCGCGCCCCGGATGGCTCGCATTGATCGGTGAGAATGGCCGATTCCTTTCCGCGCGGGAGATTGACATTACCGAAGACGCCGAACTGCTAAGCGACGACAAAGCCTCTCTTTTCCAAGGCACAATCGGGTTCGTTTCGCTCAATAGGCTCGCTTCCGGCGAAGTAGAAGTGCTCTGGTCCGGCACGATTTATGGGTACGGACGCTACCTCGTTCAACCGTACGGACCCGAACCTGTTGCCCCAGACGGCGGGGTCCTGCCCGGTCCGTACCCCGGCAACACAGTTGGCGCGGCGAGTTGGGTCGCTGGAGGCGGCAACACTTTTGACTCGACTGCCAGCATCGGCCAGGTCGGACAAGGACCCATTCCCTGGTCAATCAGCCGCTACAATCGCGGCGATTTCGCGGTGCGCCTCAGCCCTGCCGATCCGGCGGCCACGCAAGACAACTTCGATATCCTGCAAGAATTCAACGGCGACGGCACTGCCGCGATCCCTTCCGAACAGGCTTGGATCCCGAACGCGGAGGCTGGCATCATCATTCCGACTGTCAGTACGAACGGCCCGGTGGATTGGAATGATCAACAGGGTGGCTTTTACCCGGTGATCGCTGCTTCTACTGGCGGTTCTTCGGGCTACGGCTACAACATGGTGACAGGCGCATTTGAGAAAAGCGGAACCGACATCCAAACTGGCAAAGCTGGAGACCAAAGCGGCGCGCCGAGTCCCGAAGGAAACTTCAATTTCGCCACTACCTGGTTTCCCTACGCTCAAGGCTGGGTTGGTGCAGCGGTGAACAATCCGGATGCCGAAGGAAATCCTTCCTTCGCCTCCACGAACGCCCACTCCGCCGGCCTTTCCACCAACATCGTCACCTGGGCTGGTCCGGAAGGAACGCCCGGCGGCAGCGCGATCCTCGCGTTACCAAATGTGAACTCCGTCGACGATGGGATGATCTTCGCGACCTCGACCAGTGCAAGCAGCGACGTGCGAATCATTTCACTCGCTCCGAAAACCGACGGCTCCGGTTGGATCGTGAACGCACGTCGCGCGTCGGAAAGCGATCCCGCAGTGCTCGACGACCAGAATTCACAATTCCAGTTCGTCTACGTGCCCTTCAACGCCAGCAATTTGATCGGCGGTTACGTCAGCTCGAATGGCACATTGTTGAAATCCTCGGGCACGTTCACCGTCGCTCGCACGGGACCGGGCACTTACAGCCTGACCATCCCAAACAAGAACGCCACGAATGGTGTTCTCCTCCTGCAAGAAGCTGCTTTCCTGCCCGGCAGCACCAACTTAGCGGATAACAACTTCCTCTCTTATCAAGCGGGAGATAACAATTTCGTTATCCAATCTCGCCATACCGCTGCAGGCGGCGCATTCCCGCTCACCGACACCGCCTTCTACGTTGCCTGGGTTGATTTCACCAATCCGCTGAAACCAGCGGCGGTTACAGCAGATGGCGGTGGCACACAGCCGAGCCTGAGCATCAGCAAAACAGCCAATGGCGCGGTTATCAACTTCTCCGCGGATGCAAATGGTTACATCCTTGAGAAAACAACAGCTCTCGGAGCCCAAGCGTCGTGGACACCCGTTGGCACAGTTGGCCAGGGTGGCTTAAATGACAGCTACACGCTGCCCTTGTCAGGCCAGGCGGAGTTTTACCGCCTGCGCAAATAAGCGCAGCATCGTTTCGTGATTCGAAGGAGGCCGAGGCAAACTCGGCCTCTCTTTTAAGGTTCGGGAGGTAAAAATCCCTGTCAAAACTCTTTGAAAATGTCCCCATGCGAACTCAAATGAAAATGTCCCCTTTCTTGTTGTTCGTTTTTTTTAAATCTTACTGCGCGAGAGCGGCCCAAGCGGCACCCGATCTCCTCAGGTGGCGCTGCCCGAGCCTTAGCTCGCGCCGCCTGAGGATGTCGGGTGTGAATAAGTCTTCGGAAGACTTATTCAAGCGCCCCGACCAGCGGCTGCGGACGCATGGCGCGCCCGCGTTCCTTCCTTTTTGATTTTCCGCCAGAATTTTTGGCTGCTGGCCACCTTGTCGTGACGCCAGGGATGGTCCCGTTCCGGCACAATGAGCCGTGTGCGGCCCACTCGCCTGGGGACTTCCATCACGCGCTCGGGACGGCCTTTGAGTTCCTTCCACCGCAGCTTCTGATCTTTGTAGAGCAACTGGATCTCGCCGGACCGCAACGCGCGGACGACAATCTCTCGCCCCGCAAGGCTGAGCTTCTCGTGCTCGGGATCGATCTGAAACCAGCGGTTTTGCCACGCGACCGTCCAGTCTTTGCGCACGGTGCGTGGGTTTTCCCAGCAGAGTATGTCGGCCAGATCGCGTGGAGCAGAGCGGTGCAGGTCGGCCGGTTGCGCCGGCTCGACGGCAAAGCGCTGATTGAACTCGGGCAAGAACTCGCGTTCCAGAAACGCGTTGGCTTGTGCCAGATCGCAGATTCCAGCCACGCGCAAAGCCTTAACCAGCCGGTCCTGCAGCGTGCCGTTGCAGCGCTCCACACGCCCCTTGGCCTGTGGCGAATAGGCAGGTATGATCTTCACGCCCAGGCGCTCCATGGCGCGGCCAAACTGTGTTTTCGGTTCAATCCCGGCCACCTGCTCAGCAACCGTCGGTTCCCGTTTGCACTCGTAAATGCTGTCCCGATCCGCATACAAGCTCAGCGGCAGCCCCCACCGCTGAACCCAGCGCTCGAAGATATCGTAGGACGCCTCGGTGGTCTCCTCCTCGCTAAAACGAGCCCACACCCGGCCGGTCGCGTCGTCGATCATCACCATCAGCACCGCACGCTCACGCCGCCCTTCAAACCAGTCATGATCCGAGCCGTCGATCTGCACCATTTCCCCGAAGCACGCCCGGCGCTCGCGCCACTGTCGATGCTTCTGCCGCCGTCGCTTCACCGTCCAGAGTTGCCGCCCAATGAGCCAGCGCCGCAACGTCTCGTGGTCCACTCGCACTTTGTTGTCCCTGGCCAGATACTCCGCGGCCAGGGTCGGCCCGAAATCACGATACCTGCTCTCGACCAACTTCAGAATGGTCTGCCGCTGCTTCTCCTCAATGCGGCGACTGCCCGCCCGCCCGCGTGAGCGATGCACCAGACCCGCGTCTCCCGCTGTGCGATAGTGCTTCCAGATCCGCTTGGCCTGCCGATAGCTCACCTCCAGCGCCTCCGCCGCTGCGGATAGTGTTAACTCTCCCTCCTTCACTTTCACCAATACCGTTAAACGTCTCCGTTCCTTCCTGCTCATCTCCAATCTCTCCATCGTGCGGGGCTGCACTTAACCCAGCACCCATTCCGCAGGGGACATTTTCATCGAGTTCACATGGGGACATTTTCAAAGAGTCGTGACACGGGAGGTAAAAATCCCTTGCCCGATCTGCCACCCCGCGCATTCTCTCGCCGTGCCTGAACTTGCCGAAGTCGAGTATTACCGCACCCGGTGGAATCCTGGGCTGGGGGAGAAAATTGTCCGCGTACACATGAATCGCGACAAACGAGTGTTTCGCGGAACGCCGGTCGAACTCATCGATCAGCTCGTGGGTAAGCGCGTCGAATCTTCCGAGTCCAGCGGCAAACAAATGATCTTCCGCTTTTCGGGCGGCTATTGGCTCGGCATTCACCTCGGCATGACCGGTCACCTTTCGGTCGGTTCCAGTGATCACACTCCCGCGAAGCACGATCATCTCGTGCTCTTCGAGAAAAAGCGCGCGCTCGTGTTTAATGATGCGCGGCAATTCGGCCGCATTCTGATTCATCACGGAAAGGAAGCGCCAGCTTGGTGGACCAAAATCGGCGTGGCGGTCACTTCCGCCGAATTCACTCTCGAGCGGATGGATGCTTTCCTGGATCGCAGGGTGAAATTGGCGGTTAAAGCGGCGCTCCTGGTGCAGAAAGGGTTTCCAGGCGTTGGTAACTGGATGGCGGACGAAATTTTGTGGCGTGCCGGCATTGCGCCTGCGCGTCTCTGCGCCGCTCTCAAGCCCGCGGAACGACAGAAGCTCTGGCGCGAAGTCCGATTTGTCTCGCGGGAAGCGCTCAGAAAAATCGGGAAAGATTTCCGGGATCCGCCCGCCAACTGGTTTTTCCACGAGCGCTGGAAACGCGTCGGTCATTGCCCCAGGCACAAAACGCCGCTACGCAAGGATACAATCGGTGGGCGTACGACGGCCTGGTGTCCGAGATGTCAGCGTTGAACAGAAGCCCTCTGCTCCAGCCAATCGCAAGCGGGCGGCAGGATTTTGCTCCAGTGAAATGTTTTGGCACGTTCCCAGGCCGCGATTCTGAATTTTTCGTAGGACTCAGGACTCGAGATCAGTTCGTAAATCCGTTGCGCCAAAGATTCCGGGGCCTCTATATGTGAAACCACCCCCGTCTCGTTGTCGAGCGTCGATTCGCGCAAACCGGCCACCGGGTAAACCGCGGCGGGTGTTCCCATCGCATTCGCTTCGATCACGTTGAGTCCCCATCCCTCTCGTTGGGACGTGTGCAGAAGCAGATGTGACTTACGGAGCAAAGCATCCTTCTCTTTTTCCGGAAGGCTTCCGGCGAACCGAACCGCTTCGCTCACCCCGTATTCCAGAATGGTCGAACGAATCACTGGCTCACCCTCGCCACTCCCCACAATCGTTAATTCAGCCGGAACCGTTTTCCGCAACGCCGCCAAAGTTCGCACCGCGTGGTCAATCCGTTTGTTGGGTGCAAGACGGGAGACAACGATGAGTTGAAGCGGCTTCGTGAGTGGTTTTGGTTCGAGGGAGGGCAGCGCCTGCGTGTCCACTCCATATCGAATGATCTCTACGGTCCGGACGCCGTTGTGCATCAGGTCATCGCGTGTGGATTCGCACGCCGTCCAAAACACCACATTCCGGTAGAGCCAATGCGTCCACCGTTCCTGCTGCTTGCCAATGACGTTCCAAGGGAAGAGATAGAAGGCGTCCCAAATTGGCCCGAGCACCTCATGGATATACGCGATGCAATTCGTCCCGCACCACCACGGCGCATACCATGGAATTCCGTGGTGCTGGTCAATCACCAGATCGAAGCGCTTCTGTTTGCGATACCACTCCCGAGCCTGCAAGATCGAACTGCCTTTACCGCCGCCGCGGACGATCTGAATCCCATCGATCCTTGCTTCGGGTGTGCATCCTTCAAAGGCGTTGGCAAACCAATAAACCTCATGGCCTCGCCGGGCCAGGGCCGAAAGGTACCCTTGCGTGACGCGCTCAGCCCCGCCGGAAAGGGGATTCTCCGGGTCTCGCCAGTTGAGCATCAAAAAACGCACGGCGTTTAATGGCACTTCCGCCTCTTTGAATCAAACGGAACCTTTCTCTTAACCTTACTTTCGCGTCAGGATCTCCCTGATAAAACGTCCCTTAAAGTGCTGTTGCGCAATGGTTTCGCTTGTGAATAACCTTTGTGAACAACGGTGAATTTCTCCTGCGCCAAGCCAAGAAATTGACGATGGCTCTTTCCTCTCACCAAAATGGGGAATTACTTTGAGCCCGCGGGTGACTCGTAAATAGTCACCTTCTATAGGTTATCGCAAGCCACTGGCTACCAATTGCTTGCAAGATAAACATGCCTTAATGTAAAGCTCGGAATTGAAGTGATCTATTGCTACAACAACCCTTCACTTCTAGCGAGAAATTCTTGTTCACAATCAAGTGGCGAGTTGTTCACACTTTTTCTGCCAGATAGCGGGCACCAAATCTTCACTTCCCCGTCACGTATCTGTAACAGAGGGGTGCGAAGGTTTAATCGTATGAAGGACCTGATTGCGCATTGGAAGGGATTCGAGAGCATCTCGATTGGCGCATCCGTGCTGACGATCGAGCGTCGGGCTCTCGTGCAGGCGGTGTTTCAGGCGGCGGACAGCGTTAATTGGCCGAAGACCATCTCAACGGAAAATGCAGCGCCGGCTCCAATCCTTCGCACAGTAGTCCTGTATTGTTTGGCGACTAACGTCTGCCCATCCCAGGAAATCATCGAAGCTTCAGAAACGGATCCCACCGTTAAATACCTTTGCGCTCACCACTCGCTCGATTGGCAAACCGTCCACGAATTCCGGAAGCGCCACAGCTTATTCATCCGTGAGGGACTCGTTCAACTTTTCCAGAATATCTCTGCGCAGACACCCAGCGTCGCTTTGAAGCATGTAACCCGCCTCGAAGCGGATCTCCGCGTCCGCCGCGCCGTCCAGGCGGATAGCACCGTTCTCGATCTGTAAGGGCACGAGGTTTAACCTCGGGTTTTCCGCGTTGAACTTACGCGGCAATGCACGAGTGTCAGCTCTGCGCCTCTCCCGTTACCCCACGACACGTTTCTGCGGCACCATCGGGCTCGGGATATGGCCAAGCGAGCGGTTTTGGGGATCGACATCGGCGGAACGAAAACACTCCTGACGCTCGTGAATGAAAGCTTCCGGATGGTTGGCGACGTGAAGTTCAAGACCGCTGCTCACGAGGGGAAAGACGCGTTCCTGAAAAACCTGTTCGGGGGGGCGAGGGAACTATCGCGTCTCGCTAAGAAGCAGCGGCTTCAACTCATCGGGGCCGGAGCGGCCATTGCCGGACTGGTCGACTTCAAAAAGCGCGTGATCGAAGCCGCGCCGAATATTCTCTTTCTCGAAGGTTTCGGCCTGGGACGCGCGTTTCAAAGGGAAGTTCACCTCGATTGCGTGGTGGGAAATGACGTGCAGCTCGCCCTCTACGCGGAACACCAACTCGGAGCGGCAATCGGAAAGGAGAATGTCCTCGGAGTCTTTTTTGGGACCGGTGTCGGGGGCGCGGCAATTATCAACGGCCGCGTCTACCGTGGAAGCAATGGTCACGGCGGGCAGGTCGGATCGGTCCTCGCCCATTCCGTCGGCGGCGCGGAAGCAGCGGAAAGCCACGGAATGATCGACCGCATCGCCAGTAAAGCCGCAATTGGTGGCGCGGCCCTCGCGCTCGGTGTCAAACAATGGGCTCCGCATCTCTACAAAGAAGTCGGCACCGATCTCTCGAAAGTGAGCTGGGGGGCGCTCTCGCGCGCGCGTGACAAAGGCGATAAACCGATCGAGGAACTCATACGTGCGCGCATGAGGGCAGCCGGGGTGGCCCTCTCCAGCATTGTCAACTTTCTCAATCCAGAAATGCTCGTCCTCGGCGGCGGCTTGACCGAAGAAATGCCGCGCCTGATCATTTCCGAAGTTGAAGCCGGCGTTCGGGAATATCTTGTGCCCGAAGTGGCCCGCGCGCTTAAGGTCAAAGCAGCGAAATTCGGGAACAAAGCAGGTGCAATGGGCGCGGCCAAACTCGCCTTCAAGAAACTCGGATAAGCCATGCGCTACAAAGCACTCGCAACCGATTACGACGGCACGCTCGCCCATCACGGTTCTGTCGATCCGGCGACCATCGATGCCGTCATGAAACTGCGCGATGCTGGCGGCAAGGTGCTGCTTGTCACCGGACGCGAAATTCCAGACCTGCAATCGATCTTTAGCGAATACGCCATCTTCGATTTGATCGTCGCTGAAAATGGCGCCCTCCTGTATTGGCCCGCCACGAAAGCAGAACGTCCCCTCGCGGCCAGTTTTCCGCGAAAATTTCCCGACCTCCTACGCGAACGCGGTGTGAAGGAACTCTCTGTCGGCCGCGTGATCGTCGCCACGATGGAAACGTATATTTCCATCGTGAACGAAACGATCCAGGAACTTCACTTAAGCGCCGAAGTCATCCTGAACAAAGGGTCCCTCATGGTCCTTCCAAAGGACGTTGACAAAGGCAGCGGCCTCCACGCCGGCCTGCGCGAACTCGGCCTCCTGCGCGAAGACGTCGTCGCGGTCGGCGACGCCGAAAACGACCAGCCCCTTCTGCGCAACGCCGGCTACAGCGTTGCCGTCGCCAACGCACTACCGGCCCTCAAAGAAAAGGCCGATTGGGTGGCGCCGAGCGGTCACGGCATCGGCGTGCGCGAACTGATTGATCGCATGCTCAAGGGCGATCTGCCATCGCGCAATCAATCTGCTTGAATGTTAGCCGCGGATGTGAATCTGCGCACTTATAGACCGTCTGTAGAGTGTAGTTACTATGCGGAGAGTCTTTCTGATTACTCTGATCGGCATCGCAGCTGTCCTCCTGTTCCCCTTCCTGGGCCGGACCCCGCACGAACGCGAAATTGAGATCCATTTGCGTAAACTCGAGAGCGCCACCTATTGTTTATCCCCACCCACAAACTGGAAAGAAGCCCTCACATGGAAACGGCTCCGCGCACGTTTCACCGCAGGAGCCTTTCAGAACAATCCCGGGAGCGTCATGGAGGATGAGCGGAACAAACTTGTCGAGCTGGGCTACTTCCAACGCAGAACCCTCACCTTGGCCAATGCAAAGCTTATGCGCGAGTTCAGCGCGACCTCCCAAATCGTAACTTTTCTCGATATGAACTGGAGCTACTCCCATACCGGAGGGACCAACATCATCCTCACTGCATTCACCGGAGACATGCCGAAATGGGAACAAATCGTTTCAAATCTCAACTCTACCGTCGTAAGCGGCAATGCAAGGTAAACCGCGGCGTCATAAAGGTGGATTCTATTGAATTTCCCATTTTTCTCAGGTTGTTCCGCGGAGTCCCTTTCGCTAAGGTTTTCGCACTCCATGAAAATTGAACTGACTCGTCGCTCCTTCGTGAAGCGATCGGCATTGGCGGCCGGTGTCTTCGCCGCGGCTCCTTTTAACATTCTGACCGCCGAAAATGCCGGGGAAAAAATTCGCTGTGTGCAGATTGGTTGCGGTGGGCGCGGCACCTCGGCGCATCTGGCCGCGATTCTGAATGAGAACGTCACCGCAATTGTGGACGTGGATGAAAAGCGGCACGTCGCAGTGAAAAAATGGATGGAAGGGAAAGGCATCGAGGCGGACAAGGTGCAGGTGTTCACCGATTACCGCCAGATGTTCGACAAGATTGGGAAGCAAATCGACGCTGTTTTTATTGCCACGCCGAACCATCATCACGCGCTTCCCGCAATGATCGCGATGCAACTCGGGAAGAATGTTTACTGCGAGAAGCCTGTTTGCCACGACATTGCCGAAGCACGTGCTTTGCGGGCCATGGCCGCCAAAACCAAGGTCGCCACGCAAATGGGGAACCAGGGTCATTGCGAGGAAGGTTATCGCAAGCTGTGCGAATACATTTGGGCGGGTGTAATCGGCAAGGTGACTGAAACACATAGCTGGACCGATCGCGCGAATGGCGGCGAAGGTCCGCGGCCGCCGAAACTGCCGGTTCCCGAGGGATTGCACTGGGATAAATGGGTTGGGCCTGCGCCTTATCGCGATTTCCACGATGACATTCATCCGCACGAATGGCACGGCTGGTATGATTTCGGGAACGGTTCCATCGGCAACATGGGCTGCCATGTGCTCGACGGGGTTTTCTGGGCGCTCAAGTGCGATCACCCGACAAGCATCGAGGTCGAGCAGTTGCGAGGCGGCAGTGACGAACGTTACCCGCTCGGCTGCCGCGTGCGCTGGGATGTTCCAGCGCGCGGTGATATGCCAGCCTTCAAATCGTATTGGTACGAAGGCTTGAACGAAACGACCACTGACAAGCCCCAGGGCACTCTCCGCGCAGCGAAAGGCGATGCCCGCAACTTCCCGCAACTCCTGCTCGATCTGCGCAAAAAATATCCAGACGAAGAGATTGACCGCGGCGATAGCGGCACTCTTTATGTCGGCGAAAAGGGTGTCATCTACACGGGCACGTATGGAGACCGCATGCACATCGTTCCCTACGAAAAGATGAAAGAAACGCCCGCTCCGCCGAAAACTCTGCCTCGTCCGAAGAATATTTTTGTCGATTTTCTCGACGCGGTTCGTGCGGGCAAGACCGAAACCGCGGTACCCTTCGAATACGGCACACGTCTTACCGAATTCGCGCTGCTCGGCAACCTCGCGATGAAGGCGGGCCTGCACAAAAAAGTCATGTGGGACGGTACGCAGATGAAGGTCACCAACATGCCCGAACTGAACGAATGGGTGAAGAGGCCTTACCGAAAGGGATGGAAAGCATAGGGTTGGAAATGCCTTGCTCGTGCGCCATGCCCGAATTACACGTTTAGCTCCATGGAATCATCGGAAAACCAAGTGAATCGCCGTGCGTTTCTGAAGACAGCGGCGGTTGCGACGACAGCTCTCGCGCTTAGCGATATTTCGACTCCCGCCACCGGCGTCGTGGGCGACAGGAAGATCAAACTGGGTCTCGACAATTTTTCCGTACGCGCGCTGAAGTGGAAGGCTGACGCGCTGATCGACTACGCCGTCCAGCTTCGGACCGATTCCCTGTTCATTACCGATCTCGATGCGTTTGAATCGTTCGATGAAAAATATCTCGAAGGACTGCGCAAGAAGGCAGCGGACAAAGATCTTCAGATTCATCTTGGTAGCTGGAGCATTTGTCCGACGTCAAAAGCGTTCCGGAAAAACTGGGGCACAGCGGAGGAACATCTCGGGCTCGGGATTCGTGTGGCCAAAGCGCTCGGTTCTCCGGTTTTTCGCGTGGTCCTCGGCACGCAGGAAGACCGAAAAACTCCAGGCGGAATCGAAGCGCGCATTGAAGATACGGTGAAAGTTTGCAAAGCGCTTCGCTCACGCGCTGTCGACGCGGGTGTGAAGATTGCGGTGGAGAATCATGCAGGCGATATGCAGGCTCGTGAGCTGGTGCAACTCATCGACGCCGCCGGCAAAGACTATGTCGGCGCCAACATGGATTCGGGCAACGCCGTCTGGACCGTTGAAGATCCACTGGCGAGTCTTGAGGTTCTCGCGCCGTACGCTCTAACCACCAGCCTTCGTGACTCGGCCATTTGGGAGTCAGAACAGGGCGCCACCGTGCAATGGACCGCGATGGGGGAAGGGACTGTGGATGTGAAGGCGTACTTCAAGCGATTCGCCGAACTCTGCCCGAATATTCCAGTGCACATTGAAACCATCTCTGGTTTCAATCGCCAGTTTGCCTATTTGCAACCGAACTTCTGGGAACTTTTTCCGAAAATGCCGGCGCAGGACTTCGCGAAATTTCTAGCACTCGCCAAACACGGCAAACCGCGCGATTCCTGGAAACCCCCTCAAGGGGTGCCTCGCGAGAAAGCGGAGCAGGACTACCAGAAGTCAGAAATCGAGAAGAGCATTCGCTATTGCAAGGAAGTGCTCGGACTCGGTTTGAAACCGACGTGATTCGCGCTCCAGCCGAGCAGGCGACAACTACCCTGACCTCAATTTAGGGGGCGACGTAGTCCTCTGCCCCTTGCGTATTTAGGAATTCGCCCGATAATTCTTTCACGGCGAAATCCCAATTTACGAAATGAAGTGCTTGTTCCCTTTTTCCTGGGCCATTCTCTGCTGCGGGCTTACATCGGCAACGTCTAACATTCGAGCCGAAGACGTCCGTCTTTCTGACGTGAAACGTCGCGCCGACGGCGATGTGGAAGTAACCATCACTGGTGTGGCAAATGGGCCAGTTGTGCTCGAATCATCCTCCAACTTGAAGGTCTGGAAGGATCTCCAAACACTCACTCTATCCGGAGGCGTCGCGGCTTACATTGACACGGAAGCCAAAAACGTCCGCGAGCGGAGCTATCGAGTCCGCTCCGGGAAGGTCACTCCTCCGGCGACGGTTTCTGACCTTGGCTTATTGGAGAACAGAGTTTTTCCCGCTCCCGAGGGATTCAATACGGTGCAATTCGCTCCGAACGGATCGCTAGGCTTCATCGTCTGGCGCGACCGTGATCTCATTTTTCGCGAACGGGATCCAAGTGGTTCGTGGAGCGAACAGGTCATCGACTCCAATGGGAATACTTTTAAGCCATACCTCACGTTCGATTTCCAAACGCCACGCGAGGATTATCGTTTCCAACCCTCCACAGTGTTGCTCTACGATTCCTCCTCCGCGCCGCATATTTTCGAATGCTCAGGAAAGAGTATTGTTCACTACAAGCGTGAGGGTTCGTGGCGCTTGGTTGAAACAATCGCTAATCCGCTGACGAATGCAGATCTTGCGGTGCTCGAAGCAGCCGTCGGTCCGAACAACACATTCCACTTGGCCGCGCTAAGCGCAGGTTCTCCGCGCAATCTGACCTACGGAACAAATCGCAACGGGCAGTGGAACTGGACCGCAGTTTCGACCGTCACTGATCCTCCGCTCACCTATTGGGCGCCTCCTTTCGCGGCGCGCTGGCTTGCGCTTGATGTGGATGCTCATAATGCGGCGCACATCGCATTTCGCAGCAGCCTTGATCTCACTTACGACGTCGCGGGCCATCCTCGCGCTTACAGCGAAGTGAAATATGCGTCGAATGCATCCGGGCAGTGGGCCACCACCGTGGTTAGCAAACCACGCGATCTTTCGGGTGAAGCCGCGAACGGGGCTAGTATCGCGATCGGTCCCGATGACACGCCGCGCATCCTTAGTTGGTACGATGAACGCGCCGATACCGGCTCCGCACAGGAGTCACGTCTTTACTTTCATCAACAGGACGGGAGCGGAAATTGGAACTCCAGTATCGTTGTCAGCCAGGCGGACGGCTACATCGCGGGCGACGGCAACAAAGGCTCGGGCTTCTCGCCTTACCTGCGCTTCGATCCGAAAGGTGTCGCGCACATCGTTTTTCTCGATCACGCGGGCGAGCACTTCAACAATATCGGCCAGCAGGAATACGCCGGAAATTTGCGCCACGCCTGGTGGAACGGGACCGGTTGGTCGTTCGAAACACTCTTTCAGCAAACCGCGCCTCTCAAACAGGAAGCCGTTTACCCAGCCTTCGCGGTTTCGGGCAGTGAGATCGCCGTCGCCGTTCTCGAGCGAGATACCCAGTGGAATTACAGCTCCTTTCCGCCACTCAGCCCTTCGAAATACTACTTCCGTTTCTTCTACGAGCGGTTGCCCTAGCGATGAAGAGGCGAATCGGCCTTTTCACGGCTGATGCGATTGGCTAGGTTGGAAGGGTGAAAGAACTGGCTTACGATCGAGAAGTGTTGCGCCGATTTTGTCGAGAGCGTGGGATCGGTAAGCTGGAGTTGTTCGGATCAGCCAGGGGAAAAGATTTCCGGGCCGATAGCGACGTTGATGTCCTGTGCACGCTCACTCCGGAACGAGACCGTCACGTAGGCTTGCTGGAGTGGGTCGAGATAAAACTCGGACTGGAAGAGATTTTCGATCGGCCCGTCGATCTGGTCAGTCGGCGCGCGATCGAACGGAGCCGAAACCGCTACAGAAGGAGCTCGATACTTTCCACTGCCTCGCCACTGTATGTCGAGGGATAACGCCTATTTGAGCGATATTCTCGACTCGGCTCGAATCGTTGAGCAACACCTTGCGGGATTGACACAGGAAACGTTTCTCGAGGATTTGCGTACGCAAGACGCGGTCACGCGGCGTTTTGAAATTATAGGCGAAGCAGCTCGCCATTTATCGCCGGAAGTTGTGAAAGCAATGCCGGAGATTCCGTGGAGGCTCATCGTCGGGATGAGAAATGTCTTAATCCACGATTACGATGATGTTGATCCCGAACGGGTGTGGAAGGCCGCCAAGGATGATTTGCCTCCGTTAATCGCGAAGATTGAAGGATATCTGGAGTCGCGTGCTTCAGAGCGAAAAGAAGACTGACCAGGCTCCATTCTCTAATACTCTACAACGCCAACAAAAGCTTCTTGAGTTCGTTGAGTTTCGCCTTTGGCTCTTTTTTGATCAGGCGGGGAAATTTGCCACCGACCTGAATAAGTTCCTTGTTCCGGGTGAGTTTGATTTTTGCACCGTCGGTTTCCATGGAAGCGATGTGCTTGTCGGAAGCGATAATCTTTAATTCGGTCACCTGAATCAATAGGTCTACAGCAGCCGGCAGAGGGCCAAAACGGTCGCGGAGTTCAGCGCGAATTTGTTCGAGGGCGGATTTGTCCGTGGCCTGAGCGAGTTTACGGTAAATTGAGATGCGTTGCTGGGCTTCGCGAATGTAATTCAGCGGAAGATAGGCCGGAGCGCGGTTTGAAGGTTTATCGTTTTGGTCTTCGTCGGGGACCGTCTCTTCATAATCGGAGTAGGTGGCGGTTTCACGCGGTACCAGAACGACCGCTTCCTCCTGTTTTTTCTTCCGGCGCGGAGTCGTCTCCAGGATTTTACCTTCCTCGCCTGGGTTGAGAGCCAGGAAGTCGAGGCGCACCTGGACTTCGATACGGCGGCTGATTTTCTCGCCCTTGAGCGAACTGACGCTTTGTTTGAGAAGCTGGCAGTAAAGGTCGAAGCCGACGGCGGTGATGTGCCCACTTTGCTGCGCGCCGAGCAGGTTGCCCGCGCCGCGAATTTCGAGATCGCGCATGGCGATTTTGAAGCCACTGCCGAGACTGGAATATTGCTTGATCGCGCTGATGCGCTTGCGAACGTCACTCAGGAGTTGGGCGTGGCGCGGCAGAAGGAGGTACGCGTACGCCTGGTGCTTATAGCGGCCCACGCGACCACGCAGTTGGTAGAGATCGCTCAGGCCGAAACGATCGGCTCGGTCGATGATAATCGTGTTGGCGTTGGGAATATCGATGCCGCTTTCGATAATCGTCGTTGACACGAGAACATCAGCTTCGCCATTGATGAACTTGGCCATCACGTCTTCGAGTTCGTCGCTGTCCATCTGACCGTGGCCAACGACAATGCGGGCCTTGGGAACGAGGGTGCGGATACGTTGAGCGACGTCGTAGATATCGTGAACGCGGTTGTGGAGGTAATAGGTTTGGCCGCCGCGGTTGAGTTCGCGCTGAATCGCATCCCGAATGGCGCGTTCATCGAATTGCGTCACGATGGTTTCCACCGGGAGACGATCCTGAGGCGGGGTTTCGATGGTGCTCATGTCCCGCGCGCCGGTGAGTGCGAGGTAAAGTGTGCGCGGAATAGGCGTGGCACTGAGGGTGAGGACGTCGACGAGTTTGCGCAGGAGTTTTAGCTTCTCCTTGTGGAGCACGCCGAACCGTTGTTCCTCGTCGATAATGACCAGCCCGAGATCTTTAAACGAGACATCTTCCTGTACCAGCCGATGGGTCCCAACGACAATATCGACAGCACCCTCGCCGACCGCCTGAAGAATGCGCTTTTGTTGGGTGCGGGTTTTGAAGCGGCTGAGTTGTTCGATCCGGATCGGGTAGTCGGCCATCCGCTCGCGAAGAGTGTTGTAGTGCTGCTGCGCGAGAATGGTTGTAGGAACCAGGAAGGCGACTTGCTTGCCGCCCATCACGCATTTGAAGGCCGCGCGAATCGCCACTTCCGTTTTGCCATAGCCGACATCGCCGCAGATCAGGCGATCCATCGGTTTGGTGGATTCCATGTCTTTCTTCGCTTCGTTGATCGCTTTGAGCTGGTCAGGGGTCTCTTCGTAGATGAACGAGCCTTCGAATTCGCGCTGCCAGGGGGTGTCCTGGGTGAAGGAATGGCCGGGTAGCGATTCGCGCGCGGCCTGCATGGCCAGCATTTCGCTGGCGAGATCGCGCACAGCCGTTTCGGCCTGCTGCTTGGCTTTGTTCCAACGCGTGCCGCCGAGCGTGTGCAGTTGCGGACGAGCTTTGCCGGTGCCGACATATTTGCTAACGAGATGCGCTTCGGTGACGGGCACGTAAAGCTTTGGCGAGGGTTGATCGAAGTCGGACGGAGCATATTCGATGACGAGACATTCCGGGCCGGATTGCTCAACGGGAATGTCGGTGCGCGTCGTAGGCGCGGTGCTGGTTCCGCGCCCGCCCGGAAGAATCTCAAGACCCAAATAACGTCCGATGCCGTGTTGAAGATGAACCACGAAATCGCCTGGTTCCAGGTCACCGAAATCAATGTCGAGCGCGGAGCGAGTGGCGGCGGCGTGGGGAGATTTGAGCCGGCGCGGGCGATGGACCTTGTAGCGACCGAAAATCTCGGCATCTGTGACGACGACGAGTTTCGCCGGATCGAAAATAAAACCGCGAGCGAGCGAGCCCAGGTCAACAATGGGTTTCGCTCCGTCTGTGTTAAGGCCATATTCGGACCAGATTTCCCCGAATCGTTGCGCTTCGCCCTCGTTATTGCAGACGACGTGCACCTGATAGCCCTGACGAAGCCAGCGATGGAGTTGGTTGAAGAACTCGCGACGTTGGGCTTCAGACACCTGAATCTCGGCAGCGCGGTCGACTTGTGGTCGAAACGCTTCGAGGCTGTTGAAGAGGGGCGTCTCGGGAGCGGTGTCTGTGAGTTGCTGCAAGGCAGCGGGTGCGCCGCTCTCGAATCCGCGGAAGCGATCTGGAGTTCCCGTTTCGAAAAGGTTTAGGATATTGAAGCCACGCTGCGCGGCATTCCCCAGGAAGTTCGTCCAGGGGCAGAAGAAGGGATCGGCGGGAAGAATCTGGGCTTCGTATTTTTCGACAGATTCGAGGATGGCCGCGGGCTCGCAGATGACGACGAGGGAACTCGGCGGCAGATAATCCAAAAGTATCGCGAGATTTTCGGTAGAACCGCTGGCAACCTTCTGCTTAAGGAAGGCTAGTTCGCCAGAAGGCGGGATTGAGATGCGGTCCACGCTTTCGCGAGAGATTTGCGTGTGCGGGTCGAAGTAGCGCATCGACTCGATTTCGTCGCCGAAGAATTCGATACGAACCGGCCATGGTGACGGCAGTGGATAAACGTCAACAATTCCTCCTCGCAGCGCAATTTCACCTTTGGAGGTAACCTGCGCCTCGGGTTCGTAACCTTGGTCTTCAAGCCATTCGATCAGGTCGAGCGGATCAATGCGATCGCCACGACTGAATGTTCGAGTCTTGGCGCGAAGTTCTTCCGCGGGAAAAGTCTTTTGCAGGAGAGCGGCGACATTGGTGACGATTGTGCGCGCCCCAGTTGGTTCGTTCATGAGCGTAACGATCGTCTGAAGGCGTTCTGCGATCACGTCGGCGTGCGGGAGCTTCGATTCATGCGGAAGAATTTCCCACGACGGATAAAAGAGGGGCGGTGCCGGCCTGGCACCTGACTTTTCAGCGAGGCCGTTCCATGTTTCCAAATCCTGGTGGAAGGATTCCTGCGCTTTTACGCCTTCGGTCACCGCTACGACAGAGCGGCCAGGGAACATCTGGCTGAAAAGAAAGACGAGAAACGGTTGAGCGGCAGGATGAACGCCGGCGAGAGACACGACCCCTCCCTGCTCCACGCGCGAACGCAGGTCCTGCATCGCGGGAGTCGCCAAAACCGCACGGACAATTTCCAGAACCAAATTGCTAAGCCGCTCCCCTCGAACGGTGCTAAAAACTCGCACGCGAACGCCAATCCAGTCAAGGAACGGCAGGACACGCGGATTGTGCCAAAGATCGACTTCTGGCAGATTTGGACCTCCCATGAAAATAGGTGCAATCTCTCCGGTTCTGCTGATTCTGGCTCTCTCCATTTACTCAGTGGCTGGCGCGACCGAGAATCCGCTTTCGTCGAAATATCCGGGCGATATCGGGATCGAAAAGGATCCCGATGTTTTCTTCGCGGATAACTTTGAATCGGGCGCCATGAAGAAGTGGGACGAGTCGCGCGGACGGGTGGTGATGACGCAGGATAAGCCAAACGCGGGACGCTGGTGCGTCCAGATGCCGATGGAACGCGGGAAGAATCACGGAGGCGACGCTATCAAATGGTTTATGCCCGGTGCGGATGCGGTTTATGCGCGGATGTATGTGAAGTTCTCCGCGGACTATCAGTATAATCACCACTTCGTCTGGCTGGGCGCCAATCAACGCACGAACAAGTGGTCTGCCTTTGGTAAGGCGGGCTTGAAACCGAACGGCACCTATTATTCCACTGGAATGGAACCCTGGTTTGCGTGGGGTAAGAACCCGCCGCCCGGGGAAGTTAACTTCTATAGCTATTATCTCGACATGGAGCCCGATCCTAAAATGAACAAGTATTGGGGGAACGGTTTTTTCCCGCCCGGCCCCGGAAAAGGAAAGGCGGCAGGCCCCAATCGTGTGATCCCGCCGCTCAATCGATGGCAATGCTGGGAGTTCATGATCCAGGCGAACACCGCCTCGGATAAAGCAGATGGAAAGCAGATGATGTGGGTTGATGGGAAGTTGGTCGGCGAATTCACGGGGATCCGCTGGCGCAACGACATGGACCTGAAAGTGAATTGCTTCTGGCTGGAACATTACGGCTATGATGAAGGCGATCCGACAAAACAATATTGGAAAGAGAGCCAATCGGTTTGGTTTGATGATGTGGTTGTCGCGCGCCGTTACGTTGGACCGATCCAGAATAGGCCGTGAATTCGTTAGGAGTGGTTAGCCGCCTCCGTGATTGATGTCTGCCTTACCATTAAAACTGTAAGCGTCCACTACACATTCTTGACCAGGGCCGAAAGGGAATCGAGATTAAAGGAATTTAATGTTGTAAGCGCCTGACTGCGAGCATGTTGACAATCATTAAAATAGGGCCTTATGGCACAGACGCTGCTAAACGGCTCCCGTCCTGCTTTAGCAATCAATATGAAAAGATTAAATCTATTATCCGTGGCCGCTTTGGCCCTCGCGCCGCTCTCTGTTTCGGCAGCGATTAGTTACGATCAAAATGTAAACGTCGGCGGTCCCGCCTCAATTAATGGGAACGATCCGGGCGTTTACTATGGCAGTGGAAATCATAACGGCGGTTTCACCGTCGATCGGGAAGGGCAACTGGAACTCGGTTTGCGGGCCCACACTCGGTACCCATCGCCCGATGATGTTGGAATCACTGCCCCGACCGGCGTCTATGCGTTTAATGATAGCACACCCGGCATCTCGCCCAGTGATCGCGCGTCCTGGAATTATGATTTTTCGATCAACACCGGCACTGCTGGGTTGGCCAATTACTCTTTTCTCATCTCGCTGGATAAGGATCCAAGCGCTGGGCAGGACTTTTACACCTTCCCTCCGTTGTTGATCCCGGACAATGGACCGGCTCTGAGCACGACGATCGCCATGAACTCGGAAAATTATGGTTTTTTATTCGTGGGACCTGGTATTCCTCCGTACAACCAGAACATTCCCGGCAGCTACGACATAAAACTCTCTGCCTACGACCTCCAGGGTCAATTGGTCGGTGAGACCGCGATCCGCGTGGATGTAAATGGCGGAACTGCCGCTCCGGACGCAGGGTCGACATCGGCTCTGCTCGGAACAGCTCTTGCCGGTCTCGCCCTGGTCCGCCGCAAGCTCGCCGATTAAGTGATCTCTTCAGAATAAGCGAAAAACGAAAGCCCGCCTGCTCTTGTGAACAGGCGGGCTTCTTCATTTAGAATCAGCAAAGTCAGGGTTTAAGAATGACGAAATCGTCGCGGCGGTTTTTGGCGTAGGCCTCCTCGGTTTTGCCGAGATCGACCGGTTTGTCTTCGCCGTTACTTAAAGTGGTGATGCGGCTGGATTCGATACCATGCTTTTGAATCAGGTAATCGCGCGCGGCGATGGCGCGGCGTTCCCCGAGCGCGCGGTTGTATTCCGGCGTCCCGCGTTCGTCACAGTTGCCATCGATGCGGAGCTGTTCACCGGCCGGTGCACTCTTCATGTACGTGGCTACGGAGTCGAGTTTGCCTTGTTCGCTCGTTTTGATCGCGGAGCGGTCAAAATCAAAGTAGATCGATTGTGCGGCGAGCGTGGTGTGGTCTTCCTTCGCGTTCAGATTTGGCTCCGCGATTCCTCCAGGAGGGATGTTCGACCCCAACGCGCCGTCGCGACCAAAGCCATTCGCTCCGCCCGGGGTAATCATATTTCCAGGACCTTCGGTCCCGACAGTGCTCGATCGCGGACTGCCGATGGGGGTTATGTTTTTGGGGTTCTTTTTACAGCCGGTGGCTGCTGTGGCGAAGAGGAGAGTGGCCACCAGAAAATTCAACAACTGCACGCTTTTCATTGTATTTTTGGGGAAGGATTTTTGCTACGCTACTTCGCCCAATTAGGCTGCGACCTGCTTCCCGAAATTTGGGCGGTATCTTTTACACGCTTCGTAGGCACGTCAAGCAAAGACAGAACTCGTTTGCTTCCGACTCGGCGTGTAAATATGACGGTGCGCGAATTTGGCGCCCACGAGGGATCTTCCCCCTCAGCCAACGGAGGTTGAACATCGCCCCCTTGCGCTGACATGACGCAGATCGCGAACCCAGCACGGCTCTGCGAGGTGAACACGATGCTTTTTCCATCCGGCGACCAGTCCGGTTCGCTGGGGTTGGGTTCACCACCGGTATTGAGCCGGCGCATTTCACCGCCAGTGCTCGGAATAACGAAAAGGCCGCGCCGCTCGTCTGTGCGAGAGGCAAAGCAGATCTTCGATCCGTCCGGCGACCAGCAGGGCGAACTTTCGTCCGTAGCGGTCTTGGTGAGTTGGGTCAGTCCAGAGCCATCCATGTTCGAAACCCAAAGGTCGGGACTCCCCCCCTTGCTCAGAATCATCGCGACTCGGTTCCCATCCGGTGAAATCGATGCGCTCGAATTCAGGCCGGGGAACCTCGCGAATGGACGGCGTTCACCTGTGGTGAGGTTATGCGTGTAAATCCAGGGATAGCTGCTCTTGTAGGAGGTGTAAAAAATATGCCAATGCTTCGGGACCCAGACCGGCGCGGCGACAATGGTATTGTCGGTTGTGACCGGTTTCGCGTTTTGGCCGTCGTAATCAGAGATGTAGATTTCGCCGTTTCCTGAGGATCCTGGTTGCTGCTTGAAGACAACTTTCGTGCGAGCAATCCCGGGGATCTTCAATATTGCCTGGACTACATCATCCGCGAGGGCGTGTGCCTCGGAGCGGGTATTGTCGCCAGTGTAGGCCTTGGCGAGGAGGTTGGCTTTGCTCAGCTTGTCCTGCAAGCGGCCTTCCACTTGTCCGCCGTCATTCTTGCCACTGAGCGAATATTGGGCTTTGTCGTCCGTGGTGATGTCGAAGCCAGCAACTTCGAGATCGAAGCGCAAGACACTCGCCGCCTCGCCCGTATAACCGCTTAATGAGATTGGAATGATTCTTACTTTAGTGGTTCCCGTTACATTGATCGGTTCGTCCGCAGCGGAAAGGTTCACAGCAGACGCAAAAGCGCCCGCTAAAAACAGAGTACAAATCAGGTTTTTAAAATTCATCCTACGCTTGGTGTTTCAGTTAGATTGAAATTGATGCGAAACGTTCGTTTTGGGTCGGTGCCTCCTTCAGGCAAGGGCTTGACTGTCTTAATCCGGTTTAAAACCGTGTTCACGCTGTTGTCGAGTTCGCGACGGCCTGAAGGTTTCAGTATGCGATGCCCGAGGACCTTGCCTTCACGTGAAATGGTAATTTCAACTTCGACCGCAGGTTCGTTGCCGCGGCCGGCCTGAGGGGGTACCCACGCCATTTCGTAAAGTTTCTTGAGGTACAGATCGTAACTGGCGAAAGCTGCTCCGCCCGGCCCCGGCATATCAAAGGACGTGCCGCCTTTGGAGAGACCGCCCTGCAAATTCCTGAGGATATCCGAAACCGCCCCACTCCTTGCCATCGCCAACTTTTTTTCCTTCTCGCCGCGCGCGTTCTCTTCCCCGTCAGACGCTTCCTTCGCCTCTTTGGCCGGCTTGATCGTTTTCCTCTCGGCTTTGCTCAGGTCAAAGGCCGTCGATTTATCTTTTTCGGCTTTGTCCGTTTTGTCGTTCTTTGTCTGGGGTGTTTTTGTAATTGCCTTATCCAGATCGAAAGCATTTGGATCCGGCTTTTTGGAGCGCTCGGGCTTGATCGGCTCAGGTTCAGGTTGAGATTTCTTTTCGGGCTTCTTCGAGTCTTCCCTGGAAGGATCGGGCAGTTTCGTGGGCGGCTTGGCCTCTTCAACGGGTGGGGCTGTCGGTTGTGGAACGGGGGCGATGATGGGCGGTGCGGCAATCGGCGGTGCGGTTACGTTCGGATTCCCTCCGCTGACAATGTTGGGCTGGTCCACGAGGATAGATTGAGCGTCGAAAACCTCAAATGCAGGGGGAGGGGGTGGCGGTGTATTTTTTGGGATAAAGGCAGACCCCACCACGACAAGCACCAGGAGCAGTCCGTGCAACAGGACTGAACCGATCAGGCATTTGCGTTGGAGTCCTTTCATTCCTTACCGCTTTGGCGGGCTGGTGGCGATATCGAACTTGCCGATTCCGAGTCGGCGCACCACATCCATTACTTCAACCGCGCGCCCGAATTCTTCCTTTTTATCGGCGCGCAACCAGACTGCGAGCTGTGGATCTTTCTTAATTTCCGCGACGAGATAAGTTTCCACTTCCGACAGAGAGCATTTGACGCCTTTGATGACGTATCCACCCTCGGGATTCACTTCGATGGTTCGGATCTGATCTTTCCGGGTGCTGCCTTTTTCAGCGCCGCCCGTAGGCAGCTTGAGGTTGATGCTTTGTTCGAGCATGGGCGTCGTTATCACGAATATGATGAGCAGAACGAACGCCAAATCCAAAAGGGGAGTGATGTTGATTTCATTCAACGTCACCAAGTGATTTCTTTGGGAGAAGCGGCGCATGATCAGACGCTTTCAAACTCGTTCTCCAGCAGATATTCAATCTCCATGCGGGAGGTAAGTTCCTGGGCGAAATTGTCCAGTTCGACCGTGAGAACGCGAAGGGTATGCACGAGGTAGTTGTAGCCGAACATCGAAGGGATCGCGACGAGCAGGCCCGCCACGGTCGTGACTAGCGCGGCGGAGACACCGGGAGCCATCGCGGTAAGATTCGCCTGCCCTTGCATGGCGATACCACTGAAGGTGCTCATGACGCCCCAAACCGTGCCGAGCAGTCCAAGGAAGGGAGCGCCGCTGACGGCGATTGCGAGTAGAATCAAGCCGGACTCCAGTTTTAATGATTGCTGAGCGACGGTTCGTTCGAGCGCGCGCTTCACGTGCTCCATTGATTTCAGGGAAACGTTGCCTTTGCGTCCTTCGCGGACCGTGCTTTTAAGACGACCTTCCAGTTCCTGGCAACCGGCCTGGTAAACGGCAAAATTCGGGCAGCCATCGACTTGAATCCGCCGGTCGAAAATGGCGAAAACATGCTTCTGCGCGCGAAACTCCGAGTCGAAAAAGGCGTTCATGCGTTTTGCGCGGCGCATCTGCAGGGCTTTAGCCGCCATTACGCTCCATGCGAAAATCGAGAATATCAACAGGATGACGATGATGGCTTTGGCTTCGCCGGTCGCCTGTTCCCAAATGAAAAGCAACTCGGAATCCTGAGGGGACGCGGGGCCACCGCCGGTGGCTACATCAAGGGCGGCTGCCATCAACATCGCGGAGAAATTCATCGCAAGTGTAAAGTCGCGTCAGCTTTTTACAACGGTCGCTCCAGAAAGCAAAACGTTTCGCGCCTTTTTCGCGCTATTTTTAGGTGCGGACGCTGCGCGCGCGGGAAAATTCGAAGTTTCGAAAAAATTCGTGAGTTACGCCGGCACGCCATCAAGCTCGTCCTTTAATCGCTCGATGTTAGCCTTGATCCTGGTCAGATAAATATTCTCGCCATCGGCCGCCTCGAGAAAATGGTAGAGGCCAATGAAGTCGCCATTGATTTTCGGAATGACGTACTTTTCCCAGAAGGCAGGTGTGTTGCGGCGAAGTTCGGAAACGTTCTTGTAGACGCCGGGACCGCTCGTGCGATGGCTGAAGTGGTTGGCCTCATCGAATTCCTGGAACAGGATGTCGAGCTTATCCACGTAATCCGCCGCGGCCATCTGGCCAAGCAGATCGGCGGTGCCGAGCGCAAAGCCCATCTTCCGCTCCAGTTCGGATTGAAACGGGATCGACTTTAAGTCCGCATTTACGCCGGTGCAGCGGATCATGTTTTGCACGGCGCGAATCTCCGTGGCGTCGAAGCCGTTCTCTCCGAGGAGGCGCCCGGCAAAATCGGCGCTACGGTTCACGTGGGTAAGAGTGTATTTGGCGCCGGTGCCGTCGCGGTCGTCCCGTTTCTTCAGGTAGCCGGTGTCATGCAATAGGATCGCAATCACCCCGAGTTCGAACATTCGGGCGTTCAGAGGCGGTTGGGTGCGAGCACGCTGATATCCTTCGAGGAGAGTCACATAGCAGAGAGTTCCCTGGAGAGTATGCTCGAAATCGTGGTATTTGGCGTCGATGGGCTGGTAATCTGCGTAATGGCCCGAAAATGCGGCATCCACCCAGTCAAACGCTTTGTCGATGCATTTGGAATCCGCTTGTGGAAATAGCCTGTGGAAAACCTGAACCGCCTCCGCGCGAACGGCTTGAACGCTTCTGGTATCGACCAATCTCTCCTGAGAAGCGCGCTTCATTCGGAATTTGATCAAACCATATCAAAAGCGGTTCAGGTTCACCAGCCTAAATTGGTATCGGTGAATTCATCCAGCCTCTGAATGTCCTCCCTAACGCAGGCGCGGCACGCGAATCATGCTGCTATTGAAACTGTTCTCAATATGCCTCATTTCGCGGACCTCCTCGCCGTCGAGCACGACTTCGACCACATCAAACCGATAGGCCACCGGCGGGTTATCCAGCAGTCGGAGGTAATCAGTGGCTGTACGGTAAATCGCCCGGCGTTTGCGGGCATCGACCGCACGGGAAGGGCGGGTCCAGCCCTTGCCGGAGCGGGTTTTGACTTCCACGAACACCAGGCATTCGCCATCGCGGAAGATGAGGTCTATTTCCCCGCGTTTGCCGGAGAAGTTTGCGGCGAGATACTTCAGGCCTTTGCGACGAAGGTAATCACATGCGGCGGATTCGCCGAGGGTTCCGCGCCGGAGATGTTCGGGTGGCGGTGCTGTGTTCCAAAACTTCAGTTTTGACCACAGGGCCATGGGGATCAGGCGAACAGTTCGGGTTCCGGCCGACGAAACGGCGAGAATGAGCGACGGTGAATCGGACAGGCGCCGTGCTTCCCGATGGCAGTGAGATGCTGCGGCGTGGAGTAACCCTTATGATCCTTGAAGCCATACGCGGGATAAATTTTATCGTATTCGGTCATCAAACGATCTCGTGTCACCTTGGCAATGACGCTGGCTGCGGCAATGGAAAAACTTTTCGCATCGCCATCGATGATGGGGGTCTGCGGACACCGGATGGAAAAAATGTGCGGCCCATCCACGAGCGCGTGTTCCGGGATGGGAGCGAGTTGCAGGAGCGCTTCGCTCATGGCGCGAAGGCTCGCCTGGAGAATATTGATCGCATCGATCATTCCGACATCAATTGTGCTGACGGCGTAAGAAACCGCGGGATGCGTGGTGAGAAAAGCGAAGAACCGTTCACGATCCGATTCGCAGAGTTGTTTCGAATCGTTCAGCCCCTGCAACTTTCGCGGAAGGCCATTTTGAATCCATTCGCACGGGAGGCAGACCACCGCGGCGACGACCGGCCCGGCGAGAGGCCCTCGCCCGGCTTCATCGGCGCCGGCAATGCGTGAAAGGCCGCGCTGAAGGCATTCACGTTCGAACCTGAATTTGCTGGGCCGCATCGCGAAACCTCGTATTAGGGCAGTCGCACGCGAGCGTCAACGCCGAGTTGTTCGAAATTTGTTCACAGGTTGAAGCTGTCTTGAAGCACGGGCGTCCTTTGGCACTGTGCCGGCATGAGCGTGGAAGGTATCAAAGAAGCCCTGCATCAGGCGCCGTTCCGACCTTTTCGAATCCGAATGACGAGGGGCCGGGAATATGTCGTCGATCACCCTGATTTTCTCTCGGTCTCGCGGTCTTATCGGCGGCTCTATATTTCCATCAACGAAGAGGATCGTGTGGATACTCTCGATACCTTGATGATTGAAAGCCTGCATTATGATCAACCGCGCGCAACCGCGGCTTGAACGCCTCACCTCAGGCTGGCTGTTGCACATCGGTTGCCGGACGGGTAATTACATCTGAATGCGACCGCACATTGTTGAACCGGCAGCGTCACCGAAACCCGTCGGTCCTTACTCGCACGCCGTCCGCGTCGGCGACTTTCTGTTTTGTTCCGGGCAGATTCCGCTCACGAAGGAAGGAAAAATCATAGAGGGTGGAATTCGGGAGCAGACACGGCAAGTCCTGCAGAACCTTTCGGCGATTTTGCAGGATCAATCTTTGACCTTCGAAAATGTGGTGAAAACGACCGTTTTCATGACGGACCTCGGAGAGTTCGCGGAGATGAACGCGATTTACGGTGAACACTTCCGGGCGAACTTCCCGGCGCGTTCGACCATTCAGGTGGCGGCGTTGCCGCGGGGCGCGCGTGTCGAGATTGAGGCGATCGCCTGTTATCACACCCCTTAACGTGGGGCGAGCGCGTTTGATTTTCTGGCGGGAGGCTGTAGCATCCGGAGCCTGTCCTGCCGGTTGCAATTGAGGAGGGCTGGGGTTAGCTATTACTGCCTGGGAGCGTTTTGACCATTGATTAGGATATGATGACTTTGAACGAGCTGATCGGCTTCATGTCGCCGGAATTGGCCAGCGAGATTTTAGAAGATACCTACGCGCAAGATAAGCCTCTCTATAAGACGATTACTGCGGAAGTCGCCGCGGCGCTGAAGCTGCGTCCCGCGTTCTTCGAACAAAAAGCGCGCAAAGACCGGAACAAAATCATTCTCGATATGCTCACCCGCCCCCGCATGCAGGCGAGCGCGGCGACATTGCTGCGTGGCTGGCTGGTGAAGTCCGAAGCGGCGATGCTGAGCGATTTTCTGGACACCATGGGGATCCCGCACAAGGGCGGTGTGGTGGAGGATTTTCCTGAAACGATTGACGAATCAAAGCTGAACGAAGCGGTGGACAAGCTGCTCGCGAAGTACCCGCAGGAAAAAGTACTGCTCTATCTGAATTCGTTCAACGCCATGAACGACGCTCCCTGGGAAGGTCTGACCAAACGTTTGCAGGAAGACAAACGACTGCAATTGGTCTGAGGTGAACAATTGAGGGGCAGCTTTTTAGCGCTGGGGCGAACCTTTTCGGGTTGTTTTACTGATGGCACTGCGGAAAGGTTGACCTAAACTGATCCTCTGTGACTGCCCACACGATTTCAACCGCGACGGATGACTTCAAACCGAAGAAACGGCTCGACGCGAGTAAAGCGTATCGACTGCGCGGTGCGTTTGGGCTCGTCCTGCTGATCCCGGCGACCTTCGTTGCGCTTTTTTCCAAACCGATGGTGGATGAGGGAACGTGGGCCGACATCGCGATGGACACGGCCGCATGGGCGGTGTTTTTGGCGGGAATATCGTTTCGGATCTGGGCCACGCTTTACGTAGGGTCACGCAAGTTCAAGACCCTGGTCGATCAAGGTCCGTATTCCATTTGCAGAAATCCGCTTTACTTCGGAACCTTTCTAATGGCGATCGGGGCGGCGTTATTTTTGAAAAGCATTCTCGTGACCGGTGCCGTCATGATCGTGATCATGCTCTACGCTGCGGGGACCGTTCCAGCAGAAGAGAGGGCTTTGCTCGCGCAGCATGGAGAGCCTTATGCCGAATACTTACGAAGGGTGCCTCGCTTCTGGCCAAAGTTTTCGTTGCTGACCACTCCGCCTGTTGTCGAAGTGAAAGTGAACGGGATTCGTCTCGAGGCTAAACGCCTTCTTGTTCACATTTGGATGCCCATCCTGGGCGAAGTAGTGACCCTCCTCCGGGATATGCCCTGGTGGCCTCACTGGTTCCGGCCGCTCTGATCTCTACGGCTTCGAGATCACCCGGTAAAAACGGTGCTCTGCATTCGTTAGGTCGGTGGAGCTCTGCAGCCCCGCGGACGAGGCCGTGATATTCTCCAGGTCGTTCCACGCTTCCGCTGCAAGTGAATCTTTGAACTGCACGGTGTAGACGCCAGATACGGAGGTCGAAAAGGTAAGGATTGTTTTCCCATTTTCGCGAGCGACAGCCGTGAATTCCAGCATGCCACCCACGAGCCACGTTGCGGTTCGACTGACATCGGCGTCACTGCCAAAGAGCGGATCATCCTGGAACAAGCCGGAATCGCGTTCGCCCGACACTTCGACGTAGTGCGGTCCGGCTGGCAAATTTGTCAGCAGGATCGGTGTTTCGACCAGCGCGATCTCGCTCCAGGTCCCGGCATCCAACCGCCATTTGTAGTGCGTATAAGCTACTCCTTCCGGCCACCCCGTTTCTGGAATTCCGCTACCGGAGCGGACGTACCCAACATTGATCCGCGCAGAAGTTCCGTTTGTATCGGTGAGAGCCAAACTCACACGAGCACCGGGCATATCGTAAGCACCCTGATCGGTGCCCTCCCAACCGGCGGCCACGCCGGGAGAGTTCGTTTGAAGCTTCAACCACTCGCGCAAAACCTGGGCACCCGTCCAATTCGTGAACTGCGTTTCCGCCACGCTGGGTGTGTGCATGAAAATCGGTCCAGTCACTAAGTTGCTCGCACCGGGTCCCGTCCAAGAGATAGGAATGACGTTGTTGCTCAGGGTGACTGTGGTTTGGGCCGCATCGTAGTTCCGGACCAGTTCTTCGATGTCTGAGATAATATTGTTCTCCAGATACATTCCGCGCGCGAACGCCGTCGGTGAGGGCGTGGTATCGCGCACATTAACCGCCCCAGCCGCGCCGTCGATCCCTCCGGTTTTCGTTATATGGACAATCGTATTATTCAGCAGGCTGAAAAAATTTCCCTGCTTGGCGGTCGCGGCATTGTCACAGTCAAAGAAGTAATTGCCGATCACAGTTACGGCAGAAACACGTCCCCCATCGCTCCCGCCTGAAACAGCGGCGGAACTGTCCGGGGTGGTGCCATTACGATGGAAGTGAATAAAAAGATTTCCTTCCACCCAGGCATCGGTGCCATCGAGGTCGAAGCCATCATCCTGACCATTCATCACGACGTTGTTAATGAAATGGACGATGGGCGAAGGCCTATTGCCTCCAGTGAAATCAACAATGTCGCTATAACCAAGCGCCCCAGCGAAAAAGTTGTGAGCAAAAATCCCGCGCCCGCCCGACTTGATTCCGCCCGTCCCGTGAGCGGGTTCAAATTCCTTCGTCCCATGCGGAAAGTGGCAATTGCTGACAACGAAGGACGAACTATCAAGCGAGACATATTGGTGTTCCGTGCTGAGGAAGTTCAGGTGATCCAGGAATACCGTTCCGCCACTGGAATGAATCGCCGTCGTGCCGTTAGCTTCGATGTCGGCGAAAGTGATTCGTGTTTCTGGAGATCCAATTGCGCCATCCACCACAATCCCGCCCCAGGCCGAAGCAGAGCCCGACTTGGTGAAGAGAATGCGATTCGTTTCACGGCCTTCGGCGAGAAGACGACCGCCACTGGCCACTGTAATTGAGGCTCCCTGCTCCAGTTCCACTCGCGCTCCGGCAGCGATGCTTAGAGTCGCACCCGCCTCGATTGTGATGCTCCCGCAAATGGAATTTGTGCCATCGATGTGCGTATCCGTGACGATAGGTCCGCTCAAGCAATTTGTGGCGACCGTTCTGAGACTCAGGTCGGCCACCTGGACGAAATCGCTGCTGTTCCCTTTGCTGGAATTCAATCCGACAATCGCCAGCACGTGTGTACCGGGCGGGAGCCGCGATCCCACAGGACCGAGGTCATAGGCTGTAGCGGGCGAGGGGCCGTTGTCTCCCCGTGAAGACTCATGACTGGCAGTGGCGACTGCGGAAAATGCCGGCTCATTGGGAGAGCCAGGGGAGTTGGCACTCGCGAGAAAATTTCCGTCAAGCCACGCAATGAAACCATCATCCCAATCCATCGTGAGAAAGAGGTGCATGCCTGGATCTGGCGCCGCGGTCACTTCGAAGGTATTCCGCATGGCGACAGTGGAATAGTTCCCGTCCATGTCATTGAGAATCGTGCCGCAGAGAGAGACTTCCTGCGTGTTGTTCGCAAAACCGAAGCCGCCTTTGCCGGTCAACCACGTTGAGTTCAATTCGCTTTCACCAATCGTTTTCCAACCAGTCTGGGGAACGCTCGTTCCTTTCCGGTATCTCCAGAGATTGGTGTGGTTGACGAACGTTTGGGCGTGAGCGCCAGGAAGAAAAAAACAGAAACACGCAAGACAGAGGAAAGGCTTCATGTGGCGAAGCCAAGCTAATCGTGTCCGCTTTTTGGGTCAAACGTGGCAAAACACCCTGTCGAATCCACTGGAAAGAGAGAGCATTTACCAGCATCCTTAGCGTTATCCGGATATGCCTTTTAATCTCGTCCTGCGGGCGACACTCGTCTTTGCGTCATTCAGTGTGCTGTGTAGCAGACCTCTTCGAGCGGAGACAGGAACCGATTCCCCTCCGCAGACGCGCGAAATTTCTTTACGTGAATGCCTGGATCTCGCGCTGGCGCGTAGCCTCGGAGTGCAGATCGCTCGATTGAATCCAATCATCGCGAAGTATGAGTTGAAGGCTTATTCGGGCGTTTACGATCCGAATTTGGTTTTGGAGGCGAGGCGCGATTATGTAAACCAACCGGAGAATTTCGACCCGAAAAAGCTAGGGACTGCCCGAATCGACCAGGAGTACGAACAGACGATTGATAAGATTGGACCTTCGCTCGCGGGCCGCCTCCCTTTCGGTCTGCGATACGATTTCTACGCGCGCACGGAACCGGATGAGGCGTTCAACGTTCCACTCCAGGCCAGTACGAATAACTACTACAGCGTGGCCGGCGTGAGTTTTCGCCAGCCGTTGCTCAAGGATTTTTGGATCGACGCTGATCGCCGCAACATCAAACTGGCGCGCAGCAACCTGAAAATCTCGGAATGGCAGTTTCGCGGGGAATTGATTAACACAGTCACACAGGTCAAGCAGAGTTACTACAATCTCATTCTCGCGCGAGAAGAGATTACCGTATCGCGCTTGTTATTGGATCGGGCCGAACGGCTCGCGTCCGATGTTCACAAACGCGTCGAGGCCCGCGGACTCTCGCAACTGGAAGAGCCACGCGTGCAATCCCAGGTCGAACTGGCACGAACTGCTCTTTTTGGCGCAGAACAGACTTACACGTCACAGGTTAACTCCCTTTGGAACCTGATTTCTGACGACTACACCAATGACGTGAATATCCAGTTGATGCCGACTGATTCGCTTGTGTTTGTTGAAGAGACCGAACCGCGTTCCAATTTGCGACAGATCGCTTTGGCCAGCCGTCCGGAACTATGGGAGATGAAACTGAATCTGGAAAAGCACGATATCCGCTTAAGTTACGACAAGAATCAGCGTCTGCCGGATCTCAGCTTGCATGCGGGCTATGGTCGACACTCGGTCCAACCCGACTTCTCCGGTACGGTCGACGAGATTGGCACCGGTCTTCACGACTTCTATACGATCGGCGCGAGTGTCAGCTTCCCGCTGGGCAACGTGGGGGCTCGCAATCGCCTCAAAGCGGATCAGGCAGCGAAGCAACAACTCGTCCTGAGCTATCGCAAGATGCAGCAGGACGCTTTGGTCTCCGTCGATATCGCCGCAAATTCCGTCGAGAGCGCGGCGAAACAGATTGCTTCGTCACGCCGCGGACGCGAGTTCGCCGAATTGGCACTCGAGGCTGAACAAAAGCTTTTTGAGGCCGGCAAAAGCACCACCTTCTTAGTGGTCGAACGCCAGAGCACACTGGCTCAGGCGCGGCTGGTCGAACTCCGGTCGTTGGCGAATTTTAATATCGCGAAGGCAGATCTGGAGAAGGCACAAGGGATTACGCTGGAAAAGAGTGGTATCGACATCAATTTGCAGCCCTAATTTGACAACCCTGCCCCCATCTGTTCTATTGGCTGCCGTAATTGGATGAAGCCTACAAGTCTAACATCAATTCGTTGCGCGAAGCAGGTATGCTGCCTGATGGCATGGCATATTGCCTTCCGCAACAGAATGACTGTGGGTGAGGAACTATAGAGAACCTAAACTGGAATTTCCAAAAACCCACAGTCGCCAAAAGCAACTGTGGGTTTTTTGTTTTCCTGATGAATAAAGAAAAAAATATGGGTGCTAAATTAACTAACTTCGACTTCGAAGCGGGTGACGCTTTCGAGTTGTTCCCGAGATTGGAACCGGGTGTGGTGGAAGGTCAGTTCGCGAATCTTAAAGCTGAACTCCTGGGCGACTTGCTTGCCGATACCAATACCCTAAATCTGGAGCCGCGGTTCGAACTCGCGGCCAACGAAGCTGCTGCGCTGGCCTGGACTACGGAGTTTCCGCTCCTCGTCTTCCCGGTGCTCCTGGATGAGTTGGCCCGGCGCGAACGGACGCGGGAAACACGGCAACAACAGATTCGCGCGAAAAGCGAGAAACTGATGGAATGCACCGTATGATCCCGCTTCCTAAATTCCATCTAACGCGAGAGCCGGAATCAGCAGTTCGTTAGAACTGGTGATGCCGGCTCTCTTCTCTATTGCGGCGAAATCAGCGAGCGTCCGGCGCCGGATGTTTCGGGCGAAGCAGGATCGCTTTCTTATCGGTTCCTTCGACTTCGACGCTATGCGTTTCGATGCCGGGATCGTCTTTGAGCGCGTTGTGAACAATCCGCCGTTCGTAGGCGTTGAGCGGCTCCATCTCTACGATATCACCCCAGCGACGAACTTTTTCCGCGGCCTCCTGCGCTTTCTTAACGAGACCATCGCGCTGCTGGGCGCGGTAATTGCCAACGTCCAACGTCACTTTGGGACTTTCTGGATCTTCTTTGAAAATAAGGCGGTTGGTCACGTATTGCAGCTCGCTCAGCGTTTGGCCTTGTCGACCGATCAAGCGGCCCGGATCAGTCGTTTGGACGTCGAGCGTCACCTGACCATCGACGTCACTCTGGCTCACCGTCGTGCCTTCAAACCCCAGTGTTTGCAGGAGTTTTTCGAGGATTGCTTTTGGGTCTGCTGCCATAAATCGTTATTTCTTTTTGGGCGGCGGCGCGAGCGGCTTGTTCGGCCGACCGGGCTTCCCTGGCGCACCGGCCTGAGGCTGCTCAGGAGCCGAGCGCGTGATTTTCATTTGCGCAATGGATAACAAATTCTGAACCGTCCAGTAAAGCGTCAATCCCGCCTGAAAGTTGTAGAGGAACACCATCATCATGAGCGGCATGTAGCGCATGATCTGCTGTTGCGCTGGATCCATGCCGGGCGAGGGCGGCGTAAGCCGGGCCTGCCAAAGCATCGTTACGCCCATAAGCAGCGGCAGAGGATTGATCGGAAACCCCGCAATATAAGCGACGGTATCAGGCTGCGACAGGTCGCAGGCCCAGAGGAAATGCGCTCCACGCAATTCGATTGCACTTTGGAGCATTCGGTAAAACCCGAAGAAGACCGGAATCTGCAGAAGGACCGGCAAGCACCCGCCAAGCGGACTGACTTTGTGTTCCTTCATGAACTCCATCGTTTTCTGGTTCATTTTCCGCGGATCGTCCTTGTACTTCTCCTGGATTGCCTTCATCTGCGGCTGCAGTGCCGCCATGCGCTTCATCGATCTTGTGCTTGCCTGAGTAAGCGGCCAGAAGACCAGCTTGATGATGACGGTAATGACGATGATGGCGATTCCGTAAGGAATACCCATGGACGCCAAGCCGTTCATCGAAATTAACAGCGCTTTTGCGAAAAATCCGAAAAAACCGCTGAATCCCATCACGCGGTCCATGTCACGCGGGAGAGCCTGAAGGGTTTTAAATTCCTTTGGTCCCGCGAAAATATCGAAATGCTGTTCGCTGGCCTGACCGGCGGAAATGGTTTGGGGCGGTAATACAAGGGCGGTTTGGAAACCAAACGGATTTGCAAATGCAGAGGGATCGCTTGCGAGTTCCTCCTTTGAAGGAGGCGGTAGCGGTTTGTGACGCCCGACGATCTCCAGGGCCGGCGTCTCGGGCACCCCAATGATCGTGAAGAACTGATTGTCGACAGCGGCCCAGAATACGTTGCTCGCTCCCGCACGGTAAACATCCCGCGGAGTGCCGGGCAGGCAACCGAGCGTTTTATTTTGGAACCAGGGTTCGGTAATTTTTACGTTGTCGCTGCCGTTGAACCATTCCAAGCCGAGATACGTTGTTTCGTTTCTTTTTCCCATCGGCGTGGCGGTGCCGATGACCAGTTCCCGCTCAGGCAAAACGATGGGCTGCGTACCGCGGTTTTCGTAGCGAATGCTCGCTTTGAGCAAGTAGTTCGTTGAAAGCCGGTATTCCTTGATGATATGCAACCCGCTCGCGAGCGGCGCTTCGGCACGAACAACATCACCGGTCCGCGTCAGCGTGAAAGCGTCGAGCGTGTTGGTCTCGCCATTCTGCGTGATTGAAAATGCGGGTACGGGTGCTTTGGTGTTAAGCGTAACGATTTGGTTCGTCGGTGACTTCTTCGCGGAACAATCGACCGCCGCCGGGAAGCGCTTCAATTCGATCTGTTTGAATCCGCCCCCGATCGAACTGAAAATATAACGCGCGTCAGCATTTTCCAGAGCGACCGTCTGCTCTTCGCGTGGAGGAAGATTCGTCACCGCTGCGGGAAGAACGCTGGCGTTCGTTGCGGGATTAGAAAGGCGCGCATCGCGATTGGCGGCTGGGTTCGTCGTGCTGGACACCACATTAGTCCGGGGCGGTAGCGCAGGCTTCGGCGGAAAAATTTTATTGGTGATGGGATACCAGAGCGCCAACAGAACCGCTGAGACAACGAGGATGATGATTGATTTTCGATCCATCAGCGTTCTCCTCCCCCGGCTCCTGATCTTAATCCTAATCTTACTCGCAACCTCTTAAACAAATTGGGATTAAGATCAGGATTAAGAGTATGAGGGACCGGATCGTCGCCCGCCGAACCCCACGGGTGGCATCGAAGCAAACGGCCGGTCGTCAAACGCAAACCTTGCAGCGCGCCGTGGCGTTCCAATGCCTGAATCGCGTAGCACGAGCAAGTCGGTGTGAAACGGCAGGAGCCAGAAGTGCCGAAAAGAAAGCGCATCGCAGGAGAAAGAATCCACCGGTAAATCCGGACCACCACGATGAATAAGCGCGAACCCATTTAAACCAACCTAGCCTGTTTGACCGCGCGGAGAAAATCCCGCTCAACTCCGGCGTAAGCTTGTTCCGCGATGGAGTTGCGAGCGATCAGAACCATGTCCGCTACACGTTTGAAATCGTGTTGATGCAGACGAAAGACTTCACGAAGCAATCGCCTTGCCCTTGAACGGACTACTGCGTTGCCGATTTTTTTAGAAGTCACAACGCCGAGGCGGGAAGTCTTCTGGTCATCGCTGAACCTCCAGTTCAGGATCAAGCACCCTGAAACCAGGCGCTGCCCCTCGCGTCGTGCCCGCTCAAATTCCCATGCCTCCTTCAGGCGCTGGTCTTGCGAGAATTTGAGCCGGGGTCCGCCTGGAGCGTCGCCCGGCATGAGCGATTAGACCGGAGTGAGGCGCTTGCGACCGATGCGGCGACGGTTCGCGAGAATGGCCCGGCCACTCTTGCTCGAGTTCCGGTTCAGGAAGCCATGCTGCCGCACACGGCGGATTTTTGACGGCTGGTATTGGCGTTTCATAAACTTTCTGGAAAGTCAGGTGGTTGTGGTTAAGCAGCCTTGGTCTTGGCTTTCTTCTCAGGCTTGTCCGACTTTTCGGCTTTCTCCGGACGATCAGTCTTCTTGGCTTCGCCCGCTGCGGCGCGACCTTCACCCTTTGGTGCGCGATCACCCTTGCCACCGCGAGCTTCACGGCCTTCACGACCTTTCGGCGCCTCTTTGTCGCCGGCCTTCGCAGTCGCGGGAGCATTTTGAGCCGCGAGTGCTGCCTGAGCTTCAGGCGAAAGCGGAGTCGAGCTCTCGATTTTCACCTTGAGCGTGCAATTCACGTCGTGGTGCAAATGCAGCGGCACTTCATGATCGCCCAGGGTCTTGATCGGGTGCGCCAGATGAATTTTGCGCTTCTCCATGTGGGCGTCGTACTGATGATTCAGTTCGTCCGTGATCGTCCCGGCCGTGACAGATCCGAACATCTTGCCGTCCTCGCCTGTCTTGACCTTGATGACGAGCGTGAGCTTCGAAAGCGTTGAAGCCAGTTCGCTCATGGTGTGGAGTTCCTTCGCTTCGCGGTCCACACGGCGTTTTTGCAGAGCTTCAATTTGCTTCTTGTTCGCCATGGTCAGCGGAATCGCCAGGCCCTGCGGGAAAAGATAATTACGCGCGAAACCCGCGGCCACTTTCACATGGTCCGATTCGGCCCCAAGGCCGACCACATTGTGAGTCAAAATAACTTCTTGCTTTGGCATGATAAATTCTCCTTCGAAATTCTAACTGTTCAAAACGGAACGTCGTCTTCTTCCGGCGGCATTCCGCCTTCATCTCCACCAGTGCTGCTGGGCGGTGGAGCACTTTGCTGCGGACGTTGTGGACGGGCCGCGGGAGCACCGCCCCCCCCGCCACCGCCAAAATCACCACCTTCACGGGTTCCGCTATCGAGGAAATTGAAACTCTCGAGAACAACCCCAAGCCTGGAGCGCTTTTGCTGCGTTTGTTTATCGTCCCACTGGTCAAGTTTCAGGCGGCCTTCAATCAGGATGGGCCTGCCTTTCTTCAAATACTGGCCAATCGTCTCCGCCTGACGACCAAAAGCATCGATATCAACAAAAGTCACTTCCTCCTTCATCTCGTTCGTCTGTGAATCCTTCCATTTACGATTCACAGCCAAACCAAACTTCGCGATAGCCGTTCCACTCGGCGTATACCGCAACTCCGGATCGCGGGTAAGATTCCCGGCAAGGATGACTTTGTTAAACCCGTTCATATTTAGAAACCACGAATGGACACGAATTTACACGAATAAAAAGTACCATTCGTGTCCATTAGTGTTCATTCGTGGTTAAAGCACGTTAAGCCGCCGCTTTTTCTTTTTTCGGCGCGGGAGCTTCGGTGAACAGGACGCGGAACACGTCTTCGTTCAGCGCGAAGCGGGTGCGCATCTGCGCGATGTTGCCCGGCTCGGAATCGAAAATGACGTTCACGTAGAAACCGGCATTGTATTTCTTGTCGGCCACGCGCGAGAATTGGCGCTTGTCCATCTTCTGCACCGTCTCGACCTTGCCGCCGGAATGAGTGATCTCGTCCGTGACCTTGTCGATCAGTTCCTTCACGTTTTCTTCTTTTCCGGCCGTGTTCAGAATGAACAAACCTTCGTATTTCTTCACTTCTTTTCCTTCTGCTCCGGGGCAATTACCGCCCCATTGTATAAACTCATCGCTTTCTGGATGCCCTGCGCCAGATAACATTCAATCTGACTCGCGCATCGCTCCAAAACTTTTTCCAGCACCTCAGCTTCGCCCGCGCTGAACCGGCCTAGCACGTGACCCGTAATCTCGCGCAATGCGCGGTCCGTGCGACCAATCCCCACTCGCAACCGCGCAAACTGCCGCGTCCCGAGATGCTCCTCGATTGACTCGAGGCCGTGATGGCCGCCGCTGCTTCCTTCGCCGCGCAATCGAATCTGCCCGAATGGCAAATCCGCATCATCCACCACCACCAGGCACCGTTCCGGCGGCACCTTGTAAAATTCAGCCAGCGGCGCAATCGCTTCACCGCTCGCGTTCATGTAAGTCTGCGGCTCGCACAAGATCACTTTGCGTTCACCAGCCTCGACTCGCGCAATGCGAGAGTGGAACTTCGCCGACTCTTTCCAGTCCGCTGAAAGTTTCTTCCCGAAGCGCTCGACCACCATGAAACCGGCATTGTGTCGAGTGCGGTTGTATTCGGACCCGGGATTTCCCAGACCAGCGACCAAATACAACGTGTCCATCTGATCCGCGCCGCGCTATCGAGTTCAACGACCGCGGCCACCCCGAGCACCGGGTTACTTCTTCTTCTCGGCAGCGGGCTTTTTGTCTCCACCAGCAGCGGCTTTTTCGCCTTCCTTGCCAGCGGCAGCCGGAGCCTTCGCGTCCTTGGCCGCACCTTCGGCGCCCTCTTCCTTCTTCTCTTTGATCATCTCGGGCTCGCCAGCAGCGGCAGCGCCAGCCTCCAGAGAAGCAGCTTCCTGAGCTTCGGACACCGGCGCCGCACATGCGACGACAGGAGCTTCCTTATGACCCAAAATCTCAACTCCAGGTGGAGGTTGAATCTCGCCGACATGAATCGATTGGCCGATCGTCAGTTTGGTGACGTCGATCAAAATCTGCTCAGGCAAATCTTTCGGAGTGGCGCGAACTTTGATCTTGAACAGCACGTGCTCGAGCACGCCGCCGCCAGTCTTCACACCTTCCGCTTCACCTGTCGTCTCGACCGGCACCATCGCGGTGACCTTTTCATTTTCGGCCACTTCCTGGAAGTCCACGTGCAGCATCTTGCCACTGAGTGGGTGATGCTGAATATCGCGAACGAGCGCGAGCCGCTTGCCATTTCCCTTATCGACCGCGAGGTCGACCAGCAGAATTTCCGAATGCGCGGTGTGAATCACGTTTTCGAGATCCTTGCTCGCGATTTCGAGGTTCTGCGGTTTGTTGTGGCGGCCGTAAATAACAGCGGGAATGCGGCCATTTGAACGCACCTTCTTGACCCCGGTGCGCTTTTGCAATTCGCGTGGAAACGCGCTCAACGATACAGATTTCATTTTATTCCAATTGTCTTTTCCCGCCGATTTTGCGGCAGAACAAAAAATAATGGCGGCCCGCACCAATCAGTGCGGCCACCTTCGCACTAGCTAGTGCGACCACCCTTAAATTCAAACAGCGAAGTTACAGACGAATTATTATGTATCCGCTTGATCGCTTCACCCAACAAACTCGCCACGCTCAGCGTGGTGATGTTCACCCCGTCAATTTTAGGGCGGAGAACCGTATCAGTAGTTATCAATTCGTCAATGACAGATTTTCTGAGCCGATCAATACCCAAATCGTTGAGGATCGCGTGCGAAACGCAAGCCAGAATCTTTTTTGCGCCTCTCTCGTGCAACAACTTGGCCGCTGCGGTGAGTGTTCCCGCCGTTTCCGTGAGGTCATCGACCATCAAAACAGTCTTCCCTTTGATCTCACCGATCACGGTCATCGACTCAATCTCTGTCGCGCTTTTCCGCCGCTTGGCCACGATGGCCAGACCCGCCTCGAGGACCTGCGAATAGGCATGCGCCATCTTCAACCCGCCCACATCCGGGCTCACCACCACCAGATTCTTCAGCTTGAGGCCGCGGAGATATTCATACATCACAGGTGCCGCGTACAAATGATCCACCGGAATATCGAAGAACCCCTGGATCTGCTGTGCATGCAAATCCATGGTCAACACCCGGTTCGCGCCCGCCGCTACAATCAGATTCGCCACCAACTTCGCGGTGATCGGCACTCGCGGCTGATCCTTCCGATCCTGGCGCGCATACCCGTAAAACGGCAAGACAGCCGTAATCCGTGAAGCGCTAGCCCGCCGGAGGGCATCGACCATGATAAACATCTCCATCAGGTAATGGTTGGTGGGTGGCGATGTCGACTGCACCACGAACACATCTTCCCCGCGCACGTTTTCATCAATCTTCACGAACGTCTCGCCGTCCGGGAAAGCGCTCACTGTGCATTTCCCGAGCTCCGAGCCGATCGATTTACAAATCGATTTGGCCAGCGGCTGATTGGATGTCCCGCTAAAAATCTTCACAACGAATAAAAAAACCACCGAAAAGGTGGTTCAGACAAGTTTCGGGCCGGAACTGTAACAATGGCCCATCGCCCCGCAAGGGGAATTTACGCCAGTGCGCGTCGGCCTTGCACGGCCTTTGCTTTCTTTCCGAAGGCCCCGTCTAGTACCGCACTCGCCGAATTCCCGGCACTCGATCAAACGCCGTGTCACGGCTGATGACCGGCTCGCCGTAGTAAAAAGCGAACCCGGCGATCCAGTTGTCGTTTTCGCCAAGGCGCTCGCCACGTCCGATCAACTCGCGGTCGATATCCGCGGCGGCATCCATGACTCCCGGGTGCAGCCTGTATATTTTCCAATCCTGCAGCCATTCCCAGGCAGCGAGAGCATCTTCAAACAGAACCGAGATTTCGCCGGCGGTGACAATCGTCAGCCTGATATTCTCGGCTCTGCGTCGGGACATCAGGTTGAACGCCGGCCCCCGCACGGCGCGCCAGCGTTCATGGATCAGATCGCTGGCGAAAGTGGTATCTGCAATCATTGCAGCGGGCGGTTGGACCGCCGTCCCCGTCCCTCGCGCAATGATTTGAGCCTTTTTTCATCAATTTGCGGTGGAGGGAGTGAT
Organism: Limisphaerales bacterium; assembly: GCA_044226545.1. GTDB lineage: Bacteria > Verrucomicrobiota > Verrucomicrobiia > Limisphaerales > SXQI01 > DASVNK01. The sequence goes on from JBGAGW010000005.1 coordinate 299,700, forward strand.
TCGAGACGGTCGAGCAACTCCCCTGCGGTGTCGCAGGGCGAACGACGACGGCTGAAATGCTCCACAATGACATCCGAGAAACTTTCGCCCGGGCCTCGAAACTGCTTTAGAAGCTCGTGCGCCTCGGAAGTGATACTGATAGTTGTGGTAGCCATGCATGCAGCCTGCATGCAGTCTAGCGAATTTGCAAGATCATCAACGCGGATTTAGTACGGCTCTGATTCAAGGGTGGACCGTCTTGTCTTTTCGATAACATTCCGAATCGAGCGTCCGTTAGCTCATTTTTTCCGTTTGACCGGTACGGAGGGGGGTAGGTAGGTTCCACGACTCGATTTTCCTGTATGTTTACACAAATTCGGAAACACCAGAAGACGCTGTGGATTTTCATCAGCTCGATGGTCATCATCAGTTTCGTTTGGTATTTTAACCCGAACCAGCGCTGGTCCCGGCGCGGCGGCGGTGGTGGCGGCTACGGTGATGACCGCGTGGGGATGATCAACGGCGAGCCAATCCACCAGGCGGAGTACATCGAAGCCCGCCGTGAGGCGTTCCTGCACTATCTATTCACTTACGGCGAACCGCCGAAAGAGAATGAAATGGCCCGCCAAATGATCACGCGGGAAATTCACAACCGCATTTTCCTTTCGCACAAGATTAAGGACCTGGACATTCAAGTGGATGACAAGGCGGTGGTGGATTGGATCACCACGGCATTTCAAGACCGCGAAACAAAACAATACCACCACGAATATTATCAGCGGTTCCTCCAAAATATGCAGCAGTACCGCATAAAAGAAGCAGATTTTCAAAGATACGCCCGCCATCAGGTCGCCATTCAACATCTGGCCGCGATTGCTGGCGCGAGTGGCAAACTGGTCACGCCGCAGGAAGCGGAACAGACCTACCGCGAAGAGCATGAGAAAGCCGACACCAAAGTAGCTCTCTTTTCGCTTTCCAATTATGTCGCCAATGTTCAGGTAACGGATGATGCGATTGCGAAATTTTATACCAATCGCCAGTCGGCCTATCGTTTGCCTGAGCGGCTGCAACTCAGCTACGTCGAATTTCCGGCGACCAATTACCTGGCGAAAGCCGATGAGCGCCTGACCGCTGAAACGAATCTCAATCAGCGCATCGACGGTGTTTATTTGCAACGTGGCCCGTCCTTCTACACCGACGCCAGCGGCCAGCCCCTCACCGCCGACGCCGCGAAGGCGCGCATCCGTGACGATATGCGCAAGGAAGTCGCCCTGACCGAAGCCCGCAAGGATGCCTTTGCCTTCGCGAACGCTCTGGCTGAGGTGCCAGCTAAAACGAACAGCGTGAATCCGGCGGAGGCGCTCGAAAGCCTGGCTGCAGCAAAAGGCCTGAAAGCAGAAGTAACAGAACCGTTCACGCAGATGTCCGGACCGCGGAATTTAAACCTGCCCGAGCAGTTTTCGCGCATGGCTTTTCGCCTGACGCCCGAAGAACCGATCGTCAGCGAGCCGGTGCAGGGCGAAGATGCTTTTTACGTAGTTTCGTACAAGCAAAAGGTTGCGAGCGAACTCCCTGCGCTCGACACGATCAAGGATCGCGTCATCGCCGATTTTAAACGAGCCGAGTCGATGAAGCTCACCCGCGACGCCGCCAATGCATTCCTGAATTCGGTGACGAATAGTCCCGCAAAGGGAGAGGAATTCGCCAAACTGGCGACGCAAAACGGCGTCTCCTTCGTCGATCTCGCTCCCTTCAGCCGCGACCCACGATCGACCGTTGAGGGACTTCCCCCGCAGGTAAATTCGTCGAGCCTGCGCAGCACTGCGTTCGAACTGAGCGAAGGCCAAACGAGCTCTTATATGCCCGGGAGCGAAGGCGGATATATCGTCTATGTGGAGAAATTCCTGCCCGCTTCCGATGACGAAGTGAAGAAAGAAGTCCCCGCGTTCCTCGATGAACTGCGCCGGCGGAATGCGAGCGAAGCGTTCAACGACTGGTTCGCACACGAAGTCCAACTTTCGAAGCTGCAACTGGCTGGAGATAAGACGATGGCTTCGACTGGGGGGGACGAGGAATAACGAGCGGAACGCGACGTGTCCCTCGGTCGCAGCGCTCCCGACTCTTTCAATGGCTGAGGTCGGGGACCGACTGCGGTCCGAACCTAAGCGGGCTCCTGCTGTGAGATGCAGTGAAAGGAGCCTAAACCCCAGATCAGCTCAGTGGAGTCGACCGGGATCACCCGGTGCTTCGGAAATACTCCCTGCAGGATATCAGTCGCGCGTCGGTCATTCGGCGAGCGATAGGTCGGCAAGAGCACAATTCCGTTCGCGATATAAAAGTTCGCGTAGCTTGCCGGCAATCGCTGCTCCTCGTGCTGAATCACGCCCGGCATCGGCAGTTCTACAATGCGGAATGGATTTCCATCCAGGTCACGAAACGTGCGCAGCAACTTCAAATTCTCCTGCAGAATTCTGTAATTTTCATCCGCAGGATCTTCTTCGACCACAGTAACGATTGTTTGTGGATCAACAAAGCGGGAGAGATCATCCACATGTCCGTCGGTGTCATCCCCAGTGATCCCGTCGCCAAGCCAGAGAATTTGCTGCACGCCCAGATATTCTTTGAGATAAGTTTCAATCTGCTGCTTGTTGAGTTGCGGATTGCGATTGGGGTTCAACAGGCAGGCTTCTGTGGTCAGCAATGTCCCGCGGCCGTTAACCTCGATGGAGCCGCCTTCCATCACGATGCCCGGCGAGAAGAGTGGCAGGTTTCGATAACGTGCGACGTGTTGCGGAACCGCGTCGTCCAGATCAAACGGCGGATACTTGCCACCCCAGGCGTTGTAGCCCCAATCGATAATTGCGCGCTCGCGCTGACCGAGATTGTGTCGCACTACGAAGATAGGACCATGATCGCGGCACCATGGTTCATACGATGGGAAATGATGAAAATGGAGGCGGTCGACGGGCGTATCGAGCGAGTGCAGGATCTGACGGACGACAACTTCCTTTTCGTGATTCCAAACATTGATGTGCACCTCTTCGACCTCGCTGAGGTGCCTGATCAATTCCGCGTAAACAGGTGGAACGCTTTCGTATTTCCCCGGAAAACTGATGCCCTCCGGCCGGGGCCAGGTGAACCAGGTGCCCACGTGCGGTTCCCATTCCGCGGGCATACGAAAACCAAGCTGCGCAGGTGTCATCGGTGCGATTGGGGCATGGGATACATTAAGAGTCGTAGGTAGGACCGGGCCGCTGTGCGCCGGGACGGCCCGCGCTCCGGAGCGCGAACGGTCCCCGTTCGCAGCGCATGCCTATACTCAATGGCACCCATCTTCCAAATCGATTTCGGCATCGCTTCTAGGGGAGGCGTTCTCCGATCGCAGCCTCCAACACGCCGTACCATTCCTCGCGGGAGAGGCTTAAGTCAACCGCTTTGACCACATCGCGAATATTGCGCGGATCAGCACTGCCGATGATTGGCACGATGCCGGAGGGATGCTTGAGCAGCCACGCGATGGCCAGAACCGCGCGACTCACATTTCGCTCGCGGGCGACAACGTCCAGCGCCTCGCGAAGTTGAATCCGTTTGGCGTGTCCGGGCTCGTTCAAATCGATCTGTCCGCTGAAGGAAAGACGCCCGCCGGCGAGAGGGCTCCAGGCCAGCGGCGTGATTTTCTCCGTCATGCATTGCTCCATCGTGCCGTTACGGAAGTAGTCCAGTTTCAGGAGGTTGATCTCCACCTGGTTGACGATCATTTTGAACGGACAAGCCTTCTGCAGGAGTGAGAAAAACTCCGGCGACGCGTTGCTGAGCCCAAATTCCCGCGCCTTGCCTTGCTCTTTCAATTTGCTGAACGCACTCGCCACCTCTGCCGGGTTCGCCAGGTAATCCGGGCGGTGCAATTGATAGAGATCGATACGGTCGGTTTGCAACCGTTTCAACGACGCTTCGCACGAATTGATAATGTGTTGCGCGCTGAAATCATAACGGTAGGGAGCGCTCGGTGTTGGATCACCCGCTTTGCGAATGCCGCATTTCGAGGCAATCAGAATTTTGTCCCGGAGATCCTTCTTATCACGCAACAAACGTCCAAACACCCATTCCGCAAGACCGTCGCTGTAAATATCAGCGTGATCGAAAAGGGTGTAACCGGAATCGTACGCGGCGAGAATAGCGTTTCGCGCGTCGTCTTCTCGTTGGGGCGTGACCTCAACGGCTTTGCCAGCGGCGATGATGCGCCAACAACCGTAGGCGAGGCGGCTGCAGCGCAGGTCGCTCCCATGGAGCTGGATTTGTTGCATGCGCGCAATGTCCGGAGGAACGAGGCGCGAGGAAAGAAAATTTTTCGGAGGAAAAGCTGTTGTCGCGAAAAGTGATTTTAGGGCAGCCTAACCGTGTGATTCTCCGGGCGCAACTGGTGCTTTATCTCGTTCTGCTCGCCGTCGCTTCTGCCGGGGAGGAAGTCACGTTTACGAAGAACGTAGCTCCGATTCTTTTTGAACACTGCGCCGAGTGCCACCGATCGGGACAAACCGCGCCTTTTCCATTGCTTACCTACGCTGACGCGAAAAAGCACGCGACAGACATCGCGAAGGTAACCGCCAGCGGTTACATGCCCCCCTGGCTGCCCGCCCACGGCTTCGGCGAGTTTCTCGGCGAACGGCATCTCGGTTCCAATGAGGTCGGCGTTATCAGACGCTGGGTAGAGAGCGGCACGCAGGAAGGGCTCGCGAGAGATTTGCCCCCGCTGCCAAAGTTTGCTGAAGGTTGGCACCTTGGCGTTCCGGACTTGATCGTCACCATGCCTGAGAGTTACACGCTTGCTCCCGAAGGAAGGGATTTGTATCGCAACTTCGTTATTCCGGCCCCGCTCGAAGAAACGCGGTTTGTCCGAGCGTTCGAGTTTCATCCGCGAAATCGCGCCGTCCATCACGTGCGGATCAAACTCGATCCAACACGGCAATCGCGCCTCCTCGATCACAAGGATGCGGAACCGGGGTTTGGCGGGATGAAGACCCCCGGCAAATTTCCGCCGGGCCACATGACGACTTGGGTGCCCGGACAATTGCCGCGAGCAGTCGGTGAAGGCCTGCAATGGCTCTTTGAGAAAGATGCGGATATTGTGCTCGAAGTGCATCTACAACGCACCGGGAAGGCCGAAACGATCCAGCCCGAGATTGGGCTCTATTTTACCAACACGGCGCCGACGAAAAGCTCCTTCCTGCTCGGTCTCACCTCGGAGTTGATCGACATTCCAGCGGGCGAAACCAATTACTATGTTGAGCGCAGAATCGAACTGCCGGTCGACGTGCTGGCGCTGACCGTTCTGCCGCATCTTCATTATCTTGGCAAAGAGGTGGAAGCGTTCGCCACGCTGCCGAACGGTCAGCGCCAGTGGCTGCTCCGGATTCCAAGTTGGGATTTCAACTGGCAGGGCGAATACCATTACCACGAGCCGGTGTCTCTCCCGCTCGGCGCGACCGTCACGATGCGCTACCGCTACGACAATTCCGCGACGAACACTCGGAACCCTAACAATCCTGTGCGTCGCGTGGTCTTCGGCCCACAATCGACGGATGAAATGGCTGAACTCTGGCTGCAGGTCCTGGTGAAAAACACGAACGATTTGGCGGTGCTGCAAAAGGTCCAGAAAGCGCGGAATGACGAAGAAACGATTGCGTATTACGAGTGGCAGCTTCAGATAAACCCCAACGACCCAGCGGTGCATACTGCCCTGGGGAAAGTGCTGGGACCAGTCGGCCGTTTGGAAGAAGCAACACGGCATTTTCAAATTGCGCTCCAAATCGATCCGAAGCTGGTCGAGGCGCACTATTACTTGGGCCTTTCGCTGCTCACGATGCGAGAAATCGAGGGCGCTCGGCACGAATTTCAAGCCGCCCTGGCTCACGATCCCTCATACGTCAAAGCGCACGATGGGCTGGGGCTGATAGCCTTAAGACAGAATCGCCCCGCTGAAGCCGAAAGGCACTTTCGCCGAGCACTGGAATTGAATCCCGATGACCCCGCCGCCCGAAGCAATCTGCAAAAGCTTGGCCGTCAATAATCTGTTAAGTTTCGCGTCCGAAACGCCGATTTTTCCTTTAAACGATTCGCCGAAAGCAGGTCGGTACCAAATGAATGACAACAACCCCGCCGGAGCGGACCATCTCGCGCACCTCGCCAACGTCGAGATGCTCGTTCAATGGCAAAAAACGGAACTGGACGAGATGAACGCCAAACTAAGGCAGGCCGAGGAACGCTTCTGCCGATCCTTTCAGGCAAATCCGACTCCGGAAGCGATCATTTCACGTGACGGAAAGATTTTTCACGACGCCAATGAGAGTTTCTGCTCCTTGTTTGGCTATTCGAAGGGCGAGCTGCGCGATCTGACTTTGGAAAGGCTGGCGGTGTTTGCTGATTTCGCGACGGAGGCAAACATTCTCGGAAAAATTGCGGCCGGCGCAACACTACGAAAAGTAAGCTGCCAAATCGAAACGCTCGACCATCGATTTCGCGACGCGTTCCTCTCGGCGGAGCCATTTTGGTTTGCCGGAGGAGACGCCTGTTTGTTGCTGATTGAAGACGTGACCGAACAACGGCAATTGGAAAACCAATTGCGACAGGCGCAGAAGATGCAAGTGCTGGGCGAACTTGCCGCCGGCGTGACGCACGATTTCAAAAATATTCTCACGATCATCCACGGCTACACGGCAGTTTTGCTCGAAAGCGGAAAACTCGAACAGGGTGTGGCGAAGACTTTCCAGAAAGTGAACGATGCTGCGCAACGGGCCTCACGTTTGACCGAACAGTTGCTGGCCTTTTCCCGGCAACAGCGCCTCGGAGTCAGGCCGTTGGATCTCAGCGCGGCGTTGCGCGGCTTCAGCGAGATTCTCTCGCGCTGTCTGACCGAAACGATTTCGCTCGAAATGGACTACGCCGAAGCCTTGCCTCAGATCGAGGGTGATCCCGGCCAGATCGAGCAGGTGTTGATGAACCTCGCGGTGAACGCGCGAGACGCGATGCCGAATGGCGGGAAGCTAAAGATTTCAACATTTGTTCGATCCATTGAAACCGGTGATTTGCCGAAAGACTCCGATGCCGAAGCAGGCGATTACGTTTGTCTGAGTGTGACCGATTCCGGGTGCGGTATGGATGCTACGACGCGCGAACGCATTTTTGAACCGTTCTTTACGACCAAGGAGGTTGGTAAAGGCACGGGGCTCGGTTTAGCGACGGTAAACGCCATCGTCAAACAGCACGGCGGCTGGATCGAGGTGCAGAGTGAATTGGGCAAGGGCACAACCTTTCAGGCTTTCTTTCCAACGACGAACAATGCGGTAGAACCGAGCCATGCAGAAGCTGCAAAAGGGGTGGGTCCGGTGAACCGGGCGAAAAGAATTTTGGTTGTAGAAGACGAACCGGCTGTCCGCGAGGTGGTTTGCGAAACACTCGCGACGACCGGCTACCCGGTTGTTTCGGCTTCGGATGGAGTGGAAGCGCTCCAGATTGTGGCTGAGGCGTCAGAGCCTTTTGATCTCCTGGTCACGGACATGGTTATGCCAAAAGGGATCAGCGGCGTCGAACTCGCGATCCGGCTAAATCAGCAACAACCGGAACTGAAAGTGATCTATATGAGCGGCTACAGTCCGGAAGGCACCGGCGCCGATTTCCGACTGGTGGAGGGCGTCAATTTTGTGCCAAAGCCGTACGACCCAACGGAATTGCTGCGCACCATCGCTGAACGGCTGAATGACGAGGAGGACTCCGGAGGGCGAGAGGTAGCCTAGAACATCTGCCGAAGTGAAAGGAGCGCGAACATGTCCGCAAGTCCATTAACTTCGTAGCGAGATCGGATCGTTAAGCAAGCGGCCGCTGATGGATGCTCGCGTGACACGCGGCGATGAACCCGCGAAAGAGCGGGTGAGCGGCGTTCGGTTTGCTCAGGAATTCGGGATGAAACTGGCTCGCGAGGTAAAAGGGGTGATCCTTTAGTTCAATCACTTCAACCAGCTTTCCGTCCGGTGAGGTGCCGCTAAAGATGAACCCGGCCTCCTCGAACTGCTCACGATATGCGTTGTTAAATTCATAGCGATGCCGGTGGCGCTCGTGGATCAGGAATGCGCCATACAGATGGGCGGCTTTGGTGCCGACCGCAAGCTGGCACGGCTGTGAACCGAGGCGCATCGTTCCGCCTTTGCGCACGACGTTCTTCTGCTCGTCCAGCAGCGCAATCACTGGATGAGGCGTGTTCGGATCGAATTCGGTTGAGTGGGCGCCTTGCAACCCGAGCACGTTACGCGCGAATTCAATCACTGCGATCTGCATTCCAAGGCACAGGCCAAGGTAAGGAAGTTTCTTTTCCCGCGCATATTGTGCGGCCTGAATTTTGCCCTCAATACCCCGTTCGCCAAAGCCACCAGGAACGAGGATGCCGCCCAACGCTTTCAAAGCTTTATCGGCGCCGAACTTTTCAATCTCTTCTGCGTCGACCTTCTCAATTTCGACGCCGCAATCGTTCGCCACGCCTCCATGAATGATCGATTCGTAGACCGATTTGTAGGCATCCTGAAGTTCGATGTATTTACCTACGACACCAATGCGGACGCGATGTTGCGGGGCGACAAGCTTGCGGATGATCTCCTGCCAATGCGTCATGTTCGCCGGCGGAGCATCGAGGTGAAGTTGCTGGCAAACCAGGTCGTCCATCCGTTCGCGCTGAAGCATGAGCGGCACTTCATAAATACTGTGATCGACATCCTTCTCCTCGATCACCGCTTCGTAAGGGACGCTGCAGAAAAGCGCGATTTTTTGACGGAGCTCTTTGCTCAGCGGTTGTTCACATCGACAGACCAGAATGCTGGGCGAAATACCGATCTCGCGAAGTTTCGCGACCGATTGCTGGGTAGGCTTTGTTTTTAGTTCACCGGCGGCCTTGATAAACGGCACGTAGGTAACGTGAATGAACAGAACGTTGTGCGGCCCGGCATCCAGGGCGAATTCGCGGATCGCTTCGAGGAAGGGGAGACCCTCGATGTCGCCCGTGGTTCCGCCAATTTCGGTGATGACGACATCCGGCTTCGTCTCTTCGGCAATCTTTAAGATTCGATTCTGGATTTCATCCGTGACGTGCGGAATCACCTGCACGGTTTTGCCCAGATATTCACCACGGCGCTCTTTATCCAGCACAGTTTGATAAACCTGGCCGCTCGTGAGGTTGTTAAAACGAGTGAGCTTGGTGTGGGTGAAGCGTTCGTAATGACCAAGGTCCAGATCAGTCTCGGCGCCGTCGTCGAGCACGTACACCTCTCCGTGCTGATACGGGCTCATCGTCCCGGGATCGACATTCAGGTAGGGGTCAAATTTTTGAAGGGTGACCTTGAGACCGCGATTTTCGAGCAGCGTACCGAGAGCGGCGGCCGTGAGTCCCTTGCCCAGAGAGCTGATCACACCGCCCGTAATAAAAACGTATTTCATGTTCGCTGCTTTAAAACTCAAACGCGCCACCTCAAGATCGATCACACCAAAAGAACATTCACCTCGAAGCTCCCGGAATCAACCCGCACCACGCATAGGCCCGGAGGAGGCGCCGGGCAAGTCAAATTCGGGCGCGATTCGTCCCCGTGTGAGGAGAAGCCCGGTTGAAACCAAACAGCTTTCAAGCGGATCCCTTTTGCCACGTCGCGGCGCAAACCCCGAGCAGAGCCACCCGTCGAAACAGAGGGCGACATACCGATAGAAAAAACTTGCGCAGCAATGACGACAGATGTAGTTAAAGCATCGTCACCGCCAAACGTTATGCCGAAAGTTCCTTCGATCTCTGATGCTGAATGGAAAGTGATGCGGATTCTTTGGAAGAAATCTCCGCAGCCTGCCTATGATATTATCCAGAAACTCTCCTCGGACGAGGAGTGGCATCCGAACACGGTGAAGACGCTTCTGACCCGACTGCACAAAAAAGGGGCGCTCGCCGTGGAGAAATATAAGAACCTTTATCTCTACTCTCCTTCCCTGAGCGAGGAGGAGTGCATCGCGACGGAAAGTGAGAACTTTCTCGACCGGCTGTTTGGCGGGGCGATTCAGCCGCTGCTTGTTCACTTTGCGAAGCGACGAAAACTTTCGAAGAAGGATTTGGAAGAGCTGCGCCGCATTCTCGAGGGAAAGGAGAACAAATGAACTTCATCCATTTCACCGGCACAGTTTTTCAGCAGGTGGTCGAGGCGACGGTGTTAGGTTCAGTTTTCGCGGTGTTCGTTCTGACGATTCAATGGGTCATTGGTCGAAAATTGGGGCCTGCATGGCGGCATACTCTCTGGTTATTGGTCTTACTGCGCCTGGTGATCCCGGTTTTCCCAGAGAGCCGGTTTAGTATTTTCAACGTGCCGAGTTGGATCAGATCGCCAGCTCCGGTCGCGCCGCGGGTAACAGTTACGTTGCTTGAAACACCAAGTATCGTTGGCTCGCCCATTCCGATCGAGAGCACGGTTCCTGAAGGCGATATTTCATTTCCCGAACCGGAGCCAATACCGGTGCCGAAGGCACATCTGTCCTGCTGGGAGCTTTTCGGATTGGTGTGGTTATCTGCGTCGTGGGTGCTTTTGCTGCGCTTGATCGTCGGGAGTTGCTGGCTCCGCATGCGTCTCTCCCGGGATCGCGTTTCGCTCGATCCGGCTATTGTCCGGTTGCTTTCGGAAGCGCGCTGGCGAATGGGAACTTTTTGGAATCCGCGGACAGTGGAAACGTCGTCGGTCGATTCTCCCGGATTATTCGGAGCGGTGCGTCCGCGAATTCTCCTCCCACGCGGAATTGCGGAGCAACTCTCGGAAACGGAAATGCGCCACGTGTTTCTGCATGAAATGGCGCACTTGAAGCGTGGGGATCTGTGGACAAATCTTCTGATGAGCGTCGTTCAGGTCGTCCATTGGTTTAATCCGGTGGTCTGGTTTGTCCTGCGCCGAATGCGATTGGAGCGGGAACTGGCCTGCGATGCACTCGTCTTGCGCACGACAGCGGAAGCCGAATCGCGTTCCTACGGAGAAACGATTCTCAAACTACTGGAGCGAATCAGAACACGGCCGACGCTGAGCCCGGTCGTAGGAATTCTTGAAGAGAAGCATTCCGCTGCGTCGCGGCTCAAGCAGATCGCGGAATTCAAATCGACAAGGTCCGGGTCCTCTCTACTGGCCGTGGCTATTTTCAGCCTGTTGGCCCTGATCGGCTTGTCCAACGCACAAACTGACCAGCGTCGTTCCCCGGCTGCGTTAAAGACTGTCGATCCGGCGAGCGAAACACCTCGGTCAGCCGAAATCCCGGCCGTACCTGCGGAAAGGCGCAGCGGCATCGACCTTCTCAGAACCGAGTATGAGGAGCAAAAATCGAAGGTCGAAAAGTTGGAGAAACAGCTGGACGAGATCCGCTCGCAGATAGGCCTGTCAGAGACTGGCTTCTACTCGGGTGATTCGGAAACAACTCGAACCCTTGAACGCGATTATACAGAGGCTCGTTCCACGCTTCTTCGTTACCAAAAGATGCACGAAAGCCTGAAAGCCAGGAGTCGAAAGGAGTTGCGGAAGGTCATCCCGACAGTTTGTCCCGACGCGGCGATGGACCGGTATTTCGGAGATCTGGCGAAAGCGGAACAGGAATATGCCTCCAAGTTTTCCGATTTCGGCCCGAAGCATCCAGAGATAGTGAAGATCGAGAGGACAATTCGGCAGATCAACCAGCAAATTGAGGATCGGATCGACGGGGTTGTCGCCGGTGTGGAGCTTCAGGTTCAGCAAACGCAAGCATTGGCGGACGAATTGGAAAAACGCCTCGCCGAATCCAGGAAGAAACCCCTGACGGAAAGCAAAGGAACCGAGATTTACTTTTCAGTTAAGCGTCAGTTGGAAGAGGAACGTCGCAGGCTTGAGACGATCCATCGCCGACTGCTGACGGAGGAAATCGACTCGAATGCTACAGCGAGCCAACCGATTAATCCGCCGGGGGGGACGAACGAGCCTGTCGCTGCCACGATCCTGATTGGCGATGCGCGGGTGCTCATGGAGATGGGCAAAATGGACGAAGCGGAAGCGAAGTTAAATCAGGTTGCGAAAGATGATCCGGAGAACCGCCAGACCTTCTATTATTTGAAGATTATTAGGGAGCGGCGGTTGGCGCAAGAAGAGCGCCGACGCGAGCTTGATGAGGCCACCATTGCCACTGGAGGTCCCGCTGCGCCTGACCTGTCGAGTCTCTTCCCCCACGAAAGGAAAGCACGAGTGAATCCTTACTCGGCTCGACCATACACGAGCGCTGGACGGAACACCGTACTGCGGAAGCTTGAGAAAATTGTGTTTCCAGAGTGGCACGTGCAACAGGGGACCGCTCTGAGCGAAATTCTCAAGACTCTTCAACGGGACGCAAAGAAGAATGATCCTGATGAAAGCGGGGTTAATTTTATCCTGGGTTCCGTGGACGCGACACCAGCGCTCGATCCTCAGAAGAGACGCGAGCCAGTTCCCGTTGAGGCTTATGAAACGAAACAGGATTTGGCGCTCTCGAATGTCCCATTGAAAAAGATCCTGCAGGCCCTAGTCGAGGGATTGCGGCCGCCAGCAGGTTCTGCTGACGCCGATCCGGTAGTCTATTCGGTTCTGGACTACGCGGTTGTATTCCATCAGCGACGCGCTGAAGATCAAACGCTCTATACTCGAACATATAAGTTAAATCCTAACGTTCTTGCGGACGGTTTGGACGCGATTTATTTGTCCCGGAATCCGTACTTTTACGGTGCTGAGGGTCACGTTTTCGGTCCGGGAAGCTATTTCCAGGTCAGCTCTGTGGGAGATGGAGTTCGTGTGGCAGAAGAAAGAGGTGGCATCGTCGGGATGACCAACTCAACAAAGGTCATCGACAAGCTCCGAAATTTCTTCGTCGCTGCCGGCCTCAACTTTGAAGCCCAGCCCGTCAATGGTAACGATGGTGCTACAGCCGGTGCTCAGCCGCGGAAGGCACTTTTCTATAATGATAAGACAAGGATTCTTATGGTCCGTGCGACCTTAGCGGATTTAGATATCGTCGAGAACGCACTACAGATTCTGAATATGACGCCGCCGCAGGTGGTGATCGAAAGCCGATTCGTAAAACTCAGGGCAGGCGCGGCCTATAAACAGGATTTGCTCCTGCGGTTGATCGCAACGAACGAGGTGAAAAATGTCATCACCGTCACCGAACTGATGAGCGATCCGCAGTTTAAGGCATTGATGGAAGCTCTCGGAAATCGGCAGCGCGGCGTGCCCAATCTCAATCAGCTCGAAGAGCAACTGGAGAAAGGTAACGTTTTGAATGGCGTCCTGACGGAGAGACAGTTAAGGGACGTTTTGAAAGCATTACAGGAGGATGGAGTCGAGGTGACCAACAGTCCAAGGATTACGACGTTGAGTGGACGGGCAGCGCGCGTGGAGGAGGTCGACCCGGGGCCTACGGCCGCGGTGCTTCCAGTGGTTGAGGCAGATGGAAAGACAATCAACCTTTCGGCCGAAGTGGAAGTTCCTGCGGACAAAAAGAGGAATCTCTCTGCTGTCAAAGCCGGCGCACAAGCAAGGTTGTGGAATGGACAGACGCTGGCCTTCCGCGCGGCTCAGCGTAATGGCGAATCGATCGTTGTCCTGTTAACACCGACAATTGTCGATGCCGCTGGGAACCGGGTTCATTCGCCCGACTCGATCCCGGATGAACCTCCGGCTGAAGATGGAAAATGAACGAAGTCAGCGGAGTGGGAGCCAACGAGTTCCAGGGGTATCTTCAAAGAGCGATGGAGTTCGCAACACTTGGAACAGAGCCGCGAGCGTGAGCGAGCGTCCGGCGATTTCGAGGAGCTCTGGCTCGCGTTCGATCCAGCGCTCCCTTACGGTCGCGGCTCCGCGACCCGTTTTTACCGTTTCGCGCGGTGTTTGGCCATGAATCCGGGATGGTTGCCGTTGAGGTCTCGCGAGCGTTGTTCGGCGAGGAGATAGCCGTAATTCTTGATGTCGTGGACCATCATCTCGAGGCGTTTTTTCAGACTGTCGCTGACGATCACGCCTTCTTTCACATCTTCACGGTCGACGAATGAAAGCCCGTAGGGCAAGGACCAGGCGTAACATTGGCGGGCGACAGTCCGGATTTGGTCAGTGACGGTTAGTCCTTTTTCGTGCGAGGCAACGACGGTGGCGAAAAGCTTCCCGGCGAATTCCTGCCAGAAATGGTCGAGGAAATTCTTGAGCGTGCTGCTGATGGAGCCGTGATAATCGGGTGTGCCGAGGAGCAGGACGTCGGCGGAAGCGACGCGCTTTTGCAGCGGATCGTAGTGAGACGCACTGTAGGAAGAGTCGGGATTGAAAAGAGGAAGATGTTCGCGAACCGGATCGAAAATATCGACGCGACAACCTTGTTGGGTGAGGGCATCGCCAACGTGTTGAATGACGGCGCGGGTGACGGAGTTTTGGTTTAGACTGCCGACGACGGCCAGAATCTGCAGTTGCGAATCAAGCATGGAGATTTCTTTAACCGGGAATGGATGCGAATGCACGCGAATGCACCCGAAGAAGGAGAGGGGGAGAAGAGGAGGATTAGGAGGCTTAGTAACCCTCTTTGAGGAGGGCCCAGACGGCGACGATAATGCCGATACTCAGAAGCGACATGATCAGTGCGGTGGTGAAGTAGGAAATCGCGATCATCGCGATGCCGCCCACCATGGGGACCCATGAGCCCTGCTTTTTCCCGTAAATGAAATAGCCGAAGCCCACGGAACCCCAGATCAGGGAAGCGAAAAGGAAGCTCGCGTTGAACATACCTGGAATAGACGAATGGGACGTCGGGGAATTCGAACGGCTGAGAGAGCAGGCGCAGGATTACGAGTGACAGTAGGAAAAGAAAAAAACAGCCGCCCGGAGCAAAATGTCCGAGCGGCGCGTAACCCCGACACACCAACCCAGGTGCGCGGAGATAGGTTTAGACGGTTAGGGCCCGTATCTGTTCAAAATGAATATTCTGTGAATTTTTGGCGTGTGAATTCTTCCTTGCGTTCAGGGACGCGATGCATTCCGTTCCGCGGCGATGGAGCAGATTGATGCGGTAATTTTCGATATGGATGGGGTGATCGTGGACAGCGAACCTCATCATGAGCGGGCGTTTCGCGAAGTGTTCCAGGAGATGGGCTACGGCGAGACGCACGGTGTTCACTTTCCCGATTATTACGGTAAGAGCGACCGGGCATTGTGGGTCGATTTCATTGATCGACATCAGCCGGCGCAGACGCTGGATCAATTGGCTGAATGGAAGCAGCGCCGTTTTTTGGAAACGATTCGGGCGGAGGAGCCGATTTTTGAGGATCTGCCGCAGTTGGTGCAGCGGCTGTCCGCGCACTACAAGCTCGGGCTCGCGTCGGGATCGAACCATTCCATTATCGATGCCATTCTGGCGATGAAGAATCTGCGGCGGTATTTCCCGGTGGTGGTGAGTGCCCAGGATGTGGCGCGCGGCAAACCGGCGCCGGATATCTTTCTGCGGGCCGCGGAGTTATTAAAGGCCGAACCGTCGCGCTGTTGGGTCATTGAAGATTCCGAAGCAGGCGTAGATGCCGCCCGCGCGGCTGACATGACAGCCGTCGGCATTACGAATTCGTTGCCTGCGGAGAAACTCTCGCGAGCGAATTACGTAGTCTCGACGTACGCGGAAATCGACCGGTTGCTTCTCGATCGCTGAAAAAAGGAAAACGCCCGGCTTGTGAAAGACGGGCGTTTCAGAAATTCCAGTTTTCAGGCTGCCGCTGGAGCGGTTTTCTTGCCGGTCTTGACGCGTTCTTTTCTGCGTTTGAGATAAGCTTCGCGGCGGCGGCGCTTCTGGACTTTGTTGCTTTGTCTTCCCATATTTCGTTTGCTTTACTTTGGCGCGGCTGATTTGTTTACCGCTCCAAGAATATGAACAGTCTCGCAGGGCGCATCAACATGATTTTAGCGGCGGTAGCGTGCGCCTGCCTGCTGGGGTGTAATACGCCCAAAACCAGTCCTCCGAACCAAAAAGAGGCCGAACCGCCGAAACAGGCTACCTTGATGCAGTTCCACATCGAAGCGAATCCGGACCCGACCGGGCGCACGATGGTTGCGCCAATTTTTCGGGCAAGACCTTTTAACCTCACGGTGCAAAGAGAGCCGGTCCTCGACGAAGGGTTCATGGAGAAAGTCGAGCTTGTCGATACGGATGAAGTGGGTGGTTACGCGATCAAGGTGACATTCGATAAACTGGGTGCGCGGCGTTTGGACGCGCTGTCGGTCGAGCATCGGAGCCAGCGTCTGGCAGTGCATGCGGAATGGACGGAAACACGCTGGCTCGGTGCGCCAATCCTCAACAAGCGGATCACGAATGGAGAGTTTATCTTCACCCCCGACGCGACGCGGGAGGAGACGGACCGGCTCGTGAGAGGCCTTTCCAACGTGGTGAGTCATTTGAAGAAGCCATTTGTCTTTTAGTTTGATGCGAGTTGCATTTGCGGTGGTTTTAGCTGCGGTCACAGTCGCGCGAGGCGATACATTCACTTTGCCGACGGCGAATCGCGCGATTTTCAAAGCGGGCGGCGAAGAGGAGTATTTTGTTCCGACCCCCGGCAAGACGTGGACGAGCGGGACATTCGGGTGCGTGCGGACGGATGGGCATCAGTTGCACGAGGGATTGGACGTCAAATGTCTCCACCGTGACAAGCGTGGCGAGCCGACCGACCAGGTCACGGCTGCGGCCGGCGGCAAGGTGGCTTACTTAAACGCGACGACGGGACTTTCGAATTACGGGAAGTATATCATTCTCGAACACGAGATCGAAGGCATCCCGGTCTTCACCATCTACGCGCATCTCAGTCAGTTTGCGGAAGGGTTGAAGATTGGTGATTCAGTGAAGCAGGGGGAAGTCATCGCGACGATGGGGCGAACGACGAACACGCGCCAGCCGATCACGAAGGACAGAGCGCATGTTCATTTCGAGATTGATCTGCGGATCAATGAACGTTTTGCCGCGTGGCACAGCGCGAAATTAACGGGTGAAAGAAATGATCACGGTAATTGGAACGGAAAAAATCTGGCGGGCCTGGACCCGAAATTAATTTTGCTCGAACAACAGCGACTCGGCAGCAAGTTCAGCCTGTTGGAGTTCATTCGTTCGCGTCCGGAGTTGTGCAAAGTGGTGGTGCGCGACACAAAGTTCTCGTTTCTCCACGCCTATCCGAATTTGATCCGCCGCAATCCGAAGGCGGACAAGGAAGGAGTCGCGGGATACGAAATCTCGCTCGATTTTAATGGCGTTCCATATGCGCTGACACCGAAGGCAAAATCCGAAATCGGCGCGGGGCCGCGTTTTCAATTAATGGCAGTCAATGAAAACGAAGCGGCACTGAACCCGTGCCGCAAACTCGTGCTGAAACGAGGCGGGGCGTGGCAGTTGAGCAATGCTGGGACGCAGTTGCTCGACCTTCTAACCTTCTAGTCTAGTCTAGCTTTGATTGTTGACACGAATTTCACGAATTAACACGAATTCGGGCGCGGTAGAATTCGTGTGAATTAGTGAAATTCGTGTCTAAGCAGCTCGCTTAAATAAACTCGTTGATGAGATTTTCCAAAAATTCCTGGCGGCCGGATTCATTCGGATCAATGTCGCCCTTTTCCAGGATGTAGGCTTCGAGTTCCTTGAAACCGACTTTGCCTTTTTCAATTTTTGCGCCGATGCCGTTGTCCCAACTGCGATAGCGGTTCTTCACGAAATCCGCGAGACGGCCATCCTTGCGAACGGCGGCGGCAATCTTCAGGCCGCGCGCAAAAGCGTCCATGCCAGCGATGTGCGCATAGAAGAGATCCACAGGCTCGAAACTTTCGCGCCGAACTTTGGCGTCGAAATTCGTTCCACCGGTCGTGAAGCCGCCCATTTTCAGAATGGTGAGCATGACCTGAGTGGTGAGATAGATGTCGGTCGGGAATTGATCGGTATCCCAGCCGAGGAGAATGTCGCCCATGTTCGCATCAATGGAGCCGAGAGCGTCTGCGGCGGCGGCCACTTCGAGTTCATGCTGCATGGTGTGGCCGGCGAGAGTCGCGTGGTTCGTCTCGATGTTCAGCTTGAAATGATCGAGCAGGTCGAACTCGCGCAGGAAGTTCAAACACGCGGCAGCATCGGAATCGTATTGGTGTTTGGTCGGTTCCTTGGGCTTGGGTTCGATGTAGAACGGTCCTTTGAAACCGATCTTCTTTTTGTGGTCGACCGCCATGTGCAGGAATTTCGCAAGGTGCTCGACCTCGCGTTTGAGGTCGGTATTGAGGAGAGTGGTGTAACCTTCGCGGCCGCCCCAGAAAACGTAGCCCTCGCCCCCGAGTTCGTGGGTGGTTTCGAGGGCCTTCTTCACTTGCGCAGCGGCGTAGGCAAAGACGTCCGCATTGCAGCTCGTGGAAGCACCGTGCATGTAGCGAGGATGCACGAAAAGGCAGGCTGTTCCCCAGAGAAGGCGGACACCGGTGCGCTTCTGCTCTTCCTTGAGAACCTTCGTGACTTGCTCAAGCGATTTATTGCTTTCTTTAAGCGTACGTCCTTCGGGCGCGACATCGCGATCGTGAAAAGCGTAAAACGGCGCGCCAAGTTTCTCGATAAATTCGAAGGCGACGCGGACGCGATTCTTCGCATTCTCGACAGAATCGGTGGCCGCTTCCCAGGGACGCTGCATCGTTCCTGAACCGAACATGTCCGCACCCATTCCGCGGAAAGTGTGCCAGTAGGTCACAGAAAAACGAAGGTGGTCCTTCATCTTCTTGCCCTCGACGACCTCGTCGGGGTTGTACCATTTGAAAGCCAGCGGATTGCGTGATTTTGGGCCTTCGTACTGGATTTTCGAAATTTTCGGAAATGCTTCGAGCATAAGGTTAAAACAGGGCGGGACACTATAGGAGCACGTTCGGGCCGTCCAGCGCGGAATCTAGACGGAGAGAGCTTCGAGCGCTTCGGCCTCCTTCGGCAAGGGTTGGTGTTGGACACCGCGCTTGTGAGCCATGAAATAAAGAACAGGGACGGCCATACGGCTGATCAGCAACGAAGCAATCTCGCCGGCCATCAGTGCAATTGCGAGACCCTGAAAGATTGGATCGGCCAGGATGACTGAAGCACCGACCACCACCGCGAGTGCGGTCAGGAGCATCGGACGAAAGCGCACAGCCCCGGCATCGATGACGGCTTGTTCCAAGGGCATACCTTCGGCCAGACGTTGCTCGATGAAATCTACGAGAATGATGGAGTTCCGCACCACAATCCCTGCGCCGGCCATAAAACCGATCATCGAAGTCGCGGTGAAGAATGCACCGAGTGCACCGTGAGCAGGCAGGATTCCCACGAGGGAAAATGGAATCGCCATCATCACAACGAGCGGCGTGAGGAACGAGCGAAACCAACCCACCATCAGAATGAAAATGAGAACGAGGACTGCGGCGAAGGCGGTTCCAAGGTCACGAAAGACTTCGATGGTGATGTGCCATTCGCCGTCCCACTTCATTGACGGCTGATCATCGAGGAACGGTTGAGTGGCGTTGTAAATCTTGAGTGGCGTGCCATCCCCGCCGAATTCCTTCGTGTCGAGCTTTCGCAACGCTTCATTCATTTTGAGAATCGCGTAAACGGGACTTTCCACGACTCCGGCAACATCACCGATGACGTAAGTCACGGGCATAAGATTTTTGTGATAGATGCTCTTTTCAACGGTGGAGCGGTCCAGTTGGACCAGTTCGCGCAAGGGGATCATGGGTGCACGCGGGTTGCCGGGGGACCTGAGCCTGAGCGCCAGGATTTGTTCGGGCGTGGCACGGTTCGCGCGAGGAATTTGGAGGAAGATGTTCAAGTCTTCTTTTTCGCGAGGGGCGTGGAGCAGGTCGATGGCGCTTCCTCCCAGGGCGATGCGAAGTGTTTCCGAAATGGTTTCGGCAGTGATCCCACTGAGCGCTGCCTTTTCTTTATCGATGACGAATCGAGCTTTGGGCTGATCAGCTTCAATGTACCAGTCCGTATCCACGACGCCCGGTGTGGTCTTGAAGATTTGGATGACGTTCTGCGCGAGTCTGAGGCGGCTCTCTTCATTTGGGCCGTAAATCTCCGCGACGAGGGTTTGTAGAACGGGCGGACCGGGCGGCACTTCAGCGATGGCCACTCGCGCGCCGTATTTGGCGGCGATTTCCGTGACGCGCGGACGGATGCGTTTGGCGATCTCGTGGCTCTGGGCGCTGCGTTCGCTTTTGGGCACCAGATTCACCTGGATATCCGCCACGTGCGGACCGCTGCGGAGGAAATAGTGGCGCACCAGACCATTGAAATTGAACGGTGAGGCGAGGCCGGCATAGACTTGGTAATGGGTGACCTCGGGTTCGGAGCGGACTGCCGAAGCCATATCACGGGCGCACTGAGCCGTGGTCTCAAGCGTGCTTCCTTCCGGCATGTTCAAAATGATTTGGAACTCGCTCTTGTCGTCGAACGGTAGCATTTTCACCTTCACCCAGCCGATCCCCATTAACGCCATCGCCCCAAGAAGGAGCACAACAATGCTTGCGAGAAATGCCAGACGCCATTTCACGGTCGCAATCAATGGCGTCATGATGCGCCGATAAAGTCGCGTGAAGAAATCCTCCGGATGTTCGGAATGAAGGTGCGGAGTTGCGTCGACCGCGGTTCGGGCGGAGGTGAGCTGGGAGTATTTTCCGCCCCATTTAAGAATTCGAATGCTGGCCCAGGGTGTGACGATAAAAGCGATGGCCAGCGAGAAGAACATCGCCGCGCTCGAACCGACCGGAATAGGGCGCATGTAAGGCCCCATCAAACCTCCAACAAAGGCCATGGGAAGCACCGCCGCGATCACCGCGAAGGTTGCGAGAATTGTCGGATTACCAACCTCGTTGACTGCTTCGACGGCAATTTTCGTCCAGGGGCGGGCTTTGTTGTACGGCAGATGGAAGTGTCGCACGATATTCTCCACCACCACGATGGCATCGTCGACCAGAATGCCGATCGAGAAAATCAGCGCGAAAAGTGTGATTCGATTCAGCGTGTACCCGTAGAGATAGAAAACAAGGAGCGTCAGAGCGAGGGTCGAAGGGATCGCGATCGCCACGATGGCAGACTCGCGCCAGCCCAAACTCAGCAAGATTAGCAGCGAAACGCCGAGAACCGCGATGCCCATGTGCAGCAACAACTCATTTGATTTTTCCGCCGCGGTTTCGCCGTAGTGGCGCGTGACGGAGACGAGCAGATCGTTAGGGATGATCTTTCCGTGAAGGGCGTCCACTTTTTTCAGGACCTGGTGCGCTACGGAAATCGCGTTGACGCCGGGACGTTTGGCTATACTCAAGGTGACGGCAGGCTCTTCTCCGCCCTTTCCTGACGCGGCGCCATTGCCAAAGAAGACGTAATTACCCGGTTCCTCGGCACCATCGATGATTTCGGCGATTTCGCGGAGGTAGACCGGTTTGCTTTCATGGACGCCCACAACGATGTCCCCAGCGGCGCGCGCGTCTCTTAGAAATCCGCCGGTTTCGACAATGGTTTCGGTGTTATTGATGGCGGTTCTTCCCGCGATGCTTTGGCGATTTGCCTGCGTGAGGAGCGGGGTGATCTCCGCAATTGTCAGATTGCGCGAAGCGAGCCGGGTCGGATCCAGGATCACGCGGAGTTGGCGCTTAGCTCCCCCGATAATTGTTGTCTCCGCCACGTCCGGCACTTGCTTGACCGCGTCGTCCACCTGCGCCACCAGGCGGCGCAACGTGAGATGATCGTAGGCTTTTCCGTGAAACGTCAGCGCGAGGATGGGCACATCATCAATCGAGCGCGGCTTGATGAGTGGAGCGGAAACACCTTTGGGGATGCGGTCGAAGTTCGATTGCAACTTTTGGTTCAGCTTCACCAGGCTGCGTTCGACATCTTCGCCGACTTTAAAGCGGAGGATCACCAGGCTCTCCCCCGGGCGCGAAGTGGAGTAGATGTACTCAACACCGGGAACTTCCCAGAGCAGCTTTTCCATCGGGCGCGTCGCGCGCTCCTCCACTTCCCGGGCGCTGAAGCCAGGCATCGAGACGAGCACATCGATCATCGGCACTTTTATTTGCGGCTCCTCTTCGCGCGGAAGCATCAGGATGGCTGCGGCGCCAAGCAGAATGGAGGTGATGATGACCAGCGGCGTGAGCTTCGAATCGATGAACGCACGCGCGATTCGACCGGCAAGGCCAAGGCCATTCCCTGGATTTGCGGCGCCCATTATTTCACCTCCACTGGCTGGCCGTCGCTCAGTTGATCGTGGCCTGAGACCACCACCACAGCGCCGGAATTAAGGCCGGACAAAATTTCAACGTCTTCTCCTGCGGTTCTTCCGGTTTTGACGAGGTGCATGCGCGCGCGGCTGTCCGCAACGGTGAAAACAATTTCCAATTGGCCGCGCTCGAGCAGAGCCTCGCGCGGAATGAAAAGCGACTTTTGTTCGCCAACCGGCAACGCGGCGCGAACGAATTGTCCGGGCCCAAGTTGCTCGGAATTCAAATCCAGTTTCACACGTCGACTGCGCGTGATGGGATCAACGGCCGGAGCGAGTTCGCGGACGGTGGCTTTTGTTTCTTCGCGTCCGCTATTGTAGGTCACCACGATTTCAGAACCTTGCTTCAACGACGCGGCCAATCCCTCCGGAACATCCAGTTCAACCTGGAGAGCGCGGGGATCTTCGAGATCGGCCAGTGGTTTCCCTGGAGTTGCAAGATCGCCCGCCTCCGCCCACTTCTTCGTTATCACGCCATCGAACGGCGCCACGATACGAGAATACGCAGCCATGGCTTTCGCCTCGGCAACAGAACCTTTAGCAACTCGCAACCGGGCTTCGGCGGTGTCACGCTCGGAACGAGTCGCACTTTGCTGATCAAAGAGAGTTGAAATCCTTTTCCAGTCACGGTCGGCCTGTTCGAGCGAAGCTTCGGCCTGGTCGAGGCGTGCCGCGGTTTCTGCGGAGTCCAATTCAGCGATGAGATCTCCGGCGCGAACTTGTTCGCCAAGGTTTATGGGCAATTTTGCAATGCGCCCGGATTGTTTCGCTTCGAGCGTTGCACGCACTTTGGCGCGGACCGTCCCGACCACCTCTTCTGTCGCACTGCTGGTCGCGGCTTCAATCTTTTGGACACGGACCGAAGCCGTCGGCAGCGTTGGCGCGCTTTTTTCGCGCTCTGCTTTGCGACCGCACGCCGAAAGGACAAACAGCGCAACAAGGAGAAAAGAGTTCAGAGGAAGGAAGCTGTTCATAATCCATTTGCAGATCGTGGTTGATCCATTTGAGGCAGCCCCAGAGCTTTTCGGAGCGCTCCAATGGCAATCCTTTCGTCAGATTCAGCATCCGCGCGACGGACCCGTGCCGCGAGAAGCGCGCTCTCGGAATCGAGAATTTGTGTGCTCAGAGCGAGCCCTTGTTCAAAACGATTCTGCGTGAGTCGCAGGCTTTCCGTTGCCTGCAGGACCATTTTTTCTGTAGTGGCCAACCGTTCGGCTGCCGCATGCAAGTTCAACCTGGCTTGCTCGAGTTCCAGTTCGATTTCCAGCCGCAGCTTTCGCTCCTCCTCGCGAAGCGCTTCAAGGTTTGCCTGCGCTTCGCTGACCTTGGAACGAGTCGAGAACCCGTCCCACAGGTCCCACTGCGCGATGACGCCGGCGGCATAACTTCCGTTGTCACCATGCGTGATAGGTCCGTAATCGTAGTCCAGACTTCCGAACGCGCTCACCTTCGGCTTGTAACCGCTTTTTGAGCTGCGCACCCTGGCTTCAGCCGCCGCCAACCGCTTGCGAGCGGCGGCGAGTTCGGCGCGGTCGGGCACCGTGTTTTCTGGAGCCGTGAGATTTGGCGCGCTATCTGCGACTACGAATTCGCTTTCCCCTTCCAGGCCGAGCAAGTTCCAAAGTGCCCGTTGCGAGAGAGCTTGTGAATTTCGGGCGCGAACCAAATCTTCCCTCGCTTGCGCCAATCGCACTTCGATATCCAAACCGTCAGACTTTAAAAGTGTGCCACCGTCGATGCGGCGCTGAGCGACCACAAGATTTGTCTCCAGCGAACTGACCGTGGACTGAGCGGAACGGACGAACTCGCGCGTCTTTACAATCGTGTGAAAGGCCCTTGCAACCTCGTATTGAAGATTGTTACGGACAGCGGATTCTTCAAAGCCAGCCGCCTGCCAATTAGACTTCGCAGCGTCACGCTCGGCGGTATTTCTGCCTCCTGCATACAAGGGCGCGGTTACCAGGCCCCGCACATTAATGTCATCGGTTTCCGGCACGTTGTTGAAGTTCAAATTGGGATTGAACGCGCGTTGATTGAGAATGCTGCCAAAGGCCAGCATCGGATTGTCCGTTCGTGTATAGCCGGATTGAAGTTGAAGCTTCGGCCAAAAGAAGGAATTAGCCTGCTCCAGCCCCGCTTGCGCCGCAACAATCCGTTGTTGAGCAATGCGTGCATCGGGATTATGCAGCGCTGCGTACTCCAGCGCTCGTTCCAGCGTCCAGACCTCGCCGCGCGTCGTCGCAACCAACCACAGCATCCAAACGCCTAGAATGAGCTCGCGACCGTTCATTTGGTGGCGCCGCAACACGAACCAGCCACCCCGAGCTTCTTCAGGATCAACTCCAGAGGGCAAAAATTCGTGAAGGACGATTGCAGGAGATTGAGCCCAACGAAGGCGGTAAACCAAAGCCAGTACGGGCTATGGTAATGCGCGAGCAAAAGGCTGAAGAGAATGAAGATGCCGGCGAAACGCCGAATAATCATATGCATTCTGCCCGAGTCGAACGAACTTTGATTAACTTCCGCGGTGTGCGTCATGGATGGAGACGTGTTCATGCTCTATTCCGGGCCGCCCAGCGAGAAAAAGTTACAAAGCTTCCAAGCAAAGTTGATGCATGTGCGGCTCTCTCCGGTTCCCGACTTCGCGAGAACAAAACGGGGCAACATTTCAGCAATTTCGGTGTGGGCTCCCGCGCCTTTTTCTTCGATCAATCATTCAGGCATGAAAAGAGCCAGCATCGACTTCGCCTTCGCGAACTCCTTCGGACTTGTTGTTTCAGACCGCGTACCTCGAGGCACGCCTGACTGGGGAGAACCACGTTACCGAAGTTCTCAATGCACAACGTGTCATACCGGTATTCCGAGCGTCCGCTTCACGCGGCACCTCAGCGGCGGAAGCTATAGTCTCGAATTGTGCAATTCCTGCGCGCGGGAGTGGGGCTACCTGGTGGAGGAGAATTAATCCGGGGTGGTTAAAGGGTTGTTTCGCGGCTGCGGCTGTCTATTCTCAGGCGCAGTTGCATGAACGGTGATGATGAGAGTCCCGAATCCGCGTACCAAACCCGGCGGGCGACGCTGGAGGATTTGCCCCAATTGCGTGCACTATGGCAAGGAGCGCACCTGGATCCCGCGGACCTGGAAAAGCGATTCACCGAATTTCAGATCGCGCTAAATGCGGACGGAGAAGTCGCCGGAGCGATTGGCCTGCAAATGAACAAGCTGCACGGCCTGGTACATAGCGAGGCGTTTGCTAATCCGAACGAGGCCGCCGAGATACGACCGCTTTTGTGGCCACGCATTCTGACCGTGGCGAAGAACAATGGATTGGTGCGTTTATGGGCATTACCGACGACGATTTTCTATCGCGAGCAGGGAATGACCGATATCGATGATGCGTTGCGCGCGAAACTGCCAGAGGGTTTTGGAAGCCCGATGGCAGATTGGGTGACGCTCAAGTTAAAGGAGGAAAACCCGGGAGCCGGTTCGATCGAAAAGGAGTTCGAAGTTTTTGCCATGGCGCAACGGGCGGAGAGTGAAAGAGTCATGGACCAGGCGAAAGCTTTTAAGCTGGTCGCTTACGGCTTGCTCATTGTGGTGTTGGGAGCGCTTGGATTGCTCGCGTTTATCGTTGGAAAACTGAAGCGAAATCGGTAGGAGCGCCCGCAGCGCTAGAAGCACCACCTAGTGGAACGCCTCGCGCCGCGAGGCGTCGCGCTCGTTCAGAGCGCGCAGATCCCACCACTATTCACCACATTTTCAGTAGCCACAGTGGCACCTTTCGTTATGGTTTGCGGCATGCAAATACCTGCGCAGTTTGTGCCGCCGCGCCGCCTGTTGATGGGGCCTGGACCGAGTGATGTCGCCCCTTCGGTTCTGAAGGCGATGTCCATGCCGTTGCTGGGGCATCTCGATCCGGTGTTCGTGAAGATGATGGAGGAGATCAAGGTGATGCTCCGAGCGGTCTTCATCACCAAGAACGACATGACATTTCCTGTGAGCGGCACGGGCAGTGCGGGGATGGAGTTCTGCTTCGTCAATCTAATCGAACCGGGCGATGAAGTGGTGATTGGAGTAAACGGTGTTTTCGGCGGTCGCATGGTGGATGTGGCGGAACGTTGCGGCGCGAAGGTGACAAAGGTGGAGGCACCGTGGGGCCGAATTATTGAAGCCTCTCAAGTGGCTGAAGTGGTGGAAGGACGCAAGCCGAAGCTGGTCGCGATTGTACACGCGGAGACTTCAACCGGTGCGTTGACGCCAGTGGAGGAGATCTCGCGGATTGCCCATAATGCGGGAGCATTGATGGTGCTGGATACCGTGACCTCGTTGGGCGGCTGTCCGGTGCGCATCGACGATTGGCAGATTGATGCGGTTTATAGTGGGACGCAAAAATGTTTGAGCTGCCCTCCCGGATTGTCGCCGGTGTCCTTCAGCCCGCGGGCGATGGAAGTCGCGACCAAACGCAGCCGCAAAGTCCAGAGCTGGTATCTCGATGTGAATTTGCTGGCGTCGTACTGGGGGCAGGAACGTGTTTATCATCACACCGCGCCCATCACGATGAACTACGCGCTGCACGAAGCATTACGGCTCGTGTTGGTTGAAGGTCTCGAAGCGCGTTGGAAACGCCATCAACAAAACCACGAGTTGCTGAAGAAAGGGTTGGATGCGCTCGGGCTCTCACTCGGTTCGCAACCGGGGCATCAGCTTTGGCAATTGAATGCGGTCACCGTGCCCGAAGGCGCGGACGAAGCCGGCGTGCGAAAAGCGCTGCTGAATGATTATGGCATTGAGATTGGTGCCGGGCTCGGGCCGATGAAAGGAAAGATTTGGCGGATTGGGCTGATGGGTGAGACGTCAAAGGCAGAGAATGTTGAGAAGGTGCTTGGTGCGCTAAAGAACCTCCTGAAGATATAGGACAAGAGGCATTCACGACGGGAATGCATTTCTTGACGGCGATCTGTGGCGGGCTGGTTGCGAGAAAGGCATGTTTCGCCAGCCTTGACGAGGCGCAGAAAAGCGCGGATATGACTCCCAACATGAGTGTCACCTTGGAGTTCGATGAGGAAGTGCTCGCCGGATTGCCTTTCGGACCGGGCGAGAGGGAGAAACATATGAAGATCGAACTAGCCGCTCGGTACTACGCGGAGGGGTGGATGAGTTTAGCGCAGGCAGCCCGATTCGCGGAGCTGGATGTCTACGCGATGGGCGTTGAACTCGGCGAACGGGGCATTCCTCGACAGTACGGACTGGCAGAAGCGCAGGAAGACATCGTCCATGCGCGTCGTCAGTAACACGTCACCCATTTAGAATCTCGCAATCATTGATCGATTGGACCTGTTAGAGCGTCGTTATAAGCAGGTCCTGATTCCAATCGAAGTTGCTCGGGAACTCCAGGCATTGAGCCATGCCGCCGCACTGGTGCGTGTAAGATCAGCGTTGAATCAAGGATGGCTAAGGCTTGAGTCTCGAGAATGCAGTGCTACGGTCGTACTGCCGTTTTCGTTAGACGCAGGCGAGAGCGCGGCAATTTCGTTAGCCGTACGCAGCGAGGCAGACCTTCTCCTGATAGATGAAAGACGCGGCCGCACCGCCGCGCGCACACTTAACCTCACTATCGGCGGGCTTTTGGGAGAGCTTCTTCACGCCAAGATAAACGGTTGGATTCCAGCATTACATCCGGAGATCGCACGGCTACGAAAAGACGCCCGTTTCTTTGTCGATTCTGAAATCGAGAACTTCCTTCTGGCCGCCGCAGCCGAATAAGTCAACGAGCGCCTTTGACTTCGATGCCAACGAGGCACATGTCGTCGCAAAATTCTTCGCCGTTGGCGAAGGCGCGCAACTCGGTAAGGAGATCGTCGAAGATATTCGGGAGCGTCATTGCGCGGCGCCGATGGAATGCGGCGCGGAGCCAGTCAATGCTCAGCAGATCGCCGTTGCATTCAAGATCGTAGACGCCATCCGTATAGAGAATGAAGCGGTCGCCCGGATTAAGTTCGATGCTGGAAGTTGTGTAACGGAAGGAATCAAACAGGCCTAGCGCGGGATTGGCGCGCTGATCGCGATTTTGCAACAGTTCAACTTCGCCGCTGCTTCCCCGAATGACCATGGGTTTGGGATGACCCGCATTCGCAAAGTAAGCACGCTTTTCAGCGAGATCCGCGATCATGTAAAAGGCGGTCGTATAAAGCGGGTTGCCGCTCTGTTTCAGAATCGAGCGAAGATCCTGATTTACTTTCGCCAGCAATTCGCCGGGATCATTCGCCTCCGGAGTCAGTTCTTCGACAAGGGCACGCAGAATCGCTGTGACAAGCGCGGAACGAACGCCATGCCCCATCACATCGCAGATGAAAATGCCGGCACGGTCGTTGGAAAGCGGCATGATGTTGAAGAAATCGCCGCCGACTGCACCGGTCGGAAGATAGCGGTGGCAGAAGGAGAGAACGCTTTGTTCAGGCGGCGCACCTTGCGGGAAGCTCGGGTATTGCTGCGGAAGAATCGCCTGCTGAATTTCGCGGGCCATGCGGAGGTCGTCCTCCATCTGGTCGTTTTTGAGGCGCAACTCTTCGCGACTGCGGCCGAGTTCGAGATTCGCCTGCTTTAACCCTTCTTCGGCCCGACGTTTTTCGGTGATGTCCCAAAAAATGCATTGCGTGCCGATAATCCGGCCTTGCGCGTCGTGCAGCGGGGTTTTGACGACGTTCACGTAGATGACTTCGCCTCCCGGGGGACGATTCTCCTCCACGGTCTCGAGCATCTTGCCGGTTTCGATAATGAGCTGGTCGTCCTTCTGATATTTCGCGGCGAGTTCGGCAGGGAAAAAATCGAAATCGGTTTTGCCGATAATTTCACTCAACGGCCGCCCAAGCGTCTGACAAAAGCGCTGGTTGGCGAAGGTGAATTGCTCCGCCAGGTTTTTGCGGAAGATGTTCTGCGGGAGAGTTTCAACGAGCGAGTGATAAAGCGCCTCAGAATTGCGCAGGTTTTGTTCATGAAGGCGGCGTTCCGTGATGTCTTCGACCGTTCCTTCGTAGTAAAGCAGATTCCCTACGCGGTCGCGGACCGCGCGGACGTTTTCCGAAATCCAGATGGTGCTGTGGTCCTTGCGATAGATCTGCGATTCGAACCCGCTCACGATGTCGTTTTTCTCCATCAGCGCGATAAATTCGGTGCGGCGGCCCGGTTCGACGTAGAGGTCGCGACTGATGTTGGTGAGAGTCTCTATCAATTCCCAGGGCGAGTCGTAGCCGTAAATGCGCGCGAGGGCAGGATTGGCGGACAGATACTTGCCTTCGGGCGACGTTTGGAAAATCCCTTCAACTGTGTTTTCAAAAATGCTGCGGTATTTTTCTTCCGCCTGGAGCAAGGCGAGTTCAGCGCGAGTCCTCTCGATCGCGTAACGGATCGAACGGATGAGCAGGTGGGCGTTGATCTCGCTCTTTACGAGATAATCCTGCGCCCCCTGATGCACCGCTTTGAGTGCGGCATCTTCGTCGTCCAGACTGCTCAGGATGATGATCGGAAGATACGGCGCGAGGTGTTGAAGGTCTGGAACAGTCCGCATGCCACGCGCCACGGCGACGCCGAGATCCAACAGCAGAACATCCGGCTTGAGCTCAGGAATCGCCAGCAGTCCGGCCTCCACCGACTCCACCCAGTGCAGTTGAAATTTAGTCGCCCGATGTTCCTCCAGCATTTCGCGCATCATGCGCGCGTACTTCGGCACATCTTCGATCAAAAGGACGTTGATCACTGACGGGTTCATGTCGCGCGCGGCGGTCGCTGGGCATTCGTGTTCGTCTACTACAGAATAGCTGAATTTATGCTCGCAGCACAATGCCAGAGCAAAAGGCCATTGCAAGTTTTCCTGAGGCGGGGTCGGGGTCATCCCTGAGAGCTCGATTGTCAGGTGGAGGGCAACTTTTGAGAGGCCGCAACAAGTTTTGCTTAGCAGCAAGCAAAGGGTGGTGAGCGGCATAGAGCGGTTCCGCGCAGAGTGCAACCGTCATATGCAGAGCACGTTTATCGCACCGCCGAGAGCATCCGTCGCCCCTCTTACGCCGAGCCGATCTTTGACTTCCCGCGAACGGTTCTTGCGCGCCGCGTTGTGTGAACCAGTGGACCATCCACCTGTCTGGATGATGCGTCAGGCCGGACGCGCGCTCCCGGAATATCGGGAGCTGAAGGAGAATTTCACGTTTCTTGAATTGGTGCGCAACCCGCATCTCGCGACCGAAGTGACGTTGCAACCCATTCGCCGGTTTGGCTTCGACGCGGCCATCCTGTTCAGCGATATTCTCGTCATTCCAGAGGCGATGGGTCAAAAGTATTTCTTCCGCGAAACGGGTGGCGTCGAGATGGATTTCGCAATTCGTTCCAGAGCGGATATCGAACGGTTGAACACCGCCGAAATCCGCGAACGACTCGCCTACGTGCCGGCTGCAATTCGTCTGATTCGGCGACAACTTGGAAATGAACGCGCTCTGATTGGCTTTACAGGTTCGCCGTGGACACTCGCCAATTTTATGTTGGACGGAGGCAGCTCAAAGAATCACACCGCCGCGCTGCAACTGTTGCAAAGCGACCCGGTCACGTTCGAGCGATTGATGGAAAAACTCACCGTCGCAATTACCGAATATCTCTGGATGCAAATCGCTGCCGGTGTGGATGCGCTCCAAATTTTCGATACACACGGCGGTTTGCTCGGGAACGAACTGTTCCGCGCCGGGTCGGGCAAATGGATTCAGCGGATTGTCAGTGCCGTTGCGCACAATGTGCCGGTGGTGGTTTTTTCCAAGGGAACCCGTAACTGGAACGATCTGGTTTCGACCGGCGCGGATGTGCTGGGAATTGATCACGGAATCTCGCTGTCTGAAGCGGTTTCCCAGCTTCCGGAGTCGGTGGCAGTTCAGGGGAATCTTGATCCCGAACTGCTACTCGGCTCGCCCGAACGCGCCGCGGCTGCCACGCGGACAGCGCTTGCCCAAATGGACGGGCACAACGGATGGATTTTCAACCTCGGTCACGGGCTTCCCCCGACTGCCAACCTCGAAAGCATCAGCGCAGTGATTGAAACCTTGCGCAAGTAATCCCTATGAGCCAGCTACACGTAAATCTCGACCTCGTCCGGAAATATAACGTCGCCGGACCGCGCTACACCTCGTATCCGCCCGCCACCAAGTTCACCGAGCAGGTAACCTGGCCGCAGCTCGCTGAGGAATTGATCGCCAACAACAAAGAGGCGCGCGATCTCTCGCTCTATTTTCATGTGCCGTTCTGCCAATCACTCTGTTGGTATTGCGGCTGCAACACCGTGATTACGAAGGACCAGAGCCAAAGCCGCGTTTACCTTGACTATATTGGCAAGCAGTTAGACCAGATGGGAGCGATTTTGAACCCCGCGCGCAACGTGGTGCAATTGCACTTCGGAGGTGGCACACCTACCTTTCTGACGCCTGATGAAATCCTCTGGCTCGGGCAACAGATTTACAGCCGCTTCAAGATCGATCCGCGCATGGAAGCAGGAGTCGAGATCGATCCGCGCCGGCTCACCCGCAAGCACCTGAATGCACTGCGCTTTGTCGGATTTAATCGAGCGTCGATTGGGGTGCAGGATTTCGATCCAAAAGTTCAATTGGCCATTCACCGAATTCAGCCGCTCGAACTCACTCAAATGGTCACCAACTGGATTCGCGAAGTTGGCTTTGAATCGGTGAATATGGACCTGATTTACGGGCTGCCGCATCAAACGATGAGCTCGTTTGAAAAGACGGTCGACGAAGTCTTGCGCATGAGTCCGGATCGCATTGCACTCTTTAGTTACGCGCACGTTCCCTGGCTGAAACCATCGCAACGTGTCCTGGAAAAAGCGCTGCCGACACCCGAGGAGAAATTGCAGATCCTTAAAATGGCGGTTGAGAAACTGACTGCAAACGACAACTACGTTTACATCGGCATGGATCATTTTGCTAAACCGACCGATTCGCTCGCCATTGCGCAACGCACCCGCAAGTTGGATCGCAATTTCCAGGGCTACAGCACGTCGGCCGGAGCAGATATCTACGCGTTCGGCGTGTCGGGAATTTCCCAAACTGACAATGCGTATTGGCAGACGGAAAAGGACCTGCCGAAGTTCTACGGCGCACTGGACCAGGGAAAAGTGCCGCTGGCCAAGGCTTATCTCGTCAACGAAGACGACCGTATTCGTCGCGAGACAATCAAACGGGTGATGTGCGATCTCTCGCTCAACTTCACGAAGATCGGTGAGAAATTCGGAATCGACTTCCTGCAATATTTCGGGCGCGAGATCGAGGGACTCAGCGCGATGCAGAAGGATGGCTTGATCCGCTTCACGCCGGTTGGATTCGACGTTACGCCGATGGGCCGTTTGCTCATCCGGAACATTGCCATGCAATTTGACGGGTACTACAACACTGAGACGGAAAAGCGATTTTCCAAAACGATTTGACCCTATGAAATCGATTGCCATTGTGGGCGCCGGGGTTACTGGCTTGACCGCCGGTTACATCCTGAAGAAACGCGGAGTGCCCGTTACGATTTACGAGGCCGGTAGTGTGCCTGGCGGAGTGGTGCGAACCGTGCGTCAGGACGGCTTTCTCGCCGAGTGCGGTCCGAACACGCTGCTCGAAACTTCGCCCGAAATTCCAGCGCTCTTTCGCGAACTGGGCCTGGCCGAAGAAGCGCTTTACTCCGACCCGGAGGCGGCAAAGAAATACATCATTCGCAACGGCAAGCCGATTGAGGTGCCAGGCAGTCCATTACAATTCCTGAAAACAGAGCTGTTCTCTACGTCGGCCAAGCTGCGCCTGCTCCGTGAACCCTTTATTCCTCGCTCGTCCCCTGAAAAGGAGGAAAGTTTGGCGCAGTTCGTCGTGCGCCGCCTTGGTCGCGAATTTTTGGATTACGCGATCAACCCGTTCGTCGCGGGAGTTTATGCGGGCGATCCCTGGAAGCTTTCTGTGCGCGAAGCGTTCGGAAAGGTGTACGCTCTTGAGCAAAAGTACGGATCGCTCATCCGGGGCCAGGTTTTGGGCGCTCGCGAACGGAAGAAACGCAGAACGGTTTCCAAGCAGAACGCGCCCAAAGTCTCGTTTTTGAATGGTCTTTCGACATTGACTGACACCCTTGCGGAAGCATTGGATGTCGAGTTGCGTTTCGGCCATGCGCTGCAACGCATCGAACAGATCAACGGCGGTTGGAAGCTCGAACTGATGAGCGCGGCAGGGACGGAGATTGAAGAGCATCCGGCTGTGCTGCTGACGGTTCCAGCCTACAAACTAAGCTCCGTTTCGTTGCGCAGCCGCGCTGGCGCCAGTTTCGATTTCCTCGATCAAATACGCTATGCGCCAGTGAGTAGTCTTGTACTTGGTTTCAAGCGCGATCAAATTGACCATCCCTTGGATGGGTTCGGGTTCCTCGTTCCGAAAGTGGAAAAGTTCAGCATTCTGGGTGCGATCTTTTCGTCGTCATTGTTTCCGAATCGTGCGCCGAAGGGACACGTCTGTATCAGTTGCTACCTCGGCGGCTTCCGTTCGCCCGAAACGGCCTTTCGTTTGAAAGAAGAGCAGGTCACCCTGGCGGTCGCAGACTTGAATCGTGCGCTCGGAATAAAGGGTCGCCCGGTCTTCACGCACAACGTTGTCTTCCCGAAGGCCATTCCCCAGTACGAACTAGGCTACAGCAAAATCGCCGCGCAAATTGTAACGCTCGAACAGAATTGTCCGGGCCTGCATTTGGGCGGGAACTACTACAAAGGTGTTTCGCTCGGCGACTCGATCCTGAACGGGCTGGCCTATGGCGAGCAATTGGCGCGCGAACACAGTCCGGTTCTGAATTTCGAACACCATCTGGCCGCCGCTTAGATTGTTTATGCAAGGCTTGCTCTTAATGAACCTCGGGTCGCCCGATTCGACCGCGGTTCCCGACGTGCGCCGATATCTGCGCGAATTCCTCATGGACAAACGCGTGATCGATGCGCCCTATCCGATCCGATTTGGGATAGTGCATTTTGCCATTTTGCCGAAGCGCCCGCACCAATCCGCTGAAGCTTATCAATCGATTTGGACAAACGAAGGTTCGCCCCTGGTCGTGACGAGTCGCCATTTGCAGGAATCGATTCGGCGAAACCTGTCCATTCCGGTCGAACTGGCGATGCGCTACCAGAATCCGAGTGTCGAACAGGCCGTGAATAGCCTTGTGACCCGTGGCGTTCGCGAGATCATTCTGCTGCCGCTTTTTCCACACTACGCGATGTCCAGTTACGAAACGGCCGTCGAAAAGGTTCGTGCGGTAGTGCAGAAGCGAGAAGGACTTATCCTAAAAGTAGTCGAGCCATTTTACAATCATCCGGCCTACATTTCGGCCTTGGTCGATTCTGCAAAATCTTTTCTCGCCACGAACTTCGATCACCTCCTTTTCAGTTTTCACGGTTTGCCCGAGCGCCATTTGCGCAAGAGCGATCCCACGAAATGCCACTGCCTGAAAGTGCAGAATTGCTGCGAAGTGCCGAGCCTCGCTCACAAAACCTGTTATCGCGCGCAAACCTTTCAAACCGCGCGCTTGTTCGCCGAATCTGCCGGTGTTCCGCGCGCTAAATACTCAATTGCCTTTCAGAGTCGCCTCGGTCGTGACCCATGGATGCAGCCTTACACTGATCACGAATTGGAACGTCTCGCGAAATCCGGCGTGAAGAAATTGCTGGTGATCTGCCCGGCCTTTGTCGCGGACTGTCTCGAAACTCTCGAAGAGATCGGGATGCGCGGCAAAGAAACCTTTCTCGGGGCCGGTGGCGAACAGTTTACAATGATCCCCTGCCTGAACAACCAACCCGCGTGGATCAGCGCGGTTCTGCAATTAGTGAAACCGTTCCTGGTCGACGAACCTCAAGATGTTGAGGCAGAATCAGTTCGCGCCGGTTCGCCAGACGCGGCACTTGCCACAGAGCCGCTTTTCACCTAGGTCTACGAGCGTGACGGGACTTTTGGAGAACAAATTCGGGGTCGTTTTTGGCGTGGCTAACAAGCGCTCGATTGCATGGGCAATTGCGCAGGCGTGGCACAAAGCGGGCGCGAAGCTGGCATTCACGTATCAAGGCGAACGGCTCAAGGATAACGTTGAGGAACTGGCGAGTACTTTCGGCAATGATACGCTGATTCTTCCCTGCGACGTGACGCGCGATGAAGATATCGCGAACGTTTTTAAACAGGCCGGAGAACGATTCGGAAAGTTGCACCTGCTTTTGCACGCGGTGGCTTTCGCACCGAAGGATGCTCTCGAAGGACAATTTGTGAATACGAGCCGAGAAGCTTTTCGCGTGGCGCATGATGTCAGCGCTTACTCCCTGGTCGCACTGGCTCGGGAAGCGGCTCCGCTCATGACGGATGGCGGGAGTATTGTGGCGATGAGTTATTACGGCGCGGAGAAGGTCGTGCCGCACTACAACGTAATGGGCGTGGCCAAAGCGTCACTTGAAGCCTCGACGCGCTATCTCGCTTATGATTTGGGACCGAAAAAGATCCGGGTGAATTGCATCAGCGCGGGGCCGGTGAATACGTTGGCTGCGCGTGGGATTTCGGGATTTCTGGAAATGCTCAAGCATTACGAGGCGCACTCTCCGCTGAAACGTAACGTTTTACCGGAGGAACTCGGTGCCACCGGAACGTTTCTCGCGAGTGACGGTGCGGCGGCGATTACCGGCCAGGTACTCTACGTCGATTGCGGTTACGAAATCATGGGCATGTAGCCGCTCAATTCCGCTCGAAACATCCCTTAGTCGAGGGTACCCTCCCCGCGTCACGAACTGATGCGGAAAGATCAACTGCGCAACCTTTGGAAGATTGGATGGCGAATCGCCATCTGCATCCTCTTGCTCGGATGGATTTTTCAGGCGATTTTTTACAATGAAGGCCGCCTCGGTTGGGAACGCGCCGGCCACGATTGGGCTGGGCTCACCAAATGGCAGCGACTCACCGTAGCGTGGACGTACGGGCCCGCGGGACTTTGGGCCACGCTCAAATTGATGGACCCGAAATATCTCGGGCTATCCGTATTGCTGATGGGAGCGATTCTGTTCCTCGGCGTAATTCGGTGGCAAACGATTCTCAAAGTCCACGGACTGAACGTTCCGCTTTCGCGCACGCTCGAAATTTCTTTTATCGCGCACTTTTTTAATTCGTTTCTTCTCGGGTCAGTTGGTGGGGACTTGCTCAAGGCCTATTACGTCGCGCGCGAAACCCATCACAAGAAAACCGAAGCCGTGGTGACGGTCGCTGTAGATCGGATAATCGGCCTTTTCTCCATGCTGCTGCTCGCGTGCATGATGATGCTTCTCAATTTCAATCTGCTCTCCGCTCTTGATGCGAAACTGAAACTCGTCATCTGGATTATTCTCGCCATGACCGCCGGGTGCGCGGTGTTCATTTTTATCTCGTTTTGGGGTGGCGTTTCCAAAGGCATTCCGGGCGCCCGTGACTGGCTGCGACGCCTGCCGAAAGGCGAAATGCTGGAGCGTTCGATCGAGGCTTTCCGCGAATTCGGGCGGGATAGGACCTTCTTTCTCCGCGTCCTTCCGATTTCTACGCTTGCCAATTTGGTCTGCATTTTGCACTTCCTGGTGCTGATCTGGGGTTTTCACCTGAAAGCTCCTGTGCTCGCCATCGCCGCAGTGGTTCCGATCGTCACGTGCATCTCGACGCTGCCGATTACCCCAAGCGGGTTGGGCGTGCGTGAGAATCTTTACGTTTGGTTTTTGGCGATTCCGGCGATCGGGATTCCGTATGCCGAGGCGCTGTTGATTTCGTTGGTCGGTTTCGCAACCAGTCTGTTTTGGAGTGCGGTCGGCGGTTTCGTCTACGTCACGGTCAAGGACAAGGAACACCTCGCCGAAATTGAAGTGTCGGCAGATCCAGCCACATCCTAACCGAGAGCAGCACGCATGCTCGCAAAGAGATTCCGCCCGGAATCGACGGCGACCGGTTGTTTCGCTTTAACGTCGCCGTGCTCGACAAGGTCCTCGGGAAGTTCTTTGAGAAAAGGTGAGGGATGGCACGGTACGGCATCGCCGTATTTCTTCCGAGTTTCGCAATGGCTGATCGTGAGCGTCTTCATTGCGCGGGTGATAGCGACGTAAAACAGGCGGCGTTCCTCATCGATGGTGCCTTCGACCTTTGACCGTGTGTGGGGCAATAGACCGTCTTCCAGGCCGACGACGTAAACGTGCGGGTACTCGAGTCCTTTGCAACTGTGCATCGTGATCAATGTGACGGCGTCTCCGGTGCGCTCTTTTTCTTCGGCGCGTTCGCTGTCGAGCGTAAGGTCGTCGAGAAAAGCTTCAATTCTTTCGAGAGCAGGCGTTCCGGGCTTTCCGGCTTCATTCAGATCAGCAAGCAGTTCTTTAACATTCTCGATCCGATTTTCGGCGACTTCCGCGTCCTTCTCACCGCGGCGCAGTTCATCGTAATAGCCGATTTCTGTGAGGATGCCGTGCGCCCAGTCCGTCAGGTTGAGTTGAGGATCCAGAAGCAGCGGCTGACGATAACGGCCAAGCAGCGCGATGAATCGTTCAATCGCTTCACGTGTGCGGGATTGAAAGGTGCTTTGGACAACGGGATTGCCCATCACCGCGTATACCGAACATTTTCGCTCCTGGCTGGCAGCAAGCAAGCGTTCCATTGTCGTGTCAGTGAGACCGCGCGGCGGAACATTGGCGATGCGGAGGAGGCTGATTTCATCGTTCGGGTTCAGGAAAAGTTTCAGGTAGGCGAGAACGTCCTTCACCTCGCGACGATCAAAATAACTCTGCCCGCCAATCAGGTGGTAGCGGACGCCAGATTTGCGTAGCGCGGTTTCGATCGGCCTGGCCTGGAGATTCGTGCGGAAGAGAATGGCTTGCTCCTGCCACGGAATGCGCTGGGCCATACGGCGGAATTCAATGTCCTCGACAATGGTGCGCGCCTCTTCTTCATCGTTCTCAAAGGCGTGCAGAGTGATCCGGCTCCCCTGCCCTTTGTCCGACCAAAGCTTTTTCCCGCGACGGCGGGTGTTGTTTTTAATGACTGCGTTTGCGGCGTTGAGAATCGTGTTGGTCGACCGATAGTTCTGCTCGAGCTTGACGACTTTGACTTCCGGATAGTGTTTTTCCAGGTCTAGCAGGTTGGCGATCTCCGCGCCGCGCCAGCCGTAGATGCTTTGATCGTCATCACCAACCACGCAGAAATTGCGGTGCTTTTGTGTGAGGGCATGGACGAGTTCGAACTGCGCTCCGTTCGTGTCCTGATATTCGTCCACCATTACGTATCGATATTTGTCGCGGCAGGCTTCCAGCGCATCGGGATGTTCTTTGAAAAGCCGAAGCGTGAGCAGAATCAGGTCATCGAAATCAACGGCGTTACAGGCGTGTAGGGCCTGCTGATAACGTTCCCGGACATGTTGCGCGACAAACACCGCGCTGGGATCGGAAAGTTTTGCCGCGTCCGCGCCGCCATTTTTGAAACGACTCAAAATGCTCAAGATCGCACGGGGCTCAACCTTCTCACCCTTGGCAGAAAGGTTGCTCAGCACTTTCTTCATCGCGCCGAGTTGGTCGCTCTCGCTGTAGATCACGAAGTTGCGCTTGTACCCGAGCAGCTCAATGTGTTTTCGCAGAATGCGGACACAGAGCGAATGGAAAGTGCAGATGGTGGGCCGTTCCGGCTTTTCGCCATCGTCCCTCTTTCTATTCGGGACCAGTTCGCGGACCCGCTCCTGCATCTCGCGGGCGGCTTTGTTCGTGAACGTTACAGCCAGAACATTTCCCGGATTCACGCCGCGACCGATCATGTGCGCGATGCGGTAGGTGATGACGCGCGTTTTACCCGTGCCGGCACCCGCGAGGATCAGAACCGGCCCGTTGATCGTTTCAACGGCGAGCCTTTGCTGCGGGTTCAGCGAACTGAGGTTAATCATGCGCGGGCGGAGTTTAAAATCGAACGCGGAGAGCGCAAGTGGAACGATGAAGATGAATAACAAAAGTTCTACTCCGAACGTCTCTGAAGCACTATTCGGATTGATAGTTCGACGCCGACCTGCTGCTCGGCTGCTCGGCACCGTCCTTGACCCTCGCGTTCACCTTTCCTACAGTCCGGCTGTGAAGAAATTGTTTCTGGCCCTGGCGGTTTTGGCGCTTGTCTCGCCGTCGCGCGCCGCCAATCCAGACCTCGTGAACGGAATCGCGGTGATCGTCGGTGACGCGGTCATCACGTACAAGGATGTCCAACTCGCGATGGAGGAGGACCTCGACATGCTGGAGCGCCGTTATGCCAGCCAACCGTCGGTCTTCCAGCAGAAAGCGGCGGAATTGGAAAAGGCCAAGCTGGAGGACATGGTCGAGAACCAGCTTGTTTTGCAGGAATATAAAAAAGCCGGTTACCAGGTTCCGGAGAGTTATTTTCAGGGCCGCATCGAAGAAGACATTCGCAAGTACGGAGACCGGCTGACCCTGACGAAAACACTACAGGCACAAGGCATCACTTTTGAGACATGGCGCACCCGCATTCGTGAACGGGAAATCCTGCGTTTGATGTGGCAACAGAAAGTTCCGCATGAACCGCTGATCTCCCCGACCAAAATCGAGAATTACTACACGCAGCACCGTGACGATTTCAAAATGGAAGACCAGGTGAAGCTGCGTATGATCGTCATGACCAATAGCGCGAACGGTTTTTTCTCACCTAAGAAAGCGGCGGAAGAAATCATTGCGAAGCTGGACCAGAAAGTTCCATTCGACGAACTGGCTCGCGTCTACTCGAACGGTTCCCAGGCGCAGCAAGGCGGCGATTGGGGCTGGGTGCAAAAGACGATGCTGCGCGAAGAATTGCGCAACGCAGCGTTTGCGCTCGAGCCAGGTCAGCACAGCGGTGTGATTGAAACCCCGAACGCGGTTTACGTGATGCTCGTCGAGGACAAAAAAATTTCTTACACAAAAACTCTCGCCGAAGTCCGGGACGAAATTGAAGGCATCCTCAAAGCGGAGGAAACCAAGCGCCTGCACCGAGTCTGGATCGATCAGCTCAAGTCGAAGGCGTTCGTCCGTTACTTCTAAGCGAATGGCCCCTTGGCTCGGAATTACTTTGGGAGATCCTTCGGGCATCGGCCCCGAGGTGGCTTTGAAGGCTCTCGCCGCTTCACCGGACAAGCATTTCAAATACCTTTTGCTCGGTGATAGTCAAAACGCTATTCGCTTGAACGAAACGCTCGGAACCGGTCTCGACCTGAGGCCGTTCAATTCCTATTCCGATCCCGGCTCCTGTTTTGTTCATCACGTCGGTCCAGTGCTCCCACAAAAATTGGAATGCGGCTCGGCCGTTGCCGCGGAGTCAGCCGTAGCGGCTCTCGTAGAGGGCGCGCAAAGGTCCAATCGCAAGGAACTCAAAGGTGTTGTCACGGCACCCGTGAACAAAGAGAGCATCATTAAACTCGGTCGTCCCTTTACCGGCCAGACCGAAATGCTTTCCGAGCTCGCCGGAGCCAATCGCACCGCCATGATGCTCCTGGGCGCCGATGATCGCGATCGATGGTTACGGGTTGCTCTCGTTACGACACACCTCCCGCTCCGAGCTGTGGCCGATCACATCACAGGCCTGAAAATCGAACAGACCATCGAACTGGCCGCACAATCCTGCAAAGACCTCGGTTTGCCGCGAGCACGTGTCGCGGTCTGCGGGTTGAACCCCCACGCGGGTGAAGGCGGAGAGATGGGAACGGAAGAAATCA
This sequence comes from Limisphaerales bacterium, assembly GCA_044226545.1. Taxonomy (GTDB): domain Bacteria; phylum Verrucomicrobiota; class Verrucomicrobiia; order Limisphaerales; family SXQI01; genus DASVNK01. The sequence goes on from JBGAGW010000005.1 coordinate 340,777, forward strand.
CCACAATCACGCCCGCCGTCGAACGCGTCCGCGCCCGGGGCATCGCCGTAGAGGGTCCCATCGCTGCAGACACGTTATTTTACTACGCCTTCCGCGGGCACTACGATGCAGTAGTGGCGATGTATCACGATCAGGGCTTGGCTCCGCTAAAGATGATCGGGTTCGAAACAGGAATTAACTGGACCCTGGGCCTCCCTTTCATCCGCACTTCACCGGACCACGGCACCGCCTACAACATTGCCGGCCAAAACAAAGCCAATCCCGGCAGCATGATTTCCGCGTTGAATCTCGCGCGCCAACTCGCGCGTCGTCCTTAAGCCACGAACTCCAACTCCTGCTTGTGCGGGATCAACCCGCGCTCGTGCGCCAATCCGAGGAACCGGCGTATACTCTCACGACCACGTTCGCCGTAATCAAGCGTCCAGTGGTTCACGTACATTCCCACGAATTTATCCGCTAGATCGATTCCCATGTCGCGCGCGAATTGCAGGGCGTGCTGCACCGCTTCGGGCCGGTGATCAAGGCTGAATTGAATGCTGGCAGTGAGTAGGTCCGAGATGCACTTGCGGTCAGATTTTGAAAAACGTTTGTGAATGACGTTTCCGCCCAACGGCAGCGGCAAACCGTCCTGCGTACGGTTCCACCAAATCCCCAGATCCTCGCAGAGTTCCAGACCTTGATTGCGATAGGTGAGTTGCCCTTCATGAATGATCAGTCCGATGTCCGCTTTCCCTTCGCGTAATGCCGCGAAGATTTCATCGAAAGGAACGACGATGGTATTCAGTTCGCGCGCAGGTCTTCCAAGGAACAGTTGCAGCGCGAGAAACGCGCTGGTCATCGTTCCGGGAACCGCGATTCTCTTTTCCAAAATCTCTTCCCGCGAAAACCGCTGTTTCGCCACAAGCATCGGCCCGTATCCGTCCCCCATACTCGCGCCGCTCGGCAGCAGCGCGTATTTGTCACTCACGTAAGCATACGCATGGATGCTGATGGCAGAGACATCCAGTTCGCCACGTGTGGCCCGTTCATTCAGGGTCTGGATATCTTGCAAGATATGTTCGAACTCGAACGATTCACTTGGGATAAGCCCCTTCGCAAGGCCGTAAAACATGAAGGCATCGTCTGGATCGGGCGAATGGCCGAGGGTAATGTGTGTATTCATCGGAGTTTCAGGTGCCACGCAGAATTTCTGAAAACAGTTCGTATACGACGGCGCGACGTTCAGCAAACACGCATCGGCTCACTTTGCGGCTCTCTTGGATGTAAGAGCGAAGAATGACTCGGTATCTTCCCGCTCTAAGGCGCGAGTACGGCGCCAGTTCTCCCTCTAACTGTTTCAGGTCTCCTTCTTCACTTTCGAGCCCGCGGATAGCTGCCCGGAGCATCTTTCTTGGTTCTGGAGAAAGCGAACGGACGAATTGAACGACCTGTGGGTCGAGTTCAACCTTCGTCTTCATCCAAGGCCGAAAGCGGGAAGTAAACGCCTTTGCCTGAACGGTCGCGTTGAATCGCTGCGGCCGCATCAGGATTTGAAAGTATTTCCATGGTCTCCAACAGCGCTTCCATTCGCTCTCGTGGAACAATAAATGCCACAGTCTCGTCCCTGCTTTGTATCTTGATTGTTTCCTTGCGCTTGATGAGGCGAGGAAGCGCTGCCTGAGCTTCAGCCAGCGACACAGTGGTCTTTGGCGGATGCTTTTGCGTCGCCTTGTGAACGGTCATATGGTTGAAGGTGCCGGTTAACGGTTCAGATTGCAATTTCAACCCGACACATGGAAGCAAAGGCTTGATGTTCGTCCCTTAATCAAGTTCAACTCTGCCATCTCCTTTATCATGGAAAGCAAGGGAATCACTCGCGCGCAGTGGCTTGTTCTGCTGGCCGCTTTTCTTGGCTGGCTGTTTGACGGTTTTGAAATGGGCCTGTTTCCGGTCGTGGCCAGACCGGCGCTTCTGAATTTCGCGCCCGCTGGTGATGATGGCTTCGTCGGACGTTGGATGGGATGGATCACGGCCGCTTTTCTCATTGGCGCCGCGTCGGGCGGTTTTGTCTTTGGTTGGTTGGGTGATCGAATCGGGCGCGTTCGGGCTATGGCGTTGAGCATTTTCGTCTATTCCGTTTGCACCGCGCTGGCGTTCTTCTCCCAAGGACCGCTCGATCTCGCCTTCTATCGTTTTCTCGCGGCGCTTGGCATGGGCGGCGAATGGTCACTTGGGGTCGCGCTGGTCATGGAATGCTGGCCGGAAAAGTTGCGGCCTCTCATGGCAGGATTTATCGGCGCGGCGTCGAATGTCGGTTTCCTGCTCGTGGCCTGGATAGCAAAAACATGGGTTGTAACGAAGGATTCCTGGCGGTGGATGTTTTTGGTCGGGGCCCTTCCGTCGCTCCTGGTCGTTCTGATCCAACTATTCGTTCCCGAATCGGAAAAGTGGAAAGCCGTCGCGAAAAAGGATACGCGTCCGCTTCAGGAAGTGTTTCGTCCGCCGCTCGTAAAGTTCACCCTTCTCGGAATCATCTTTGCATCCATCGCGCTGATTGGCACTTGGGGATCGGTGCAGTGGATTCCAGTTTGGGTTGACCAACTCACGCAAGGCAAGAATCCAAATGCCAAGGCTGTGGCGCAAATGGCTTCAGCCTACGGCGCAGTCGTCGGTTCGCTGCTCGGCCCGATCGTGGGCGGGAAAATTGGACGACGTCCGGCGTTCTTCGGGCTGTGTGCTGCATCGTTTGCGGTTTGCCAATTTCTATTTCGCTACTTTCACGAGTACGACGCATCGCTCGTTGCGACGATCTTTGCTACGGGCCTTTTTACCGCGGCCTTCTACGGTTGGTTTCCACTTTATCTGCCCGAGCTTTTTCCCACGCGCGTGCGCGCGACCGGGCAGGGAGTGAGCTACAATACCGGACGCATTTTCGCCGCAGTCGGTGCGGTCGCGGCGGGCCAACTGGTGCAGCATTTCGGAAACAGTTACGCTCGCATGGGACAAGTAATCACCCTGATCTATATTCTCGGCCTGGTAATTATATGGTTTGCGCCCGAAACGAAGGGTAAACCTCTCCCAGAGTAACGGTGAAGAAATATCTGCACGTCATCAACGTCGGGATTCAGAACACCCTCGTTTACCGGGTGAATTTTCTCTTCCGCTCGGCGTTCGCGCTCATCCCCTTGATGGCGACGATCTATCTCTGGCGCGCGGTTTACGCCGGCAAAGACGAAAGTGAGGTGGCCGGCTACTCACTCGCCGGAATGATCTCCTACTACCTTCTCGTCACCATTGTCGACGCTTTGACCGGCGTTACCGAGGATGATTGGCAAATCGCCGGCGACATCAAAGACGGCAATATCAATCAATTTCTTCTCAAGCCGATTGATTACATGGTTTATCGAATCTGCCTATTCTTCTCGGGGCGGCTGATTTACACGGGGGTTGCCGTTTTGCCGGTCGGCATTTTTCTCTTTTTTCAGCGCGAGTACTTCGTTGCTCCCGCCTCGCTCCTGGCGGTTCCGATCTTTCTTCTGTCGATGGCACTGACCGCTCTGCTGCAGTTCTTCATGTCCTACACCATGGCGATGCTTGCGTTCTGGGTAGTTGAAGTCTCGACCTTTATCTTCATTCTCTTTGCGTTCGAATACATCGCAGGAGGACATCTTTTTCCCATCGACATCCTGCCGCGCGGGATCGCGACCGCGTTGCAATACACGCCGTTTCCTTACCAACTCTTCTTTCCCGTGAGCGTTTACCTTGGCCGCGTTCAGGGCCAAGCCCTCTGGAGCGGCCTGGCCATCCAACTTTTCTGGACAACTTTTTTCTGCCTTTTTGCGCAGTGGGTTTGGGGTAGGGGAATTCGCAAATACACAGCGGTGGGAGGCTAACTAAAACTCAGTTGCGAGGCGCTCGCGGATGGGTATCTTAGCCGCACGGCTTGTCCGATGGTGTAATGGTAGCACAACTCCCTTTGGAGGAGTTTGTCATGGTTCGAATCCATGTCGGACAGCCAACTATCTCATGAGCTCTGTGCGAGAAATCGAGGCAGCTATTCGCGCTCTGCCGAAAACCGAGCAACGAGAACTTCTGCAAAACCTGCACTCATTGTTTGCTGAAATCGATGATGACCTCGAGTGGAAGCGCATCGCCAATGATCCACGCCCCCGGCCGTCACTGAGCGCGTTGGGAGATGTTGTTGCCGCTCGGCTCCGTGAAAATCCGGCCAGTGTGCCCCAAATTCACGAGGAGGATTTTGATAACGCACCGTGATTTCTCGTGGAATTTCCGAGTTCTGGAGTGCGTACTACGCTCTGCCTGTTGAAATTCGCGTGGCAGCCCGAAACGCGTACCGCAAGTTTCGTGACAATCCTGCACATCCCTCACTCCACCTTGAACGCTTGAAGGCGGATCCGCGCTTTTGGTACGTTCGGGTGACGCGTGACTATCGAGCCGTCGCCCAAAGATTTCCAAACGATGTTTGGGTTTGGGTTTGGATCGGCTCCCATGCGGAATTCGACCGAACCTTTCCGTCTTAACTACGGCTTTCTCCCAAACCTTTGCTTTTGAAACTCCCTTCCACCAAAGTAGCGGTCGGATGAGCAAACGGTTTTACATCACCACCGCTATCTATTACGTCAATGGGCAGCCGCACCTTGGGCATGCTTACGAGCAGGTCATTACGGACGTAATTGCGCGCGTGGAAACGGCGCTTGGACATGAGCCGTTTTTCCTGACCGGACTCGACGAACACGGGCAGAAAGTTCAACTCGCCGCAATCGCGGAAGGGAAACAGGCACAGGAATATTGCAACCAGTTGGCGGAAGATTGGAAGAAACTCGCCTCTGGACTCAAGCTGACGAACGACGATTTCATCCGTACGACCGAGGAGCGCCACAAGACCGTGGTTCAAGCGATCTTGAACAAACTTCAGGCGAGCGGACATTTTTACAAAGCGGCGTATACAGGATTCTACTCGTTACGCCAGGAAACGTTCGTCCCTGAAAAAGAGCGCCGACCCGATGGAACTTTTGATCCGAGTTATGGCGAAGTGATCCAGCTCTCGGAAGAGAACTACTATTTCAATCTCAAGAATGAGCAGCAGTGGCTGATTGATTATATCGAGAAGAACCCAGACTTCGTCACTCCGCGTGCGCGCCGAAACGAGATTCTAGGCTTCTTGAAGAACAATCAACTTGAGGACCTCTGCATTACCCGGCCTTCCGCGCGACTGAATTGGGGCATTCCCGTTCCTTTTGATCGCGAGTATGTCACATATGTTTGGTTCGATGCGCTTGTGAATTACGTTACCGTTCCCGCTGCATATGGTGATCCAAACGTAGTGACGCCGCTTGGGCTGGGTGATTCGCCCATCGCGAAACTACCAAGCTTTCAACAGAAACTCGAACTCTGGCCCGCGGACGTTCACGTAATTGGTAAGGACATCGTAAAATTCCATGCGATCTATTGGCCGATCATGCTCAAAGCGATGGGCCTTTCGCTTCCAAAACAGATTCTCGCGCACGGATTCTGGGAAAAGAACGGCGAGAAGATGAGCAAATCCACCGGGAATATCGTTGACCCGATCGCGGTGATTAACGAATACGGCCTCGATGCGTTCCGCTATTACGTGACTCGCGAACTTGATATGGGCCCGGACGGTAATTGGACCGACGCCGGATTTCAGGCTCGCTATCAAGCCGAACTCGCGAACGGTCTTGGCAATCTGGTGAACCGCTCGCTTTCAATGCTCAACCGTTATCGCGGCGGAAAGGTGCCGGCGCGTTCGAACGAACTCGAACGCGAAGCCACGGAATTCATCCAGAATGCCCGCTCGGAATATGCGCAACATCACATTCAAGCGGCGCTTGTTGCGACGTGGGGCTTGATCACGCGCGCGAATCAATACGTCGACCAAACCGCTCCGTTCAAGCTGGCGAAAGATCCGGCAGAGGCAAAACGTCTGGACGAGGTGTTGTATAACCTCGCCGAAGTCTGTCGCCTGATCGCCATTCTCGTTTCGCCGGTACTTCCTGAAACTTCCGCGAAGATCATGGAGCAACTAAACCTCGGCAGTTCGAAGCAGACTCTCGCAAATCTCGCGTGGGGCGTGTTGGAAGTAGGACACCAAATCGGCACTCCGGCACCGTTGTTCCCACGGAAGGATTTGGCCCGTTCTTGAGACTCAGGGAAGAAGACCAACCACGAATGAACACGAATTCACACGAATGCCTCTTTGTTCTGATTGGTGTCCATGCGTGTTCATTCGCAGTTAAGCCTCATTCCTTATGAGCTCCGGGCGAATCGTCGGCATCGATCTCGGGACGACAAACTCGCTCGTGGCGGCGGTCGATTCCGGCATCCCATTTGTGATCGCCGATCCTGACGGTCGGCGGCTAACGCCCTCAGTCGTGCACTATTCTTCAGAAGGTGCGCCTGTGGTCGGCGAAAAGGCAAATCGTGTTCGGGTGCTTAAACCTTCGCACACCATTTACTCGGTGAAACGTTTCCTCGGTCGTCGCGGGACCGACATCAGCGCCGAAGAAATGCTGGTCACTTACCCGGTGGAAGGCAAAGGCGCGGGACCCGTGCAAATTCCGATCGACGACCGCAAGTTCACTCCGGAAGAAATCTCTGCGGAAGTCTTGCGCAAGCTCAAGCGCGATGCCGAAGCCTATTTCGGTGAGCAAGTATCCCGCGCCGTCATTACTGTTCCTGCTTACTTCAATGACGCGCAGCGTAACGCCACCAAAGCGGCGGGCGAGCTCGCCGGTTTCACCGTTGAACGTATTCTGAACGAACCGACCGCTGCTGCTCTCGCCTACGGTTTGGATAAGCTGGGCGAACGGTCGAAAATTGCCGTCTATGATTTAGGCGGCGGCACTTTTGATCTCTCGATTCTCGAATTGCGCGACGGTGTCTTTCAAGTCCTGGCGACCAGCGGAAATACTCGCCTCGGTGGAGACGATCTCGATAAGCGGATCGTGGCTTATCTCGCCCAACGCCTCAAAGAGGCTGGCGGTCCCTCTGTAGAAGGGGATCTCTGCCTCCTAGCGCAACTCCGTGAAACCGCGGAGCAAGCCAAGATTCGTCTGTCAACCGAAACCGCCGTTCAAATCTCTCTTCCATTCCTGACGCCGACGTTCAGTTTCGAACACACTCTTTCGCGGGTGAAATTGGAGGAACTCACGCGTGATATCATCGTCCGAACGCGCGAGCATTGTTTCCGCTCGCTTTCAGACGCTAAACTTCAGCCCAAAGATCTCGATCAGGTAATTCTGGTCGGCGGTCAAACGCGCATGCCGCTGGTCCGCCAACTGGTTTCCGAATGGTTCGGTTGCAGAGAATTCGAGGCAGTGACCGGCTCGCTTCGAATCGGCTTGGACTACCACAAAGCCGAAGGTCCAATGTTGAACACCTCGCAGAATCCTGACGAAGCGGTCGCCCTGGGCGCTGCCATTCAGGCCGAGATTCTCAGCGGAGGGTTTAAGAATGTCCTCCTTCTCGATGTAACGCCACTTTCGCTGGGAATCGAAACCTTTGGCGGATTGATGAACGTCATCATTCCGCGGAACTCGACCATTCCAATCAAGGCAGGCGAAATGTTTACGACAGCCGTCGATAACCAGCAGTCGATGTTGATTCACGTGCTCCAGGGGGAGCGCGAACGTTCCAAAGATAATTGGAGTCTCGGCCAGTTTACTTTGGAATTCGAGCGCGCGCCGCGTGGCGTACCGCGGGTCGGCGTGCAATTCGAAATCGATTCGAACGGCATTCTGCATGTTCTTGCGCGTGATACCCGCACCGGTAAAGAGATTGTCGTTGAGATGAAGTCTGCCGTCGATGTGAATGACGTGGACGTTCAGCGCATGGTCGAAGAGAGCGTCGAGCATGCGTTCGATGATCTCGCAGTCAGGCGATGGATCGAAGCACGGCTCAAAGCGGAGGAAACGATGAAGGCTACGCGATCCGGCCTTGCTCAATACGGCGAAGAAATCACCCGCGACCAGCGCGAAGCGATAGAGCAAGCATTGCAAAATCTCACAGATCTCATTCGGCAGGGTGGAGAATCAGGCGACGTCCAAAGCCTCAAGAGCGAGCACACGGCACTCGATGAAGCGACTAAACCGCTCGCAGATCTCATGATGGATAAAGCGATGGAAGCAATGCTTCGAAAGCGAGGGCTAATCTGAACGGCGATTTCAGTCTGGAAGATCGAGCGCGGCGCGCACTGGTTGAGCGCGGCTTCGTCCCAGACTTTCCTCCTGGGACTGACAAAGAATTAGATCAGATCAGGCAGACCCCTTTGCCTTCTGGTGTCCGGGATTTACGGCACCTTTTATGGTCTTCCATCGATAACGAGGAGTCGCGTGACCTCGATCAAATTGAATACACAGAGCCCTTGGGGAGCTGCGTTCGCCTTTTTGTGGGTATTGCGGATGTGGCCGGATATCTGGCGCGGGGCGCTCCAATTGACGAACGTGCCGCACAAAACACCGTTACAGTTTATACGCCGAACAAAACGTTCCACTTGCTGCCCGAGGCGCTTTCCACCGACAAAACTTCCCTCCGCCAGGATGAGGATCGTTCTGCGCTGGTCATCGAGATGCTCGTCGAAGTGGATGGCGAGGTGCACGATCCGGAAATTTACCGCGCGCTCGTGCGTAATAAAGCCAGGCTTTCTTACGACAACGTCGCCCGCGCCTGTGAAGATAAAGAGCAAGATGATCTCGTCTGTTCCATGCCCGGGCTCAAGGACCAGCTTGACCTTCAATTGATGAGCGCAAAGCGGTTGGAACGGCTCCGCAAAAAACTGGGCGCGCTCACTTTTTCGAGTTACGAGGCTCGTCCGGTCACACGTAACGGCCGGTTGATCGACCTGGCTCTGGTCAACCGCAACCGCACGCGCGATATGGTCGAGAGCTTCATGATTGCGGCGAACGTGGCCTCGGCGACTTATCTGAAATCGCGCGGTTGGCCGATTATCGAGCGCGTAGTGGATGCTCCAAAGAATTGGGAACGAATCCGTCAAATTGCCGCAGGATTCAACTTCGATTTGCCGGAGATGCCGGCACCGAAGTCTCTTTCCGATTTTCTGGCCGCCCGCCGCGCGGCCGACCCCCAGGGCTATCGCGATCTTTCGCTGAGCATTGTGAAGTTGCTCGGCCCAGGGCAATACAGGGTGGAAACCACAGGCGGTCCGCAAAGCAGCCATTTCGGGCTTGCCCTCGACGATTATTCCCATTCGACAGCGCCGAACCGTCGCTATGCCGACCAGGTCCTCCAGCGGATGCTTTTGGCCTGCACCGCGGGCCAGCCCAATCCCTTCACCGAGGCGGACCTGCAGAAAATCGCCCGGCATTGCACCGAGCGGGAAGATGCCGCGCGAAAGGTGGAGCGCACCATGCGCAAAGTCGCGGCTGCCTTTCTCCTGCGCGACCGAGTTGGCGAGGTCTTCCCCGCGATGGTCACCGGCTCCTCACCCAAAGGCACCTACGTTCGACTCAAACACCCCGCGGCGGAAGGTCGCGTCATTCGCGGCGAACGGGGTCTGCTGGTGGGCGACCGCACGCACGTTCGCCTTCTCTCGGCCGATCCGGAGACTGGATTCATTGACTTTGAGCGAACGTAGATCGCAGGTCGTTGAAGTTTGGGCTTGTTGTGCAAGAGAGCTGAGGGTGTGAACATTCCTTCTTACGGCCGCTGCTGGAAGGCGTCAGAATTATCCTTTTCTTTTGCCGGACCGCTCTTAGATTGCGCGGTTTGGAATTGGAAAATTGATTATGGGCGCAGATACCAGCGTAGCACAGAAAGTTGAAGCACCACCGCTTAAACCGTTCGATTCAAAAAGCAGATTGGCCGCCACTCCGGGCGAGCCGAAGTATTCAGTCAAAATCAAAAATGCCGCAGGGCAGGAAGTGACAGTAGCGGATCCTCGAGCGACACGGGCGCTCGTCGCGCTCATGGATGTGCACGCGGTCATCGGCGGTGCCGCTTGTCACTGGGGCGGGCCGGCGGCCTTCGCCGAAATCATGGCAGCGGTGCACGCGATCATGTTCAACGTGAAAGCCCGAGCGTGGCATGAAGCTTACAATTTTGTGAATGACGCCGGCCATACCGAGAATGGCATTTATGCGTTGCGGGCGAACTATGGCTTTGACGGGATGACTTTCGAGGATCTGAAAGCATTCCGCAGCATCAAGAGCAAGCTGACCGGTCACGGCGAATCGCACTTAAACCCCCAAGGGGTGCTGCTGAGCAACGGTCCTCTTGGATCGGCACTGCCGCAGGCACAAGGCCTCGCAATCGCCGATAAAACCGCCAAACGAGATCGGGTGACCATCGTGACCGTCTCGGACGGCGCTTCAATGGAAGGGGAAGCGAAAGAGGCGTTCGCGGCGATTCCCGGACTGGCCGCGAAGGATCATGTCAATCCGTTGGTCATGATCATTTCGGACAACGATACGAAGTTGTCCGGGCGCATTACGAAGGATTCCTTTAGCATGCAGCGTTCCTTCCAGTCGCTCAGTGCGCTGGGATGGAATGTCATTTCGGTGCCGAACGGCCACGACTTGCAGGCAGTGTACCTCTCCGTCGAGAAGGGGATCGAACAGGCGCGCAAGAACCCGAACTTCCCAGTCTGCCTTTGGGTGAAGACGATCAAAGGCTACGGAATCAAGGAGACCATGGAAAACTCCGCCGGCGGCCACGGCTTTCCGCTGTCGAGCGGAGAAAAGATTCCAGCCTGGATCACGGAGATTTACAGCGGCGCCTCGGCGCCCGATGAGCTGACAAAATGGGCCGCTATGCTCCACAAAGATTGGGAGGACAAGGAGGCGGCGAAAAAAGCCAAGGCCGCAAGCGCTCCCGTTCCGGCAGCCCCCGCCGTGAAGAAAGACAAGGTCCAGGCCGGTCTGGCGAAAGCCGCGATTCGCGCTGCAGTTGACGGTTACCCGGTTTTTTCCATTTCCTCCGATGTTCAGGGTTCAACCGGTATTTCGCCGTTCCAGAAGACCTTCCCCGAGCGCTACATCGAAGTCGGCATCGCTGAAGCCAACATGATCAGCACCGGCGCCGGTTTTTCCAAGGCGGGATTCATTCCAATTGTCGATACGTTCGGCCAGTTCGGTGTAACCAAAGGCAATTTGCCCATCACCATGGCCGCGCTTTCGCAAGCGAGCGTGATCGCACTTTTCTCGCATGTCGGGTTTCAGGACGCTGCCGATGGTGCGTCGCATCAGGCCACGGCTTATTTCGCCGCGGTCTCCGCAATTCCCCATACCCACGTGATCGCGCCCTCTTGCTCGGATGAAGCAGAAGCTCTGATGTACGCCGCAATCAAGGAGTTCGGCACCGCCCGCCGGACCGGCAAAGATCCCGACAATTACATCTTCTTCGTCGGACGTGAAAACTATCCGCTTTCGTGGGTGGAAGGCGCCAAGTACGAATGGAACAAGGCGCAAGTTTTGCAGCAGGGAAGCGACGTCGTGTTGATCGGTTGTGGACCTTTGCTTTCGAAAGCGATCGAGGCTGGAAAGAAATTGGCGGAGCAAGGTATTCGCGCCACAGTGATCAACAACCCCTTCATTAACCATGTCGATATCGCAACCATCGGCGCGGCCGTGAAAGCGGCTTCGGGCCGGTTGGTCACGATTGAAGATCACCAGGTCGTTTGCGGCATGGGCGCGCAAGTGTCCCATGCGCTGTCCAATGCCGGCATCGCGCACACCATCAAGACGCTCGGTATGCACGGCGAGTTCGGCCAGTCCGCGTACCTGGCCGAGGACCTTTACAAAGCGCACGGCCTCACCACGGACAAGATGGTCGAAGCCGCTCGACAATTGGTCGGTAAATAAGTTATTCCCGTCCGGCCGGGCGCGCACACATTTGCGGCTCGGCTTCCGCTGGGCGCCATCAGCCCTCTCCCCCAAAATCGGGGAAAAACGTACTTGCGCCGCTCAACAATCGTCCTAATGTGGTGCAGTATGTCACCCCAAGCACTACACTTGACGCCGGCTGACATTCCGTCGCAGACGCAGTTTCTCATCTTCTCGCCGGAGCACGGATTAATCTCCGAACACTGCTGTGAAGAAGAAGCACGGGCCTGCTTCTCCAACTACCTCTCCGACTTCGAACTGGGCGAATACATTCCGTTTCTCTTGCAACGCTCAGGCGAAGAATGGGAGATCGCGGAAGGCTGAAAAAAGACGGAATCAGTTCGCACAACCGCTTCAGGGCAGCGGATTCAGGAGCGCTATTTTCAAAACCCTATCAAAGTGTCAAAGGCCAGTGAATTGGGGTTCACTTGCGGTGCTCGCTTGGAAAGATTGAGCAACTCAATTCCCACAACTTGATTCTGGTTGTTATAATCGAGAACGACCCCTGGCGAAACCTCTGCGGAGTCGACAATCTCGCTGTCATCGAGCCGCAGATACAAGGCGTCGGCTTTCTTATCAACTCGCAACCTCATAGTTTTCTTTCCATCGTTCGATCAAAATATAGTAATCAAACGCTTGGGCTTAACACCGGTCTTCACCACAACGCGCAGGACTCCATCCCCGAACTCCGGCTGTGATTTCCAACTCCATTGCATCACGCCGCGCACTGAGCAATGAAGCGATCCATGCGGGCGAGCACCCGCTCTTGTCCGAGAACTTCCATGAGATGGTAAAGGCTCGGGCCCACAGTCCGGCCGGTGCACGCCAAACGTGTTGGGTGAACAACGGCTCCCGCCTTTAGACCAAGCTCAGTCGCCACTTTCTTGATGGTTTCGCCGAGGGGATCAGCTTTGAAGTCGGCCTGTTGGGCAAGAGCATCGCGAACTGATTTCATGATGCGCGCGTTTTCCGCGGTGAGATCCTTGCGTGAGGCTTCTTCGATCTGAACTTCCTCGAGAAAATAGAAATCGGAGAAGATTGGGGCGGTCGCAATGTGTTTTTTCTCGTGTTTGGTGCGGAGAATATCCGCGTCCACGAACTGCTTCACTTTTTCTTTGCAGGTTTCGAACGCTGCGTTCACGTATTCACGCGGAAACCCCTCCGTACTGATGCCGTGACGCGCAAGCGCACGGCAGCAGAACTCGTTGAAACGCTCCTGGGGCATCAACCGAATGTATTCGCTGTTGATCCAGTGGAGTTTGTCGACGTCAAAGCGAGCATTGTGCCGAAGGATTTGCGGCAGGTCGAACATCTGGATCACTTCCTCGAGCGGAACGAGTTCCCGATTCCCTTTCGGCGACCAACCGAGCAGGAAAAGTGTATTCATCACCGCTTCCGGCACGCAGAGTGCCTCCATGTACTCGTGCAGGACTGCGCCTTTGTCGCTTTTGCTCATTTTGCTCCCATCCGGATTCAGGATGAGGGGAATGTGAGCGTACTTCGGCGGTTCCACCCCGAAGGCGCGGAAGAGTGCCAGATGTTTCGCCGTATTCGTGAGATGATCCTCGCCCCGGATCACGTGCGTGATCTTCATTTCGAGATCGTCCACCACGTTCACAAAATGGAAGACCGGCTGTCCGTCTGAACGGAAGATTACGAAATCAGGGTCGAGTCGTTCGCGGTCCGTGAGTTCGCGTCGCACATCGCCCACAACAAGATCGGGAATCGTGACCGGCTCGCGTTCCATGCGGAACTTGATCGCGCCATCCTGTTCGTAAGCCAATCCTTTGTCGCGAAGTTCGTTGACCCTACTTTTATAAACGTCGCTCCGCTGAGATTGAAAATAAGGCCCAAACTCACCTTTGCTCTCTCCTTTCGGATCGGGCGACACCGGCCCCTCGTCCCATTCCATGCCGAGCCAGCGCAGACCGTTAAAAATTACTTCGGTCGCCGCGGCAGTATTGCGCGCGGTATCCGTATCCTCAATGCGCAAAATAAAGGTCCCGCCCGTATGTTTAGCGTAAAGCCAATTGAACAAAGCCGTGCGCGCTCCACCAATATGGAGATAACCGGTCGGGCTGGGGGCGAATCGTACTCGAACACTCATCTGCAAATCCCTGTAAAGAACGGAAACGATAAGCGTCGCTGAAAAGCACCGCAACAGGGTTGTTGCTGGGATGGAGACGAAATTGACACCAACCATAAGCAGAATTAGCGTCGAATTCCGATGTCGAACTTATGAGACTGCGCGCCCCTGGCTGGAGGAAGCGAATACCGGCTCGCACCTTTCTCGCGAGCACTTTCGGGCTCTCTCTCTTCGTGGGTTGTGCACACACCGGCTCTCACACCTCGGTTCCTGAGCCAGGCGTTCTCGCCCTCTCACCGAGGGACGAGGCGAAGTTCGAGGAGCGCGTCGACGGCCTGACTCATTATGCCGTCGGGATCAGCGAGGAATTAAATAATCGTCCGAAGGAAGCCACCGACCAGTTTCTGGAAGCGGCCATGGCTGATCTTCAGGAAGAAGGCCTCGTATTGGAAGTCTCGCGTCGGCTCATTCGCGAGCAGAGAAACAACGAGGCCATTTCGCTGCTCCAGAAATCCGCCGCCCAGCCCAATCCGCCCGGCTCAACCTTCGCGCTCTTGGGGCTAGCGTACATCCAGTCGGGAGAAACCAATCTTGCGATGGAAGCGAACCAGCAGTCCATCCAGAAAGCCCCGGATAACCTCGCGGGGTACCAGAACCTCTCAACGTTGCTGATCCAGACCGGAAAAACCAACGAAGCCGTCGCGGTCCTGGATCGGGCCACCCATCGCACCAATGCCTCGCCGGAATTTCTTCTCGGCACTGCCGATTTGCTTCTCCGCTACAATCGCCAGCAAATCCTGAGCGACGATGCGACCAAGGAGAAAATCCTGCGCCTGCTCGATGCCGCCGCGGTTCAGAATCCCGAGAATCCCCTCGTGCTGCAGCGCATCGCCGATCTCTACCTTTTGAATGGCGCGCCCGAACGCTCGGAGCCCCTCTACGAAGTCCTGCTCAAAAAATATCCTGCGATCCCCGGCCTCCGCGAGCGCCTCGCCAACATTTACATCCGCAGCGATAAGAATGACAAGGCTGCCAAACTGCTCGAAGAAATTCAAAAGGACAATCCGACCGACCCATCGACCTATTTCTTTCTCGGCAGCATCGCCTACGAAGCAAAGGATTACGACAAGGCAGCCGAGAGCTACGAAACAGCCCTTCGGTTGAATCCAGATTTTGAGCCGCTTTATTATGATCTGGCAGGAGTTCAGGTGGCCCGTAAACAACCGGAAGAGGCCCTGCAGTTGCTCGACAAGGCGCGCAACAAATTCAAGCTGAACTTCACCCTCGAGTTCTACACCGGCATCGCCCATGCCGAACTCGAAAACTGGCCTGAAGCACTCGCGCACCTCACGTCGGCGGAGTTGATCGCTAAAACGAGCGAGCCCCACCGGCTCAACCAGATGTTTTATTACCAACTCGGCTCCGCCTACGAACGCAGTGGCAATGTGCCAGACGCCGTCAAGGCCTTGCGCAAGGCGCTCGAACTCTCCCCCGATTACGCGGAAGCGCTGAATTATCTCGGTTACATGTGGGCCGAGCGCGGTGAGAATCTGGACGAAGCCAGGTCAATGCTGCAACGCGCCGTTGCACTAGAACCGAACAACGCCGCGATCCTCGACAGTTACGCCTGGGTCCTCTTTAAAATAGGCCAGGCAAAGGAAGCACTCGAACCGATGAACAAAGCGATCCGCCTCTCGAAAGAAGCCGATCCCACTTTGTTCGAACATCTCGGTGACATCCAAGCCGCTCTGAAGGATGTGGAAAAGGCGCGCGACGCCTACACCCGCTCCCTCGCGGCCAAGCCGGACGAAAAAGTTAAACAGAAGCTCGATACCCTTCTGCCGCGCTAAATCATGTCGGACCGCGACCGGTCGCGGTCCGATTCTGCCGAATTTCGTCCACCCTGCGCACGTCCAATCCGCAGTTATTCGGATCCAAACAAATAACCGGCGCGGATTTCTCCTGATCGCGGTCCTCGTCATCGTGGTGCTTGCCTCCATGGTGGCGCTGAGTTTGCTTTTTCGTATGCGAGCGGAGGAAGCGGCGCTGGGCGCGTCGTCTGGATCCGAACAGGCCTGGTTCGCGGCGCTTAGTGGCATTCAGCAGGCCATGACCATCGCGCGCACCGCCAAAGAACCAGCGGCATGGGAAAATAATCCCGGCATCTTCCGTCACCAACTCGTGGTCGATGACGCGATCGACAAATGGTACTTCACGATTTACTGCGCAGGGTCGCCTGAAGAAAATCAGCCGCGCTTCGGACTCATCGACGAAAATCGCAAAGTGAATCTCAACAAGGCCACTGCCGACATGCTCAGCAAGAGCACGTTCCTCTCAGGTCCGCAAATCGAAGCCATCGCCGGCACCAACTCTCCCGCTGTGGCACCTTCATTAGCCGATCCGCTTGCCTCGGATATTTTGCCCATTGAACCTGTGCGTCCGCACTTTTCCACGCTCGATGAGCTGTTGAAGCTGCCCGGCTTTACCTCCGGCGTCATTTACGGCGAAGATGCGAACCGAAACTTTCATCTCGATCCCAACGAGGACGACGGCGTTCTGCAATTCCCGCCCGATGACAGCGACGGCCAGCTCTTTCTCGGCTTGCAGGAAGTCGCCACCGTTTGGAGTTACGAATTCGATGTCGCCGATGACGGTTCGCCGCGCTTCCAACTCAATTCCACCAATCGCGTCGTTCCCGAATTCATCATCCCGGAAAAAGCCGCCGAATACATTCAGGCCGCATGGTCCAACAGTGTGATTTTCAAAACACCGGCCGATCTTCTTGAAGCGAAGCTCAAAAGGAAAGACGCCGAAGGAAAAGAAACGGAAATTGAATCCGGCGTCGGCGCCAAAGAATTGCCCACCATCATGGACCAACTGACCACCGTGTTCGAAGCTCGGTTGGTTGGTTTGATAAATATCAACACCGCGAGCGTCAAAGTGCTGCAAACGATTCCGGGCGTGGAAGGAAAAGCCGAAGCCATTGCGCAAGCGCGTGAAGGAATGTCGTCCGAAGTGAAGCATTCCTGCGCTTGGCTTTTTTCCGAAGGTTTTCTTAACGCCGACGAGTTTCGCCGCGCCGCGCCGTTTATCACTGCGCGCAGCAGCCAGTTTCGTTTTAATGTGATCGGTTATGCGCTCCCTTCGGGCCGATACCGGATTTTTGAAGTTGTGATTGATACCGCGGACAAGCAACCGCAAGTTAGTTACTTGCGTGACATAACCAAACTTGGCTTGCCCTTCGCGTTGCCCTCTGCCCAGGAAATGCTCGATGTTCAGCCGTCCAAACAATAGATCAGACGACGCCATGCCTGCCGCCAAAGTGTTGCCCTTCCGCAAGCGCAAGGCGGTGGTGGCCCTGGATATTGAAGGCGACACTCTGCGCGTCGCCCAAGCGTCCAGCTCAGGCCGCGTCTCGCGGGTTTCAAGCGCCAGGCTGGAACTGGCCCCCGACAAACGCGAAGACGCAGCCGCTCTCGGTGGCGCGATCAAAACAGCCCTCAGTACGCTGCGGATCAACCCGCGCGAGGCGATTCTTTCTCTGCCGCGCGCTCAGGTCGTGCTCCGTCCGTTGCAGGTTCCAATCGTCGCCGATATTCGAGAGTTGGCTTCCATCATTAATTTTCAGATCTCGAAGGATCTACCGTTCCGGCTCGAAGACGCCGTTATTGATTTCAAAGTTCTGCGGCAGGTCGATGCTGCACCGACGGAGAGCGCTCCCGGTTCCGAAAAACCTGCTGAGACCAATCCGGAAAAGCGATTGGAAGTCCTGGTCGGCGCGGTTCGATCGGATTTGGTCGAATTCTACCGTCAGGTGAGCACCGCCGCCGGTTTCAAATTGACCGGGCTGGGACTTCGTTCCGTCGCTGCAGGTTTTTGTGCCACGCGCTGCGTGCCGACACAGGCGGATTCCGCTCTGCTGCTCCTTTGCGTTCGGCAGGACGAAACCACCATCGATCTCCTCGTGGATGGAAAACTTGTTTTCAGTCGAGCCGCCGCCATTTCCGTCGCACCCTCTCCGGAACAACGCGATGCATTTTTGCAGGCGCTCGAAATTGAAGTAGTCCGCACCTTCCACAGCTTTGAAGGGACCAGTTTGCATCGGCCTATCGAAAAGCTCCTCGTCGCGGGCGGAACCGGTTTCGAACCCGCCATCAGCGAGCTCCTGGCGCAGCGACTAAACATCCCCGCCCAGGTTCTGGACCCGAGTTCCTGTCTCGAAATCAAGCGAGCTGAATCAACCGATCCCGCGCAATCGATCGCCCCGATTGGCCTTGCTCTCGCCGCACTTGAGCCCGGCGGCCTCGCGCTCGATTTCGCCAATCCGAAAAAGCCGGCCGTACCACGCAACAAACAGCGGGAGCGCCTTCTTCTCGCGGCGGTGGCAGGCATGGCCATCTTAATCACGCTTTTCGCTGTGCGCATGAACCTCGTCAAGAAGCGCACCAAAATTAAACAGGACGTTCAGGCGCAACTCACCGACGCCGAAAAGAAACTGCCCATTTATCGCCGCCTAAAAGCGCAGGCCAAAGTCGTAAATGGCTGGATGGCTGACGATCAGAACTGGCTCGATCATCTCGCCTATCTTTCGGCCATTCTGCCCGGTGCCGACGAACTGTTCGTGACCGCTTTCACCACCAGCCCGCAGCACCTCCTTCGCTTTTCCGTGCAGGCCCGCACCGGTGAACTGCTCGCTGAACTCGACAAAAAATTGCGCGCCGCCGGTTACGAAGTGCGTCCCCTTTCCATCACTCCTGCCAATGACAAAAATGGCTACAACTTCCGCACTACCGTCGAGCTCAGCATTCCGAAAAAGATGAAACCCGACCTCACGAAAGCCAAGCCGCCCGCTCGTCCCGGGGACGACATCTCGCTGAAAGCACCTCGCAAATCCTCATGAAGAAGCGCGAGAAAATCCTGGCCGGGTTCATTCTGGGCGTTATCGCCGTTTTCGTCATCGGCATCGGCTTGCGTTCTTTCTTTCTCAAACCTCTCAAGGAGATCGATAAACAAACCGCTTTGTTGCGCGAAAAGATCGGCAAGATCGATCAGGAGCGGCGCGATTATTTCGATGCTGAAGATTCGCTCAAGAAAATCACCCAGCGCACCTTCTCCACCGATCTGAATCAGGCCTCTGCCCGTTCCGGCGAAATCATCACCCGCGAAATCGCCGCCGCCGGGCTGAACGACGCCGATTTCACGCGCCTGCCCGTCGGCCCGCGCAAACTCAAAGGCGCCAGCGAGATTGGCTGGAGCATCCAGGGCAAAGGCGATCTGAACCGAATCGTGAACCTGATGTTCCTCCTGCAGACCTCACCGCACATTCACCGCATCGAAGGGGTCACCCTGAGCGCTTCCGAAAAGCCGGGCGAAGTCAAAGCACGCTTTCTCTATCACACCCTTGTTATTGAGCCCGCACCTGAATTCGATCCCATCGAAGTCAAACGCAAGCTCACCCTGGAAAGTCCCGAACGCTTTGCCTACAACACCATCGTCGACCGCGACCTTCTGCGCCCCTACATCAAAGCGCCCCCTAAAAAGCCCGAGTCCGGCTCGCCCGGATCCACACGCCCTCCCGGCGACGAATCCCTCCGCATCGTTTCCCTTTCCGAATGGAACGGCCATCCCGAAGTGCACATCCGCGACCTCGCCAACCAAAAAACCCTTCGCTTCGCCCCTGGTGACAAAATCAACGACACCACCGAAGTCGTCGCCATCGATTACACTCCTCTCCCTTCGACTCGCACCCCGTTCCTCACAGCGGACAGCCGCGTGATTCTCAAAGTCGGCGGCGAATACTGGTCCGTCGAACGGGGCCGCACCCTCGCCGACAAACAAAAGTGCGAGCCCGCCCAACAGCCGCGCACCGCTCAGGATAAGCCGCAATAAAGGCGAATCGCGATAGGTCCGCGGTCTCAGCAAGTAATTCGCCCGATCGATTACTTCGACTGGGGGGCGCGGACATTTTTGTCCGCAAGTCCGAACAATGAAGCAAAGGCACCAGGCGGCTGCCTCTATAGCCGGTCGCCCCCGTGACAAAGACCTGCTTCGTATCCATTCCCCGACAGAGCCAAATCGGGGCGAGGTTTTCGCTTTCGCATAACGCCGGATTTGACTTAGAACGGAAGCGCTGGTGAAAACAGAAATCAAGCGCGTTCACGTGATCGATTCGCATACGGGTGGCGAACCGACGCGCATCGTCATTGATGGCGGACCGAATTTCGGAGCCGGAACAATCGAAGAGAAATTAGGACGTTTTCGAACAACGGAGGATCGTTTCCGTTCCGCGGTGGTAAATGAACCGCGTGGTTCAGATGTGTTGGTTGGTGGAATCCTCGTTGAGCCGAGCGATCCGAGTTGCGCGACGGGTATCATCTTCTTCAACAACGTCGGATACCTCGGCATGTGCGGTCATGGGACTATTGGCTTGATCGTCACGCTGGCTCACCTTGGGAGGATTCAACCGGGTGAGCATCGCATCGAAACACCCGTTGGGGTAGTAACCGCCACACTCCATGCAGACGGGACCGTATCCGTGCGGAATGTGCCGAGTTATCGAAAGGCAAAAGGGGTTACGATCCAGGTGCCTGATCTGGGAAGCGTGACGGGCGATGTTGCCTGGGGCGGCAATTGGTTCTTTCTGGTCGAGGATCAACGGTGGCGGTTGGAGATTTCCTCGGTCGAGCAGCTCACGGAAGTCGCATGGAAGATTCGCCAGGCGGTGAATGGACAAGGCTTTTCCGAGGTCGACCACGTGGAGCTTTTCGGTCCACCAAGCGAGCCGAAAGCAAATTCGCGCAACTTTGTGCTTTGCCCGGGAAAAGCATACGACCGTTCTCCTTGTGGCACCGGCACCAGCGCGAAGCTGGCGTGTCTTTTTGCTGATGGAAAACTCTCGCCGGGACAAATCTGGCGGCAGGAAAGCATTACCGGAAGCGCTTTCGAAGGGACCGTTGATGAGGTTGGTGGGCAGATCATTCCGACTATCCGCGGGAGTGCTTACGTGAATGCTGAGTCGCAGCTTATTTTCAATCCCACAGATCCGCTGTGCTGGGGCATTTTATGAAGCGCGTTTTGGTCATTGGCGGCGGAGTGATAGGTGTCTGCACCGCGTACTATGCAGCCAAGCGCGGGCATGCCGTAACCGTTCTCGAGAGAAACGCTGAGGACGCAGGCGGTTGTTCTTTCGGTAACGCGGGAATGATTGTGCCCAGCCATTTCGTGCCGCTCGCCGCGCCGGGTGCGGTTGCCCTTGGCATCAAATGGATGCGCAATCCCGAGTCTCCCTTTTATATCAAACCGAGATTGGATTGGGATCTGATGCAGTGGGGATTCAAGTTCTGGCGAGCCTCCACCGCCCGGCACGTGGCGGAGACGGCGCCCGTTCTGCGGGACCTCCACTTTGGCAGTCGAGCGCTGTTCGAGGAACTGTCAGACCTCACGCGAAACGGATTTGGCCTTGAGAAGCGCGGCCTTTTGATGCTCTGCAAAACAAACCACGCACTGGACGAAGAAGCCAGGGCCGCGGCGCACGCGCAGCAATTAGGTGTTCCCGCCGAGGTGTTGGACGCCAAACAAACCGCCGCGCTCGATCCGGACGTTCGGATGGATATCGCCGGCTCAGTTTATTTCCCGAAGGATTGTCATCTCACTCCTCACAAGTTCATGGCGGCGTTAAAACGGCTCGCCACTGAGGCGGGGGTACGATTCTCTTACAGCACTACCGTCACTCGTTGGAAAACGAAAAGCCGCGAAGTGACGGGAGTTGATACATCCAACGGAAAATTGGAAGCGGACGAATACGTTTTGTGCGGCGGTTCCTGGTCGCCGCAGGTGGCGAGAGATCTCGCCCTGAACATTCCGATGCAAGCCGGCAAAGGTTACAGCCTCACACTCACGCAACCGCGACAGCTCCCAAAGATTTGCTCTATTTTTACCGAAGCGCGGATTGCAGTCACGCCTATGGGCAACACGCTGCGATTCGGTGGAACCATGGAAATCGCGGGGTTGAACGAAGAGATTAATCCAGTGCGCGTTCAGGGGATCATCAAAGCTGTCCCAAACTATTATCCTGACTTCCGTGTTGAAGACTTCACCGGTATCCAACCTTGGCGAGGACTTCGCCCGTGCTCGCCAGATGGCCTGCCTTATCTCGGGCGCACGGGGAAATATCGAAATCTCTGCGTGGCCACAGGGCACGCCATGATGGGTCTTAGCCTCGGCCCAATCAGCGGCAAAATCCTCGCGCAGATTATGTCGGACGAAAGACCGTCAATCGATCTGGGCCTTTTAAATCCGGACCGATACAACTGAAACGCTAGGCCACACGTTTGCGTGGCCGATCCGCCGCGGACTTTTCAGGAATTAAAATCGCGGCTGTCGCTGTATCCCGCTCGACCACCCGATAGATCCTCACCTTCCCGCCGGCGAGGGTGCTGTCTGTAAGAGTCACACGATTGGTGGTGGCACGGGTAGCAGCTACGTTCAGCGCGGTCCAGCCCGCTTGATCAGGATTCGTTTTATATTCCAACGAATAGTATTTCCCGGATGTCGCGGAAACCACAAGCGTTGCCGTATTCGCTTTAACCTCGAGGGATTGAATCGCGATCGCCGGGACCGCAGTGATGAGGGCGGAAAGGTTATTCGTCAGCCCATCATAAGCTACAGCCATCCAGACGTTCGTTTCCTTTTGCCAAAGATAGTTCCCGCTCTTCCCGACGCTCGGAGGATCGTAAAGAAGAACCCCCGCCGTTTCCGTTGCGCTGAGTCCCGTGAATTCGACAGTCCACGTCATGCTGTCGGCAGGAACAAAAACGTTCAGATCGGAGATTTCAATCGACTGAACTCCGGACGCGATATTGAACGTGCCACTGTCATACAGAAGCGTACCCGGTGTCGGCGAAGGATTGTCTCCCACCGCACCATCATTCAGGTAAAAACGCACGCGCCCCTTTTCGTTTCCAGAAGGGGTAGCGGTTAGCTTGGCGAAATATTCGAAAGCAAAGTAGTCGATCACCCGGCTGTTCCCGGCGAACTGTACCTCGTCACCGCTTTCCAGGATCGTTTCGTTGTACTGAATGAGATAATTATCGGTGTTGTCGAAAATTACCTCGGAGGCCGCAAATGCGCCGGCCATTGAACCGACCGCAAATAGTGAGAGCAGCTTTTTCTTCATTCAGTAATCCAATGCTTTGATACAGTAAGTCAATCTTTGTGCCGGAAACGCGCACGAACCTATAACCGGACTCTCCCGAAAACAAGGTGTCCAGGCTGATCCTTGAATTCCACGAAGCAAAGCACGTGCCGCACACAAGCGTGCGATTTTCGAGAAAGTTAGCGCCATCCGCAGAAAGCGCTGGTCGATTATCCCCACTATCGCGCCAAACCGCCCGAGATCAGCTCAATTCTTTCCGGGCCTCCAGATTCAGTTACATTGGGGGTATGCGTTTGGTGAGACAGTTTTTACCATGCTGTGTGGCGGCCTTTTTGACTTTTGCGCCCTTCCCGCACCTTGGCGCTGCCGAAAGCGAATGGATCCCGTTCTCCCCGCCACCGGATCGGTTTGAAGAGAGCGCGATTGACTTGCGTTTCTTGAACGAGAAGTTCGCGGGCGAACATGGATTTATTTCCGCGAAGGATGGGCATTTTGTCCGGGCTGGCGACGGGCAGGCCGTCCGGTTTTGGGCGGTCAACGGGCCGCCGCACGAAGTGAAGGAGCCAGCAGCCCTGCGCAGTGTCGCGCGCGCGCTGGCGAAGCGCGGCGTAAACCTCGTGCGGATTCACGGGGCAGTTTTCACTGACGAAGGCGAACCAAATCCGGCAAAGATCCAGAATGTGATCGACGTGGTCGAAGCCATGAAGACGGAAGGAATCTATTCGCATGCCTCGATTTACTTTCCCTTGTGGTTTCGACCCAGGGCGGATCTCGCCTGGCTCAAAGGATACGACGGCAAGAAGAAGCCTTTCGCGGCGCTTATGTTCAATCCGGAGTTTCAGGCGAAGTATCGATCCTGGTGGGAGGCGTTATTACTGACGCCGGGTACGCGCTCGGGGAAGATGTTGATCGATGAACCGGCGCTGATGGGTGTCGAGATGCAAAACGAGGATTCGTTCTTCTTTTGGACCTTCAGCGAGAAGAACATTCCGGAGGAACAGTTGCTCTTGCTGGAAAGCCAATTTGGCCAATGGCTTAAGCGCAAGTACGGCAGCGTCGACGCGGCTTTTACGAAGTGGGGAGGAGCGCCACTCCAGCGCGACGCGAAAGCGGATGGGCGCGTGGCATTTCGCCCGCTCTGGAACATCGCTCACGAACATACCCTCCGTGATCAGGACACCGCGCAATTCCTGCTCGAGACCCAAACGCAATTTTACACCGAAACGCGCGAGTTCCTGCGACAGCTTGGATTCAAGGGATTGGTTTGTGCGAGCAACTGGGCCACCGCGAGTCCCGAAGTGTTGGGGCCGCTGGAGAAGTTGAGCTATACCACAGGGGATTTCATAGACCGGCACGGTTACTTCTCGTGTTTCCACAAGGGCGAAAACGCGGAGTGGTCGATTCGCAACGGCCAGATCTACGATGACCGCAGCGCATTGCGCTTCGATAACAGCGAAGCCGGCAAGCCGCGTTTGTTCGTCCACCCGGCCATGGACCCCAAATATGCCGACAAACCGTCGATGATTTCCGAAACTACCTGGCCTCGCCCAAATCGATTTCGCTCAGAAGCTCCCCTCTATCTCGCGGTCTACGGCGCTTTGCAGGACTCCGATGCAATCGTTCACTTCGCGCTCGACGGCGCGAACTGGAACGTGAAGCCAAATTTTTGGATGCAACCGTGGACGCTGATGTCACCCGCGATGATGGGGCAGTTTCCGGCGGCGGCCTTGATTTACCGGCTCGGACTCGTTTCGCCGGGCGAGGTCGTGGCAAGAGTCGACTTGAACAAGAAGGAACTCCAGGAATTAAAGGGAACTCCCCTTCCGCAGGACGCCGCATTCGATGAACTCCGATTGAAGGATGTGCCGGCTTTGGGAGAACCGTTGAAGCCGGGTGCGCAAATCGATCCTCTCGTTCACTACGTCGGCCGCACAGTAGTGGAGTTCACAGATACCTCGGGAAAAGTGCAGCTCAATATTCCGCGTGGCTCCATTGATCACGAGCAAAAGAAGATTAAAAGCAGCAACGGCCAACTGCTCCTCGATTACGACAAGGGGGTTCTCACGATCAACTCACCAAAAGCTCAGGGAGTCAGTGGCAACTTGCGAGCCGCAGGTCGAGTGCAATTGGCCGATCTCACCATCGAAAGCGATATGGATCTCGGCCACATAGTGGTTGTGCCGCTCGACCATCAGCCGATTCGCACCTCGTCAAAGCTCCTGCTACAGGTCATGAGCGAAGAACAGAATTCAGATTGGAAAACAGAGGCTACTCCCGACGGCAAAAAGCGAATAACGAATATCGGTCACGATCCGTGGATGATTAAGGCGATTCGCGGAACGGTTCGTTTTACGGGTGGAGGTAATGAGAAACCTTTTGTGATAGCTCTCGATGGCAACGGAAGAAAAGTGGAGTCACTCGGTTCACCCTCGGAAATCACGTTGCGCCCAGAAGCGCTCTATTATTTGATCCAGCGATAATCGGGTTCAGCTTTGATGGCAAACAGATTGAAATGATGGCAAATTACCATCATGGTAAAAACGCAAATCCAAATTCCCGTCACTTGTACGTCGAGGCGAAACGAATCGCGCAGGAATACGAGATGAGTTTCGCCGAAGTGGTGCGGCGCGGGTTGGAGCGCGTGGTAGCTGTCTATCCGGCCCGCCCCAATCCGGAAGAGTGGCAACCGCCGAAAGGAAGAACGCTAGGCTGCCGCCCGCTCACAGCCGAACAGTTGCGCGATCTCGCCCGGGGAGAGAGCGAACTTCCCGCATGGCTGAAAAGCTCCCCCAGGAAATGACATCATTCGACACGAATGTGCTTTTTTTCGCTTTCACGGCCGATCACCCCGAGCACTTGGCGATGAAAGCGTTTTTGGCGGGATATTCGCGCGCTGACAACGTTGTCATCTGCGCGTTTGTGCTCGTCGAGTTATACCGGCTGCTCCGGAATCCGGTCCTGCTGAAGAATCCCCTCGGGCCGAAGGAGGCATCCACGCTGGCCTGTGGTCGGGTTTTCTCACGATAGCAAACGGCTGCATGATGATTTCTGGCGGGCGGCCGAAAATCAGGAGTTTGCAGCTCGCAGGATCTTTGACGCCCGCCTTGCTTTCGTCCTGAGAGAGCACGGGGTTACCGATTTTGCCACGGCCAATGTTAAAGACTTTCAGGGCTTCGGCTTTAAACGCGTCTGGAATCCATTGGTTGAGCCGCATGACGCGCTTTGATCTCCGGGAAGTAGGCCCGAAAATGTTCCAATAACGGTGAAGTGTCGCCGCGTCGCCAAACCAAATTCGTATGAACCGGGGGAAGACCGGAGGGGAGCGGGCGGAACATCAGCCCCGGGCGTTTGACCTGACTCAGGGTAGCCGTTGTCGGAGCTATGCCGAAACCGGCGGAGATCAGCCACATCTTGGTTTGAATGTCGTTGGCGTATTGGCCGACTCGCGGTTGGGCGCCGTGGTCAGCGCAGGCTGCGAGAAAGGCGTCGTAATAGCCGTGCTGAACGGTTGGATGCATGAGCACCATCGCCTCCTGATCAAAATCGCTCCACACCAGGTCGCGCTTTTTCGCAAGCCGATGTCCTTCAGGAACCGCAAGAACCTGGTGCGATTCCTCAACCAATTTCGAATCCAGATCCGGAAATCCTACAGGCGGTCGAAGCAGCCCCACGTCGAGTTCACCGGACCGAAGCAGGCCGAGTTGCTCAGTGCTGGTGAGATCAAAAAGCGAAAACTGAATTCCGGGAAACTCCTGCCGGAACTTCCGAAGGATCCCAGCAAGCCACGCATTCGCGGTTGGAGCAATAATACCCAAACGAATCGTTCCAACTAATCCTGCCCCGGCCTGACGCGCTCGTTGTTCGGCATGGCTGGCGGCTGAGAGGACGCGGCGGGCTTCTTCAAGGAAGACGCGGCCCGCGGCCGTCAGTTCCACCTTGCGGGTTGTGCGTTCAAAAAGCGTAACTCCCAGCTCCTCCTCCAGTGTTTTAATCTGCGCGCTCAGCGCGGGTTGAGCAACGTGAAGCCTGTCTGAGGCGGCGCGAAAATTGAGCGTGTCGGCAACAGCAACGAAATAGCGCAGATGTCTCAGTTCCACTTCATTGATAATAATCCGTTATCAATCGTCGATCAAACTTGTATTGGGCAGAGCGCGGCGGGAAAGAGTAAAAAATAGGGCGATTTTGAACCGCAATCAGCAGACGCCAAGATGTGGATTGTTCGACTAGCGCTCCGGAGGCCCTACACGTTCGTGGTAGGCGCACTGGTGCTTTTGCTCCTCTCGCCGTTTGTCTTCCTGCGAACACCGACCGATATTTTTCCTTCGATTGACATCCCCGTCATCAGCATCGTCTGGCAATATCAGGGACTGAGCGCCCAGGAAGTCGAGCAACGCCTTCTTTACCTGCATGAGCGCTCCCTCAGCGCGACCGTTAACGACATCGAGCATATTGAATCCAACGCCTACAACGGTGTGGGCGTGATCAAAGTATTTCTTCAGCCGGGCGCCTCCGTGGAAGGCGGCATCGCCCAGGTAACGGCCATTGCGCAAACGATTATGCGGCAAATGCCGCCCGGTCAAACGCCACCGTTGATCCTGCGTTACAATGCTTCCACCGTTCCTATCCTTCAATACGCCTTGGCCAGCAAGAAGCTCTCAGAACAGGAACTTTACGACTTGGCGCAAAACCAGGTGCGCGTCTCCCTTTCGACCGTTCAAGGCTCCGCGATCCCTTGGCCCTACGGAGGGAAAACACGTGTCGTCTCTGTGGATCTCGACCTTCCGGCCCTCAAGGCCAAAAACCTGAAAGCAGAAGATGTCGTCAACGCCATGAACGCGCAGAACCTCATTCTGCCCACGGGTACCGCCAAGATTGGTTCGCTCGAGTACGACATTGAGATGAACAGCAGCCCGCGGGTGCTGGAGGAACTGAACAACATCCCGGTCAAAGTCGTTAACGGCGCAACCATTTTCGTGAAGGACATCGCGCAAGTGCGGGATGGATATCAACCGCAGCAAAACGTGGTGCGACAGGACGGCGTCCGGGGTGCGCTTGTGACCATCCTGAAAAGCGGCGCCGCTTCCACTCTCGATGTCGTTGCTCGGATGAAAGCCGCCATGCCCCGGGTCCTGGCCAGCCTGCCTCCGGAGCTGGAAGTGAAGGAATTTTCCGATCAATCTCTTTTCGTGCGCGCAGCCGTGAACGACGTGATGCGCGAAGGACTCATCGCGGCCGCCCTCACCGCGACCATGATCCTGTTGTTCCTCGGTTCGTGGCGAAGCACGCTGGTTATTGCTGTCTCGATTCCTCTTTCCGTGCTGAGTTCCGTGGCCATTCTGAGCGCCATCGGTCAAACCATCAATTTGATGACCCTCGGTGGTCTTGCCCTCGCCGTCGGTATTTTGGTGGACGACGCCACCGTCGAAATCGAGAACGTTCATCGCCAGATGGCGACGGGTAAGCCATTGAAGCAGGCGATTCTTGATGGAGCTCAAGAGATCGCACTGCCGGCCTTTGTTTCAACGATCTGTATCTGCATCGTTTTCGTTCCGATGTTCTTCCTCTCCGGCGTGGCCCGTTATTTGTTTGTGCCGCTGGCTGAAGCGGTCGTCTTCGCGATGCTCGCCAGCTACGCGCTTTCGCGGACGCTCATTCCCACTCTGGTGATGTGGTTTTACAAAAACGTCCATCACGTCGGCCACGGAGAAGAGCAGGCGCTTGCCGTACGCGGATGGAAGCGCCCCTTCGCTGCGATTCACCAGTCGTTCGAACGAAATTTTGCCCGCTTTCGCGCTGGGTTCCGCAACCTTCTCGGAGTGGTGCTGCATCATCGCAAGGCTTTTTGCGGCGCGTTCCTTCTATTCTGCGCGGCGACCGCCCTACTCATTCCGCTGTTGGGACAGGATTTCTTTCCGAGCGTCGATGCCGGGCAATTTCGTCTGCACCTGCGCGCACGGAGTGGAACACGGATTGAAGAATCAGCTCGTCTCACCGATGCGGTCGAACAAGTCATTCGCCGGGAAATTCCGGAAGATGAGCTCGCCGGAATTCTGGACAACATTGGCATTCCCAACTCTGGCATCAGCTTGAGCTACAGCAATAATGGCGTGATCGGCTCGGGCGACGCCGACGTCCTGGTCAGCCTGAAGCATCATCACAAACCGACGCAGAACTATGTGAATCGCCTCCGCGCGAAGCTCAACCGCGAATTCCCCGGCACCATGTTCTATTTCCTGCCTGCAGATATCGTGAGCCAGACACTTAACTTCGGACTGCCCGCCCCTTTCGACGTGCAGATTGTCGGACGCGATGTCGTGAAAGGTCGTGAGGTGGCCGCTCGTCTGGCCGATCGAATTCGACAGATACCCGGCGCGGTTGACGTGCGCGTGCAACAACCGGCGGATCGACCAAAGTTTAATGTGGCGGTCGATCGGACCAAAGCGTCAGACCTCGGTATGACGGAACGAGACGTAGCCAACTCCGTTCTTTTAAGCCTGAGCGGCAGCGGACAGGTCACGCCCGGCTATTGGGTCAATCCGAAGAACGGGATTCAATACCTGGTCAACGTGCGTGTGCCGGAACACCAGATCGATTCCCTTCCGGCTTTGAACTCGATTCCGGTCAACGCAAACAATCCAGATGAAGGCGGCCAATTGCTCGCCAACGTTGCATCCATCGAGCGCACAACGGGTCCGCAGGTTCTCTCGCACTACAACGTTCAACCGGTGATCGACGTTTTTGGCGGCGTAAGCGGACGCGATCTCGGTGGCGTGTTGCGCGATATCGAACCGCTCGTCAAAGACGCGGAAAAGCAGTTGCCGCGCGGCAGTTACATTGTTTTCCGCGGACAGGCCGAAACGATGCGGTCCAGTTTCATTGGGCTCGGGGTCGGCCTGCTGATGGCAGTCGCGCTCATTTATCTGCTTCTCGTGGTGAACTTTCAGAGCTGGCTCGATCCGTTCATTATCATTATGGCCCTCCCTGGAGCGCTCGCCGGTGTTATCTGGGGCCTTTACCTCACTTTCACTACGCTCAGCGTCCCGGCGTTGATGGGCGCGATCATGAGTCTCGGTGTCGCGACCGCAAACTCAGTGATCGTCGTCAGCTTCGCCCGGACCAATCTGAGGAATGGGCTGGCCCCGCTTTGTGCCGCATGGGAAGCGGGGTCCAGCCGCCTTCGGCCTGTTCTGATGACTGCCCTCGCCATGATCATCGGGATGTTGCCCATGGCGCTTGGCCTCGGTGAAGGCGGCGAACAAAACGCGCCGCTCGGCCGCGCTGTTATCGGCGGCCTGGCGCTTGCGACCTTCGCCACACTTTTCTTTGTCCCGTCTGTGTTCGCCATCCTGCATCGCAATACTCGCCCGGTGCATCTGCCCGAGGAGGATGAACTAACCGCGTTGCCTCAACCTTTGCCCGCATGAATTCAGTCGAAAAAAATACCTTAATGTTGGAACGTTCCCTTCCGGAAGCCATGGGAGCAGGACAGGAAACTGGCGATTCGGCCACACGCCCGACAAAACTTGGGCGTCTCACCTTGATTGCGGCCATTCTGGTAGTTCTCGCCGCGGTCGCTGGGTATTTTCCTCGCGCCCATCAGCGCGCAGCGCTCGTTGCGGAGACGAAAGAACTTGCTGTGCCCACCGTGAGTGTTACCGCCCCGAAGCTCGCCAGGCCAGAAGCCACTCTTGCGATACCTGGAGAAGTGCGCGCCTTCATGGATGCGCCGATTTATTCGCGAGCCAATGGCTATCTCAAAAAATGGTACGTCGACCTCGGAGCCCAGGTGAAGGAAGGCGATCTCCTTGCCGAGATCGACGTCCCTGAACTGGACCAGGAACTCGCACAAGGCAAGGCACAAGTGGCTCAGGCCGAGGCAGCACTGGGATTGGCCAAATCAACGGCCGTGCGCTGGACGGAGCTTTACAAGAACTCTGTCGTGAGCGAACAGGAATCGAACGAAAAACAAGCCGACTTCGCGTTAAAGCAAGCGAATCTCGAAGCCGCTCGCGCCAATGTTCGCCGCCTCGAAGACCTGCAATCTTTCACCAGGGTTCTCGCGCCATTCGCGGGCACTGTCACTGCTCGCCGTACGGACGTGGGGGAACTCATCCGCACGGAGAGCGGGAAGGAGCTCTTTCATCTTGCCCAGACGCACACGTTGCGGGTCTACGTGCACGTCCCGCAAACCATCGCTCGCGGCGTTAGCGTCGGGCAGATCGCGGAAGTCACTATTCCCGAGCTGCCGGGGCAAAAATTCGAGGCGAAAGTTGTTCGAACCTCCGGCGTCATGACCGCTGCTTCCCGCACACTGCTTACTGAACTCGAACTCCCAAATCACGAGGGGAAAATCCTCGCGGGCGCGTTTGCCCAGGTGCGGTTCCCGAATCTGGAAGCCAGTGGCACGCTCACCGTTCCGAGCAACGCCGTTCTTTTCCGCGCCGAGGGCACACAACTTGCGTTCGTCTCGCAGGATCACGTTCAACTCCGCAACGTTACCCTCGGAAGGGATTTCGGCTCGACCGTCGAAGTTCTTTCAGGCGCGAAGCAAGAGGAGTCTGTCGTTCTCAATCCACCCGATTCCATCGTCTCCGGCATGAAAGTCCGCGTAGCGAAGTAGATCACTCTTTGCTGAGTGCTGATTCCGTGTGATCGTGAATTTAGACAAGACTCCACGATCTCAGAGAGTTCAGTCTTGCGAAAGCGTGGTCGATATTCCCTTACTTGTTCCACGCATGATCAATCTGCACACGCTTTCGCTCGCCTGCGCCTGCCTCGGCTTTTCGGCTTTTGGTCAGGTCAGCTACCAAAATCCCGTCCTGCCCGGCGACTATCCTGATCCTTCAGTTATTCGCGTGGACCAGGATTTTTATGCCACAGCCACCACCTCGGAATGGGCACCCCTCTTTCCAATTCTCCACTCACGCGACCTGGTGAATTGGACCAATACGGGTTCCGTTTTTCACAAACGTCCTGAATGGGCGGTCGGAAATTTCTGGGCCCCGGAAATTTCACATTTCAAGGACACCTATTACGTCTACTACGTCGGTCGAAAACGAAATGGCCCCCTCTCGATCGCAGTCGCTACCGCGAAACATCCGCAAGGACCGTACACAGATCATGGTCCGATGATCGGCCAGCCCGCAGGATCGATTGATGCCTTTCCTGTCGAGGACGAAAACGGCACACGCTTCCTCATTTGGAAGGAAGATGGCAACAGCCGCAACCAGCCCACTCCACTTTGGATACAGGAACTTTCGGAGGATGGAACAAAACTTGTGGGCGAAATGCGCGAGATTTTACGGAACGATGCACCGTGGGAAGGCCGCGTGGTGGAAGGCGCTGCCGTTATTCGCCACAACGGCTACTTCTATCTTTTTTACGCCGGTAATGCCTGTTGTGGTCGCAGCTGCCACTACGGCACCGGGGTCGCGCGCGCCAAACAACTGCTCGGCCCCTGGGAAAAAAATCCGCAAAACCCCATCGTCGTCGACAACGACATCTGGAAGTGCCCCGGACATGGCACCGTGGTGGATGACGGCAAAGGTTCTTTTTACCTGATGTATCACGCCTATCACGCGGACGACTTCGTTTACGTCGGACGCCAGGGGGTTCTCGACAAAATTGATTTCACCGCGGACGGCTGGCCGACCATCAATCGATCCAAAGGAATCGCGTACCAATCACCGGCGCCATTCGGAATCGCGGCCACGCATCAGCAATTCAATTTCCACGACGAATTTACCGCACCCGATTTGAATCCCGAATGGCAGTGGCCGCAAAATAGCGAACCGCGTTACAGTCTCTCGAGCGATCACCAGGGGCAACTGACACTCCGACCCGACGCGGCGCGTGCCGAGGATAAAATCGGCGGCGTTCTCGCAGTCAAAACCACATCAGGTCATTACACCGCGCAGACCATTTTGCGCCGCGATCATTGGACGCCCGGCACTCTCGCCGGCCTCTCCGCATTCGGCGATATCAACAACGCGCTGGGACTGGCATTCGATGGCCAGAAAGTCCAACTGTGGCGACGCAATCAGAGGAAGGACGAAACGATTCTCACTCAGGGTGTCCCCACAGGCGACCGCGTCTTCTTAAAACTCGTGGCACGCGACGGTCACAAAATGACATTTTCCACCAGCGCCGATGGCCGAAACTGGACTCAGGTCGCACCCGAAACCCCTCTGGAGGGCGACTACCTTCCGCCGTGGGACCGGGGCGTTCGCGTCGCGCTAACCGTCGGCGGAAATGCGGAAGCCGCCGCGACATTCGAATCCATGGAAATGCAGGCCACCCCGCCACGCCTCCAACCATAAAGGCCGCCGCACTCGCCTTTCACGGGAAAAGCCCCCAAGGTCATTGCAACACTCAAATGAGCAGCGTACTCAATCTCAAAAAATCATCGCGACGTATCATCAACCTCTTCTCCGCGCTCTGCCTTTCTTGCGTGGCATATCTCCATTCTTCCGCCGCTGAACCGGCCGTTTCCGCTTTGGACCTGCCCCGCATTCGAGCGACGGAACCGAAGGATGCGCTTTCGACCTTCAAAATTCGTCCCGGTCTGCGGCTCGATCTTGTGGCTGCCGAACCGCTCGTGGTTGATCCGATTGCGCTCTGCTTTGATGAGAACTCCCGAATGTTCGTCATTGAAATGCGCGACTATTCGGAGCGGCGCGATGAGCGATTGGGGCGAGTTCAGCTCCTCGAAGATTCCGATGGGGACGGGAAGTTCGATAAATCGACGATTTTTGCTGACGGTTTGCCGTGGCCGACCGCGCTTTGCTGGTTCAATGGAGGCCTGTTCGTCGGCAGCACTCCGGATGTTTGGTTTTTCAAAGACACCGATGGCGATGGAAAGGCGGATGAGAAGAAACTCGTGTTCACCGGGTTCGGTTCGGGCGTGCAGCGGCTGAATGTGCAGCAGCTTTTCAATTCGCTTACGTGGACTCTGGATTGCCGGATTCATGGCGCGAGTGGCGGGAATGGCGGGATTATTCTTTGCCCGGATCATCCGGAATATGCGCCAGTGGATATTCGGAACAGCGATTTCTCGTTTGATCCGCGCACGTTCGAAATGCGCCGAGAGAGCGGCGGAGGCCAGTACGGCCTTTCCTTCGACAATGCCGGGCGAAAATTCGTATGCAGCAACAGCTCGCATATTCGGGAAGTGATGTACGAGCAACGCTGGGTGCTGCCCGACATGCAATACGCGCTGCCCTCGCCCGCGCTGGATATTCCAGTGGACGGAGCGGCCGCCGAGGTTTATCGCGTCAGTCCGGACGAACCCTGGCGCGTACTCCGCACAAAGTGGCGCGTCGCCGGTCTCGTAGCCGGGCCAGTGGAAGGCGGAGGTCGCGCATCAGGATACTTCACCGGGGCGACCGGAGTGACAATCTATCGCGGAACCGCGCTCGGTGAAGATTTTGTTGGAGACGCTTTCATTGCGGATATCGGGAGCAATCTGGCGCATCGGAAGAAACTTCACGCGAACGGAGTGGCCTTCAAAGCAGAGCGCGCCAGTGACGAGCAGAAATCAGAATTTCTCGCGTCATCCGACAATTGGTTTCGACCCACAACATTTGCCAACGCACCGGACGGCGCGCTCTACGTTATCGATATGTATCGCGAAGTAGTCGAGCACCCGTGGTCGCTGCCGGCTAATATCAAGGAGCACCTTGATCTGAACAGCGGGAATGATCGAGGGCGGATTTATCGCGCGGTCGCCAGGGATTTCAAACAACCGGCTGTTCCGAAACTTGGCCGCGCGTCCACAACGGAGTTGATCCGACTTCTAGGGCACCCAAACGGATGGCATCGCGACACCGCGCTCCGTTTGATCTACGAGCGCCGGGAGAAGTCAGCCGCTTCGGCAATTCGGGATTTTCTCCGCTCGACCAGTTCACGCTATGGCCAGATTTATGCCCTTTATGCATTGCACGCCCTCAACGGACTGGAAAAGGCCGACTTTGCGTTCGCCACGGCGTCTTCCAACGAAGATCTCCGATCCCACGCGTTGCGCCTTCTTTTGGATCATAAGCCGTTCGGCGACGACCTTGATTGGGCGAAGCTCGCAGGTGATTCGTCCGCTTACGTTCGTTACCAACTCGCCTGGACACTCGCTGGGTTGGATCTGCCCAATAAAAAAGACCTCCTTCGCACACTGGCGAAGAACGCGAAAGATCCGTGGGAACGCCATGCAGTTCTCGCCGCAATCAGTCGTGAGCCCTCGATGCAATCTGAATTTCCCGAAGCCTTCCCCAAAGCTCCGACCCAAAAACCGCAAGCAACTATAGCGAAAGCTGCATCCCTTCCGCGTGCTCAGGCTGTTCAGCAATATGCGAACGCGCTGCAACTCACAGGAGACGCTGCAAAAGGTAAAGCCATTTACCTGGAACGTTGCGCCTCATGTCATCGGTTTTTCGGACAAGGGACCGCGGTGGGTCCAGACCTTGAATCCGTGCGGACATCCGGAAAAGAGACGATCTTCAACAACATTCTCGACCCGAACCGGGAGATTAATCAGCGCTTCGTGACTTCGGAACTGAAGACAAAGGACGATGAAGAATTACTAGGGATCATTTCAAATGATGCGCCCAACGGAATCACGATTCGGCAGGCCAACGGAATCGAAACGTTTGTCCCGCGCGCGCAACTGGTATCGATGCGACAAACAGCAAAATCTCTGATGCCTGAGGGCCTTGAGGTGGGGCTGAACGCGCAGGATTTCGCGAATCTGCTCGCCTATGTAAGTGGACAGCAGTGAGGCCCGGTGGGGTCCCGGCGGTCCTCTTGCAATCTGGCGTGAATTTGAAAGAATCACGCGCGTCCAAAAAGCCAAGACTTATGATTCAGAAATTCTATTTGCCCCTCGCTGCTTTCGCCATGACATGCGGCCTGTACGCCGCCGAGGGCTATACCGATACACCGATGATTCCGGGCACAAAGTGGCACGTTCACGACCCGGCGCGACCAGTCCCGCCAGTGGTGACGCCCGGCCACAAATTCAGCGAAATGGCGGATGCGCCTTCGGATGCGGTCGTGCTGTTCGATGGAAAAGATCTTTCGAAATGGAAATCGGAAAAGGGGGGAGAGGTAAAATGGAAGGTCGAGAACGGTTACATGGAAACCACCAAGACCGGCCGCATCCGGACCAGGGATGAATTCGGCGATTTCCAGATGCACCTCGAATGGGCGACCCCTGAAGTCGTGAGCGGCAACGGGCAAGGCCGAGGGAATAACGGGATTAACATTTTCGGGAAATACGAGATTCAGGTGCTCGATTCCTACAACAACCTCACCTACGCGGATGGACAGGCTGCTGCCCTCTACGGCCAAACTCCACCGCTCGTGAACGCTTCACGCGGGCCCGGCCAGTGGCAGACCTACGACATTATTTTCGAAAGCGCCCGCTGGAATGACAAAGGCGAACAAATTCGCAAAGCGAGTGTAACGCTGTTGCATAACGGCGTGCTGGTGCACAACAAGCGTGAACTGCTGGGCGGCACCAATCATCGCCAGATTGTCCCCTACAAGCAGGACAAAGGCACCGGTTTCGTTGAATTGTACGAACACGGAAATCCGGTTCGCTTCCGCAATATTTGGATTCGCCCGATGCACGAATACGACGCTGGCGAAGCGAAGTAATTGATTTTTATCTCACAAGCCGATGCTGCGAAAGCGGCATCGGCTCTTTTTATTCAGCCGGCGAGCTTTTGATAGAGATGGTGGACGAAAGATAGATTATCGCATTGCAAATACTGCATACGCGCGCCCATCCGCGAAAAGCTCTTGCAGAAGCGCAGATAGTAAGCGGGATTGGTCTTCGGTGGCTCCCCGTGAGTCCAGTCCCAATTCCCGCCATCCTGAAGGTCGACGACGTAAATGGAATGCCCTTGAACGACTGATCGGCCATTTTGGACGCGCAGGTTGTTTACACAGCTCAAACTCTTCTCGAAAACCTGCGGACCCATAATCGCACTCCCAACGGAGAGCACGACTCCTCCATCCAACTTTTCCACCGATCCACCAAAGAGGCGAAAGTCTGTTTCCGCACTGCGGCCAATGAGCGCGCCGTTGAACATCGGATGGTTCGAAATGATGTCGTAGCCTATGCCGGGATGAACCGTAAGCGGCACGTTGTGGCGAAAGGCCTGCGCCAGAATTGAAGCGTGTTTCCAACGATGGTCTACGCGATGCTGTCCCTCCGGCACAACGCGCGACACTATTCGGTGCATCAATTCGAACCGCGCTGGATTGAGAGGATCGTTGGGCGAGGCTGCGATCATTTGTCGCAATTGCTCGGACAAGGGAAACTGCGCGCCATCCTTTTCGATGTAACGCCCGAGCGCGTGACCATACCCTTCTCCGCGAATTGAACCCGCGTAGAGAGCGAGATGGATATTTCGCCCGGTTTCATCCCAACTGCCGAATGTGCCGGTGGCGACGTTTTCTTCGACACTTTCCGTCGAACGGCCGAACCAGGCGTATTCCCAATCGTGAATCGTCCCGGCACCATTTGTGGCGAGATGGGTGAGCCAGCCGTTGCCCATCATCCGCTCCAGAATGAGCGCAGCGCCATTGCGCAACAAGTGCGCGCCGTAAATCAACATCACTGTCGCTCCCCGCTCGCGGGCTTTTTCAACGGCGGTCGCGCAATCGTCGACGATCCCTTGCTGATACTCAGAGAGAGGGGAAGGTGTGCTGTCCGGAGAGACCAGAATCTGTTCCACCGAAGTCAGGCTCTTCCGTTCGACCAAAGGAAAAACCCGCAATCGTTCCAGTGGAAGAGGCGCAGGAAAGGGTGGCTTGGGAAAGCTGTTCACTTGCCAAATACGTTTCGGAGCAATTCTTCCGCGTGGCGATAGTCTGGAACCACAATATCGGCCCCCACACCGAGCAAGCGGTTCCGTTTCCATTCGTCGATCTGGCCCGAGCCATTGTTCGCCTCGTCACTTGCGACTGCCACGGCCATGCCGCCAACTTCCTTTGTGTTCTGAATTTCTACGTAGCCATCGCCAAACGCGAGCAACCGTTCGCCCGGAACCTGGTTCTCGCGGAGAATCCGTTCGATCACCATTTTCTTGGAGAACGACTTGTAGTCGTCCTTCGCTCCGTAGATGTGCGGGCCGAAAAATTCGGTCACGCCGAGTAGCTCAGATTCCCGTTTCACGAACACTTCGTCCGTGCCGCTTGCGAGGTAGAGGTTGAGGCCACGGGCTTTCAGCAGTTCAAGTAAACGGCGGGAGCCGTAAAGGAGGTGTTCCTCCGGAGACGTTTTTCGGCTGCGAAGTCCTTCAATACGACTTTGAATTTTCTCTTCCAGGCGGCGGAGGTACTCGTGTTTGTACCAGAGCGGTTCCTGTGGCGTCCCCCCGCGCTCTTTCACTCGCTCGGCGAACTGGATCATCTGGTAGATGGTCTGCTTGCCGTTGAGCTTCATCATGTCATCAAACAGCATCGCTCGAACCACTTTCGGATCGTCATCCGCGCGAGCGGGGAGCATCTCGACGAACATCCCGAGCATGATCACAGGCCAGCCTTCACGGATGAGGGAGAGGGTCCCATCAAAATCGAAAAGCACATGACTGATTTCCGGCCTCGGCCGAAATCCGGATGCAAACTCTAGACTGCTATTCACGGTCGGCCCGGAATGTTGCTGGCGTAGCCGACGAAAACAAGGCGAATTGGTCGAAAGCCGCAGGGCCGAGGTGGAATTCTGCCCTGTAGGCGCAGGACCGTGCACGGGAGAATCGTGAGCTTGACTGAGGAAGCAGCCAGCCGTATCTTTCGTGCCACAGATTCTATTGCTGGGTTGCCAGCGCTGAAGAAGTCGGAGTCAAGCTGCCGACTTTTTTATTCCCCTGATGGGGTGCGGAATATGAACGCGGAATTGTTAGCCATTTTAGATTATTGGGAAAAGGAGAAGGGCATTAGCCGCAATGTACTCCTTTCCGCTGTCGAAGAGGCACTCTTATCCGCCGCTAAAAAAGCCGTGGGACCGGCTCGTGAATTGCGTGTTCAGATTGATCCTAAATCTGGTGATATCAAGGCCTTCGCAAAATTGATCGCGACGGATAAGGTTATTTCGAAACACGACCAAATTTCTATTTTTGATGCGCGTCGTATCAAGCCGGACGTCCAAATCGGTGAGGAGATTGACGTTGAAGTTACTCCGACCGACTTCGGACGTATTGCCAGCCAGAACGCCAAGCAGGCGCTGATGCAGCATATCCGCCGGGCGGAAAAGCAGCTGATTTACGCGGAGTTCAAGGATCGCACCGGGGATATTGTCAGCGGAACGGTTCGGCGGTTCGATCGCTCTGACGTGACAGTGGATCTCGGTAAGTACGAAGCGTTGTTACCCAATCGCGAACGTGTCCCGACGGAAGAGTACCAGATTGGCGAACGCATTCGCTGCTACGTTCGTGCCGTTGAGAATACGATGCACGGGCCTGAGATCATTTTGTCCCGTGCTGATCCCCAGTTCGTAGTGAAGTTGTTTCAGTTGGAAGTGACTGAAATCAACGACGGAACCATTGAAATCAAAGGTATTGCCCGCGAACCGGGTTTCCGGACAAAGCTTGCTGTTTATTCCCGCGATGAGAAGGTGGATCCGGTCGGCGCCTGCGTGGGTCTCCGCGGCCAACGCGTAAAGAATATTGTTCGCGAGTTGAACAACGAAAAAGTCGACATCATCAAGTGGGACAAAGACATCAAAGTTTACATCGCGAATGCGCTCGCGCCGGCGAAGTTAAAACAATTTGAAGTCGACGAAGCCAATCGCCGCGTCAAAGTGCTGGTCGCACAGGACCAATTGTCCCTCGCCATCGGCAAACGGGGCCAAAATGCACGCTTGACCTCGAAGCTCACCGGCTGGCATGTGGACATCGAACCCGAAGCGGTCACGCAGATGGGATTCGAACAAAAGGTGGCGCAGGCGGTGGACGCGATTGCCGTTATTCCCGGTCTTACCCGGGAGCAGGCTGACGTTTTGGTTCACCATGGGTTCCTCAGTTTGGAAGATTTGCTCCAGGCGGAGTATAATGACCTCGCGGACATTCCCGAGATCGGCGGTTCGGCCGGTGCCGTGATTGAAGCGGTCCGCACTGAAGGAGCCAAAAGGAATTCAGGTAAGTAGCAGGGTTATGGAATTAAAATGTTCATTCAGCATGTAAATGCATGAACACGCATTTTCCATTCCGGCGTGAGATAAAGAAGTATGCCCGTTCGTATTTACGATTTAGCCAAGAAACTTGGAATCGAAAGCAAAGAAGTGCTTGCGAAGGCCAAGGAACTGGGCATTACCGCCGCCAAGGTTCCCAGTAGTTCGCTGGATAAGATCACCGCCGAGTATCTCGAGAGCCAATTCACTCCAAAAGCCGCGCCCGAACCGGTATCTGCTGCGGCTCCTGCGCCCGTAGAAAAGCCGCCCGAACCTGTTGCTCCCCCCATAATCGCTCACGAGCCAGTGCCAGCTCCGGATGAATTGCCTCCCACGCCGCCCGCGCCTGAGGTTTTGAGTCCGGTTGCACCGGTCGTTTCGGAGATTGCGCCACCGGTAGCGGTGCCGGAGATTCCTGCTCCAGTCGAAATCAAGCCACAGCCTCCTCTCGAAGTTCCGTTGGCAACCCCAGCCCCAACTCCTGCTCCAGTGCCAGTTGAAGCGAAAGCTCCTGTCGCACCCCCGCAACCCCCCCCACCACCACCCGCTCCCGCAGGCCCACAGGTTGGCGAGAAGATTGGATTTATTCAGTTGCCGCAAAAGCCTGCACCGCGACCTCCAGAACGCGGGGCGCAGCAACAGCGCGGGGGTCAGCAGCAGCCGCAACGTCCACAATTTCAGCAAAACCAAGGTTTCCAACGTGGCGGCCAGGGTTTCCAACGCGGGCCGCAGCAACAATTCCGAGGAGGCCAACAGGGAGGTTGGCAGCAACGAGGCGGACCCGGTGGCGGACGCCCCGGGCAAGGTCAAGGGGGTGGGCAGCAGCCGAAAGCGCCGGCTGTAGAGAAGTTTGTTCCACCGACTACAGGTGAGATGATCACGATGAAGCCGCCCATCATCGTGCGCGATCTGGCGGAGCATCTGAAGAAAAAGCCGTTCGAACTCATCGCCGGACTCATGAAGGAAGGCGTTTTCGCGACGGTTAACCAGGCCATCGACGAAGTCGTTGCCCAGAAAGTTTGCGCCCGTTACGGATTCCGATTCGAGGTCGAAAAGCGCGAGCGTGGTGCCGGCCAGGTCCACGCGCCCGTCCGCAAGGTCGAAGAGGACAAGGAGGATAAGCCAGAGCAACTCAAGCCGCGTCCGCCGGTAGTCACGATCATGGGTCACGTCGACCACGGCAAAACGACTTTGCTTGACGTGATCCGCAAATCTGACGTGGCCGCGGGCGAAGCCGGTGGAATCACGCAGCATATCGGCGCTTACACAATTTCCATCCCGCACCCCGAACGACCGAACGACCTGCAACAGATTACGTTTCTCGATACTCCCGGTCATGCAGCGTTTAGCGCAATGCGTGCGCGCGGCGCAAATGTAACCGATATCGTTATCCTGGTGGTCGCCGCGAATGACGGAGTGATGCCGCAAACGCTCGAAGCGCTCAGCCACGCCAAGGCCGCCAAAGTTCCGATCATCGTTGCGGTCAACAAGGTAGATCATCCGAATGCCAATCCCGTTCGTGTTCGCCAGCAGTTGCAGGAAAAAGGCGTTGTTCCCGAAGAATGGGGGGGCGAGACGATTTTCCAGGATGTTTCCGCACTGACTAAGACGAATATCGACAAGCTCCTCGAGTTGGTCGTGCTTCAGGCCGAAGTCATGGAACTCAAGGCCAATCCAGACCGCACCGCCAAAGGTAACGTCATTGAATCAGGTCTGGAGCCAGGAGGGCCGACCGCAACTGTTCTCGTGCGAAAAGGGACTTTGCATGTCGGTGACATTGTCCTCTGCGGTCCGCACTACGGAAAAGTTCGCGCCTTGATCAATGAGGACGGAAAACGCATGAAGGAAGCCGGTCCTTCAGTCGCGGTCAAAATGCTAGGTTTGAATGGGGTTCCTGAAGCGGGTGTTGAGTTCGGCGTCGTTGAAAACGAAAAGACGGCCCGGACCATCGCGGAAGAGCGCGCCCAGGCGAACAAAGCTGAAGAGTTGGAGCGCAGGCCGAAAGTCACGCTCGAGAACCTTTTCGACACGCTCGCATCCGAACAGAACAAAGTTCTCAAGGTCGTCGTCAAGGCGGATACTCAAGGCTCTGTCGAAGCGATTGTCGAAGCGCTCAAAAAAATCGAGTCGACAAAAGTTTCGCTCGAAATCATTCACTTCGCGGTCGGAACCATTACCGAGTCCGATGTCATTCTTGCGTCGGCCTCGAAAGCGATTGTGCTCGGCTTCCACACCCGGATCGACAACGGCGTTTCCGACGCGGCCAAGCGTGAAGGCGTTCAGATCAAACTTTACGCGATCATCTACGAATTGATCGACCAGGTGAAAGAAGCGATGGCCGGCCTTCTCGACCCGCTCACCAGGGAGGTGGTTATTGGGTCCGCTGAAGTGCGCAAGATTTTCGCCCTTTCCAAGGGCGGCAATGTTGCTGGTTGCGTCGTGAGCAGTGGACGTATTACAAAGGGCAAAATGCGGGTGATGCGACGCAAAGGCCTGGTTTACGAAGGAGTTTCTCTCACGTTGCGGCGTTTCCAGGACGATGTGAACGAAGTCCGCGCCGGCATGGAATGCGGTATTCGCCTCGACGGATTCGACGATTATCAGATTGGCGATTCGATCGAGTGCTACACGCTCGAGAAGGTGCCGCAGAAGCTGTAAGCAGCCTGCACGCTCAGTGGCATTTACCGCTGTGCGATATTTGTCCTATGAATTTGAGGCACGAACGAGTCCGGGAATTGCTCAAGCGCGAGGTAGGCGAAGTGATTCGCCGGGAGATCCCGATGAACGAAGCCGGCCTGTTGACGGTAAACGAGGTCGGAGTGGCCAGCGACCTGCGCTCGGCAACCGTGTTCGTCGGCGTGATCGGAACGCCGGAGCAGCGCAAAAAAGCAGCTTCCTTACTCGAGAAGGAAAGCAAGCGTTTGCAGGGACTCGTCGGGCGCGCGGTGATTCTGAAGTACACGCCGCATCTCAAATTTGTGATCGATCACTCGATCGAACGCGGTAACCGCGTGTTGGAGATTCTCGACGAACTCGAGAAGACCTCCCCTACCGATGAAAGTTCATCCGAAAATCATTGATCGGATCGTCGAAACGATCAAGGAGAGCGAGACCATTTGTATCGTCGGCCACGTGCGGCCAGACGGCGATTGCGCTGGCTCGCAGCTTGGGTTGAGCCTGGCGCTGCTCAACGCCGGGAAGAAGGTCACCTGTTGGAACCAGGACCCTATCCCCGCGAAG
This sequence comes from Limisphaerales bacterium, assembly GCA_044226545.1. GTDB lineage: Bacteria > Verrucomicrobiota > Verrucomicrobiia > Limisphaerales > SXQI01 > DASVNK01. The sequence goes on from JBGAGW010000005.1 coordinate 384,279, forward strand.
CTCGCTTTCCTCGATACAAAGAACTTGATGGAAAAGCCCGAAAAGGGGCGTCAGTTCGACTGTGTCATCGCGACGGACTGCGCGAGTCTGGAACGGCTCGGAACCGCTGCCGAGTGCATTATCGAACGCAAGATTCTCATCAATATCGATCACCATACGAGCAACACCCGCTACGGCGATATGAACTGGATCGCGGCACGCGAACCATCCACCGGGGAGTTGATCTTCCGATTGCTCAAGGTGGCCAACTGGCCGATCACCCCCTCAATCTCCGATTGCCTCTTTACTGCTGTTTCAACCGATACCGGTTCGTTCCAATATCCGACCACGCGTCCTGCCACCTATCATGTGGCGGGTGAACTCGTAAAACGCGGGGCAAATCTGGCCAAAATCTGCGACGAAGTTTATCAATCTTATCCGCTCGCGCGAGTGCGGCTGTTGCGGCACGTTTACAATAAATTTCGTCTCACGCACAACAATCAGATTGCGTACTTCTGGCTGAAAAAGGCCGACTATACACGAACAGGATCCAACCCCTCTGATAGTGAAGGGCTGATCGATCATATTCGTGCGATTGAACCGGTGGTCGTTGCCTGTGTCTTTGAGGAAGTAGAGCCTGAGCTCACTCGGATCAGTTTTCGCTCGAAGAATCCGAAGGTCGACGTCAACAAAATCGCGCAAATTTTTGGCGGCGGCGGACACCCTGCTGCGGCGGGTGCGCGCATAGAAGGCACGCCGCTTTCGACCCAACGGCGGGTGATTAGCGCCCTTAAGAAAGCTCTGAACGGATCACATTGATGAATACCTTTTCTTTTGATCCGAACTCAAGATCCTGATGCGAACTTTCGATACATTCGATGGCGCTCTGCTCATCGACAAGCCTTGCGGTCCGACCTCCCACGACATCGTCGCCGCGATTCGCCGCCGTTTTAATCTGGAAAAGGTCGGCCATGCGGGAACGTTGGATCCAAATGCCACCGGGCTTCTCATCCTGTTGCTCGGCCGTGGGACAAAGCTGTCTGAACGTCTGATGTCTTCGGACAAAGTCTACGATGGCACGGCGAAATTCGGTGAGGCAACCGATAGTTACGATTCTGACGGCGAAATTACCTCCTCACTTCCTGTTCCGCCGCTAACGCTGGACGAAATTAACGATTACGCCTCGGAGTTCGTCGGCGACATCATGCAAACGCCTCCAATGGTTTCAGCGGTGAAGAAAGATGGCGTGCCTCTCTACAAGCTGGCGCGTAAGGGTGTAGAAGTCGAACGCAAGCCGAAGCTTATTCATGTTTATAGCTTTCGGTTTACCTCGTATCAGGAGCCTGCGGGACTTTTTCGGGTCGCGTGCACCAAGGGAACTTACGTCCGCTCTTTGGTGCATGAGTTGGGGGAGAAGGTCGGCTGCGGTGCGCACCTCACCCAACTGCGCCGGGTTACTTCCGGGCGCTTCGATGTCGGGGACGCGATTACATTCGACAAAGCTTTGGACCTGTCACCCTCAGACCTCGGCAAACGCGTCATACCGTTCCTTAAGCTTTCCAGCCTCGAGTAGTGCAACTCATCCGACAAGCCCCGGAACTGCGGACTGGCGGGCGCAAGGTTTGCGTGGCAATCGGAGTATTCGACGGCGTTCATCTTGGGCATCAACAGGTCATAAAACAAACCATCTCCGACGCGCGCCAGCAAAACGGCCTTGCGCTTGCGTTGACCTTTGATCGCCATCCGGCGGCGATCGTTGCACCGGCCCGGGCTCCGCAATTGATTTACTCGATTCCGCAAAAGGTTCAGGAAATTGAGGAACTCGGCGTCGATGCGACTCTCCTGATCGACTTCACGCGCGAATTCAGCCAGCAGACCGGGGAACAGTTCGTCCGAAGCCTGGCCCGTGACCTGGCCCGACTTACTAGCATCTCTGTCGGCAGCACATTCACTTTCGGCCACAAAAAGAGTGGCAATGTCGACCTATTGCGACAGCTCGGAATCGAGCTTGGCTTTCAGGTGCATGGCCTGGCGGCGGTCAGCCTTGACGGCCGGGTCGTGAGCAGCACCCGCATCCGCGAACGAATCGCCGCCGGCGATCTCGACGGTGCCAGTCAAATGCTCGGGCGCCCCTACTCAATTCGAGGCAAGGTCATTCGCGGTGATCAACTCGGACGCAAGCTGGGCTTCCCCACGGCAAACATCGAGATCGCCGGTCTTCTCACACCACCGAACGGGGTCTATGCAGTGATCGCGGCCGGTTCCAGTTTCGCAATTCGCGGAGTTGCGAATATTGGAGTGAGACCGACGGTCGCGACCGGACAACCGGAGCGTCGATGTGAGGTTCATCTTTTGAATTTCTCGTCCGACATTTACGAGTCCGAGCTGGAAATCGTTTTCGCCAGTTTCATTCGGCCAGAGCAGCGTTTTGCAAATCTTGAAGAGCTGAAGGCACAGATTGCTCAGGACATTTCGTCCGCTCAAAAATTCCTGAATTAGTTTCGCGCCCGCACGAATATTTTTATTCGGTCCGCGTCTTGCTTAGTGGACGCGATGGGCGAAGGTTGTGTTGCGCCCCGTAGTGTAATGAAAACCGTCCTGAAAGACTTAAAAACCGGGCTGCTGTTTCG
>JBGAGW010000030.1:0-49737 GCA_044226545.1 Limisphaerales bacterium
AATTAGTTTCGCGCCCGCACGAATATTTTTATTCGGTCCGCGTCTTGCTTAGTGGACGCGATGGGCGAAGGTTGTGTTGCGCCCCGTAGTGTAATGAAAACCGTCCTGAAAGACTTAAAAACCGGGCTGCTGTTTCGACACATGGACGAATGGACGTCCAGTCTCGAAGAAGCCGCCGGGTTTCGGGACACGCTGGCCGCGCTGAAATTCTGTCAGCGCAACAATCTCGCCGGTGTAGCGGTGGTTCATGCCTACTCGAATGGCACTCCCGAGCGCATCGTCGGTTTCCATCGACGCCGCTCCGCCGACACGGAGGTCGCTGAAGCCGGCCTGAGTTGATTTTTCAGGCGTTCCAAACGCCTCCATCCAGTTCGGGTGGCCAAATTGCCAGATCATCCGGCGTGTTGAAGTTATCGTGATACCAGCGAAGCTCCTTTTCGCGCTCTTCCCGTGGCAGACGAGCCCAGGCCGCTCGCTCTTCGCCCATCGTTTGCGCCAGGCGCTCATAGTATTCCTCTGGTAAGACCGGTTCAGGCTCGGCGGGTACAATTTTGATCTTCATGGCAATAATTCTTCCACAGGTGGAAGAACTTGCGCAACGTCCGTCGGAGGAAAGCCCATTTCCGTCAAATGGTTTAGTGCCGCCTCGACCAGTTGTGCCCTGGACGTGTTCGCCAGCGGATCAGGTGGCAGTCCGTGTTCGTGGACAGCTTTAAGTATCCGTTTGTGCTGCATCCAAAACGGTTCACTCGTCGGCCATTCCCATTCTTTTTCAGTCCACCATCGGCGGTAGAACGCCTTCCACGCGCTTGTGTAACGGCTGTGTCGCTCGTAGTTCACGCGTTCCCACACCAATCGCTCCAGGTACAAAAGGCGATCCAGTTCGCCTGCACTCGGGTCTGATTCCAAGTGGCCGAGGAGCGGCCGTCGAGCGGCCATCTGGGTGCGAACCGTTGCGGAGCAATTTTTCCAGGCCTCCCGCAGGAGTCGGGGATCATTTATGTGGAGGAGGCCGATCGGCACATCGGCCGCCCAAAGTCTCTGCCCGAGACCGTCCACCATCGGCCAGTCTTTCGGACGGTCCGTCTTTTTCATCTGGGCAACCACATGTTGCGAAGCCCAGCCTTCGTTATCGGTCTGGATTTCCTCCAATTTTATACGCGGCGGTTTGCTGAAAATATCCACCTTATGTTCAACCGAAGCAGCGTTGTCCCAGATTGAAAGGTGGCTGGTCCAACCGTGTTGCATGTACTCCCTCTCGAGTGGGGCGGCGAAGATCTGACGATAGGAGACACGCCAGGGCGGGAGACCTCCTTCGAGCCGTTGAAGGAGCTGACGCAAACGTTCCAGGTCCTCTGCCGGGATAATCCAATCAGAATCCTTCGTGTTCTGCTGGAGCCCGTAATGGACGCAGGCCATACCGGAGGTGATCGCAAATGAAACTCCAGCCCCGCGAAGTTCGCCGGAAAAAATTTTCAGGAAATCCAGAGGCGCGCTCACGCGGTCAGAGTGCCTTCTTCGACCGGCATTGAACAGTTTTTACAAGCGGAGAGCCTTTACCGATGCTGCGTAGCGGAAAAAAGTTTGTTGACTCGCGCTCGTGTCGCTTTGTCCATTTCGATCAACGGCGGCCAGTCGCGCTTGAAACCCTCGCCCGCGAGTTTCCGTGTGGCGTCGAAACCCAGTTTTGATCCGACTGCCAATTCGCTGGTGGCGTGATCGAGGACATCCGCGGGACCTTTAGTGAAGATCGTGTCCCGTTGCGGATCGGTATTGGCGCAAAGGCGGAACAGGACTTCGCTCGTGTTGTGGACGTTCACGTCGGCGTCCACCACGACGAGGTATTTGGTGAACATCATTTGGCCCATACCCCACAAGCCGTGCATGATTTTGAAGGCTTGCATCGGGTAGGTCTTTCGTATGCTGACGAAAACCAGATTGTGGAACACTCCTTCCGCCGGCAGCGCGATGTCGACGATTTCGGGAAAAGTCATTTTGAAGATCGGTAGAAAAATGCGGACGCTGGCACTGCCGATGTAAAAGTCCTCCATGGGCGGGATGCCGACGATAGTCGCTGGATAAATGGCGTCGCGACGGTGCGTTATGGCCGTGATGTGAAAGACGGGATAGAGGTCGGGCAGCGAGTAGTACCCGGTGTGATCGCCGAATGGGCCTTCCATTCGCAACGGTTCTTTCGGATCAACGTACCCTTCAATCACGAAATCGGCATTGGCGGGAACTTCGAGGTCATTGGTGCGACATTTTACCAACTCCACGGATCGTTTGCGCAAGTAGCCGGCGAGAAGGAATTCATCGACGCCATCGGGCAACGGAGCTGTCGCGCAAAAGGGATATACGGGATCGCCTCCCAAAAACACACTAACCGGCATGCGTTCTCCGGTTTCGTAGTAACGGCGGCCGTGGCGAGCGCCTACCTTCTGCAATTGCCAGTGCATGCCAGTGCTTTGGCCATCATAGACCTGCATTCGGTACATGCCGACATTGCGTTCGCCGGTTTCGGGATCCTTCGTGACGACGCAGGGCAGTGTGATGAAACGACCGCCGTCCAGAGGCCAGCATTGCTGAATCGGAAGATTGAGCAGCGTCGGGAGAGGAGCGGAGGGAGATTCGCCCTTCAGAATATCCGGAGCCGACGGCCAGGCTGTGCCGACCGCACAAGAGTTAAAGGTATGAATCACCTCCTGACATGGACCGTTTGATACTATCTTGGGACGGGCGTGGCGCAGTTCGAAAGCTTTTTTCAACAGGCTGATAGTCTCGCCCAGAGAAGTCGGCGGTTTGGCCCGAAGCAGTTCGCCCAACTCTGTAGCCACCCGATCAACCGATTCCGCTTCCATGCTCAACGCCATGCGTTTCATGGACCCCAGGGTGTTGATGGCCAATGGGAATGGCGACGTTTGGCCATTGACAGTGGGCTTCTCAAAGAGAATTGCCTTCCCGCCCCCAGGTTTTTTCATTTCTCGGTCCGCGAATTCGGTGATTTCCAGTTCCGTGGCAATCGGCTGGCTGACACGAATCAATTCCCCCTCAGCTCCGAGCTTATCAATGAAGGATCGATAAGATGAAAATGCCATATATCGCACTCTTCCCAATCCGTCAGCGCGAGGTGATCAATACCTGACCGTTCTTTCGATCCATGAGGGCTTTTAATTTCCGCATAATGGGCTAAACTTTAGTCCGTTCATGACCGATATAGAGGGAAAGCGAAAAATTGCAAAGTCCTTCATGGGCAAAAAAATATTGCGAAATATTATTGACAGTGGGGGCGGTTTTCACTTTTATGGAGGTCAAGAGTGGTGCAGAGGTAAATTCGAACTCCCTGAGCCATTCAAGACTGTTGACGTAGCGTAAGGAGTTTGATAAAAATGGTGCCCGGAACAGGGACCTCGAATTGGGAGAGAGAAGCATTGCTAAGCTTATGAAAAGAAACAAACTGACGACGATGGCTGCCTTCTGCGTTGCGCTCGCGACTTTTAGTGTCACGACTGCGAACGCCTTAACGTCCATCCAGGTACAGGAAATTAAAACGGCTATTTTAGGCGTTCCAGTGCCGGAAATGCCGGCCAAGGCTGCGGAGCTGGTCACCAAGGCCGAGAAACGAGATCGTCAGGCTGTGGCGGTCACTGCGGTCCGCACCGTAGCTCAAAAACATCGTTCTGCCGCACCGCTGGTTGTATCCGCGGTGAGCAAAGCAGCTCCTGAACTGGCTCCTGCTGTTGCGGTCGCCGCTTCCGAAGTTTCTAACGATCAGGCTTCAGCATTGGCTCGCGCAGCTGCGGTTTCCGCGCCGGCGCAAGCTTCAGAAATTGTTGCAGCCGTCAGCCAGGCTGTCCCCAGCCAAGCCGCCCCCGTCGCTGAGACTGTCCGCCCGTTGAGCCGTTCAAGCGCAAGCACGGGCACCGGTGTTGGAACTGTTACCACCAGCAACAAGCCAATTGGCGGTGGCAACTTCCCACTCAACGGCAGCCAACTTAAAGTGGCCAGCCCGCAAGTGATTTACAATTCTCCTCCTTCCACCTAAGCCAAATGCTTTTCCGAAAACTCCTGCTCTGCAATGGGCGGGAGTTTTTTTATGTACGCACCTGGCAGACCGAGCCACGGCAAAGAATCAAAAGCACTGATTGACTCGATCGAGAGATAAAGATAATCGGGACAAGAAGAAGCCGTTTACTTATCAGCTTTACGCTCGTTCTGACGCTTCTGCTCTTCGCCCCAAAAGTCTTGCTGTAGCTTTCCAACCTTTTCAAGGTCAGCACGGACTCGATTGAGCATTTCGCGGCGCTCGCGAAGAATCTCCTGAATATTAGGATGAGTCGCTGCTGGCTCTGGCTTTCCGGTCGAGTTCACTTTCGGCAATTATGATAGTTTGCTCGAGAGAAGTCGATACCCAATAGCATCAATTTCCAACGCTGCAAAATTCAACGTGGGTTGATTCATTCGCGTGTAGAGAAATCCGGTCGAGGGCTTTGCGGAAATGGTGCTAAGCTGTCATATTGAGCCAAGCGTCGCGATAATTATGCCTGGAAAAAAATCAACGAAGTCGGAGAATTGTTCCTGGCATCTCTCGCTCTTCATAGCAGGACGGGATCACCCTAAGTCGGTAGCCGCATACGCCAATTTAAAGCGGATTTGCGAAGAACATCTGACGGGAACGTACCAACTTCAGGTGATCGATATCAGCCGGAGTCCTGAAATCGCCGCGACAGAACAGGTTCTGGCCATTCCGATGCTGGTGCGCAAGGTTCCTCAACCGCATCGGCGAATTGTGGGGGATCTCTCCGATACCGACCGGGTGCTGGTCAGCCTTGGTGTGAATGCGCTGCAATAACGCGCTTCACTCGTACTTTGCCACGCCCTCTTTCGAAATTGTTACCAGCTTGGCCTCGGCCTTCTGTTGTACTGTGATCTCCTTTCCTCCGGGCAACCGTAATTCAATAGCTCCACTTGGATGAATTACCTGGACTGCGCCGTTCATAGACCAGTAACCCGATCCCGCCTGTATCTCGCGAACGGCCGTTCCGTTTGCAGCCGGGATGCGAAGTCGCGTTCCAACACCAGCGGGGTTTTGCGTAGAACCCTGGATTTTGAGCCGCAAGCCGGGCCTGGCGTTACGGTTATGGTAGAGCTTCGTCGCCGCACCATTTTCCATGATGATTACATCGAGACGTCCGTCATGATCGTAATCGGCCAGGGCGCACCCGCGCTGCTCGCCGTACACCTTGATCCCGCTCGTCCGGCCAGGCACTGAAATTAAGTTTCCTTTCCCGTCACCGCGCAGCACGAGTCCTCGGCCTGCGTCTGCGCGGGGCATCTCCGGATTGATCGCGAAAATGTTTTGTGCGAGCAGCACATCCTCGTTGCCGTCGCCGTCGAGATCCCCAACTGCAATGCCGAACGCAGGAGCGAATTGAGCTTCCGCGGGGAGAGGACGCGGTTCGAAGTTGGTGCCGTGATTGAGAAAAAGCATCGAACGGAGAGTTGTCACCTCCAGGACCTCGGTTCGCTTCAAGGCGTCGCCATAGATGTCCTGAATGCTCGCCTTCCCGTATTCTGCGAAGGTCCGCATCTTCTCTTGCACCAATGGCAGGGCCGGCCCAACACTTTTCAAAATGCGGATGGGAACTTCCTTTTGCATTTCCTCGTCGAAACGGGCCTCGATCAGGTCGATGATACCGTTCCCATCGAGATCGCCGTAATACAGTTTCAGTGGATGTTCTGCCGTGGCTTTCCATCGACTGTTCAAGCCCCAATTGCTGACGATGATGTCAGGACGGCCGTCATTGTCGAAATCGCCCGTCGCGACACCATTCCAAAGACCCTTCCAGCCGCTTAAACCAAGTTGCTCCGTCGCTTCCGTGAATGTGCCCTTTTCATTCCTAAAAATCCGCACCGGTCCCCACTGTATAGCGAGAATCAAGTCAGCGTCGCCATCCAGATCGATGTCGCTGAAAACCGCGCCGCTGACCAGGCCGAGCTTCTCGAATCGCTGTTTTGCGACGAATCGATTCCCCTCGTTTTTGAAGAGGATCGATGTGGCAGGAAAGGGAAACCTGCCGGCAATCGCGCGGCCCCCCACAAACAGATCGAGCAAACCATCTCCATCGACATCTGCCAGCGCCATCGGACCGGTGCTCGCTTCCGGACCAAGAAGGCTTTCTCCAGAAGCTTTGCGGGTCATGTCGACAATACGCATCCATCCGCCGTTGGTCTGACCCTCTTCGTAATTCGCGGAACCGATCAGCAGGAGCGGGCCGATGCCCAGTGGAGTGGTCTGGTCGCGAGCAACGGTGCGTTGGAAAATCGGTTCGTTCACGGGCTTGAATCCGCCCCGCTGATCGTTTCGATAGAGCGCGAGCTTTCCACCGCGACCGCCGGGCAGAATTAAATCTTCCCAGCCGTCCTCGTCAAAATCGTGCCATGCAACGCCGGGACCAAGCTGGCTCAAGCGCATCGGAACGAGAGGTTGGCGCAACAAATCTTCGAATGGTTCGTCGGAATGCGAGTGATTCAGTTGAGCTGAAACGTCTTCAAACCAGGGCGGCGGTTCGGGCACCTTCTCAGCGCTGACGCCCTGGACCTGCGGGATTTCATAAAGTGAATTTGGTTTAACATCATTCACTGTGGTCACGCTTCCATCGCGCCATTTTACTTCGATTTTCCCACCCTTCAGGTTCGTTCCGGCGAAGACGCGCAGAGCTTCGTCTCCCGAAAGATAGCGTCCGCCAGCGACCATCTCTTGAAATTGGTGAACCGGTCCGCCATTCAACGTGACCTTCGCGCCGACCCCGGACGTATTTGCTCCAGCTCCTTTGAGCCGGACAGCCACGCGCGGCGCGGTGCTTTCGTTGCGATAGATACCAGCACCCGTGAAGAGATTGTTGCTGACCAGATCGAGATCGCCATCGTTGTCGAGATCTGCGAGCGCCATGCCCTGAGAAATTTCTTCACCCGAAAAACCCCATTGAGAGCCGACCTCGTTGAAAGTGCAGTCGCGATTATTGCGATACGCGAGTTTGCGCGCGGTAAGCCGCGGAAAGTGACGCAATAGGCCGAGCAGCTCCTGGTGATTCAGTTTTTTCGCCACCTTGAGTTTCTCGATCTCCACCGCCACGTCTGCGTTCTGCACGTCGTACTGATTTCCGTTGCTGATGACCAGATCTTCCCAACCATCGAGATCAACATCCACAAAGATCGGACCCCAAGACCATTCGGAAGCCTGAACGCCCGCATACCAGGCGATCTCGCCGAAGGTTGCATCCCCGCGATTGATCTGAAGGGTGTTCTGACCTTTTTGCGGACGATTTTCGAATAGTCCGACCGGTGAAATGACCGAGCTCATTTCACCCACTTGCGTGTGATAGCGCGCATGCGAACGGCTCAGCATGTCGGTGACAAAAAAATCTGGAGCTCCGTCGCGGTTGATATCGGCAAAGTCGATACCCATCGAGAAAGTGCTCGTGCAGCGAATATCCGTCCTCCCGATCGCCCGGAATTTTCCGCGACCATCGTTGATCCAGATGCGATCTGGAGAAAAAAGGTCGTTACACACGTAAAGGTCCGGCGCGCCGTCGCCATTGAAATCGTAGAACTTCGCGGCCAATCCCCAATCAAACGGCGGGGCTGACAACGGCTTTCCATCTTCGTCCAAAAAGGCGCCGTTTGTGAACGAAATGGGAGTAAAATGGCCCTTGCCGTCGTTCAGATAAAGCTGATCGGGTTCGCCCAGTTCGAGCACCGAACCGCTGTCCGACAGTGTGAAGCGATTCGTCAGATCGGGCGCAGTGGTCGGCCTTCCGTTGAACCGGGTGATGACCGGCCGGTTATTTACATATTCGATCTGAAACTTCGCATCGGGGGTGTCTTTGAGTGTGTTGGGACGATAGTTGACGAGGTAAAGATCGAGATCACCGTCGCCATCAATATCCGCGAGCGTCATGGACATTCCGCCCGATTCGCCTTGCAGCCCTGCTTCTTTCGTTTGCTCCGTGAAAATTCCCTTGCCGTCATTCATGAACAGGCGAACTCCCGTGCCCAGACCCGAGACCAACAGGTCCAGGTCTCCATCCCCATCGACATCAACCAACACCGCCCCGGTGCTATCCTGATTCGGGCAAGCAACCTTTGCGCGTTGCGTAATATCCTCGAATTTCCAGTTTCCGAGGTTCCGATAAAGGGCGTTCGAATTATCGAGCGCACAAAAGTAAATATCGCAGCGTCCATCGCCGTCCACATCGCCCAGCGCGACCCCCGAACCGCTGAGGAGATTGCGGTTGGTGAGCGACCGGAGATCGGCCACCTGGTTGGTGAAATGAATTCCGGTTACATCCGGGGAAAGTCGAGTGAAGCCTACGCCTTTGCCAGCCGGTTTCGGGAGTTGGAGTTCGGACGCCTGCACGACCGGCCCTGCCAGGAGGAGAAAAGTAGGGACGACGATACAGATTCGGGTCATTTTTACCAAATTTTCGCGCGTAGCTCGGGGGCTCGCCACATCGGGGCTCCCTCCTTGATCCCGAATGCTTGGTAGAACTCCGCGAGATTCACGTGAGGCCCAATCGCGCGAAATTGGCCGGGCGAATGAGGATCGACCGTAATCCGACGCTGCAACTCTGCCTCTCGGAATTGCGTCCGCCAAAGCTGCGCAAGCGAGAGGAAGAAGCGTTGCTCCGGTGTGAACCCATCGATCACCTTGCGCTTGGACGGATCTTTCGCCAGGGCACGTTCCAATGCTTCATACGCAATGCTGGTCCCTCCAAGGTCAGCAATATTTTCACCGAGCGTCAGCTTCCCATTCACATGCAGGCCCGGCATCGCTTCGTAGGCCGAATATTGATCGATCACTTTTTGCGCACGGGCATCGAATTCCTTAGAGTCCTTCTCGGTCCACCATTCATTGAGGTTTCCGTCCGCATCGAACTTCCGGCCCTCATCATCGTAGCCGTGCGTAATTTCATGTCCGATCACGACGCCGATCGCGCCGTAATTTACCGCGTCATCCGCCTCCACATCGAAGAAGGGCGGCTGCAAAATTCCCGCCGGGAAGACGATTTCGTTCTGCAACGGATTGAAATACGCATTCACGGTTTGCGGCGTCATGTGCCACTCCTTGCGATCCACCGGCTGGCCCAGGCGTTTCAACGTGCGGTGATGTTCGAACTGCGCAGAGCGTTCCACATTTCCGACGAGATCGTCGTCGCGCAGCTTGATGCTCGAATAATCGCGGAACTTTTCGGGATGCCCGATCTTTTGGGTGAAACGATCGAATTTCCTCAGCGCTTTGGTGCGCGTCTCATCGGACATCCACTGGACCTTTGTGAGGCGGTCATGAAAGACCGCGCGCAAGTTGCTGACCAGTTCCTCCATTCGTGCGCGCGCGGTCGGCGGAAAATATTTCTCGACGAAAAGCTGTCCGAGCGCTTCGCCGATGTTCGCATTAACAATCCGTGCAGCGCGTTGCCAGCGCGGTTCCGGTTCGAGTTGCCCGCTCAGCTCCTTGTGATAGAAGTCAAAATCCTCATTCTCAACCGCGCTGTGCAGATAGGGCGCGGCACTGCTCAACAAGTGCCAGCGCAAATAAGCCTGCCAATCACTTAACGGACGCGTCGTCAGTAATTCCGTAATCCTCGCGAAAAACTCGGGCTGTCCGATATCCACCTCGCTGAACTCCCGGTTGGGCAACGCCGCGAAGTATTCGAGCCATCCCGCGTTGGCGTTCGTGCTCGCGAAATTGCCCACGGCCATCTTGTTGTAGTTCGCATTTGGATCGCGCAACTGCACTCGCGTACGGCTCGCCTTGGCCATTTCCGTTTCCAGCGCAATGATCGTATCGGCGTGAGTCGCCGCATCGGTCGGCTTTTCACCCAGCAGCGTTAACATTCGCGTGATATGCTCGCGATATTTCGCCCGTTTTGGCGCGAAACTATCCTGCAGGTAATAATCGCGATCGGGCAGCCCCAGTCCGCCCTGCGACATCGAAAGGAGGTAAACGCTGCTGTTCTTCGCATCCGGCGGTGCGGATTCGCGAAACAAACCGCTGATTCCGCGAGCATGGAAATCGGCCGCTAGTGCTGGAACGTCCGCGGTAGACTTCAGATGCTCGATCCGCTTCAGGTCCTTTTCGATCGGTTTGAATCCGAGCTTCTCGATCCGGTTCGTGTCCATCACCGAGCGATAGAACCGTCCTACTTCGGCTCTTTCCGATTTCGATTTCGCTTTCGTATCCCTCGCGCACTCTTCCAGAATCTCCCGGACCAGGAACCAATTCCGTTGCTGCAATTCATCAAAACCACTCCAACGCGACTTATCCGCTGGAATCGTGGTCTTCTTCAGCCATCCGCCCGCTGCAAAACGATAAAAGTCCACGCCCGGATCAACCGAGCGATCCATATTCTCAACGCTAAACCGCGGCACCGGAGGCGTATCCTCGCCCTGCGACATCGATGCTCCACCCAAACAAACCAAAACCGCTACAAAACCGGGGAACTTCACGCCCGGAACTAAACCAACAAGCCGACCGGTTGGCAAACGGAAGTGGGAACCCGGAGGAGGAAGACGTTCAGAACGCGACGATCGACGGAGTGTGGAACAAAAGGAAGGCTGGATGGTCTAAGTTCAATGGAGCGAGCCATTTTGGCCTCGCGAAGCATGCCGGATTAATGCATTGTAAGTGGAAGCCATGAGTGATCTTAGTTTAATCGAGTCCACAGTGGCGCGGACAGCCATGCGGCGACGGCTCGAACGCGGGTTTCGACGTTCCTGGGAAGGCTTGTTTTGGGGCGCGCTCGCGTGGCTCATCTTCCTCGCAGCTTACAAACTCACTCCCATCCCGGCGCAATACGCCCGATGGTGTTGGGTGGTGTTGCCGGTCAGCGCCATTCTTGGCTTCCTTTGGGGTTGGAGCCGTTCCGTGACCCTGGCCCAAACCGCCCGCTGGATCGATGGAAAGCAGAAATTGCAGGAGCGTTTGAGCACCGCCATGGAAATGGCCAAAACCAACCGCGACGAAGGCGACTGGAAGACTCTTATTGTGACCGATGCCGCCAAAGTCGCTTCCGCGCTTAATCCAAAAGAGCTTTTGCCTTTCCGTTTTCCGAAACTGACGCGATGGGCTCTGGTCTTAGTGCTGCTCGGTGTTGGTCTCGGCTTCGTTCCCGAATACCGATCGAAGGCTCACTTGCAAGCGAAGCAGGATTCCGAAGCGATCAAGCAGACCGGTCGTGAACTGGCGAGTTTGACCAAAAAGAATTTACAGACCCGTCCGCCCGCAATGGAAACCACCAAGAAGAGCCTGGAGGAAATCCAGGATCTCGGTGAGCACATGGCCAAGGCCCAGCTCACCCGCGGCGACGCGCTGAAGAATCTCTCGAGCGTTACGGAGAAGTTGAAGGAACAAACTAAAGAATTGGCGAACAATCCCGCTCTGAGAAACCTCGAACGCGCGGCTCGAAGCACCAGTAGCAAAGGTGGAACGCCTTCCGCGGAGTTGCAGCAGAAGCTCGAAGCCATGGCGAAGTCCGGCGCGAATTCGGCCAATCCTGAAGCTCTCGACAAACTGAAGAGCGATTTGGACAAGGCGCAACAAATGGCCGCAAACATGCCCAAAGGCGATAGTCCAGAGGCCAAAGAGGCAAAAGAAAAGCTGAACGCGTCACTCGCGGATCTGGCGAAGCAGGCGAAAAACATGGGATTGGATCTCCCCAGCTTAAGCGAAGCCATTGCCGCATTGCAGAACACTCAGCCCGATCAGGTGCTGAAAGATTTGCAGGTCGCCGAAATGGAACTTGAGAAAATGCAGGCCATGGCCAAAGCCCTGGAGAAAATGCAGGTCGACGCGCAGAAGCTTGGCAAGGATTTGGCGGAGCAATTGAAGAACGGTCAGGCGGAAGCGGCTGAAGCTACTTTACGCAAGATGGAGAAAGCTTTGAGCGAAGGGAAAATCGCCCCGGAAGATCTCGAGAAAATGATGAAAGAAGTGGGCGACGCTCTTTCTCCCGCGAAGCAATACGGCGAAGTAGGCGATCACATGCAGGACGCCATGAAGGAGATGAATAAGGGCGACAAAGCGCAGGCCGGCAAAGCGCTCGGCAAGGCCGCCGCGGCGTTGTCGAAAATGGCTGGAGAACTCGGCGATGCGCAGAGCTTGCTTGCGACGCTCGAAGCGTTGCAACAAGCGCAGATGTGCTTGGCGAATGGTCAGGGCTATTCGCAAAGTGCTAGCGCTGGTCGAGGTTCCGGCGCCCCGAAGGGCAAGACGGGCCGGGGTGTGGGAACCTGGCATGACGAGAATTCCTGGGAATATCCGGAAATTCAGGACAAATGGGACAACAGTGGAGTCGAGCGTCCCGACATGGACGGCAAAGCACTCACTGACCGAGGTGACGGACAATTGGCGGACAGCCTGGCGCCCACCAAAATCAAAGGTCAGATAACTCCCGGCGGTCCAATGCCGAGCATCACCATGAAAGGTGTGAGCATCAAGGGTAACAGCAAGGTGCAGATTGAGCAGATGGCGGCCGCCGCGCAGAGCGACGCGCAAAGCGCCCTCAATCAGGACCAGGTGCCACGGGCCTATCAAAACGCCGTGCGCAATTATTTCGACGATCTGAAGGAGTAAATCTCCGCCCGTTTCAAACCATGAGCACTGAAGAGCAAATTCAACAGTTTCGGGATACGTACGCCGCCCTGCGCGCGGAAGTGGGGAAAGTCATCGTCGGGCACGAATCGATTGTCGATGGGACACTCATTGCGCTGCTCGCCGGTGGACATGTGCTGCTCGAGGGCGTGCCCGGTCTCGGGAAGACACTTCTGGTGCGGACCCTCAGTCAGGTGCTTCACTTGAGTTTCAATCGCATTCAGTTCACTCCCGACCTGATGCCCGCGGATATTCTTGGCACGAACATCGTCATGGAAGTGCCGGGCGGTGGGCGCGAATTCCGCTTCCAAAAGGGCCCGATCTTCGCGCATCTCATCCTGGCGGACGAAATCAACCGCGCCACTCCGAAAACTCAAAGCGCGCTGCTCGAAGCGATGCAGGAACACAGCGTGACGGCGGGTGGCGAGATTCGTCGCCTCGACGAACCATTCTTCGTTTTGGCAACGCAAAATCCGATCGACCAGGAAGGAACTTATCCGTTGCCCGAAGCGCAATTGGACCGCTTCTTTTTCAAACTGCTCGTGACCTATCCGACCGCAGCGGATCTCACAGAAGTTCTGAACCGCACGACCGAGAACCGAAAAATCGAAATCAATCCCATCGTCACTCGCGATCAGATGATCGAGTTGCAGCATCTCGTCCGCCAGGTGCCTGTTGCGTCCCACGTGAAGGATTACGCTGTCCGTCTCGTTCTCGCTACGCATCCCAAGACCGAAACCGCGGCGGCGATCACCAATCAATATCTCCGATTCGGGAGCAGTCCGCGCGGTGGTCAGGCGTTGCTGCTGGGCGCCAAGGTGCGGGCGCTGACGCAAGGGCGCTTCAACGCGAGTTTCGAGGACATCGAAGCGGTGGTGCTGCCGACCTTGCGGCACCGGTGCATTTTGAATTTTGAGGCAGAGGCTGAAGGTATCACCACGGATCATGTGCTTGCGCAAGTCATGCGCGATGTTCCGCGAGACGCCACGCTTGCTGCCGCTTAGCCCGCATGGCTGCCGGCCTGATTACTCCCGAACTTCTTCGTCGCCTCGAGCAATTCCAGTTGCTCGCCCAACGCCGCGCCAAAAGCGCCGCGAAAGGGGAGCGCCGCAGCAAGGCTCGCGGGCAGTCAGTTGAATTCGCCGACTACCGAAACTACGTCGCCGGAGATGATTTTCGTTATCTCGACTGGAATCTCTTCGGCCGTCTCGATCGCCTCTTCCTGAAGCTCTACGAGGAAGAACGCGAGTTGCCCGTCACCATCTTCCTCGATGCGAGCGAGTCAATGACCTTCGGCACTCCCCGCAAATTTGATTTTGCGCGGCAGATCGCCGCCGCTGTCGGATACGTTGCCTTGTGCGGCTTTGATCGTGTCTCCATGCACATTTTCCCTGATTCCAGCGAGGAAGCCGCGGTTCGCGGCGCCTTGCGCGCGGTTCGCGGTCGAAAATCGTCTCTTCAGTTTTTCCAAAACATCGGTCAACTTCAGGCGCGCGGGGAGGCTGCGTTCAACGAAGCGCTGCGTCGTGGCGCGTTGAGCTCACGTCAATCCGGTGTCGCCATTGTGCTCAGCGATTTTCTCGATCCTGCTGGCTACGAATCTGGGCTCAGCGCTTTGATCGGGCGCGGCTTTCAAGTGAGTGCCGTCCAGATTCTCTCCCCAGAAGAAGTAAATCCCACCACGTATGGCGATTTGCGTCTGGTCGATTCAGAAACGGGCGCGGTGCAGGAGGTCACGTTTGGCAAATTCCGGCTGAACGCTTACCGGCAAACGGTCCAGAACTACATTCAGCGTCTGCGTGAGTTCTGCCAGGCTCGCGGGGTTAACTTCTTCACGACCACATCGGATGCCTCGCTCGAAAAACTACTTCTCAAACAACTGCGTGAGGCGGAGGTTTGGGGCTAACCCTATGGGTAAAACACGTTCAAACAGCATCAGTAGAGCGAACAAGCTCTTCGCACAACTTCCGCCCGAACGTCAGAACGAAGCGCTTCAATTCCTGTCTCTTTTGGCGGTTCAGTCGTTTATTCCAGCTAAAAAGCCTGGTGAGCTCGCATCGGTCAGCGGGACGCTCAATCCGCGCCTCGCGCGCGAGATGACCCGGGCGGTGCGAAAACTTTGCGAGGAGATAGAACCCTTGGACGATGCTAAATCTTGATACAGATGCTGCAATCGAATTGCTTCGAGGCAACGTGGCTGCGCGTGAGACATTGAGTCGCTCTTCGTATCATGTGCTGACCGGAATCGCGCTTGGAGAACTTCTCGTGGGAGTCAAAAAATCATCGCAGCCCCGTATAGCGAAAGCAAAGCTCGACGCCCTGCTGGAAAGAGTAGGGCTTGTTTTTGCTGACGAGACTACGAGTGCGTACTACGCAGATGTGCGGGTGAAGCTCGAGAAGCGAGGAGTGCCGATTCCGCAAAATGATATTTGGATCGCGGCAATCTCATTGCAATACGACATTCCGCTGGCTTCCAACGACAAACATTTTGAGCAAATTGAAGGGCTGAAACTGGTGCGGCTTACGACGTGAACTTTCTTTCGCCACTCGCATTTTTCTTTGCGGCCACCCTTCCGGTGGTAGTGGTCTTCTATCTCCTGAAGCGGAAACGAGTGGTGCGATTGGTCCCAAGCACGATTCTTTGGCAAAAGTATCTCGCGGAAACGCAGGCCAGCGCACCTTTTCAGAGATTAAAGCACAATTGGCTGCTGCTGATCCAACTGCTCCTTCTTTTGCTCGCGATTCTGGCTCTCGCGCGCCCGTATTTCGCCGGAACCACCAAGGGCGGTCGCATTCTGGTAGCGATCCTGGACGGTTCTGCATCCATGCAGAGCATCGATGAGTCCCCCAGCCGTTTCGAAAAGGCGCGCAAAGAGGCGTTGCAGCTGGTCGAAGGTCTGCACCCGGATGACAAAATGGTGGTGCTGCTCGCCGCCGGGACCACTGAAGTAAAGCAATCGCCCACCAGCGAAAAGGCGGCGCTGCGGCGCGCAGTGGAAGGCGCGCGGCCGAGCGATTCCCCTACGCGGTTGAATGAAGCGATGAAGCTCGCCGAAACGCTGATCCAGAACAACAGCCAGGCGGAGATTCATCTTTTCAGCGACGGTGCGACCGATTCTCTGGCCGATTTTGAGAACAAAGGGTTACCGGTCGTTTATCACGAAGTCGGCACGCGCCACGTCAATGTCGGTGTCGTGAATCTGGACGTGCGATCCAACCCTGATAATCCGGAGCAACGCGCTGTCTTCGCCACGATTTTGAACGCTTCCACTAATCAGCAGGACCTCCGCGCGGAATTGGTATTTGAAGACAAAGTGGTCGGTGTGAAATCGCTTTCACTGAAGCCAAAGGAATCGTCCCCGCAAGTTTTCATCGCGGACCAACCGCGCGATGGAGTGTTTACGTTGCGTCTCGATGTGCAGGACGACCTGCCGATCGATAATTCCGCATCGATTGTCAGCCTGCTTCCGCAGCCGATCAAAGTGCTCCTGGTCACTCCGGGTAATCGCTTCCTCGAAAAGGCATTGAAAGCGGTCGCGACTGTGGAACTCACCAAAACGGCGCAACTCGAGGATGCGACCGGATTCGATGTGGTGGTCCTCGATAATGTGACGCCCAGCATTCTACCCAAGGCGAATATCATCGCGATCAACGTGGCGCACACGAATTTCTTCCCAGCGTGGAAGCGAATCGAAGCGCCGCCGCTCGTCGATTGGAAGACCAGTCATCCGCTTTTGCGCTCAGTCAACTTCGACACTGTGCAAGTGGCCCAGAGTTTTGCGGTGCAAACGCCGAGTTGGGGCCTTCCGCTGGTGGAAGCGCCGAACACACCGTTGTTGCTCGCGGGCGAACTGAATCGGCAACGAATCATCTGGATCGGTTTTGACACGCTGCAGAGCACCTGGCCGTTGCGGGTTTCGTTCCCAATCTTCATCGCAAACTCCATTGAATGGCTCAATCCAGCTTCCGAAAAGGCCAGTTCTCTTGCCGTTAAGGCCGGCGATCCGTTGCGGGTCGGCTTGTCCGAAAAGGCGACCAGCGCGGAGATCGTTTTACCGGACGGCAGCACGCGGACACGTTCTGTCGACGCGAACCGGCATGAACTTCTCTTCGGCGAAACTCAGCGCCAGGGCATCTACAAAGTTCGCGAAGGCACCAACCAAATCACCTTCTGCGTAAACCTGCTGGATAATCTGGAAACCGATACCACGCCCAGGAATGAAATCCAGTTCGGCGCTTATACGAAAATCGCGAACACAACCAAACGTCAGGCCAACCTCGAGGTGTGGCGCTGGTTCGCGCTCACCGCTCTTTTCATTTTGATGTTCGAATGGTGGTACTATCACAGGAGGACCGCGTGATTCCTCCCGTCCCAAAGGGACGAAATGAAAATAGCCCAGCACTTCAGTGCTGGGACATTCGGTGTCATGCGGTCCGTTCCGAATACGTGTTCGGTGTAAACCCGAAGGGTTTGAATGTGCATAGCTCCGGGCGCCAGCCCGGAGACCGCACGGTCATTAATATACCAACCGCGAAGCGGTTGAATCCCTCTGGACGTATTGGCGGCATTGTGAGTTTTCAATTCAGGCTATGCGCGATGTTCAACCGCCTCCGCGGTTGGCACCATCTTGCATTGGCGATCGCCGGGCTTCGCCCGGAGCTATGCACGTTAAAACCCTCCGGGTTTTCAGGTCTTCACGACGCGCTAGACGAGGACAGGCAATACCCTGCAAGGGCGGTTGAACGGACTGACTTCTGGCCGCAGCCCCGGCGTTCAAACTTAGAGCTGTTCTCATTCCGTCGCTTCGCGACTCTCATCTATTTTTTCGCGGTGGTTCTTCTCGCGGGTTGCTCGCGTGAAGAAAAGAAATTCGTCGTCCTCTACACTTCCCAGGACCAGTTCTATGCCGAACCGATCTTGAAAGAATTCACCGACAAGACCGGCATCGAGGTACGTAGCGTCTTCGATACGGAGTCCGCCAAAACGGCCGGTCTCGCACATCGTCTGCGGGCGGAGGCGCGCAGCAGTCCACAATGCGACGTCTTCTGGAGCAACGAAGAGATGCACACACGCCAATTGGTGAATGCGGGTGTGCTTGATGAAAAGGGTTGGAAGATGACTGGTTCACGCACGCGACGCCTCGTCATCAACACGAACCTACTCGCGAACGATAAAATTCCGGCCAGTCTCCTGGAACTGACGAACCGCGTCTGGAACGGACGCGTCGCGCTCGCCTATCCGCTGTTCGGCACGACCAAAGCGCACTTCGTTGCGTTGCGGCAGCTTTGGGGTGAAGAACTTTGGAAGGCCTGGTGTTATGGCCTGGTGCGGAACGGGGCGAAAGTGGTCGATGGGAATTCTGTCGTCGTTAAACTCGTGGCCGCGGGCGAATGCGCGATTGGGCTGACCGATTCGGATGACATCGCGGCTGCCGTAAAGGAAGGCAAACCGGTTGCCGCGCTTCAACCGACCGGAGAGTTTATAGCCATCCCCAGCACCGTTGCGCTCGTCCGCGACGCGCCACATCCCGACACCGCCCGCGCACTGCTCGAATTTCTCTCCGCGCCGGAGACGGTGCAACGCCTCGTCACGGTTCACGCGCTCGAAAGTGTCGAAGCGAAACCGAATTTTCCGCAACTCCTGACGGTTAATTGGGCAGAAGCGATCAAAGATGCCCAGGCCGCGGCGGATTTTCTTGAGATGATTTTTGTGCGTTCATGAGCTGGCCTTTGATCCAGAACAGTTTGGTCGTCGCCGTTTGCACGACGGCGCTGGCCGGTCTTCTTGGATTTGTCTTTTCGCTCTTCACGGCGGGGCTGCCGAGGTCAGCGCGGATTCTCGCGGTAGGCCTTGGAATTGCGGTGCTGGTCTTGCCCCCGTTCCTGGTCTCGAACACGTGGCTCAACTATTTCGGCCTGAACGGAACATGGCGACCCTATCTAAACTTCGATATTTATTCCCTGAAGGGAACGGTGCTGCTGATCACGTTGCAACTTTGGCCCATCACTTTTCTACTCTCGCTCGGGGCCATTCTCCGCATTGATCGGACCTACGTCGAACAGGAGCCTTTCCTTCGCGACGGAACGTTGTTGCGTTACCTGGTCTGGCCCGCGTGCCGGTCCACATTAGGATTTTCGCTCCCGCTCACTTTTGTGCTCGCACTGAATAATTTTACTGTGCCCGCACTACTCCAGACAAAAGTCTTCGCCGCCGAAGTCTGGCTTTCGTTCAACACTAAATTTGATTACGCCGAAGCATTGAAACTTTCCTCGCCGTTGATTGCGACGCCACTCGCTCTGTTGTTTCTGTTCCGCTTCGGCTCGATGAGAATGGTCGCGCGGAATGCAAACTTTCCGGAGCAACTCTGGCGAGAACGACTGAAAGTTGTTTATCCGGCGAGCGTGGTTTTCAGCCTGAGCATTGTATTGATTTCTCTTCTACTGCCCTTGGGTCAGCTCGCATCCAGTTCCAGAACCTGGCGGGAGCTCTGGCCCGCACTTGCCGCCGGAAAGAGCGCTGTTTGGAATGCGCTGTTGTTCGCTTTCCTTTCCGCTTTTTTAATTTTTGCTTTAGGTGTTTTGGCCAGCAAGCTCAAAGCAGGAATGCTGAGCTGGTTGCTTTTTTTAACGCCTGGCGTTTTCGTCGGAATTGCCTGCATTCGAGTTTTCAACCGGCCGAGCCTCGCCGCATTTTATCAAAGCATCGGAATTGTTCTCGCGGCCTTTACCGTTCGTTACTTTGCCTTGGGATGGACCGCAGCTCGCGCCGCTTTCAGTCTGACCGATCGCAATGTGTCGGACGTGGTAACGACTCTAGGGGCTTCACGTTGGAACCAATTTTGGATCGCCGAATGGCCGCAGGCGCGAGGGATACTCCTTGGCGGATTTTACCTCGCGTATTTGCTCTGTCTTTGGGAAGTCGAGACACTCATCTTGATTGTGCCTCCGGGACGCGAAACGCTGGCGGTGCGGATCTTTAACATGCTGCATTACGGGCACGCCGGGCAGGTCGATGCGCTTTGCGTGTGGATGCTGGCCCTGGGCCTGGCACCCCTTGTCGCTTTCGCACTCTGGCAGGTTGCCACTCGCCTTGCGGAGAGGAATGTCCGCGCCTCCCTCGCTATTACGGCGCTGCCCCTCCTGCTGGTCGGTTGCGGTCGGCCCAACCAGAATTCTACCCGGCTCGAGAGCAAACTTTTCGCGTCAGTTCAGGTCTTTGGCAGCCGCGGAACCGGGGCCGGGCAGTTCAATAAACCACGCTCCATCGCCGTGGATCGGGAAGATAATTTCTACGTCGTCGATATGACGGGACGCGTGCAGAAATTTTCACCTGACGGAAAATTCATCCTCTCCTGGCAAATGCCTCAAACCGAAAAGGGAAAACCAAAAGGGATGGCCTGCGACCATGATGGAAATATCATTGTGGTCGAACCCCATTACTCCCGCGTCAACCACTTCACACCGCAGGGCAAGTTAGTCGCGCAGTGGGGTGAAAACGGAACGAACAAGGGCCAGTTGTTCTTTCCTCGTTCTGTCGGCGTCAACTCGCGCGGGGATCTTTACCTGAGCGAGTACGGAATGGTGGAGCGCATTCAGCATTTCTCCCACCTCGGCACCAACTTCATCGGCAGCATCGGCCAACCGGGAACCGGACCGGGCGACTTGAATCGCGGGGAGGGCATTGGTGTCGCGCCGGACGATCTTCTTTTTGAGGCGGACTCCTGTAATCACCGCGTCCAGATCTTCTCGCCCGAAGGCAAACTGATTTCCTCTTTTGGCTCTCCGGGTTCCGGACCAAACCAAATGAGTTACCCCTACGACGTGCAGATTGATTCGCTCGGATATCGCTACGTATGCGAATTCGGCAATAGCCGTGTCCAAATTTTCGATTCGCAAAATCAATCCTTTGAGATTCTGGGCGGAGCCGGAGCGGACCCGGGTCAGATGAACAACCCTTGGTCCATCGCCTTGGATTCACGGGGAAATCTTTATGTGGCCGACTCGCTGAATCATCGTGTGCAAAAGTTTTTCCGGCGCACCCCGCTGAATCGCTCGACTCACACGCAGTCGCCCGGCGCCGCACGCACCGTTGCATCCAAATGAATTTTCAATTCACCCATCCTTATTGGCTGCTCCTGCTGATCCCGGGGCTGGCGTGGGTGATTTGGTTGAGCATCAAAACAGACGTACAGATCGCGCCGTGGCGACGTTGGATTTCCGCGGGTTTGCGCGTTTTGATCGTTCTCCTGCTCGTCTACGCGATCGCCGGCGGACAATGGCTCCGGCCCTTGCAGGGGATGAATGTTTTCTATTTGCTCGACCGTTCCGACAGCATTCCCTCCTCGCAACAGGAGGCCGCGCGCGATTACGTCAACCGTTCTTCCAAATTCAAAAAGGAGAACGACAAAGTCGGCGCGCTGGTTTTCGGTGCGGACGCCGGAATCGAGTTCTCCCCAAATCCCATTGTCGATCTCCAGAAGATTCAAGCGGTAGTCGGGACCGAACGAACTGACATCGCCGGCGCGATTCGTCTCGCAACTGCGGCATTTCCCGAAACGGGCCAGAAGCGGATCGTCCTCATTTCCGACGGGAACGAGAACATCGGCGACGCCATCGGCGCGGTAAATTCCGCGAAACCGCTCGGCGTTTCGATCGATGTGGTGCCGATCGGCGCAAGTCGCGGACAGGACGTTTCCATCCAGAAGGTGAACCTCCCGAACAACCTTAAAAAAGGCCAGACCTTCGACGTGAAGATTTTCGCCCAGGCCGATCGTGCGCAATCGGCCACGGTTCGGCTCTATCGCAATAACCAGTATCTCGACAGCGCCAAGGTCGATCTGACCGCTGGCAAAAATCTGTTCTCGTTTTCGCAGACCCTGGATCAACCCGGCTTCTACAGCTACGACGTGCAGGTCGAGGCCGAGCACGACCTGCTCCCGCAGAACAATCGCGCCGTGAATTTCACTTACGTGCGTGGTGACCCAACGATCCTGATCGTTTCATCCGATCCACAGAGCGATCAGCAACTTGCCCAGGCGCTCCGGCAGTCGAAACTTGAAGTCAAACTGACCGATACCTCGGGCTTTCCTTCGACGCTCGCGGAAATGCAGACCTATGACGCGATCTTTCTGAGCAATATCGCCGCCGGTGACCTGGGATCCGATTTGTTGCACCTGCTGGAAAGTGCGGTCCGTGATTTCGGTGTCGGCCTGGTTTGTCTCGGCGGCGACCAGGCGTTTGCCGCCGGCGGTTATCGTAACACGCCGCTGGAAACCGTCTTGCCCGTCGACATGGAACTGAGCAGCAAGAAGGTTCTACCGAGCGGGGCACTCGTTCTCGTCGTCCATGCGACCGAATTCCCGAACGGCAACCAATGGGCGCGCGACATCGCCTTTGCCGCCCTACAGTCACTTGGACCAACGGACGAAATGGGTGTCTGCCTCTGGAACGGGAAGGATGAATGGCTTTATGAACTGGCCAAGGTCGGCGACAAAAAGGATATGGGCCGAAAAATCGCCGGAATGAATCCCGGCGATATGGTCAGTTTCCAGAATGTCATGCAAATGGCGCATGACGCGTTGAAGAAATCGCATGGGAGCATCAAACACATGGTGGTGTTCAGCGACGGCGACCCAACCTCTCCCACCGACAAACAGGTTCAATCCATTGTAGGTGACAAGATCACAGTGAGCACCGTCATGATTGGCGGGCACGTTACACCGGATACGATGACGCGCATTGCGCAGATCGGTCATGGTCGCTTCTACGATGTGCGCTCACCCAATCAACTGCCGCAGATCTTCATCAAAGAAGCCGCAGTGATTTTGAAGTCGGCGATTTTCGAAGAACCGTTCAAACCGCAAATCGTCGCGCCCAGTGAAATAACCCGTGGAATCACAGGAGGGGAGATGCCGCCGCTTCTCGGTTATGTCGCAACCACGACCAAGCCACGGGCCGAAACGCCGATCGTTTCAGAGAAAGGCGATCCCGTACTGGCACATTGGCAGTACGGGCTCGGTCGCGCAGTCGCGTTTACCAGCGACGCGAAACCGAAGTGGGCTCAACAATGGATGCCATGGGCGAAGTATCGCCAGTTCTGGTCACAAGTGGCGCAATGGTCGTTGCGCAAGATCGACAGCGCCGACTTCAACACCGATGTCACGGTGGATCGCGGCGCGGGCACAATCGCCGTTGAAGCGCTCGACGCGAACGGCAACTTCCGCAATTTCCTGAACCTCGAAGCGGTCGTCGTGAGCCCGAAAGGTGAGCGCGTCACCGTTCCTCTCGAGCAAACCGGTCCGGGACGCTACGATGCAAAATTCCCGACGAAGGAGGTCGGCGCTTATCTCATCAACCTCCTCGAAAAAAGGGAAGGCAAGCTCGCTGGCTCACAGGTTCTTGGTGCGAGTGTCAATTACTCGCCGGAATTTCTCGCTTCGGACCCGAACGTCAATCTCCTTCGACGCATTTCAGAAGTGGGAGGCGGCCGCCTGCTCGACATTCAGAATCCATCGATGAACCCGTTCGAGTTCAGCCGCCAAAAGACGTTTCAACCGCACGATCTCTGGGAATGGCTCCTGCGCCTGGCGATCCTGCTCTTCCCGATCGATGTCGGAATTCGCCGCATTCAACTGGATCGCGCGGAGTGGGAAAAATTCCTGTCCATCATTCGCTCCAAATTATTCTTCTGGCGCGGCAAACCGCGTCCGGTCGAAGCGGAAGAATCCCTCGACGCGCTTCTCGCCCGCCGCGCCGAAGTTCGCGCCAAGACAACCAGCGCAGAACCGATTCCCGATCTTTTTAAGCCGGCAAACACCCCCACCATCGAAGAACCCACACCTGGGGCGGCCCCAACCGTTGCCGAAGAGAAACGCCAGGCCAAAGAGGAGAAGCCCGAAGGCACGCAGACCACCAGTCGCCTTCTCGAAGCAAAACGGCGGGCGCAGAAACGCTCGTAGTTCCGACGCGAAAAGGACCCGCGCGAATTTCTTCACGCGGGTGTTTTGAATCCGAAATTAATCTTCGCCCGGCTTGTTGTAGTGAACTGGACGAGGTGGCTTCACTGGACGATGGGGCGGATCAGGCGGAAAGTGGCGAGGTTTTCCGTTCGGCAGAATGGTTTTGATCGGCCCATCGTGATCCACGATGTGGCCGGGCTTGTCTGGACCGGGACCACGGCCGACTCCACCGTTACCTCCAGCATTGCCGTTGTCGTCGCCCTGCCCGTTTCCGTTTCCGTTGCCATTCCCGTTACCATTCCCATTCCCATTCCCATTCCCATTCCCATTCCCATTCCCTTTGCCGTTTCCGCCGAGCGCGTGGAGAGAACCAGCCGCTTGGGGCGTGATCGACTCAGTCACCGCATCGCTCACATCAGGCGCGGCTTTGGAAAGTGCGGCGATAACGCTGGGTGCAGCCGTTGGATGCTGCTGCAAAATGGTTTGAACTGCGAGAACGGCGGTCTTTGCGCGCTCGGTGGCGGCCGCTTGATTTACCAGTGCTATCGTTTTGGCCGGCAGCTCGGGCAGCGGAATATGAGCGAACTCATCCTCGAAATTCTTTCCTTTATCACTGGCGAAGGCGGTCGCGGCGCAAGCGCAGGCGAGCACGAACCCAGACCTGACAACAGACAATCTCTTCTTCATAAGCCTCCTAAGATTCAGGTAGGTAGCCATTCAGAAGCAGCGAGTACGCCATCCCGAAAAATGCAGCCGGAGACCCGTCGAATGCCTGCAAACACGGGCATTTCGCTACTTACGACGCAAATAGATCAAATGCGCAGAAATGCGAAATTGGGAATTATTCCCAATTCCTTTCGCGTCGTGGGAAATGCCTACGAACTATTGCGCCGGCGTGGCGAGCCGCAAAAACTCACGTGGCGCGAGGGTTGGCAGCGAGAGGCTGGCATCGAGCGAAAAACCCTTTGCGGTGAGTGTTCCCGCTTCCGTCCAGTGAACTAAATCGTCACTCCGTTGCACCGAGTAATTGCCTCCCGGGAAGACCCGAGCTCGCACGACCGACTCGGCATGCGGCGTGAGATCAATGCTGGTAATGGCGGTGGGAATAGGACCGAATTTCACGCGCGCAATCCAAGGGGCGGGAATCCCGTTCATTGCCTGCAAACGGCCCGGGACATAAAGGGCACCATCCGCATGAATCGTCATGCCTCCGATCCGATCGTCGGGACCTGAACCCAGGTCGAAGCTGGTATCAAGTGAACCATCTGCTTTCAACATCGCAACAAAACGCCGCTCCACCCCTCCGATGCGGGTGAATGCGCCGCTTACGAGCAGCCGCCCATCCGGCAACGTTATCAGATCGCGCACTTCAGCATTTGGTTCGGGAGAGCGGAAGCTCTCATCGGTCGATCCATCGGAATTCAACCTCGCCAGTTTGCGACTGTTCCGTCCCGCGACCGTATCGAAAAGCCCCGCGATCACGATCTTTCCATCGGTTTGGCGGTTCACTTCAAACACCGGCCCCGACACATCCCTTAACTGGAAACTGGTATCAATTGTTCCGTCCGCATTTAGCCTCGCCATATTCGGAGAGATGAGTCCATCGACCTTCTCGAAAAGACCACCCATCAAAATTTTTCCATCCGGCTGCAAGGCCAGCGACAGAATAAAGACCGTCCAACTGCTGCTCGGACCGCCATTGGGAGCAAAGGCCTCGTCAACGGTTCCATCGGCATTCAGACGCGCGACAAAGGCGCGGCGCTGGCCATTAATGTTTTCGAACGCGCCACCGACAAGAATCTTACCGTCCGGTTGAACCACAAGCGCATCAACCGCCCCGTCGAATTTCAGATTCTGCCCGAACGTTTCGTCGAGCGAGCCGCCCGGATTGAGCCGTGCCAGCGTCGTTCGCGGCTTGCCATCAGCCCGCGCAAATTCGCCCGCGACGAGCAGCTTGCCGTTCGGCAGCACTTGCACCGAACCAATGTAGGCGTTCGGCAGATGGTCGATCTTGCGGTGGCCGTCGATCAACTCAGGAGGTGCAAAAGTCTTATCAACCGTTCCATCCGCGTTAAGCAGCGCGATGCCGGTACGATTAGTGCCAGCGAGCTGCGAAAAACTGCCCCAGACCAATAGCTTATGGTCATCGCGAACGGCGGCAGCGCTCAGGCCGACGTCGGCGTTTAAATTCGCCCCAGGCGCATCAATCAGCGAACCGGCTCTATCATCGTCTAAAATGCGAATCTCGTTTGTGACCGCACCATAAATGTTTGTGCCGTGCGTAGTCCCGTCGATGATCAATTTCAACACCTCGTCGGGTTCCGCGACGGCGTCATTGATAATACTGACACGAATCGGATCAATTTGATAAGCCTCGTTCACGAGCTTGATTTTCAACTCGCCAGTCGCATCAACGTAATCGGTGCCTTCCAGGGCCGAATCTGCCGTTAATCTCCAGGTGATCTTTGGAATCTCCGGAAGAGTTGCGCCCAGGAACGAAGGAGAAATTTCGATGATGCCGGCGTTTTCGCGGACGCTGGCCGGACTGACTTTAACGACTGGAGGGTGGTCTAGGATCAGCACGCTGGTTTCACTTCGCGGGCCGACGCCGTGAGCGCCTACAGGTGCGACGAGATTCGCCTGAAAAACGCGCCGCGAAGCGTTCTCGTTTTTGACCAGGGGGAAAACAAAGGACGCAATGGATTGGCCGGCATTAAACTGAACAGACGTTGAACCGGGCAAAACGTAGTCGACTCCGGGTTGCGCAGTGCTGCTGCTGAGAAGGGAAATATCAACGCGAGTCGCGCCGCTGAGATCGCCCGCGCGCCGCAGATTCAGTGAAAAAGCACCATCAGCCTGAAGGACGGTCGTTTCGGGAGTATCGAATTCGATGCGACTCAGTGCTTCGCGATACGCAGCGACATACGGCGCCGTTTCATTGATGGTTCGTGCTGTGTCCGAAGGCAGATTCCCACCTGCTGGCACTCCCAGCGCTACGCCGTCAAGCTGGATGCGGGGATTGGCGAAATAGGGAAGCGCAACGCCCGGTTCATATGCCATCACATCGATGTAGGTAACATCCTGTATCTCCACTCGATAACCAAAGATGTAAGACCGCAACGAGGTATAAAATGGATCGTTCGGATCGCCGGCGTGCTCACGATCGTGCGCACAACCGCACAGGTGACCGATCTCGTGGGCGAGCGTCGTATTCTTGCCGAGTGCCTGCCGGCGAATGGCGAGATAGGCGCTCGAAGCATTCCCACGAAGCGGCGGGATGTCCCAGGCGAGACCACCGATACCCGAGTTCTCCAGTTCCGTTATCAGGCAAACGATATCGGCTTTGTAGTCGTTTCGCAGAGCCTTCACGCTGCTGAAATCCCCCTGGCCAGCTCCGAGCCGGTCAAGGTCAGTGCCTATATCACCCGACTCGGTGTAGTTGATCTGCCCAATATGAACGGCATTCAGCGAGACGTTGATGAGGCTGTTTGTATAGGTGTAGTTCGCCTCGTTGATCGCTTCCTGAATTCGGCGTTTCAGCACTTCCTCTGATCCCGCGCCAATGAGCGCTTCCGGCGTGTACAGAAACATCACATCGATCACCACCGGATTCGGTTGCGTGTCCGCCGCGGGCAGGTCGGTCGAGCCGAGAGCGTGAGCGGGCAAACCGACAGGATGACGCAGGCTCTTCCCAGTTCCGCAGAAACGGGAGTGCTGCGCACATACCGGCAACGCGCCGAAAAACGAAATCACGCACGCCCATAGAAACGCGCGATTCACACCAAATCTAATCATTTCCGAAATGGCGATTCAAACGGGCCGGATGTTCGGCGCGGGCTGACTCGCCAAGGTCCATCATTGTCCACTTCCTTTCCGCTCCGTTCAACCGGAATTTGACGTCTTTCCATAAGAGCCGCTAAATACGCGTGGGTCGTTAAATGACACGCACGATTTTTATCACTGGAACTGACACGGGAGTGGGGAAGACGGTCGTCACCGCTCTGCTCCTGGCGCAGCTTCGCGATAAAGGCGAGACGGTGCGTGCGGTAAAACCTTTCTGCTCAGGCGAACGCACGGACGCTTTTTTGCTCTGGGAATTGCAGGAAAGGGAGAGCCCCATTGAGGCTGTTAATCCCTTCTACTTTGAGGAACCGCTCGCCCCGTGGACCGCCGCGCGGCGCGCGGGCAAAGCCATCACCCTAGAGCAGACGGTCGATTTCTTGAAAGAAGCCAAACCTGGCGAGGGTCTGCTCCTGGTGGAAGGCGCCGGAGGCCTGCTCTCGCCGTTGGGGCACAGTTTCGATGCCACGAACCTGGTCCGCGAGTTGGACGCGGAGGTCATTGTAGTTGCGGCGAATCGGCTGGGAGTTTTGAATCACGTTCTTCTCACAATCGACGCGCTGCGAAATCGCGGAAAAAAATCGATCAAGCTGGTGCTGGTGGATGTCGGCGCGACGGAGGCGGCGACTGATTCGAACCCGGGCGATCTGCGGCTCTTGTTAAAAGATGTTCCCCTGTTTCGAATTCCCTACATCCGCCGATTCGAACCGAATGCCACATGCATCCGAACGGCGGCCGAGCATTTCGCGGACGTGCTGGATGAAATTCTGGCGGATTAACGGGCGTTGATCCGATAGAAGCCGCGGAAGGCGCTGATATCGACATCCCAACTCGAACCTGTGGGCGAATTGGCGTTGGTGCGGACGGGTGTCCAGTTCGTAAGATCGGATGATGTTTCCAGGATGAGAATTTGGCTGGCCGCGGGGGTGCTCTGCAAAGTCAGTTTTGGGCCGGTGTTGCGCTTGAGCGCGGCGAAACGAAGTTGTGAGGCGTAGCCGGTTTGTGACTTCCATGCGCGCAAGAGCGAGCGGAGTGCTTCCGGCGGATTTGTCGGCGCACCGTTTCCGGCTTGATCGCGCTGGTTGATTCCGTGGCACGAGGTGCAGGAACGAATTTCGCCGGGTTGGAAGGTCAGCCAGTAACGTTCGCGCACCACGGGCGCCCCGGCGGTATCGGTGAGTTGCCAGGTCATCGCTCGTCGCGCGGGAACGAACGCGGCCATCGAACCGTCGATTCCGAGGCGCACGCTTCCCACGGGATCGGTGGCACTCCCAGCGTTCCAATCATTGGCGGTGCCGTGGAGATTTTGTGCGATCACGCGTCGTCCGGCGCGCGAGCCGCCGTAGACACCGCGCAGTTGATCGGCTTCAAAAAATTGCATGTGCGAGATGTCGTACAGTTTTGCTGCAGCGCTCGCGACCGTTTTGGTGGAGGTGCCTGCAATCCGGAGATTAAACGGTTGTTGTTTGTCTGAATGATCGCGCGTGGTGACGTTTCGGCTGACGATGACCGCGAGGTTATTAGTGCGCAGGAAATTCTTGAAGGCAGCAACATCCACCTGTTCCGCAGTGAAGATTTGTTCTTCGGGTGACGGGAGTTTCGAGGCGAGACGTGGCGGGCGTGTCCGGGCCCGAACTTCGACCGGGTCCAATTCCCAAAGCACTCCGGAGAAAGTGACAAGTGTATCGGGATTGTAGTAGCTGATGGTGGCGGTGATGCCGGGGGTGAGCGGTTGGTCGGCTGCGAAGTATGTCCCGGATTTCGTCACAAATTTCATCCGCAAATCGTAGAGGCTCGCGGGAGAAGCGGTGGTGCCGGAATTGCGGTCGGCCGTTTTTGTTGCGGTGTGAACCGCGACCAATTGGCCGTCGCTCAGCGGGAGCGGGTTTCGATAAAGGCCAGTGTGATCCGCGGGCGGCGTTTGACCTGTGGGCACCGCACTCTTGGTCGAGGTGGAGGTGATGTAGTGCAGAACCATTTTGTCCGGGTTAAGAGTCGGTGGTCCATCCAGGGTAAGAATCTGGCCCGAGGCATGGGTGCCGAATTCGGGAGCGTCGATGCCGAAGTAAGTTCCGGGATGGAGCGGGTCTTCCGCCATTTGAATGAAGTTCTCGAACGAGTTCGTGTTGTAACGAATGGCGACGTTGTAAAACGTGTCGAGCGCGGGATCGTTTTTGAAACTCTGCGGAATGTACCGCGTGAGTTCATGACGACCGACATGGTTTAATGTCTCTTCCTCGGTGCCATCTTCATTGATCTGCCAGGGAAAGAATTGATTGAAGGTGTGGCCGTAGAGAATTGAAGACTCGCTGCGCGGTTCCGGGAAAATTTCGGTGCGATCGGTTTTCAGGATCGTGGCGTTCGCAGTCTCATCCGAATAGTTGAAGGTGTTGTAGGTTGGTTGCTGGCCTTTGGCGACAGCGGCATTATCGGCATCCGCTTGCTGGTCGCGTTGCAAATGGTCCCAGCGGGTGAAAAGGAGGCGGCCGAAGGAATCGATGAAAGGGGAGAATGCGCCGGAGGGAGTGTGGTTCAGCATCGCGAGATCGCCCGTGGCAGGATCAAGACTCCAGAGACCTGTGACCGTCGGGGCTTCTTCGTACTCGTCCAATTGCGGGTAAAGTTGTGCTTCGCCGGTTCGTGGACGGTCACTCGTGAAAATAATGCGATCGTCAGTGCCGTAGATCGGGCTGATGTTATTGAAGTTTGCAGGCTGATTCGGGACCTTCGTAATGACCGGGGTTTCGTTCTGTCCCAGGCCCGTAATTTCGTAAAGCTGCCAAAAATAAGTCTGTACCTGATACTGCTTCGAAGGTGCGCCGATCACCATGCTGAACACAGCTTTCTTGCCATCCCAATGGACAGAAGGTTGCCGCACGGCAATACCGGTTCCTGCTTGCGAACCCGATTTTCCATAACCTGCGACGCGCGTCAGATTTTTTAAAGTGCCGTCCGGATACAGAATGTAGAGATCGCCCCCGCGCGACACCGATTCCAAACTTGCCTGGTGATTGCCGAAGACGGAGCCGATCGAAGTGAAATCCCCAGGAACGGGGACTTGCGTCACGAAAAGGATGGGATTGGGGAGGTTAGCAGCCCGTGCGTTCAGCGGCAGCCCGTTGAACCAGAGCGACATCAAAGCCAATAGGATACACTTTCTCATTTGCACGAACCCGATGAGGCCGTGCTGGTAGAGCAGGGGGCGAGCCAAGCTGGGAGAAGCGGAGTTTGGTTGAGGGACGCCACCGGCGTGCTCGACTGGGTTGGACGGACGCGTGTGCTTTTCATTGAGCATTGAAGATTGAGCATTTTGCATTTGCCGGTGCAGTCAGGACATGGGTAACACTTTGGTTCAGGACATGCGTAACACTTTCACTCGTTGCGGTTAGTGAATGACAGCGAGGACGCGGATGGGGGATTGGTAGCGGGGGTCGCAAGGGACGTCGTTGATGTTGTATGGGCGCTTCGGGCTGGACCCGGTGCTGGGCGGGACTGATTGGGCGGCGCGGAGTGCGAGGGCGAGCGCGGTGGCGCGGTCGGCGTGGCCGCCGGGAGTGGATGGGGCGCGGTAAAGGACCTGGCCAGTATTCGTGACGGTGCTGTAGAGCGAATGGAGATCTTCGCGGATATCGCGGCTTGAAGGGATTTGAAGTTCGTGGTTTTCGAAAGCGGCGCGGAGGCGCGGGAAGAGTTCGGATTTCAAAGCGGTGGTGAACTGGCAAAGTTCGAGGCGAGCGGCCGAGAGCCGCCAGAGTTTGTGAGTATAGTTGCGGAACTGGTGGGCGCGCTCCGCGGATATTCCGGAGATGCCGTTGTTGAGTTCTTTTTGAAGGTAATCACCCAAGCCGATTCCAGGACCGGTGTAGTCGAGAGAGATCGCGCGACAGCGGCGGAGACGGGGCAGGAGGAGGTCGAGTTGGTCGGGGGTGGGGAGGTCTTGGAGGCAGAGGACCTCGCGAGTTACAAAAATGCATTGAGCATTGAACATTGAGCATTTTTCATTTGGCATTGAAGGGGACCCCTGTTTCTGACCCTCTCCTCTTCGAGGGGCGAAGGAACAAGCGACCGCCGGAAGCCGTTCAAGTATCCAGCAGACGGTGAGGTGGTTTTTGCGGGCGAAGTCGATGCCGGCGAAGAGTTCGGGCGCGCGGTTGTTGTCCGGGAGGATCGAGGCGCTCAGGGATTGCGGTGATGCGGTTTCGGAGGCGATAGCGGATTCGCAGGATTCGATAAGGTCGTACGGGAGGAGGATTCTGGAGTTGTCGGTGAATTCACAGAGGTACTCTTGAGACCATGCGTCTTCGTCGTTGAGGCCGGTGCGGAGTTCGGCGGCGTCGAGTGGAAGGCCGTTGGCGATGGCGTCGTGGATGGTGAGTTTGGATTTGAAGTAGGCGGCAGGATTGTTAACAGAAGGGAACGAGGCTAACGAAGGAAGGGCGGGGGCATTCATTGAGCATTGAACATTGTGCATTTGGCATTTGGCATTGAGGTCAGGCGCTTCGCGCGGGGTTGGAGCAGCGGGCGAGGCGCCCGCCGGGACAGGCGGGGCGCCTGTCCTACCCAGGCCGGAGAACCAGAGGTCGGCGAATTTGTTGGAGAGGCCGTTGGGGGTGGAGATGATGCGGAGTCTCTTTTGGCCACCGCGGAGGGGATTCGAAATGGAGGGGTAGACTGCCTTCCATATGGCCTCGGGATTTTCGTGAAATGCAAATTCGGTGAGGATGACGTTAGCGCTGTAGCCGCGGATGGTTTCGGGTTTGGCTGGCAGTGCGATGATGCGGGAGCCGTTGTAGAATTTGATCTCGGCACTGGCATTGCGGTGGAGGCTCGCACCGGATGAGACTGAATAGTTCTCGATGCCGAATTTGAGGTGGTCGGCCCATTCTTTGGCTTTCTCAAGGGATTCGATGGCCTGGCGTTCACCGGCGGCGACGATCAGCCAATTGGTCTTGGGATTGTGAATACAATCGAACACGGCTTCGGCGGCGCAGGTGAAGTCCTTGCCCGTTTGGCGAGCCCAGAGACCGATTTTGAAGCGTGATTTGTTCGCTGCAAAAGCGGACTGATAAGGGAGAAGTTTAAGACGAGTTGGTTCAGGTTGGGGTGGTATTTTCATTGTGACTCCCATCGGTTAGGCACTTTTTGGGTTGCCCTTCATGGAGCATTGAACATTGAGCATTTTTCATTTGGCATTGAGATGTTGCGCTTCGCGCATTTTTACCAAGCAGGATCGCGGGTTTCGTTTTTCTATTTTTTGGAGGTACGGGTGCGGTTTCAGTGGTCGTCAGCGCTTTTTCAGCGGGCGAGGCGCCCGCTGGGACAGGCGGGGCGCCTGTCCTACCCGAGTGCATCGATTCGGCGTTCTGGATGGCGGTGAGGACGGGATGGGAGTCGAAGGCTTCGGCGATTTTTTGGTTGAGGTCCTGGATTCGGGCGTCGGTGTCGTAGTTGTTCGCGTTTTCGAATTGTTGTTGGCGCAGCTTCAGTTTGCCTTCCTGGACGGCGGCCATGCGTTCGCGGACGGAGGCGTTGCGGAAACGGCAGAGCATGGAAGTGATTTTGGAGAGGGCGTTCATGTCGTCGTCGACAGCGGTGCAGGTGAAGGCGAGTTGGAAGGCGAGTTGTTCGAGGGTGCGGATGGTGGCGGCGGTGAACTCGGGCTGGCCGTCCGCGGCGAATTTCAGGATTTGGCGAGTGGCTTCGTCGTTTTCGGGAGTGTCTTCGAGAAACTCGGCGGGGGCGCTGCGCCAGAGGAAACGCTGGAGGGCGGTTTTGTGGATCTGCTGGTTGAATTCCTCCGAAGCGCGCGCAGCAGCTTTTCGATAACCGAGGTCTTCAATGAAGACGCGGAGCTGCTGGAGCTGGCCGGTGGAGAGGTTTTTGAGGCAATCTATATCTCTTTTCATATTGGGACTTTCGTAAGGGTTGTTATTTCAGGTGTGATTATGTTTCTGTTCATTGAGCATTGAATATTGAGCATTTTTCATTTGGCATTGAAGTCAGGCGCTTCGCGCGGGGATTTGCGTCCATACCGCGGATGGGAACCTGGATGGCAGGAACGCGAAAGTGTCGGGAACAGGAGCGTCGAAAAAGTTGAGCGAAAGCCGAAAGAACCGGCGCGGCAAGTAAGGTCACCCGGTGCGTGGCTGCAAATAAAAAGCCCAAAGTAAGTGAGACTTTTATTCGGAGCCGATTCCGAGTGACCACGAGGATTGTTCGTGATCATGGGTAGAGTTTAAGGGAACAGAATTTGTATGTAAAGTGTATTTTAATACTTTTTTACACGGAGTGCACACTCATTCATCTTCTTTTCGGAGCACTCTTGGTGGCTCGCCGCGGCGTGGGCGAGCTCTGGTCGGCGGACCGTGGACTTTAGCGCCTTTCCGCAGCTCAAAATTCGGAACCCGCGTGCAAGACTGATGCGCGTCACTTTAATTTGGGAAGCTTCGGCCGCTGCTCTATCCCGTCGTGGATGATCTTGAGAATGCGCTTTCGTTCTTCTCCCGCGAGCGGAAGCCGCGGCGGACGGACCCACTCGGATCCCAGCCCGCATTCCTGGACCGCGAGCTTGATGTATTGGACGAATTTGGGGTGTACGTCGAGGTGCAGCAGCGGCGTGAACCAGCGATACATCTCGCGGGCCTTGTCCCATTGACCGCGTCGAGTCAGTTCCCAGAAGTATTGATTTTCAGCAGGAAACGCGATGCCGCTGCCGGCGACCCAGCCATCGATTCCGAGGATGGCGCTTTCCAGGACGAGATCATCCACACCGGTGAAAATCGCGTAGCGGTCGCCCACGGTGTTATGCAGGTCGGTGATGCGCCGCACGTTGCCGGAACTTTCCTTGAGCGCGACGAAGTTCTTCACGCTGGCCAATTCGGCAAACATTTCGGGGGTGATGTCGTTCGCGTAACTGATGGGATTGTTATAAATCATGATGGGCAACCCGGTGGATTGAGCGGCGGTGCGAAAGTGCGTTAATGTTTCCTTCTCGTCTCCTTTGTAGAGCATGGCGGGCATTAACATGAAACCATCGAGGCCGAGCTTTTCCCCGGCGCGCATGTATGCCGACGCGGCGGCGGTGCTGGACTCAGCTACGCCGCTCAACATGGTGACGCGCCGGTCGATCACTTTCACCATTGTTTCGAGCAGTCGACGCTTTTCGGCCGGGGTAAGCGCCTGGTTCTCTCCGAGTGATCCGAGAAAGATCAATCCGGTCACTCCGGATTCGATCAAGGCATTGGCGTGCCTGGCAGTTCCTTCCAGGTTGAGCGATCCATCCTTGTTCAGTTGTGTAGTGATGGCGGGAAAAACCCCGCTCCAATACGGTTTCATGCGCGAGATACTGCGGAAACTGTGTTCGAAAACAAGCGCCCTAATTAGCCGCGTTTCGAGCGCTCCGTGAGCAGATCGAAATTTCCGCGCCGGTAAGCCCTTCGATAACCGACGAACAGAATGATCGACAGGAGCAACAGCAACGCGTAGCTCCCAAGCACAATGAGCGCGTTGGCACCAACGAAAACTACAAAGGCGGCGCCGAAAATCGCGAGTAAGACCGGAATCAGAATCAGCAGTTTCACCCAGGTGCGCCCGCTCGTGGTATCGTTGGTCGTATTCGAAATCGGAAAGATCACGAAGAGCGGCTGCACGCACAAAAGAATCAGGAGCAACTTCCCTGCGATCACAGCGCCAGTGACCGGGGATTGTTCCAGCTTGTAGGCAGCCAGGATCGCGAAACTGATGACCAGTGGCGAAGCAGCCACGATTCGCACGAGGTTCACCTTCAAGCAAATCATCGCGATGGAATTAAACGAAATCGGAAAAACAGAAAACGCCGGGAGAAACATTCCTCCGCTCGCGCTTTGTCGCATACCGCGCCATTGACCACCAAAGAGCGGAAGGCTGGTGGTGGCCAGGATGTAAGCCGCGAAGAAAATGATCGTTCCGCCAAATTGTCCCAGCGTCAGCACGACCGTCGATGTCGCCACCCAGATCCAAAAACTAACCTTGAGCCCGTGCGTCCACCCTGGATTCCCCGCGACTAAAAATTCGGTAATCACCCGCTCGGGCGGGCGCAAGCAACGGGCAACGAATTTCTCCAGAGAACCGACATGTTCCCAGCTTAACCCTTCCAGAAAGTTCCGTCCCAGAACTCGATCTTCGATTTCAGTTGGTCCCGGGCGGGGCCCGGCATTTTCTCCATTCAGTTCCTCATCGTTTGCCGGTGAAGCTCCACGTGCCGGAACGATTTCTACTCCGGCCAACGAGTAAAAAGAGCGCAACCGATTGAAAGAATAACGCGCCAGATAAATCAGCGCGAAAATGGGCACGAGCAGTGTGTAGACGACATGATCCTCCGTTCCGCGAAAGAGCGCGTAATTCACCCAACCGGTCGGAAGAAACCATTCCGTGCTTTGCGCGAAGTAAGAGCTGACGTCGGGCCGTTGCGCCCCAAAAATCAGCACCGCGATGGCGGTCAACCTGAGCAAGGCACCCACCGTTCCAAGTGGCAGCAGGTGTGCCCAACTGGCCAGATGTAACGCGAGCGCGACAACCAGGATGCCCTGTAAGAAGCCCGCGAGAACCAGTTGGTAAATCGGCGGCGCACTTGCTCCCTCGACAAAAGCCAGCACGACATAGGCGAGGCTTAACTCCCAAAGAAGCCACCCGGCGGAAGCCAAATATCGCCGCAATTGAAACCTAAAAATCTGTGAGTCTTGCAGTGGCAGAAAATTGAGCACGACCAAATCTTCCGAGGCGTAGAATTGTTGGAACCAATGATGTCCCCAGCGGAAGGCGGCACCCGCCGCCCACAGGGCCACCGCCGCCGCGGGCAATTCCAGGTCTGATTGCTTCCCAGCGACGCTCAGGAAAATGCTGCACCAGAACAGCGGCAACAAAACCCGGCGCATGATGTGAGGCAGAGCGCGGCCATCGCTTTTCCGTTTCTGCTTCGCTTCTTTGCGGAGCTCCGGGTGTGCCTTCAACTGGGCACGGTAAAGTGCCCGAAACCTTCGTTCGAAGTCGCGCCAGACGAAGCTCACGACCCCTCCTCGCGCAACTGCTGGAAGATGTCCTCCAGCCCGCCTCCCTGCTGGGCACTTTCCAATAACGAAACCGAATTGAAGGCGCGAACCTCTCCCTGGTGCAGAATGCAAACGCGATCCGAAAATTTCTCCACCACTTCCAAAATCTGCGTTGAATAAATGACAGTGGTGCCGCGCGCCACCGCCTCGCGGGTGTAACGCTTGAGCGTATTGATACCGTGCGGGTCCATGCCGGACGCGAACGGTTCATCCAAAAGCCAGACCTGCGGATTTACCGCGATCAACGCCGCCAGAGCGGCTTTATAAACTTGTCCGCGCGAGAGAGTGTTCAACGGATTTTCCGCTACGGTGAACAGATCAAATTCTTTCAGGAGTTGAAGGACTTTCTGTTCGATGCCTGCCTCTTCCTTTTGAAACACGCGCAGCACCATGCCGATATGCCGTACGACCGACATCTCGTAGAAAACCACGGGCATATCCGGCAGGAAAAAGACTTCGCGCCGCAGTGCCATGTTATCGCGCTGAAATACCTGGTCGTTGTAAACGATTTCGCCGGAATCGGGCGCGGCGATGCCCGCGAGGCAGCGGAGCAAAGTCGTTTTGCCCGCGCCGTTCGCGCCCAAAATCGCCACGATCTGCCCTCCGCCGATTTCCAGCGATGCCCGATCCAGCGCGCGAGCCCGTCCATAAGACTTGCTCACCGCTCGCAGTTCAATCTTCATTCCCTTCAAAAACGGGCACCCTACACCAGCGGCAGCTCATCCTGCCCGCCTGGCTCCTTCGGCTCACCTCGGCGTTTGGCTCGCTCCGCCGCCTCGCGGGCCGCGATCTCCGCGCCGCTTGCTTCTTCTTGAGCGAGGCTCAGCGCATCCGCAAAAACCGGCGGCTCTTCGCGTGTTTCCAGAGGGATGATCTTCTCCTCTTCTGGAACGACGCTGACGGTCGGAGCAGGTTCAGCCTGCTTCTCAGGGAGTAAAACCAGCGATCTGCGCAAAAGCTGCCCCTGATAGGTGAATCCCATCGCCAAAACTTCGCCGATCGTTGCATTTTCATCGACCATCGGCGGCGGATTCGCGAGTTGATGCCCGCGCGCATCATACTTCTCACCTATCTCCGGCACAAACGGCGTTAAGCCGATGCGCCTCGCTACATCACGGCACGCATTCTGAAATTGTGCCAATTGGCTGACCAATTGTTCCTGTCCGGAGCGTTCCGCCGCGCGAAACAGCGCGAATACATGATCCAGCATTTGCACCGCCACTTTGATCCAATCCCCCTCCATTCTGCGCAACTTTTCCACTTCCAGCCGCAGCCCCGCACGCTCCTGGTCATGCGCGTTCTCCATGAATTTCATGAACTCGTCCGTCTCAACCTTCATCCGGTCTGCAATCTCCCGCGCTGCACTTACGGTTCGTCCCGAAGCGTCCTGCACCCCCTGCCATTGCGAATTCGCCTGACGGATGAGTTCACCCACCTTCTCCAAATTCTGGATCTGCTCCAGCGTACTTTTCAGATTTGTATTCTCGGCGAAAGCTGATTGCGTTCGATACTCGGTGAGCCATGGGGTAATTGAAAGCCACGCGCCCCACGCGGCCGCTGCCAGACACGCGATGCTGATAGCGACAGTAGTGGTTCCCTGAATGACCCCGAGCCGCGATAGCACATATGCGGCGATTCCGCTCAACACGACATCGGCGAGATAGAACGGCCACTTCGGCAGCTTCGGCGCCGCTTTCATTTCTGACATGGTCTTGATTAAACGAAACTCTCCACGCTACCGTCAAACGAACAAACCGGCGCCCGGGCCGGCTGTCAGCCGGGCATCCTGGACACGGGCTCCGGGGCAATCTCATCGTTGCGGAAATGCGGTCGTAACCTAACGACGCCACCTCAGTTTTCTCGCCTTGACCTGCGGCATCGGCATTATGGTCTCTCCATGCGAGCAGATGTGAACTCCACCGGACCGGGTGATTCAAAGGAGACACTGGATCAGAATATCCAGATCAAGTTCACCATTATTTTCGGGCTTTTGGCACTGATCCCGTTTGTTCTCTTTTATTATTACGGGATCGATTCGAAACCGGACGCAGGAGCGCGGAAGCAAACCAACAATATTCCGGAAGCAAAATTCACAGAGATCACCGAATCAGCTGGAATCAACTTTCGGCACGTGAATGGCGCGCAGGGCGAAAAACTGTTGCCGGAAACGATGGGAGGGGGTTGCGCGTTTTTTGATTTTGATAACGACGGGGATCAGGATCTTGTTTTCATCAACTCAACGTCCTGGTCCGGCTCAGACAAAACACCAACGCATAAACTTTATCGAAACGACGGCAGCGGAAAATTCTCGGATATGACGGCTGGGTCTGGGCTGGATTTCAACAGCTATGGCATGGGGGTCGCCGTTGGAGATTTTGATAACGATGGGTGGGTGGATTTGTTCATTACGGGGGTTGGCGGCAATCATCTCTTGCGGAACTCCGGCGGAGGAAAATTCGAAGATGTAACCGCAAATGCGGGGGTGGGCGGCGGAACGAACTCCTGGAGCACGAGCGCGGCTTTCTTTGATTACGATCGCGACGGGGATCTGGATTTGTTCGTGTGCAATTACGTGCAGTGGTCGCGCGAGATCGATCTCCAGGTTGATTATCGATTACCGGAGATTGGCCGGGCCTACGGGCCGCCAATGAGTTTTGCGGGCACCTATCCGATATTGTTTCGAAACGACGGCGGCAAGTTCACGGATGTATCTGCTTCGGCCGGGATGCAAATCAAGAACAAGGCGACCGGATTGCCGCTGGCGAAATCGCTGGGCGTTTCGCCGATTGACCTGGATAACGATGGTTGGATCGATCTCGTGGTGGCGAACGATACGGTGCAGAACTTTGTTTTTCACAACAACCACGACGGAACATTCACCGAAATGGGCGGTCGCTCCGGTGTGGCTTACGACAAATTTGGAAGCACGCGCGGGGCGATGGGGATCGATACCGGGCGCTTTCACGACGATGACACGGTAGCGATTTCGATAGGCAATTTCGCGAATGAGATGACTGCATTTTATGTCTCCAGCCGTGATCCACTCTTTTTCAGCGACGAGGCAACCGACGCGGGAATCGGAACGCCCACACGAACATTGCTCACCTTCGGTGTGTTCTTTTTCGATTACGATCTAAACGGTTACTTAGATCTGCTAACGGCGAACGGCCACATTGAGCCGGAGATCCAGAAGATCCATTCGAACCAAAGCTACGCGCAACCGCCACAACTCTTTTGGAATAGCGGACGCAAATTAAACGACGGCGGATTTTCCCTCGTCCCATTGGAAAAATGCGGCGCCGACCTTTACCAACCACTGGTCGGCCGCGGATCGGCTTACGCGGACATAGATGGCGACGGCGATCTGGATGTCGTGATTACGCAAGTCAATGGTCCGGCTCACCTTTTCCGCAACGAACAGAAACTGGGGCATCACTGGGTGCGCGCCAAACTGGTTGGGCGTAAAGGCAATCGCGATGGGATCGGCGCCTGGCTGAAAGTGCGGGTCGGCAACAAAGTGTTCTCCCAACAGGTGATGCCGACGCGCGGCTATCTCTCTCAATCCGAATTACCAGTCACCATTGGGCTTGGGGAGGCGACCAAAATCGAGGAGGCCCAGATCCTCTGGCCGGACGGTTCGAAACAAACCGGGGTTCAATTGAAGATCGACGCTCTCACCACGGTCCAGCAGCCGTGAATCACGGTGCGTGGCCGAAACGAGGCGGTCTTGCGGCGTTGATCGAAACGCTGAGGTTCTCAATTGTTTCGACCGCCGCTCGCGCTTCCGGTTCGGAAACCAACTGCTGATATCTGGCTAGAGCTCGCAGCGTAGCCGCAGTTTCGCAATTAATTGCGTGGACGAGAGCGAGGTTGAAGAACGCGTTGGCGAAATCCGGATCGCACTCGCCCGCCATCTCAAAGTGAAGCTGCGCCAGGCGGAAGTCGTTTTGATCGAAATAGAGATTGCCCAGGTTGTAATGCGCTTCGGAGTGACGCGGATTGTGTTTGAGGGCGGAGGTGAAGCAATCGAAGGCCTTGAGATTGTTACCTTGCTGCGTTTCGATAATTCCGAGGTTGCAGAACGAGTCGGCAACACAGTCATCGCGCTCGATAGCTTGCGTGTAAAGTTCGGCGGCCCGGTGGTCGCCGCGTTCGTCAAATAGTAGCGCCTGCTCGAACGGGCTGAGCCCCGAATCGAATTTGAGGATCTGCGCGGGCGGAGCAGAGAAAAGGTCGAGCTGATTGGGATCAGCGGGCTTGCAGCGCCTTCGGACACGCTTGTAGCCGAGCTTCGAGGCTTGGAACGGAAGTTTTAAGATTTGCGCCATTTGGGCTTAAACCCGCGGCAAACCCTACCACCATGCACCGCGAACACCAATCTTAAGCGGCCTTTTGTTTCTTTTGTTTGGCGGGTTTGATCTCGACGATCTTTTCTTCTTCTTTCTTTTCGCCTTTGGCGCGCTCCATCGGCTTCTTCCTGGCCTTCGCCTGCTCGATGCTTTGTTTGAGCGCGGCCATGATGTCGACCACCGGTTTCTCTTCCTGCTCAGACACGACAACCTCACGGCCGGCAATCTTTGCCTCGATCAATTCCTTGAGAGCATCCCGGTAACGGTCGGTGAGATCTATCTCCTTCAGACTGGAACTCATCGTCTCCACCAGGCTGATCGAGAGCTTGAGTTCGTCCTTGTTAACTTCCTTGCGCTCGATCTGAGGCACTTCCTCAATACTCCGGACCTCGCTCGGTTGACGGAGTTTGTAAAGAATGATCCCGCCGTCCAACGGCCCGAGCATGACTGCTTCTTCGCGATCACGCAGGACGACCTTCCCGATACCCACTTTGCCACTCGCTTTCAGCGCTTCGCTCAACAGGCTGTATGCCTTCGAGGCAACAGGACCGTCAGGGCCCGCAAAATATGGCGCTTCGTAGAGCGAAGGAGAAACCTCTTTGGCATCGATAAACCCTTCGATATCGATCACCTTGGTGCTCTGCAGCTTAATCTTCGCGAGATCATCGTTTGTCACGATGACGTATTGTTCCGGTTCAAACTGGTAGCCTTTGACGATCTCCTCAGAGCTGAGCGTCTTATTACACTTCTTGCACTTCTTCTCGTACCCGACCGGTCCGTTATCCTCTTTGTGCAACTGATTAAATCGGATCGTTTCCTCCGAATTGACCGCGTTGTAAATGCGGATCGGAATGGTCACGAGCGAGAACCGAATGTACCCCTTCCAAATTGATCTCATAGTTCGATTGAACCCAAATTTGATCGACGGAACTACTGCTAACGGCGCGAAGCATAAAGTTTGCCGGGAATGGCAGCAACGCAATTTTTCGGAGACT
Organism: Limisphaerales bacterium; assembly: GCA_044226545.1. GTDB lineage: Bacteria > Verrucomicrobiota > Verrucomicrobiia > Limisphaerales > SXQI01 > DASVNK01. Next base: position 41,878 of record JBGAGW010000030.1, read on the forward strand.
GAAAGCACGTGTTCTCCGAGACTGCCGTCTTGAGAGACTCTCCCTTTGTGCGCAATCGCTTGCCGTTCCAATCAGAACACCTATTTTTGTGTCATGTCATTGCCGCAAAGCACGCTGCGTTTAACGGAAGCAGAGTATTTGCAGATGGAGCGTGCCGCCGACTTCAAAAGCGAATTCTTCGACGGCGAAATGTTCGCGATGGCCGGAGGAACTCCGGAGCACAGTCTTATCGCCACTAACGTTGCCCGTGAGTTTGGAAACCGACTACGAGGCCGTCCGTGCGTTGCATACAATTCCGATTTGCGGATCAAAGTCGAAGCAACCGGCCTGAACACCTATCCGGATCTTTCTATCATTTGCGGTCCTCTCCAGTTCTCAGAAGGAACCAATGATACAGCGGTCAATCCAAGCGTCCTTGTTGAGGTCCTTTCCGACTCGACCGAAGCGTACGATCGCGGGAGGAAATTTGCGCATTATCGGCAAATTCCAACGCTGAATGAGTATCTGGTGGTCAGCCAAAAGGAGCCGCGTATCGAGAGATTTGTGAAGCAATCGAACGGCCAGTGGGTTCTCTCTGAAGCAAGTGGGCTTGATGGAAGCCTGGACGTCCCCTCGCTCGGAATAACGATCTCGTTAGGCGAAGTTTTCACGAATGTTAGATTCCCGCTTCTGTCGGCCGAGTAATCGTCTGATTCTCTGCGATTCAACAATAGTTCTTACGTTTCTAAACGCCTCTTTGCGGCCTTTACCTAGTCTTGCTTGAAATCCGGCCGGCCTTCATGTCGTCCAAAACAGCACTCAACCGAGCGTGGACCCGTTCACGGTCTTGTGAGTTCGCTAGCTCGCCAATCCGCTTTAGCAGCGTGGATCGTCTGGCGAGGCGGAGTTCCAGCATCGCTGCGGCAAATTCCGAATCTTTTAACCTTCCCGCTGCCAGTTTGCTGACCACGAGATCATGTATCTCCAGGCACCACGCAGTCACTGGACCCATCTGGACTGGCTTAAGACGTTTTTCCCATCCCTCCGGAAGCGTAGCCAACTCCGGGGTGACTACGTCCGCGGAATAACCGTTTTCTTTCGCGAATCTTGATGCAGCCCCGAGCTTTGCAGTTAAAAGGGTCGCCGCTTCAGGGTGGTTTTTTGGGTAAATGTCACACTCCTTTGACAGCAACACTTCGGCGGGCGGCTTTTTTGTGAAAGCATGCGCGGCTTGAGATCCGATAATTAAGAATTCCGATTCTCGAGCGAGTTTCCCCGCTTCACCCAGCAGCAGCTCAATCTGCCGCCTCTTCATAGATGCGATCAAGTTTCCGGAGCTCTCTGGGCGTGAAAAGTCCCTTGAATGGGGTTGACTGCCGCAACCGACGCGCTTTTGACGTGCCTAGTTCCAGAAAGTCCGCAAGTTCCGCGCGCGACAGCGTGTCCAGAATGTCGGCCCACTCCAGGTAAACGGGCGCGATCTCATCGCCTTCCCGTGCCATCCATCGCTTCAAGTTGCGCCGCGCCGCCTGTAGTAACCGAGGATCTCGCCGCAGCCGTCGCGCAATCAAGCGGTCCGCCTCAGCATTAGCGCGGTCGACCGTTCGATGATCCCACTTTCGCATACTTAAAATATGTAAAAAGAAACTAGCCGATTCCATTTCTTTTTTGAATTTTCAGGGTCCGCCTGGCGCTCGCTGGGATCGTATTTCGGAAATAAAACTCGCGCCAGTTGCGTCTTTCTGTTAAGAAGAGCGCCTTACTGGCAAACAGGGTTTCTTCCGGAACGCCTGAAAACTCATCGGAGAGTCAACCACTTCGAGAGAATTCGTTGCGATGCAATACGCCTACGTAGCATTAAACAACTCGGGACAGAAGGTCGACGGGATGTTGGAGGCTGACAATGAGTCAGCTGTGCTTCGTTCTTTGGAGGAAAAGAATCTTTTTCCAGTGTCGGTGATGGCGCGGGGCGTGGAACGCAGTGCGCGCGCACGTAAGGGTAAAGGGGTTCGCGGGCGTGACGTGGGAGTCATGTACGGGCAACTGGCGGATTTGATCGGGTCGGGCGTGCCGTTGTTGCGAGCGCTGGATACGCTGGTGCGTTCGACTGCGAATAAGAATTTGGTTTTGGTGCTACGGGAGATTAGGGCTTCCGTGGCGGACGGAAAGTCGTTGAACGAATCGATGAAGCAGTTCCCAGAACTGTTTCCCCCTTTGCATACGTCGATGGTGCAGGCGGGCGAACGAGCCAGCATGTTGCAGACGGTTTTGCAGAGTCTCTCGACGTTTTTGGAGCGGCTGGATGAGCTCCGGAGCAAGGTGTTGGGGGCGATGATTTATCCGATGCTGCTCGTTTTCGTCGGGGCGTGCGTGATGATCGGAGCATTGATCTTTTTCGTGCCGAAATTCGAACCGCTCCTGGCGAATGTGAAGCAAACGCTACCGACAAAGGCGATTTTCACGATGAGTCTGGTCCTGCGGAGCTACTGGCACTTCGTAGCCATTGCCGTAGTGATCGGCGCGGGGATAGCGTGGAACACTTTGCGCACCGAGGCGAGCAAGCGGTTGCTGGAACGGTGGCGCATCAAGATTCCGGTCGTCGGGACGGCGCTGCGAATGGTGGCAATCACGCGGTTTTGCCGAATTCTTGGGACGATGCTGGCGAACGGTGTTCCGCTCCTGCAGGCGATGAATATCGCCAAAGGTGCGACAGGGTCGAGTTTGATGGCGGACCGAATCGCTGAGGCGGCCGAGAGTGTGCGCGCGGGCAAAAGTCTCACGGCTCCACTGGCCGAGGGAGGTCTCTTTCCGGAGCAGGTTCTGGCTATGCTCGCGGTAGCCGAGGAGTCGAACCAACTCGAGAAAGTTCTTTTGCAAATTGCGGATACGGTGGAGCGACGGACGAATCAACAGGTGGATCAGGCGGTGCGTCTGGTCGAGCCGCTCATCCTTTGCGTCGTGGCGGCCGGAATTGGCTTCCTCGCGCTTGGTTTGCTGTTGCCAATCTTTACAATGGCGAGCTCGCTGGGGAAAAGCTAAGCCGCTGAAGCAGAATAAGATCCGTCCAAAAGGCGAAACAAATTTGAATGACCGTCCGGCGAAGGACGTCCACTTTAAAGAATAGAACTATGACGTTGAATATGCAACTGAGGAACCTGAGGTCAGGGAGTCGCCGAGGCGGTTTCACACTGATTGAAGTGCTCCTCGTTATTGTGATCATCCTGATGTTGGCCGGAGCGCTGGTCGTTTTCGTGCTGCCGCAACAGGAAGGTGCTGAAAAGAACACCACCAAGCTCCTCCTGCAAAACGTCGAGACGGCGCTCGATACGTACCGACTGAATATGGGACGATATCCCACCACCGAGCAGGGGCTCGATGCGTTGATCACGAAACCCACTTTCGAAAACGAAAAGCTCGGCGAGAAGTGGAATGGTCCTTACCTCAAGCCGGGCACGAAGCTCGAGGATCCCTGGGGCAACAAGATCAAGTATGAATTGGCTGATGCCTCCACAGCGGATGACACGGCTAATAAGAACGCCCCTCGTTACAAGCTGTTCTCGGTGGGTCCGGACGGCCAGCCAGATACCGCAGATGACATTAAAGCCCACGCGGATTCTACCGATAATACCGGTACGGGCACTACTAAATCTGACTAAGTCGTGACGATTCGAACTGACAAGCCCCGCGCAGCAGGTTTCAGCCTGGTCGAGTTACTCTTGACCCTGGTGTTGATCCTGTGCATTGCCGCGGCCTCAGTCTTCACTTTCACCACTCTTTATCGGAGCGCGAACCTGGACGAAGGGTTCGACCGCTTTCAATCATTGCTCCGGTTCGCCCAGGCGGAAGCCGCCACGACCGGACGCAAAGTGCGTCTGCAATTTCCCGCGCACGCGCTATCGGACAACAGCAGTTCAGTCGCCGAGGAGAAGACTGAACTGCGTGATATCCAAGTAACATGGGAGGCGGATGCGCTGAACGCGCCCGGTGTCTTCCAGACTTATACGAACAAGAGCTGGAGCGAAGATATGGTCAACGAACTGGTCGGCGTGCAAAAGGTGCAGTCGATGCAATCGCCAAATGTCCCGGCGCAAACGGCATCAGTCGGAGCGCTCGCAACGGTTACGAGCGACGAAAGCAGTCCGGAAACTGTTTCGTCCGAGTCGAGCGATTTCCCGGCGATTACTTTTTATCCGGATGGTTCGTGCGATTCCGCAGAAATCGTGCTCGCCTCGCGCAATTCTGAAGACGAACGTCGTGTCGAAGTGCGGCTGAGCGGAATGCTTGGTTCGGTTTCGAGCCGGACAATCAGCGGCGACGAGGTGACGAATACCGACAGTACGGATGATTCTGACGCGGCCGCTGAGTTTGATGATGTCTTCAGTTCACCGCAGGCGCAGCAAACAACGGCCGCGCTCTCGGAAGATATCACGTTCTGATTCGGTTCGATTCCGCGTCGGTTTTCTGGCAGTTTTCTTTTGTGCACTTTCCTGCGCACACGCCGCGACGCGAAAAGGGGTCCGTTCTCCTGGAGGTTGTGCTCGCCCTCGCGCTGTTCGTCGGTGCCGCCACGGTCATCACCGCAGGGATCAACGCCTCGATCCGTTCGGTCGAACGCATGCGCTTGCAAATCCAGGCGGTAAATCTCGCCGTCACAGTGCTTTCGGAAATGCAGATGCATATTCGGCCCGTCGCAGCAATCGGCCCCGAACCTTTCCCTTCGCCGTTCCAAGATTGGACCTGCAAAGTCGAAATCGCCCAGGGCGACGCGACGCCCGAAGCGGCCGGCTCTCTGCAACCGGTCGAGGTAATCATCAAGCACGCGCGCGAGAACGTGACGCAGCGGCTCACACAACTTTTCAGCACCAGCGACGTCTCTTCAACCGATACGAACAGTCCGCCGGAGACGCTCCTTACTCGCGTCCGATGATCGCTGCGCGACAATCCCGCGGGTTCACGTTGGTCGAGGTGATCCTCGCGATCCTGATCATCTCCGCGATCATGACGGTGCTGCTCTACTTTTACCAACGCTCGGTGGAAGTGCGGCAAAATGTCCTGGAAGAAACCGATTATCTCTCTGTGAGCCGCATGTTCCTGGAACAATTGACCACGGAACTCCGCAGCGCGCGCATTGTCGAGGACCAGTTCATCGGAATGGAGGGTTCGTCCAACTCCATCACATTCGTGACAACCGGCATCCCTGTCACCGCGCGTTGGATCACGAGCACGAATGACGCGTCGGTTTTTCCACCGGTGACCGATCTTAAGCGTGTAACGTACAAGCTTCTGGCCGGCACAAATGTCTTCGACATTCGCGGAATTGATCGCACTGAGGACCTGCTCACAACGGCGGCCTTCACCGCCGGGACCAATTCGACTGAATTCGTGAATGCCGCGGGCACGAATATTCTGTCCGAAACCGACACAAATCTCCTGAGTACAAATGACGTTCAACTGATCCGTCGCCCGTTGACGGATCGAATCAAGACGTTGCAGTTCCGCTATTGGGGTGGAACAAACTGGCTCGATTCATGGAGTCGACTCGAACTGCCAGGCGGCGTGGAGATAACGATTGGAAAAGATCCGGCGCCTCCAGAAGCCGCTCCAACCACGACGACCGCGGAATCCACCGGTCCAGAGGAATCATCACCCGACCTCTTCCGGCGGGTTGTGTATCTGCCGAATAGTGTTCCGCCTGCGAATAAAGTTGTCGTTCCGGAATCCAACGACATCTTTTGAAGTACATCCGCGCCGAGTCCGCCAAGCCCGTATCGGCACACTCCGATCTTGCTGTCTAGTGTTCGCTACAGCAGATTTACTGACATTCCGAGCATGCCTTATGCAGCGCCCGCGATCGCGCCGGAAGCTCCGCCGCTTACGGCTGGTGCAGATGGTGTGTTGCGCATCGGAAACACGCGCGTGACCTTGGACACCGTGGTGGGAGCGTTCCTGGACGGCGAATCTCCGGAACTGATCGCTGATCAATATCCAATTATCAGCCTTGGGCAGGTGTACGCAACGATAGCGTACTACCTTGCACACCGCCGTGAACTCGACGCTTACCTTTTGCAACGCCGCACCGCCGCTGCCCAGGTCCGGGATGATGTTGAGCGAAATTGGCCGCCGAACGGACTTCGCGCACGTTTGCTCGCCCGGCGCGAATCGGCTAATTCATGATTCGCTTGGTCGCGGATGAAAACCTTAACGGCTACATCATCGCAGGGGTGGTTCGTCGATTGTCGCGAGTCGACTTAGTTACAGCTACCGAGGTCGGCTTGAAGGGTGCCACAGATCCGGAACTGATGGGATGGGCGGCCAGAGAAGACCGCGTCCTTTTAACCCACGACATCATCACCACTTTACTTCATTTTGCGAACGAACGAATGCGCCGGGGACAACCGATGTCCGGGGTGATAGCGATTAATCGTGACCTCCGCCTCAGCGAGTCAATTGAGGATTGGTCCTTATTGCTGAATGCAGCGAGACAGCTGACTGGTCCGGGCGAATTTCATTTCTTCCGCTTCGCTAAAAAGCGAAAGATGCAGGCGCTGCCTTTTCCAATTTGCCAACGCTAAACGGGCTGTGCATTGAAGCTTTCCTCCGTTACATTCAGGTCATGACACGTCAGGAGGTACTCGATTTGTACTTTATGGACGCGCGCTGCAAGTTGATCGATCTGGCTGCGTTCATGGATCGTGTGGATCGCGCGGGTGGCGCAGAGGATTTTCGGATGACGGAATTTCGCAAAGCTTTACAAGCCCTGAGCGCATCGAATGATCGCGCGGAAAAGGTGCTGCTCTCACTGAGCGATCCGACGAGGGATCCGATACCGGCCGCCACGACGAAAGCGGCGTGTGGCGCGTATCCCGGAGCGAAATAGCCATGCGGTATATTGAACCTCACGGGCACATGGTCAGCCGCACGACGGATGACTACCAGGATATGGCGACGGCGGGTTGCGTCGCGGTGTGCGAACCGGCTTTTTGGGCTGGGTATGATCGAAGCTCCGCGCGCGGATTTTACGATTATTTTCGGCAGCTGACCGATTTCGAACCGAAGCGCGCTGCCAAATTCGGTCTGCAACATTACACCTGGCTCTGCATCAATCCGAAAGAGTCCGAGGACGTGAAACTCGCGGAGGAAGTGATTTCACTCATTCCGGAGTTTATCGAACGGCCAAACGTTCTCGGCATCGGAGAAATCGGACTCAACAAAAACAGCCGTAACGAGATGACCGTTCTGGAAAAGCATGTCGATCTCGCGGCGCGGCTGAATCAATTGATTCTCGTTCACACACCGCATCTGGAAGATAAGTTGAAAGGAACACGGTTGATCATGGATGTGTTGAAGAATGATCGGCGCATCAAGCCTGAGCGGGTGATCATCGATCACGTCGAAGAGCACACGGTCAAAATGGTTTTGGATTCCGGATTTTGGGCGGGAATGACTTTGTATCCCGAAAGCAAATGCACTCCGGCGCGGGCGATCGATATTCTGGAAGTTTACGGCACCGATCGCATCTGGATGAACAGCGCGTGTGATTGGGGCGTGAGCGTGCCGCTCGCGGTTCCGCGGACGGCGCTGGAAATGCGCAAGCGTCAGCACACGGACGACTGGATCGATAAGGTAATCTATCAAAATCCAATTCGCTTCATGAGCCAGTCGCCGAAGTTTAAAATAGCCGCGAAGTAATCCCGACCGTGCAGCTCAAACACAACATCCATCTCGCCTATTGCACGAACATTCATCGCGGGCAGAACTGGCCGGAAACGTTTCAGACCCTTCAGCAGTACACGTTGCGAGTGCGCGATCGTGTGGCCAAAGGCAAACCTTACGCGATCGGCTTACGATTGAGCAACCAGGCGGCGATTGAGCTGAGCGACC
>JBGAGW010000031.1:0-47124 GCA_044226545.1 Limisphaerales bacterium
GGGTTTAGCAACGCGTTGGCGCGCTGGTGTCATTGGGAATTCTGGCCTGCGTGGATTTTTTATCCGCCCGTTGCGATCTACTGCCTTTGGCTCGCGTTGAAGTATCGCGGGATCACGCTTCCGACCGCTGCAAACCCTGGTATTTTCTCGGGCGGCTTGGTCGGAGAATCGAAGATTGCCATCCTGAAGGTGCTTCGTGCGACGAGTCCTGAATTCACCGCAGAGGCCGAGTTGGTCGTCGGCGACTCGGTTTCCGAGCGACTCCATTCCCTCGACGCGATTCGTGCGCGGCTCCAAATAGAATTCCCATTTATCTTAAAGCCGGACGTCGGCCAACGTGGAGTCGGCGTCAAGCTCATCCGGACTCGTGAACAGGCGGACGATTATCTAAGCCGAACCTCTGCGCCACTGATCGTTCAACGCTACGCGCCTGGGCCGAAGGAACTCGGAATATTTTATTATCGCTTCCCACATGAACCTCGCGGGCACATCTTCGCGATCACGGAAAAAGTCTTCCCCAAACTCGTGGGCGATGGCCGCCACACCATTGCCGAGCTGATTCGAAACGACGAACGCGCTCGCTTTGTCGCCCGCACATATCTAAAACGTTTCGCGCCTCGCCGCGACGAGGTGCTGAAACGGGGCGAAGAGCTAAAGCTCGTAGAAGCCGGTAATCACGCTCAGGGCTGCATCTTTCGCGACGGCCTCAGGTACCACACTTTCGAACTGGAATCGCGCATCGATCAAATCTCCCAATGCGTACCGGGTTTCTTTATTGGCCGTTACGATATCCGTCTTTCCAACGAGGAAGACCTGCGCGCCGGAAAAAACTTCCAGATTATCGAACTGAACGGTGCCGCTTCGGAGGCGACCAGTATTTACGACTCACGCAACTCGATCCTCGATGCGTATCGCACACTGTTTAGGCAGTGGGATCTCGTTTTCGCGATTGGCGCGGCAAATCGGAAGTGCGGTTGCGAGCCAACGCATATTTCGGTCCTTTGGAAAGCATGGCGCGAGTATTGCCAAATTGCGAAATCCTACCCAATCGCCGATTAAAATATGTGCACTGTCACCTTCATCGCACGACAAAAGGGCTACTGCCTCGGAATGAACCGTGACGAAAAGCTCACGCGGGTCCCCGGTCTTCCGCCAACGAAGATATGCGTTAACGGACACCAGGTGATCTGCCCCTCAGAGCCCACAGGTGGAACATGGATCGCTTTGAATGACGCAGGTGTCTGCTTTGCGTTAATAAACTGGTATTCCGTTACGGATCGGGTCACAAAGCAGCCCATCAGCCGCGGTGATGTCGTGAAGATTGTCCGCGGGTTGCGTTCCCCTCGCTTGGCCGATGAAGCGGTGAGCTCTTTACCGCTCAAACATCTCAACCCATTTCGCCTGATTGGAATCTTTCCCGCAAATCGCGAGATCCTTGAGTGGCGTTGGAATTTGAGACGACTCGCTGTCGCGCTTCGTCGCTGGAGAACTCAGCAGTGGATTTCTTCTGGCTTCGACGAGCGGATGGCACAAAACATCCGCGACAGAACGTTTCGAACGTCCTTGGCTGCGACATCCGAGCCAGAGTTACGCTGCCTCCGCACTCTTCACAAATCTCATTGTCCGAGTGCCGGACCATTCTCAACCTGTGTCCACCGGTCAGATGCCGGAACCGTTAGCTTTACAGAGGTCGTCGTGAAATCACGGTCAGGTGTAATGCGTTATAGCCCTGGATATCCATGCGAGCGATCAACTAAATCCCCGCACGAAGTAAAATTACGATTACCGATTCCTCTCAAGTTTGAAGAAGATGCGCACCGCTCGGCTCAGCTTACGAGACGTGTGTCAATGGAGTAGCGGGCCAAGGAGTGCCATTGTTTTACTGGAGGCGGAGGTCGGAAGCAAACCATCGGCTGCATTTCGCTTCAATCCCAAATCCTTGATTTCCAGTTCAGGACATCATTCCCGGCCCGGTTCAACATTATTCGCAGTTTCCAACTTTATTACCTGAATACACCCCTCTCGTGTAAACCGATAATAAAATTGGAAACTGAAACCGAAGTTAACTGCTTGATTTACAGGTCTCGTCCAATTTGTTCGTGACAAATAAAATTGGAAACTGAAGGACACTTCCGCGCGGAGAGGCAGAAGAAGCCAGGTAATAAAGTTGGAAACTGGGAAAGCGGCAGTCTGAAAGCGTCCTGCGATTGCCGGTGCCGCGCTTGCCCGAGGTTTATTCGCCTGGGCACATCGGCCTCCATCTGTTCGAACAAAAGCCTCCAGGCCTCGTACTCGGCCTCAATTTCAGGATCCGTTCGCTTTCAACAACTCAGTTAGGTAAGCCTCAGGCGTTTGATAGTTGTTCTTTGTCGGCACGGTCAGCTTACCAGGTGCGCCGTCGGTTGCTTTCAGCACCGCGTTTAACATTGTTTGAGTGAAGGCGACACAATCTGTCTTTCCAATCTCGTAAGGATTCTGTTTAGCATAAATTTGCGCGACACCGGCCGCTGCATCGTATCCGTTCTGGGCGACTTGAATATCCAGTCGTTGAGTGATCAGGTGTTGATTCAGATCGGATTCGAGCTTGCCCCTAACCACGCCAGGAACAGGAAATGCGAACATCGTTTTAATTTTTGAACTATCCTCAGCCGGATAAAATCCAAAAATTTTCTTATTGTCGAACCGGCAAACCTTTTGGACGAGATCATATTCGCCGGCCAAAAGAAAGGCGTGCCCGGGGAAGGTTACGGTTTCTCCGCTCTTCCGTGCTGTGACAATCAAACGGTACTCAATCGGACTCGAGGCATTCCGCCGGTCGACGACGGCGTACTTGAGGGTCTCTTCTGAATAGATCTGGCGGGTAATCAAGACCGCGCTGCCCGTCAGTAGAAGGGTCTTGAGCGATTCCCGACGAGAGATCACAGGACGAACAATCTTGGTATTAATAGAGTCAATCGGAGCGAATTGTTTTGTTGTTTCGCAAAGGCTTGTTTCATCGCTTACTTCTTTTAACATGCCGGGTTGGGGTATGCTATTTGGTTTTCTCGTTCTTGCCATGCCTAAACTCTTCTATGCTTTGGCGTGTGGCTTTCATCAAAGCGGGAATTCGCCTTCCGCCGAAAAACAAAAGCAGCACCGTCCCGATAGCCAACCACTCCCAGCCAGTGATCATCGCGAGAATCTCATTTCGATGTTCCATAAGATCTTCGTTTCGATATGCGCCGCACGAACATTTTACCAGCACCCAGGTCCGTCCTGTGCGACGTGTTCGATCCACAGTGGACGAGGATTTGGGTCGAGAAAAGGAAAACCTTCGAGATTATCTGCGAGGCGAGTTGCCTCATAAATAATGTTACCGAGGAGGAGGCCGGAGGCGGGAGCCGAAGCAGTCGTTGACTCATAATCCGTGTTACCGAGGAAATGGAGTTATGAGTCTGCAAAGTCGCAGGGAGTACCTGGATAAAATACGTGGGCGTTACACCCGGGCGGGACGCGCCCACAAGTCGCGAATTCTGGATGAATTTTCTTGTGGCTATGACCGCAAGCACGCGATCCGATTGCTCACGCAGACACCGCAAGCAAAGGGTCGGGCGGGAAGACCGCGACGCTATGGCGAAGCAACGGTGAGCTTACTCAAGGAGTTCTGGTTGGCGAGTGACCAGATGTGTTCCAAACGTCTCCAGGCAGCGGCTGCGGACTGGTTGGGCTATTTCAGAGCTCCTTTGAGCGCCAAGACGGAGTTGCGCGCCATGAGTCCAGCCACCATGGATCGGCTGCTGGCGCCTTGGCGGGCGCGATTGGGCCGCAAACGGCGGAGCGGCACCCGGCCCGGTTCTTTGCTCAAAAAACAGATTCCGATCCGGACGGCACATACCGCGATTTCCGGCCCCGGCTACTTGGAAGCCGATACGGTGGCGCACTGCGGAGGTTCCCTTTCTGGAGATTTCATTTGGACACTCACCTTCACCGATGTGCACAGCGGTTGGACGCAATGTCGGGCCGTTTGGAACAAGGGGCATACAGCCATTCACCAGCATTTGGACGCAGCGGAACGGGACTCGCCTTTTCCGTGGAAAGGCTTCGATTGCGATAACGGCAGCGAGTTTCTCAACCACGCTCTCTGGGACCATTACCGCAAACGCCCACAGCCAGTGAACTTCACCCGCTCCCGTCCGAACCATAAAAATGATAATGCCCATGTGGAGCAGAAGAATTGGAGCGCGGTTCGCCAGTTGCTCGGTTACGATCGATTGGAAAGCCCGGAAATCGTTCCTGTGCTCAACGATCTTTACGAAAATGAATGGCACTGGCTGGTGAACTTCTTTAGTCCGACCTTCAAGCTGAAGGAAAAGAAGCGAATCGGATCCAAATACGTCAAACGTTACGAACAGCCGCGCACCCCCTACGCTCGACTCCTGGAAGCGGGAGAAGTCAGCGCTGCAGAGAAAGAAAAGCTCCGCGCGGTCCGATCCGGACTCAATCCGTTGAAGTTGCGTCAGCGGGTCGAGCAGAAGTTGCGTCTCATCTTTGAGCTGCAGAAAAGAACGCGCCAAGACAGCGACCGCCGGAGCGCGAGCTGCGGGCTCGCAACTCGCTCCGGCTACGGTCTAACTCGCTAAATATGTTTCCTGGAAAACACTCGAAAACTTGCCGCTCCTTGGGTAACCATCATTTTGAGTCAACGACTCCTCAGTCCGAGGGTCCCCTCGGTAACATTTTCAGGTGAGTCGACGCGGAGGTAAGGAAAACCACTCGCGTTCAGGGAAAAGCTGATCGCGCGTCTTCCTGCCGACATTTGTCGGAGAAAACGTGTGAGGCACCAAAGCATCCCAAGTTTTACTGCACCAGCTTAGGAGAGGAAAGCCAGGGACGTTATGTTAGGCTCGTCTCCAAGGAAGATCAATCAGCGGTGCCTATCGAGCCCGAATTGCGCCAAAAGGTTTATTACTCGTACGGGGTTAAGTTGAGGAAAAAACAAGTCGTTGCGCCAAAGTCACTGTTACCGTGACGGAAAATGGAAACTGGCATGAGTACGCAGACCGAAAATGAAGTGATGAACAAGTTGCGCAGACGCTATTTGAGTGCTGGACGGGAGCAAAAAAGGAAGTTGATTGACCAGGCGGTAGCCCTGCTGGGATACCATTGGAAATCAGCCGTTCGCGCGTTGGGCGGCCAGCCGCCGGTGCCCCGGTTTGGGGTGATGACCGGACGGCCCCAGGGAGTATGACCCAGTCGAGTTTGCGGCCGGTATTGCGGGCGATCTGCAGTGCGGCGAATTAATGGACGTTCAGCCAGCCGGGTTTGTCCTCTTCCCACATGCTGCCGCGAATCGGAATCTGCTGCCGCATCAGGCTCCCGGGACGCGTCAGGCTCGGGCGGCGGCCTCAATCCGCAATAGACGCAGAAAACGGTCCAGCGTGCGCGCACTGGCGGCCACCAAACTGCTCGCGCATGCTGGCCCGAACACTCCTTTCATACCCTTCGTAATTGGCCACCGAATCGGGCATCATCCCGGCCAACCGCCGCCTGCAGGGATACGGTGGCGCTGCTGTGGTGGGAATGCCTCCGGGGATTACGTGTGGCTGCTCGACGCGGTCGATTACGCCACCACCTGAGTGAGCACGCGCGCGATGTGGGAATCGCGGCCAGGAAGGAACGCTCGCACCGCTGGCCGATCTGGGGCGCTGCCTACCCTTTGCGCCTCCTGGGGCTGGAAAGGGATAGGCGCAGGTCTCCTGGCCGCCTTACGTTCGCTTATCAGGCGTCGTTGAAGACGGCGCTCTGCTCAAGCTCTTGCACCGCAGATGGACCCAAGCTTCTGCTTTTAGGAATTGGACTGACCGCCTATTCTTTGAAAATGGAAAATTTCTGAACATACCGCCACGAAGACACGCGCAACAGCGATCGTTCCTTGATATCGGTGCGCTTTGATTTTTGGAAATCAAGGCCAGTCTTTTCGAGGTGCGCCTTGGCGTCCCCTTCCCCGTCCACATAGTAGGCGTAGATCCAAAAGCATTCCTGATCTCCGTCAGCCGCGCCCAGCTTGAGACTCTTGGCATCCCGTTCAAAAAGTTTCTTACGGAGGGCGACGCTGGCGGCGAACGACTCTACCGCGCGATCGAGCCCTTTGAAAACTCCATACGGCACTTTTTTGCCTTGTTCATTGACTCGTTCCGCGCACGTATAGTCCGTTCCTTGCTTAAAATCCTTCCGCAGCACGCCTTCCGCAATCAGCCGGGTGACATCGGTGCAAAAGAAGTCGGTCCCCAGATACAGGAACCCGTCCACGTCTCCCGAGAAGTCGGTCTTGCCATTCTTGGTATGCAGATCAATCCATTGATAGAGTCCCTCTCCGATGGCGAACGTGTAGAGCATAGAAGCGGACAACCCGGTCTTTATGGCGTGCTTCTCGAACAAAGTCACCAGCGGACGCTCAGTCTCTTCGTCAGCCCAGCCTTGCCACCGTTTTGGCTCGACTCCGTATTTTTGTTTCAATTCCGACCGTGCTTTTTCGAACTCATCAGCCCCGCGCGCGTGTGGAACGACCACGCACGTGAGCAGAATGAGCCAGCAGTTAACATTTTGCACTATTTGCGATCTAATTTTCATCGGCGTTCAATTGGTTGGTGTTGGGAGCAAACCTCAAGAAGTAAGCTGGAACCGCTAAGACGGATTTCGCAATGGGTCGCATGAAGAGCGATTTGCTAACGTATCATTTCGCGCCGTCAAGCCGAATTCCATGCTGAGTTGGGAAGATCTGGTTACATCGTGAAATCGTTCGTGGCCGTGATCGAAGGTGTCGTTACAAAACTTCAGTTCAAACCGAAGCAGAACTTGAGAAGGCGCTTTCCGAAGTCTTCCGTCGACGGCTGACCCAAGTAGTTTGGTCGTGGACACGTATGTGGCGGTATTTGTTCTGCTGATTGCATTCCGAAGGAGCCCGACTGATATTGTTGTTGGCTCAAAACAGTTCTTTCAGTAGACGTAGTTCTACACTCGCTCCGAATGGAGCAATTCAAAACGGGTGTGCGGGGTCAAACGGGAAGTGCGCCATTTCTTCCTCGAAGGTGGGACTGTTGGCGATGCGCGCGGATGATCCGTCGTCCTTGCCGCCTACTATGAATGCGCCAAAGATGAGGCAGCATGCCTCGGATGAGAAAGTTTTTGCAAAGCTCAATCCGAACGTTTCGAAAGAGTGGGAAGAACTCCGAGTGGCACTCAAAACACCTTAACTGCTTTCCGTTTACGGTTACCAAGGAAAGTTGGCGTGGAAAAGTGGCCGGATTTGATTTGTAGTATGATATAAGCCTTGATAAAAGGCACCTATGTGGAATGTGTCCAGGCGCGACTTCCTCAAAGCTTCGGCGGTTTTTACTTCGGCCTTAGCCGCGGCGGGCTCTACTCCCAGCGCGCCTCGATTAACGTTTTTAGCTGCGGACGGCGAAGGTTCGTGGCATGAATGCATTTGCAGCCGTGGTGGAAAATGTATCGGAATCGTCAGCTCCGCAGCAAGTAGGACCGGTCGGCGCGGACCGCGTATTTTTGCCAGCTCTTCCGAAGCGCTTTCCAAAGTATCACCAGACGTTATCATTTTTCAATCAACCGAAACGAGCCATGAAAAGATCTTCGAAGCGCTCGCAGCTGGAGCCCACGTTTTAGCCCCCGTCGCTGTGGCCCAATGCGTGGCGTCAGCGGACGAATTGATCCGTGCTTCCCAAGCAGCCAGACGCTGGATTCAAACCGATTCGCCAGCTCGGCATTTGCCTCTCATGGTTGAAACCGCACGCCTGGTTCAAGACGGATTGTTCGGCAAAATCAGGAGTGTTGAAATCAATCTTGCTGCGTCTAGCATTCACCTCGCCTGGCGCAGTTCGCCTCACGGATTGATGGGAACGCTTGGATTCGAAATACTCGATCATGTTCGAGCCGTTTTGCCCTCGAGCGCCGAAATGCGATCCGTGTATTCGACTGGTTGCAAATCAGGTCCAGCCGTCGGAGGCATTGCTAAGGCCAGACCCCAGTCGCAGTTCGCCAGCTGGCACATTGGCGACACGCGCGTCGAACTTCAGGCGGATTGCTTGCCCAACGCAGCCGATCCGATTGCCGATGTTACCTATGTCGGAAGCAATGGGACAATTGTAGGGGATTGGTTCGGAGGGTGGGCAGTTATCGCCGGTGACAACACCATTCCCAAAAATAAACTCGCGCGTTCTGATACCGGCGAAACCGCGCTAGCCTTCGCGTGGGACGACCTTTGCGAGGCAGTCCATGAACGGAGGCTGCCTCGCGGTGAACTGAGCCTCGTCAAACCCGCCATTCAATGGGGGACAGTGGCGATGGCGGCGCTACACACCGGGCACACCCTACGCGGAAAACCGATTGAAATAGCCGCCCGTGCCGGACAGCTCGTGGCTGCGTATTGCTGATTATTCCACGGCGGCAATCGGCTGGGATATCCGGAAGATCATTGCTTTGGCGTCCTTATCCGACGTCGCTTTGTCGTCCACGTCTTTAATCCGAGTCTCGCCCAAATCGTCAGCGCCAGGAAATAAACTTTCCACGAAGCGGTCGATAGCGCTCTGCTTTTCCGTTTTCTGTAGCAGAGGGCGGAGCCTCTTCGCCGCGCTGACATGGGCGTTTTCCGCGCGCGGAACGAGAAGGCGGATAAAAATTCCCCGGCGCTTTTCCGGTTTCTGACTCTCGCCAGGCGCTTCAGCGGACACGCTTTGCCAGGTGTAAATCTTTTCCGGTCCGTCGGGGTACAATGCGTACAAACCGCGCGGCGATGTCCCGGCGCGATCCGAGAAAAAGTCCTGAACTTCAGCAAAGGTCAAAAACATCAAAGCCTGCGTGTCGTCCCTCGCCGGTTCGTGAAGAATTCGCTTTTTGCCTTCAGCCATAAACAAAAGTTCGCCGGTGTCGGAGAACTTTAGTGTCCGAACGTCTATCGGTTTGCCTCCATCCTTTGGGTCGATGGTGTCCAACGGCGCCAGCATCCGCACCTGCCAGATCGCAGTTTCCGGACCCCGGTCTTCCTCGCGTTGCGCCCACTTTTGATCCCACTCGGCGTCAAGATTGAGAAGCGTGTCGGAGACCGCGGCTTCCCAACGGAAGCTCACTTTGAAAAACCAATCCGTGTCCGCTGGTTGCCGAAATTGCGGGGGCAGTTGATCGAAAAGAAAAGCAGCGTTGACGAATCTTGGATCCTTGCTTTCCCGTTCGTACGTGAGGCCAATCGCACGGCCCAATAGCGCCTTTGGTGGTTTTTCCGCCACACCCCATGGCGGCAGCACGTCTTCATTCCCATCTGTCGTTGTCAAGATCGCATCCGGGCCGGCTTCTAAGGCCTTAAAATATTTTCCATCCTTCCGGCGCGTGACCTGAGCCGTGGCAATCGTGCCCGTCAACGTGTGGAACGGGGACGGCAGAGTGTCCGCCGTCAAGACCAGGAAGCCAGGCGCAACGCCCTGCGTTTTTTCGAACAAGGGTATCACCATTTTGACCAAAGGCGGCTGGAGAGGATTCGGACGCCAAGCCACCGCGGCCAATCGCCGCCACTTATCCATTTTTCCGTTGGCCAGCCCTTCGACCGCCAAATTCTCATATCCTGGCAGCCCCGCGTAGCGCGACCAAACTCGAACTCGCGATCGGTAAAAACGTGGCCACTTTTGATCGTTTTCATCGTTTAGAATTGGAAACCGGCTGGGAATTTCAATGCCTCCGGCCTGAGAAGGAACCCAAGCGATCGATTTATCCACAGGGGAAACGACGGTGCGCATCGTCATCGCGCGCAGCTCAGCCGCGACCCAATCTTCCTCCCGTGCATCTTGCGTCGTCTCGACGTCCGCTGGCGGGCTACGAAAGAGCGTCTGCCCGGGATGATCTTTCAACTTGTCAAGGTCCGCTTTGCTTGCCCAAGGCGGAATCCCATTCCATTTCCACATTTGCCACTCCACCCTGACTGCGTGGACATTCATCCACATTGCCGGAGGCGCACCCGCCTTGGCCAAGTTTATGTGAATTTCAAACCGCGCTCCTTCCGGCTTAGTCGATAATTCCAGGGCATTCCAAACTGTGCGCGCATCCGGCAACTGGTCGAGTTCCGGAGGGTGCGCACCCTCGACCAAAAAAGTCCGCGCCGACTTTTGGGCGACGAATGGCTTTTCCAGCGTGAATAGCCTTTTCGCCACTTCAGGATCAAAATGGCGCTTATTTTCCTCGTTGACCACCGGACTTAACGTGACGCGCCAAACCTCGCCAGGGGCAACCTCCAGTATGTAGCCCTTGAGCCCCCCTTTTCCGGTTCCGATCTTCTTAACCGTGACCGCTTGCTTGGCCAAACGCCGCGACTGCCTTAAGAGAGGAAAGCCAGGAATCGTGTCATCGAAGGTCACTACGGGCGCAACCAACCGTTTCTCGGGCAAATAGCCAACATCCGCCGAGTAGATGCATTCCACCTCCAGTTCAAACCCGCTGACCGCGAGATCGTCCAGCAGGTCCGGCGCCTTCGGGAGGTAATCGTGAATATCCTTTTGAATCGTCTGGGTGATTTTGTCTGGAACGATCGCCTGGTTGCTACCCATGTATCGGACAATGCTTTGGGCTAGCGCTACTTCGTCCGCAAAGCCGTTCCAGTCGCTTTCTCCTTGCCGTCGGCGCATCCAATATTTCCAATCCTCAAATTGAAGTTCGGGCGGGCGAACACTGATCTCTAACGAAGCGGTCGGTGAGTTTTCGTCCCCGTAAAGAATCACAACGGAGTGACTGCTTAATTCGTCCCTGCGGAATCGGGCCTTTCGCCTCGTTTCGCTTTCCTGCTCGCTATCTTTCTTGTCCTTGTCGTTGCCGGCCACTAACAATGCCACGACATCCCGGCTTAGCGGCGCCACATTGGCGGGATCCTCTCCGAACTTCAGGGGGACCGGCCACCCTTGATTCTTGACCGTCCCGCGCACAAGCCGGAGGGGCGAGATCGCGGTGGTCCTGAAAAAGACCCGTCGCTGCACATAATCCCGGACGCGCCCTTCGCCTCCATCCAGAAATTTCATGATCAAGGCCGAAATTTGAATCGGCTCCTTGAACGGCACCCCCGTATCAGGAGCGTAAGGTTTGTGCTCGTCCAGCAGTTCTAAAGGCACACTGCCATCCCGGTAAAAAGGCGCCTGGATAAACTCGTAGGTCCAACTATACCCCAGCCCCGGCACACAAGCCCACTGCTCATCCGGCCCTACGTCTTCGGCCGGCCGAAGCTGCTTACGCCAGATCGTGACCGCACGCGGATCAGCGCTCTTGAGATTCGTGACCGCCGGCGGCACATACTGATTTTCGATCAAATCCACCCCCAGCGGATTACCTAAATAAGATCCCGTTCGCAGCGCGATGCCTTCGCTGACCGCCCCACCGATTGGCACTGGCGCCCACTTGGCCAACAGCAGCGGTTTTTTACCGGCACCCTCATAGCTCGCCGACAATTCGCCAAGGTTAATCACCTTCCACGTCGCGCCAGTTTTTCCGCCCGGTCGCCGGCAAAAGACCAATGGCCCCCGGATGCCAGAGTTGACGGCCCCTCCTGGTAAATCAAGATCCGGAATCGCAAACCGGATCGGCTGCGGAACGCTTGTCGGCGCCACGCCTGGCTCCTCCGCTTCTCGCATCGTCGGAAAACCTTTTTCGATCCATTCCTGCAGCGATGCCGAGTCAATTTGAATTGGGGCCTGCAAGGCCCGGTAATACCCACCCACCACTTGGGCGAGGACATAGGCGCTGAAATTAAGTGGCCGTTCTACTCCGTTGCTTTTCAGATTACTTCCAGCTTCGAGCGCCCGCTCGGCGTTTCTTAACTCTTGGACGACCGACGGCCAGTTTTCGCCGGTCAGCCCATTGTTGTACAACTCCGAAAGGCTGCGTCCGGTTCCCTTTATAGCGTCTGTAAAAGCTTTTCGTACTTCCGGCGGTATTGGCATCGCCTCTTCGGAAAGGTCATCGGGCGCCATATTACCCGTCGGCTTGCCGACAGCTTTTCTCAAATTCTCGGCCAGAGGTTGCGTGGAACCCAAGTTCAGAGCCGAGACGTACATCCAAAGGTTGAACCAAAGCTGCAGCAGCACTGAGTCGTCGTTCAGCGCGGCGGCGCAGGTCCGGACTGCATCATTGATGTCGCCTTTAAAAACATCGTCTTGAACTATAAAATCAGCCGCTTGGGCGTACAACTTGTTTCCGCTGGTCCGTAGGGCGGCAGCAAAGCATTCTGCCCAATAGTTCCCCAATTGTTTGCGAGCCTCGGCAGGGAGGGTATATTTCGCCAAATTCTGTTTTTCCGAATCGCTGGTCGTCCGAGGACCGAGAAGAATTTCCGCCACCGAGATCGGATACAGTGCTTCCTGATCACGTCCCTTGTGCAAGCCAAGGTCTGCGCGCGCCCAACCGACTTTGACCAGAGACTGGCGCAGCGACTTTACGCCCTCTGCCGTCATGTGCTCTTTTGGCAATTGCCAAGCCAAAAAACCGAACAAATCGAAAGCCCTTCCGGAAGTGTGCGGCAAACTCGCGCGCCAATCGGTCGCAGTGGGCGACCCAAGACCCTCGGCTTCCGCTTTGGCAATTTTATCGATCTTTAAAAATGGATCGGAATTTACTCCTGCTCTGAGTTCGAATCGAAGGCTTATGTCGTGCGAATCACCGGCCAATCTGGATAAATTGAGTTCATACTGGCCGGCACCCAGCTTTGGTTGCGGCTTTGGAAAAATCCAAGTTCGATCCGGTAGTGGCTTGGGTAGAATAAACCGGATTTCGCCCTGCGCTCCATCCTCGTAACTAACTAACCCAAGCCCGAGTGCGGTCAGGGCAGGGAACCCGTAGTCGGTCAACCCTGCTAAAACTCCGCTCCATGTTTTTTGCGCCTTCGGCTCGTCCGGCAACGCCGTATCCGAAACGACAAGTTCCCTCGGCTCGTTGTCGTCTGGAACTGGCTCTAGGAGTAGGTCTTTGGAGGCGGCCCGCAAAAAATTCAACTGCTCGTCCGCGCGGTCCGATTTCTTTGCCAGTTCCCCATCGGCGGAATGGCGCACCAAGTCGCCATTGTTGACCTTCCAGACTTCGGTTTGCTCGCCGAAAAAATCGGGCGGGTGCGGAAAGGCCTTGTCGTCAGGCTTGATATCTCCGTCTCCGCACACGGTATAGATTCGGAAAGCGGCCAGCTGTTTAGGCGCTGCAGTATCAATTGGAGTCGAAATGCCGTAATAAACAATTTTGCCCATAAACAATTAGCAAACGCAAAGTTGAGCTGCCCGCGCGGCGGTGTGGATGTCGTGGAAATTGGCTACCGGATTTGCTTCCCATGATGCATACGACCGTTCCAGGACGCGCTGTCTTCGATCCTCCAGGAAGGCGCGGTCGCCGCCCCCGGCTTTGCCAAAGCGATAGGTGAAGCCCTTGTCCACCTTCAACGTAAAGCACCAGCAAATCTTGATTCGCAGGCGGACCCGGCCCTCACCCACCATACCTCCGCCCGTTTCGTAACGAACCGCCAGCACGATCCCGAGGTCGACTGAAATGATGCCGAGAATGCTGACGTGCCCGTTGAAACTCAGGACGATGGAAAATGCGAAATGATTGCGATTTCCCTCCGGCCCTCGCAACAGCCGCGCCGAAAATTCCACCGCCAGCGAAATCAACACCGAGCCCTCAAGGAATCCAAGATTGATGGCCAATCCGGCCGCCGCGCCAATTCCCACATCCAGCGATATCTCCAATTCTGGCGTTCCGGAAAATGGAATGCGGTAGCGAGTCTTCAAATCGAACCATCCGCAGCCCCCGAGGATAAATATGATGATCGAAAACGGCTTCTCTCGGCTGGCAATATTCAGCCCGCACCGAATCTCAAACATCTTTGGCGCGATCTCCAACTCGAAGAATCCCGCCAGCCAGAGGTTCGTGATCGAGAACGCGCCCCCTCCCACGGGCGGCAATTCCAGATGCAGCCGGCAAAACGCCATGATCGAGTTTGGGAGATCTGTCAGGATGCCCGCTTCGAACCCGCTGCCATCACGCTGAACCGTGCTGCAAAGGTCGGAGATCGCCTTCAACAAACTCGACATCTCCAGCTTCTTCGGATTCAAGTTCAAGTGAACCGATCCATTTTCGGAAACCAATTCCGACTCCTTAAACGTGACCAACGGCGAACCCTGGAAAATCATTTGCCAGTCCGCCGAGATGCGTCCTGTTTCCTGGCGATGCACGTTGCCATCTGTTCCCACCGAAACGCGCTGATGCGCGAACAACCTGGGCGCGCGCAAACGGCATTCGAACGGCCCAAAACTGAACAAACTCAGGTCGCTCCCCAATTCCAGGTTATCCACCATCGAATCGATAAACGCCGACTGAGTTTGCTGGTCGAAGCCATGCTGAATTTTGACGACGTCCTTGAGACGCCTGGCCAGCGACTCACCAAGCGCCGGCAACGGCCCAAGCAATTGCTCGAGCTTCAGTCCCGCAAAATCGTTCATTACCGATTGCAGGCCCTTTTTGGCCAGATCTTCGGCTTCCGTTTGAATGCGGTCGGTCAACTCTTTGACCGGCAATACCACGCTGGCCGCTTTGAGTTTAAGATCGTTTACCTCGCGTTTGGCGATCTGGCGCCCTTGATCGACCAAGGCATCGACTTTCGTCATCACCACTTTCAGGTCGTCCAGTCGCACGTTGGCGAGGTCTTTGGGCGGCGGAAACACAAACGCCACCGAGCGAATGGCCCCGCGAAGGCTTCGTTCCGCGGCTGCAAGTTCGCCCGACATCTCACCGGCAATTTTCTGAAAATCCAAACCGGCCACCCGCGGCACATCTCCCAGTGCGCGTTGCAACGTGATTGGCAGCGGTTTCTTTAGATCGAGTTTGGAAAAAAAGGCATCTGCGGGTTCCGGGAGAATGCGATCGAGCGTGTGCGCGGCTCGGTGCATTGCCGTTCTTACGTCTTTGACATGCTTTGATAGTTTCTCTTCGATCTGGTTCGGATCCGCCAGAAGGTCTTCGACGAACTTCGAGATCCGCGTCGGATCAAGTTTCGCCTTCAAAGCGCTCAGCAATTCGGCCGGTTTTGTTGCGAACATCTCCATTTCCAATGCCTTGAGTTTGCCAGCGACAAACTCGACCTGCTCGTCGACCGACGCCACCACGCTCTGCCTTAGCTGATTCACCGCCGCTTTCAATTGGTTGGCGATCTCTTCCTTAGGGCGCCCGGCCGCGCTGCGCAGCTTTGCCAGAACATCACTGGCTTGCCGGCTGATTTGTGGGATGTCGGCGAGCGGCATCAGTTTGTCGTAGAGTTTTTTAAGAGCGCCTTCCGCAACGGCAACAGCTTGAGCGAGCGCTTGCGCCTGTGGCCAATCGCTGGCTTTCCTGGCTGCGGCCCCCAAACCGGCCAGCAGAAGATTCTCGAAGTCCGCATGAATCCCGGCCAGATCCATGCCGCGCCACCAACCGGTGCCTTTGATTTGGGTCAGCCATGTTGCGGCTTGCGCCAGTTCACTTTGCAACTTGTCGAATTCCGCCGCCCCGAGCTTCTGCCAATTCGCCAGCTGCGTTCGCAAGTTTTCGCCAAAGGCCGTGGCCAATTTATTAATGACGTCGACCAGATAGGAGATCCCCTCGGGTAGTTCCTTAAGATTCCGCTTCAGTTCCCCTTCGATTTCGGTGACGACCTGATCGATGGTGAGTTGCGCATTTTGAATCTTCTTTACCCACTCGTTTACTTTCGCCTCCGCCGCGACAATCCCGAACTTCGACCGGCTTTCTTCTTCGATCCGGTGTTTGAAACGCACCAGCGTCCATCGAATATTGGACTCCAACTGCTGCTTCAATTGGCTGAGCTGTTGGTCTGTGACGTTCTTGATCCAGGAATCTAGGTTGAGACCGCTGGCCGAATCCACCGTCTTGCCCAGATTTGTAAAAATATTTATGAAGGCGTCATTGAGTTTCTCGCCTTTCTTCGCGAGCGCCTGCGCATCTTCTTTAACCTGCTCAAGCTTGATCAGGAGGTTTTCCACGTGCCCGCGGAGGATCGCGGAAGGCTGCGGAGTTGGACCGTTTTCCGTCAAAACCCCGCGCGTCATGGTGATGGTCCTCAAAAAAGAACCAATCTGTTTCGGCTCGGCTGTCGCACCCGCCCCCGCCGGGGAAAGGTGGCTGACCAGGTTGGCTTCGCGAATCAAAGGCGCCAGCCGCCACGTAAAATCTCCCGCAGCGGGTGGAACCGCCGGCGCGCCCCATTCGTCGTTCCTAGGCGGCTCGCCCGCGCCGGTTTCGTGGTGGCGCGAAACATCTACATCAGGAATGGCGGGCCATGCATCGGTGTTGCTATCGTATTCGGGACGCACATCAGTCCAGAACCAGACGTCCTCCAGGTTTTCGATCCGCGTCGCCACTTCGCCTGCCTCGGCCCGAGGGTCGGCTTTGAAATGCAGGCGGACATTGGCTGGCCCGTAAAAATCTGATGCATCGGCCACCCGAAATGGAACTTTCCATCCTATCGGTTTGCCGTCCGACGAATTCACATCCATGCCCCAACGGCTATCCACATAAATTCGCTCGTGGCACGAACAGGCCGACAGCATGGCCGGCAACACGCCGCCGCCCGTTGCGAATCCCTTTTCCGGGAAACGCCGCACTGCCTCCAAAAATTCGATGTATTCCTCCGCCTTGCGCAGGATGGGCCTGCCGAGGTGATAATCCTGCTGCCACTCAAACTGGCTCGTCGGCAGCGTCGACCGGCGGTAAACGATCACGTGTTTGCATTTGTTCCAGTAAACGCGCACCCGCCCGATGCGCTCGACGCGCAACTCGGAAACGCGCCCCATTTCCACCTGTGCGGCGATGATGGTGCGCCCATTGTCGAAGCGCGCCTCCTGCGAACCCCAGCCTCCCAAAGCGGAGAAAAATAAGCGCGCCAACGTCGCCTCGTTGGCTTCGACGAAATTTTCCGTAGCCGGATTCGGGTCGTTTTTCCAAAGCGCGTTAAAAATGTTTTCGGATTCGAACGCCCACGCGAAACTGCCGTGCAGCCCGTTTCGATCCGGATGCAACGGATTGCGCAAGTCTGCCGCCCCTCGCAGGTATGCGGTCAAACCGGATGCGTCGCCGCGTTTCCCGAAAAGCTTGAGCCCCGCCGGCTCCCCTGTCGCCAGGAAGTCAGTCTGCGCCTCATCGAAGAGTTCGTACACGGCCAGGCGTGTTTGAAATGCGCTCAGTTCCTGGAGCCAATCTTGCGCCACTATTTGGTACTGGTCGTAGACTGTCCCGCCTGGCTCGGTCGTGTCTTTTCTTTCCCGGTCCGGCAACGGGCGCCGCGGCCAGCCCGCGCGCGCAAAAACCTCCCCGACTCGCAGCGCGCCCGTATGCGAAGGGGAGATGTGGAACCCCAATCCATAGAGAATTTCAATGTCCGCGCTAACCACCGTCGCGCCGGTTAGCCGGTTAGCCCGCAAATCGTCCAGCAAAGTGGCCAGGCTCCAGGGCATTGGCGCGTAACTCCTCTTTACGTCGTTGAGCGACACTCTCAGCACGCTTGGGGGCGACAACCGAAACGGAACCAACTCGCCAGGATCGATATCCTTTTCCCCCTCGCCCCGCTTGTTTTTCTCCATCGCCTCACCGATGGCCTGCGGCGGAAAAAAGATTTCCGCCTTTTCCGCCGCTGCACGTCCCTGCCATCCTTCGAAAAGCCCCTGCGTGGACCAATAAGCCAAGTCATCGGACCCGCTCTCCGGCTTGAACGTGTGAAGCTGATTTGTCCGCACTAGGGCTACAAGGAATGGCCGCCAGGAAATATAAAGGACTTTTTCCTGCTTGAATTCTGCGTTGCCAAGGATTCGGCGCGGCGTGAGGTGAAACTCCACGGCCTTCGCGCCTGACTCATCCCAGCGCTCGGCGACTTTTAGCCACAAGCGAGCCCCCTCTGCTTTCAACAATTTGGGCGCTGTGGTTTCATTTCTTGAGTCATCCCGGTCATTCGGTTCCTTTTCTTTTGGCATTTCTAGAGGAATGATCAATACCTCACGCTGCGCCTGCATTTCGTTCCGGCGATCCGGCACATCGATTCCTCCTGGCGTGGCTGCGAAGACGGGAATTCTAAGAAGGTTTTCCTCCGCAACCTGCAACGCGTCACTTTTGATTTTGCGGCCGCCAATTTGAAAACGGCGAACTCGCCACCTCCCGATTTGCGCTGGCCCCAAGAGGCCTTCTTTGGGCGCCTGGAGTTCAAGATGCATATAAGCGGGGTTCTTATCTCGCGGATCGTCAAAGAGTTCTTGGCTCAGACTGGCCGTTAACGATCCCAATCGTATCCGTTGCATTCCCGCCGCCTCGGCGGAAGTGGGTTCAATCACCAGACGCGCAAAAAGAGTCCGCCCCGCTCGAAAGTTGCCGGCCGTCAACTTGGTACCCTGTTCGTCTTCGACAAGACATTGGACATTTGCTCCCATCGAAAAACTCTCCCCGGACAGGTCCTTCAAATAAGGGAACCGCAGTCTCATTTTCCGCCTTGTCCAATGAAGAGGGTGCGGGACCAGCGAAAAACTCCATAGTTGGCGCGCTTCGGGTTCGGGCTGCAAATCGAAACGGACGCTCGTCAAATCTCCGCCGTCGGCCTCAAGCGGCTCAGTATCCTCCAACTCGAAGACCATGCTCCGCTCCTGGCCTTTTGGTTCACCCCCGAACAGCAGCAGGTTCCACCAAAACCGCGCCGGATCCCAACGCTCGCCGAAACCCGCCGGATCGGCCGAAGCGGTAAGGAGAAAGCGTTGTGTCAGCCGGTTTTCATCAAACGGCAACGTTGCTTGAACCAGCCTGATCCTATGCCCCGCCTCGACCGTCTGCAATCGCGCGCTTGGGCCCGTATAAAAAGAGCGCGAAAATTCTAGTCGATATGCATTGTGACTGGCATCGGATCGATCGGACACCCAGGTCGACGATAATGGTGTCGGAGCCCCCTTCCGGCGGCCATCCCACTCAAAGACGTCGATCGCGTCAAATGGCTGCAACCCTAGAATCGGTTCGCAAGCCGCCTCTAACCGAAAACGAGGCCCTTTCCCAAGTCTAATTGCAGCCTGGAGCGGCCTTTCCTGAAATACAAGCGGACTTGAGGAGCGTCCCCGGGGCCATCGCTGCATCTTCTTAAACCAAAACAGAGGCTCGGTGTCCGAGCCCGCCGCCAAGCCCAGGCGCGTCACAGCAACGGCGCCTAAAATGTGGTGGCGTTCCGATGGCATCGAAAGCCCTTCCAACCGCATCGAGAGCATCACCCAAGAATGGTGGCCATCCTCGTCCCGCGCTTTGTCAGTTGTCCCAACGTGAATTGGCATTAAGAAATTGGGAACCTTGATCCAGAGGTGCAAATTTTCCCGCCAGCCTCTAAGTTTGTCATCGACTGGCCCCTCCTGCGCATCCAGCGGCGGATACGTCGGAGCGCTTTCCATTTCCGAAAACTTCCATTTCAACTCCACTCCCGAGACCTCCAGTGCGGCCTCTTCACCTATTGCGCCGGAAACGTTTAAAGTCAGAAAACGAAACTCGCCTTTTTCTAACCCTGGGTCTGACTTAATGAAGATCGGATTTTCAATCCGCGAGCGGGTCAACTCCTGACTTGCGTATTTTCCGTCCGGGAGCAAAAACCAAATGCGAGATGGCAGACTCATGGCGACTCTCTTGAATTGATCTGTTTCGCGGACGAACGGCAGCTCTCGAACGCTGCGGGAGCGTTTCATTTCCGCGGTGACGAGAGAGTGCTGATGGTTATCGAAAAAACCAGCTTTTTTTAAAGATTAAAACACAACCTGATCTTTCTGCTCTGCTTGCAGCTATTCAGCTTGCTTCTTGCGTTTCATTCGACGCCGTCGCTCCTGCCCTGGAGCAGCAACAACCTCCAAACCCCAGCCGGCAGCTTTTCCGCGGAAATGATCGAGTCTCATGTCAATAACACATTGTCGGCTGACTGCTTGATTTAGTTGATTTATTATTGATTTAGTTTTTTAGTTTGTCCCATCAAGATTTCGCTTCCACTCGTTACGATTATTCTAGAGACTAGCTTGTTTGATCTTGACCAAATCCATCTGACACAAATCCTGTCCAGTTAATTGCCACCCTCATGAAGAAAACTTCGTCTCTGCCCTGGCCAAAGCATGAACGGTCCCTGGCGCTCGTCAGCTTGCTCGCTTTACTGCTGACCGTTTGCGCTCAGATCAGGGGCCAAGAAGCCGACCGCAACTTGTTCGACTGCAGGGAGATCATCGTGATTCGACACGCCGATCGAGATGGGGAGAACCTAAACAAAGGTGGAAAAGAGCGAGCAGAAGCTCTGCGGGAGCTACTCAAGGATCGCGGAATTACGAAAATTGTTGTCAGTCACCTCCAGCGAACTAAGGACACAGCGGCGCCGTTGAGAAATGCTCTTGGACCAAAATGCGCGTACATTGAACTGGCCGAGCGCGATTTGTCCGCGCAAGCAGTTCTGCGGTTTGTGAATAAGATTGCCGAGGCGGGAGACGTTCTTCTGATTGTGTCTCATAGCGACGTGATTCCCGAATTCCTGGCTCTCTTGCCGGGAGTGCAGCGCCCGGCCGATACTCCATTCGGCGACATGTACGTCTTGACGCCGAGCCATGGTAAGTTCCTTCAGACCAATGAACATTACGGCCGGTAGCGTTAGCATTTTAATCTCCATTGCTTATAAACTTCACTGACGAACCGTGGGTAATCCGAAACTTAAATTATTGGCATCAAGAGCTGTAGCGAAACCAGCGTTCGGCCTCTTTAAAACACTGGTCGCTAAGCCGAGTGGCAATGAGCCTCGACACGTGAAAGAACATGACCTGACCGTCGGAAAGTGGACAACAACGACCTTAACATCTGGATGCAGCAGCCAGCAAAAAACAAGCTCTCATTGTGTTATCCGCGTTTTTTTGAGCGAAGCGCGCGCCAACGCCTCGACATTCGAGATCGCAATGCTCCGGCTGAAACTCCCACTGGCTGAAAGGTGAGAAATACCCAGGCGACGCGCCGCCCAGTTTTTGCTTGCGTGAGCGATGCGGCGAGACTGACGTGGTATTGGAACTCTTGCGAATCGTCTTCGCAGTTAAACCGAGCGTAACATTTTGGAACTTCCGCGGGAGTGAGGATCACTCCTTTCAAAAGGCTTTCTGGTCTTCTCGACCCAAGGGCAATCAAAGTAACCTTCTCTTTCGTAAATCGATTCCAATCTGCTCGGTCTGAAATCTCGTTTTCACCAATTCCGAGATCCACCGAAAAGAACGGACGCCTTGCTCCTCGAGAGGAGAAAGCCCGTCCTCCGTCGAGACAATGAAAGCATCTACCGATCCCGATTGCGCCAAACCCGCAAATTCACAGTGGAGCCGCATGCCCAAGTCGAATTGTAAGTCCGCTATCGGTGCGGCTGTCACCCAAGAACGTCACGTTCACGTAAGCAGGTTCCGTGATGTACCTGAATTCCCGCTTCGAAAATTCCGGTGCGGAGGCTCGCAAGGCGAGGTCTTTAAGTCGTCGTTTGTCAAAGCGTTTACTTAATTGAATTTGCCACCGCTCGCCATGTTTCGAGCCGCGGATTGGAGCGAATCTTTTCTCATGTGTTGTTGACCCGCACGATGGCGGCGGGCTGATCAATATTAGGTAGGCGCGTTGATGCTTGGAGCATAACCCCCGGGACCGCTCTGACGTCGGGGAAGATAATCACGTTGGCTGACGGCCGCATTTCGTAATCCAGTGCCAGTGCGACCTTCGCATCACGTTCGAGGCGATAGTGCAATCCGGCGGCGCGAACGAGTTGCCAACGCGCAAACGGGCCTTGAGTCTGCCGGAGTCTGGCTGCTGCGGCATGAACCCGGCGCACGGCGAAATCGACGCCACCCTCGACGACATGGGTCATCACGTCACGTGTTAATGGCAGCTTTGCGAGTGCCGCCTCGAATAGTGACTGTTTTCCCAGAACTCTGCCGATCGCTGTTGTGGTGACCTGCCGCGGTTTGCCAGGAGCGTTTTTGATATGATGCGCGGCCGTGGCCACTCGTCCGGCGAGTTCCTCGTCCCGCAATGCCCAGTCCACATGGACCCGAGTAATCGCCGGCGGTAACCGAGCTGGTTGGTTCGCCTTGAGCCACTCACGGTCGCAACGGTAGAGCCACGCGTAAAGCGCAGGCGACAGCTTTCGAAGGGCCTTCGTGCCGATGGTTGGTTGCTTGGCGCGCAGTTCTGTCCATGCGGTGCGATGCTCTTCTACGCGTTTGCCGCGGTCGCGCTGCTTGCGGACGTAAACGCCCCTTGTTGTCACCAGCCGTTTTCCGGGGCGAGGAAACGACAGTCCGAGATCAATCGCATGTTGCTTCACCGTTTTCGGGTCCACACCGAGCGTGTCGGCCATTCCGCGAAGTGAGATAGATGTGTCGGCCCATTGCTCGCGCAGCAGATCCTTCCATCTCCGGCCGTAATCAACGACGTGACTGGCTCGCAGTGGGATTTCATCGGGCTCGCTGAGCCTGTAAACGAAGCCACAGTGCGGACAACGAATGAGAATGTGCAAAGTCACATTGCTGTCGGGGGGCTGCGGATCAGCCGTGCTAACGGTCATCTTGTTGCGATGTTCACAGACGGGATTGAGGCACGGCCACGGACCAACTCGCGTGGAAGCCTTCTCGGCGGACTGTCCGGGATAGTGGGGGCTGAAGAACCGCTCCATTTCCACTTCCAGCGCGGTTAAAAGTAGAACATGTCGAAGTGGCGCGACTGCCGTATTTGTCTTGCGGAGAAGGTGACCCAGCCAGCCATCGCCCTTCTCATCCAGCAGTTCGCACTGAAGAAGCTTCAGGAGCTGCGGGCCATAGAATTTGATGATCAGTTGCCGTAAGTCGATCATACGGATAGAGCCGGCGCGCGTCGCATAATTTTTTTCCGAGAGAACTGATTGGTATCGCTCGTGAAGGAATTCAAACCCTGGGTTGAGACGTTCCTGTCGCAACATCCAGTCGATCCGGCTGGCGAAGTCGAGGAGGATTCGATGAGAGGGATTTTTGGCTTTAAGCGGATGGAATTTTTTACAAAAGACTGTCTTTTCTGCAGAGAAATACTTATGCCGATTCGGTAGTGGATCGAATCGGACGTGGGATGACTCAAGAAAAATTTCATGGACGGGGCAGACCTCGACACCCGGCAACTGGAACAGCCGACGCCAGTAGGTTTCGCCGAACTTCTCGCGATTCTCTCGATCACATGCGGGGCAACTCCGGAAGAACTTTGGCGGTCGAACCCGATTCGTACACGCGCCGCACTTCACCCGCACGCTTCCTCCTGTGGACGCTGCCATCCCGGTCCGAGCGTTGGCATAGGCGCTCGTAGTGAGGAAGGGGCTGTAATAGGGAAGGAATGTGTGTTGGTCGATCATGCCGTCGGTGGTGCATGGATGCCCTTGGGGCAATTGTGAGGCGAGCGTACCGAGGCGGTGGGGCAAATCCACGGTAGCGACAGCGTGGCGGCTGCCGAAGAGGGCGAGCATCGTGCCGGTTTCGGTTCCGAATTGCATCCGATCAGAGAACCGAGCGCATAAGCTGTGAAAAAGCTCGTCCGGGTAAGGTTCGGGAAAGTGGGCAATCATGCGTTCGCGTTTTGGATTTCGAAAAGCGGTTTAATCAGGCCCGCCTCGAATAGAGCGTCGTGCGCGGAGGTGTTCATCGCCAGACCTGCGTTCGCGGTCTGGACCAGTACGCATTTCGACGAGCATGCCGCCTTCTTGGAACGGCGACCCGCCGCGGATGGACTCGTCGTTTGCTGCGGAGGTGCTTGGCTGCTGGTGTGCGTTGCAGGATCTGTCGCGGAAGACTCCTGGATGGGCTGAGTTACCGCAGCACTGTTAATGTCTGAAACAATCTGCGAACCCTTAGATAGAGTCTGTAGCAAGCCTGCCTTGCGAATCCGCTGCACGGCCGATTGAAAGTCAATTGGGTGCAGGTCAGTCATCGTAGCGACGGCGCGCATATCGCCCGTCCGGATCGCTTGAAGTGCCGGCTGCGCTGAACGCAGGGAGTCTTTGGCCACCGATTCGAGAATCGAAAGGGTAATCTTTTCCGAGCCGGTTGTGATCGCGCGTACTTGAGCCAGAAGGAAGATCTTCACGGCAAAATCAATGATCCCCGCCGATAAATAATGGAGTGCATCGCTCAGTTCTTCGGTGAGCGCCACCAGGCTTCGGGTGTATTGGTAGCGCCAGAGCGACTCGGTGAAGTGCCGCCACACTTCGTCCTTCGGCATCCGGTCCCAAACGAGATCACCTTGACCACAGTTGCGACGCACCTGCCGCAGCTCACGGCTAAGGACTTCCATGGCGCCGTATGTGCCGATCAGGATAACGGGCACACCCAAGGTATTCATCAATTGAAGGAAGAAATTGAGCATCTTCTCAGCGCCGCCGCTCTTCGCCTGATTTAGGTGTTGGATCTCATCCACAACCAGAACGCCGAGACAGTGAATCCACGCAACGCGGCACATATTGGGGATCAATTCATCGACCGTTTTGCGGCCTTCAGCCGCGAAATCACGATAGTGACGCGTCCCAAGGATGCCATCCACTTCACGAAAGAAATCCAGGCAGAGACCTTTGATTGAGCCATCATGTGGGCAGGTTAATTTGAGCCACGCCAGTTGGTTTCGGCTGAAAGGCTGCGACCGGTAGGACTGATGATGGATGACCTGCGGATACGTCAGCAGTATTCGTTCGAGCCCTGTTGTCTTGCCGGTGCCCGGCAGTCCAACAATGCTGAAGCCTATCACGTTGGAGCTTCGGCAAGGGATACCTCCAGCCTTCAGGATCGTCTCAACGCGGTAATCCGCCTCCTGCCAATGGTCGCGAGCCACCGGATTGCGCCCGATGTAACCATCACGAATCACGCGAGAGATCCGCTGTTCGAGATCGATGTGCACTGGCAGGGGCTCAAAAAAATGCACTGCGTCCATTGTGAGATGCATCCGGTATTCGGCAGGGAGTTTCTGGCCGCCTGCTTGTAGCTCAGGGTAATGGGCCAGTAATCTCGCGGCGTCTTCGGCGGAGCGGATTGGAGGCAGCGCTTCAATTGTCGGTACGCCACGATACCGTTGGAGCACCTGATCCGCATAAGATGCGTTTTGAACCAAACCGCGAAATACTGGTTTTGGACTCGGAATCGTGTCACTACTCATCGTTCCTCCACTGTGATTCGCGCTGCTTTCGCAACATTTCCAACGGGGAGGGCGGCGGGACATACTCCGATTCCGTCATTGGTACGATATTAGCCGCGGTGGTGTTGTTTCCATTGTCCCCCATCGGTGCCGCTGTTTGCTCCCAATCCCTCAGTCGTTCTACTCGGCTATTCTCCATCACGCCGCGCAGGCGTGCCGCCTTGGTGAGTCCCTGGTTCGCAGCCTCGGCCTCTTTGACTGCGTTAGCGAAAATCGCCTGAGCCTCCGCTTGATGGTTGACCCGCTTCTGAAGGTCCTCTGTCTTCGCACGGTCCCGCGCTTCCTCCTGGAGATGGTCCAGGTCCTGGATTTCTTCCCATGACTTGCCAGCGAAGCGTTGGTCAGCCTGGGTTAAGTAACAGGGTTCCAAACCGCCGCCATGCGGCAAACGCAAGAGGATCGTATCAACAGAACGAGGATCAAACGCTACGTCGACCCGCCAGGATCGTGAGGACCTTGCCTTGACGAACCAATTGTCACGAGTGGCGCTTTCGCACGCGTAGTAAAGGTCCCGGAATTTTATGCCGCGGAATGTGACGGTCGCTTTGGCACTCGGCAGTAAGTTCGCTCGCACGATGCTGGGGTCGACTTGGCGAAGGCCGGATCGATTCAAAACACCCCAAGCCCAAAGTGCCGCAGGCCGGGGCTCGACGCCATCAGCGATCATCTCCGGCTGCAACCGATAGGACTCAAGACGACTGGTGTTATACAGAATTATGCTGTGAATCAGCAGAGCGCGAAGTTCATGAATCGTGAGCGCCGCGTCCAAATGTGGATCTCTCTCCCCGCGTTCCTTTGGCTTCCGAATGGCACCGGGCAAGGAGTGCACTAACAGGTCGTTCATCGTGCGGAACAGGCGTTCGACAATCCCTTTCATATCCGCGCGATAAGGGCTGGTGGTTGCGACGCGAATGCCCAGAGAATTAACGAGATTCGAAGCCGAATGCCCTTCGAGTTCTCCGCGATCGGCGAGAATCGCCTCCGGTAGGCCCACGCTCGGCCATTCCTCGGCGCAAATCTTGATACCGAACCGCGCGCAGTAGGCCACTTTGTCCACCGTGGAGTTCTCCAGAGCGAGGCCAGCGGCGAAGAAACTTGAATTCTCCAATCCTAAATTGAAGCCCGTCACAAGATGCGAGAAAGTGTCGGCGACAAGATAAAGAGTCAGGCGATCAAGCCTTCGTGTCCTATCGAAGCTGCTGACAGCGGCGACGTCCAGTTTCGTCGCATCGATCTGCACGAGCGAACCGGGGCCAAAAGCCATTAACGTGGAATCGCCAAGCACAGGACGCAATGTGAGGTTGAACTTCCGTTCTCCTTTGCGGCGGATCAGCGAGTCCTTGACATCCTCTGATTTTCGCGCCCAGTAAATGAATTGGTCGATACTGGGCAATTGGTCAGCCGACGGTAGCACCTCCACCATTGTGTTACCGCGAAGTTCAAGACCGACGTGGAAAAATTTGCGTAGGGTTTGAAGATAAGCGCCTTTGAGCGTTCGTCCGCCATCTTCCGGAGCCTTTTCGAAGAACAGGCGATAACCTTTCCGGAGCTTCTCCGCTTCGTCTGGGCCGATATTGATGCCGGGCGGAGCACCGGTTCGCCGAGTGAGGTTCCGGGGGCGGCCACGCTTTGCGGTCCCAGGTTTGCGCTCTTTTCCGCGGGCGCCGCATAAATGAAAATACGGCAGCAGACCGTTTGGCATCATCCCGGCTTGCCAGTAACGTCGCAGGTAACGGTAAACGCGTTTCTTTGTACCGCCGGCTTTTGCGATCGCTATCCCTATCAGACGGCCGCGTGACACAGGATCAAAAGCATCTTGATTCGGCGCGGTGACGATGGATTCAATAATGGTCCACGCGGCGTCTCGTCGTCGGCGGTGTTTTGAGGAAATTGCGTCTTCAGGAATATGTAAATGGGCGAACGGATCGACCGTTAAATTGCGAACCTGTTTATTGGCGATTCCCGCCTCCAGCACGCTTAACTTTCGTTGCTGTGGCAGCGCGTCGGAGCGGTCAATGCGGATGAGGTGCACCGAGTCCGTCGCGCGATCGACGTGGAGCACGCGAACGATCTCCTGGTGCTCGTCGGCGTCGGAGATCTCAAGCAGCGAGTTGGCAAGTAGCGACATGTTTCCCAACATTTGCGCAGAGTTGAATCGGCTTTCTCGGATCAATCTCGATCATCAAATCGACCCTCCAAGTACCCACGCCGATCAAGTGCCGAGCGACACACAGCGACGCGCCCGGTGTCAGCCCAAGGCGGTCGTCAGATGCTGTGGCGATGCTGGCCAAACTGTCCGAACCAGCCGCCACGTGGGGTTCCATCACTGAGCGAATCTTCAGGATCAGGTCAGGCGTGAACTCACCCGACGACGGCAGGTCCAGGTGCGGGAAAAGCCAACGCATATTCTTGACGAGCGCGCGCGGCAATTCCTGGTCTGTCAGAATCTGCCAATCAACATTCCTGGCCGACCAGTAAACGCGCTCGATCTCCAGCTTTTCCAGCACCCGTTCCGAAGCGAGCTCGACCGCTGGTTTGATAGCGACTGCGCGCTCGAACTCCTTCGGCCCATCCCTAAACGTCAGCAGGAAGTCTGTGGTGGCAACGCACGCTTCGTGTGACTTCGGATCAGTCGGGTGGACGATTCCAAGTTGGTCGGCAATCGCGAGGGTCTCCTTAAGGTCCAGTGGATATTGCTCACGAAGGTCATGCAGTCCCGGCAATGCATGGGTCGCGTAAAACCAGTCAGCTTCCAGTTGGCTGTGCAAGTGGCAAGTCCGACCGTGCAGAGGGCTCTTCACGCGGTTAGCCTGCCCGCGGCTCGCGAGGTCGTGGATTTCGATCCACGGCTTATATTGGGCGCCGCGGCCCTGTCCCCGACCTTCGGCCAAGCGGCGGGCGATTCTCTGGGAGCAATTTGTCCTTATGCGTTTGCTCATGTTGTTGCGTTGTATGATCTCATCCCAGTAACTACGCATCCGCAGAAAAATCCGCTTTAGTTCGCGGAACCTCGTCGTCCAAAAGGAGTACTTGGTCGTTTACACTTTCACAGTGGCCCTGGCTAACTGCTTGGATTCCAATGCAGATGGCGGACAGGCTATCATTGATCGAAGCGGCGAATTTCTGGCGCTCGGCCCAATGGCGCGTCAGAAACTGTTTCTCGCGTTCAACTTGGGCGTTTATGGATGTTGCAGCGAACGCAATCGCATTGACGCGCCGCTTAAACTCGGGGCTGGTGACGTAATCTCGTAATTGATGCGCTCGTCCCTCTACCCTCAGCTCCTCGCGCAAAGCGGCGCACGTCAGGAGTTGGCTCCGAAGCGCGAGAGCAAGGCCCATGTAGCATCCGAGATTGGCAATCCAAACGCCATCGAGCTCTCCGAAATTCTGAAGATCTTTCGGCAAGGTCGCGGTTACGATTACACACAACACCGCTTGGGAACGAAGTGCGTCGGCGCGGATTTTGCCGATCCATTTCGAGGTCCAACTTGCTGTATTCTTTATCTCCCAGAGAATGCGTCCAGCATCGCACCCTTGACGGTCGCGGACACGCTGTAAAATATCAGCACTATTGCGACCTTTACCATTTCGCGTCCAATCATCCTGTGGAAAACGGGGTTTGAAACAATTGAACACCTCGATTTCAAGGACTTCACCCGCTCGCTGCTGGGAGCCGCGCGTTGCTTTCATTTGAAGTTCCTGGATGCTCGCTCGGAGATCAGAAATTAGTTTCTCCTGTTCGAGTGCTTGAAGACGATGCGCCTGCGCCAGTTCCGCGACAATTTCTTCGCGAATGCGAGATCGCTGAAGAGCGGCGATCTCCAAGTGCTCGATGAGCGAGGTTCGCAACTTCGGCGTCATCGCCGTGTGCAGATCGAATGATTCCCTACAGTGTGGGCAGCGAACCAAGAGTTTTTCCATAATCGCTTCTTTAAAGAGTTCCTACCCGTTTCGATTTCAGAGAACGAATCTCACCAGAAAGAAATATGCTGACAATTTCCCGAGCGGCTTGATTCGTTGATTCCAACCGGCTGAACCAGGGATGCCGAAGCAGCTTTTTGAGCTGATTGAAGCAATCAGGGCCGAGGCGAAACCGGACTGTATATTGATTGGCCTGGCGCAGCGTGATTGCTTTCGGCCCACAATCAATATTCAAAGCCACCCACGATTCCCAGCGGTGCTGAAGTGTGTTCACTCGCTGTTTGGTCATTTCGAAGCGCAGGGCTGCCCGTTGGCAACCATGAATAGTCGCGAATGCGAGGATTTTCTTTTGGTGCGCAGTAGGCTCCTTTAAGAGGCGACGCCCGCGTTTGCGTAGCGGCAAACCTGCCTTTTTTGCGCGCACGGTCAAAGTGGCGGGGGAGATTCCATACCGCGCGGCAATTTCGGCGGTCGACAAGGGCGAGTTCACAAATTCCAATAACTCAGGCGAAAGGGTTATCGCCTCCCGCTGGGCTTTCGATTTGGCCTGAATTTCCGAATTTTCGCTGTTTGTTTCGTTCATTTACTCTTTATTGTTCTTGAGCAGGCTGTTAACGTTACTGAGCAATACTAAACATTACTGAACCGTTTGCAAGACGACACTGAACAAAACTTAACATTCTTTTCCAGGCTTGAGAAACTGAAGCTAACGAAAGGCTGGAGCTGGGAAGAGTTGGCTAAACGGATTGGCATCTCCAGGACCATGATCCATTTCATAAAGTCGGGGAAGCACAGCGTCACAGCCAAAAACTGGCACCGGCTGGAAGAAGCGGAAAAAGCGGCGGGGATGAACTCGAATTCGATTAGACGGGATGCGAATCGAGGTCAGGTTGCGAAGGCAATCGCCGCTGCCGAGGAACGCTCGAAGATCAAAATCACAGCAAAAGATATCGACCGAGGGTACGTGGAAGTTCCTTTGAATTATCGAAGAGGAACACCACCTGCACAATTCCCAACACAAGTTCGGGTATCTACCCCGCCGACGAGAGTCGCGGCCGACGCATTGGCCTCAATCCGGCTAGACGAGGATTTCACCTTTCTGTTTTCTGCTTGCCTTCAGCCACAGTACGCCACCCCGGAATTCCTAAACAAAATTACGCCTTTCTCATACAACGCGATTTTGGATGCCGCTCTGGCAATGACTTTCGGGCTGGACTGGAAACGCATGGTGCCATCATAGCGTGATCCTTGAGTTTGATGGCCCGAGCCGTCGCTGCCCGGCTGACGGGAAGAAGGAGGGCAAAACCTAGTGGCCACGTACACCACCTGCCGTTCCATTCCACCCTTTTCGCTACGCTGCAAGGGTTCCATTCTACGGCAGGTGGTGTGATTAAACCGCCCTTTTTTCCGAAGCGGAAACATACGAGAGAGATGAGTAATTATAGTTGTCGTTGAAGGGAAAAGTAGTTGTCGTTGACGACACCTCAGTGAAGATTGGCCGTTGTCGGCCTCGGTCTCGGCGCCGCCCGGCAAGAAGGAAGGCAGCTTGATATAAGCCGCCGCTTCATCGAGCAGCTTGATCGCCTTGGCGGGTAGCCGTTCGTCCGGAAGGTAGCAGGCCGAGAGGTGGACAGCCGCCTCAATGGCTCCCTCTGGGATCTTTGCCTCAATGTGCTCCCCGTGTGCTTTGGCGATCTGAACGCAAACGTCCAGCGCAGGTTCGGGCACCATGATGACCTCGAAGCGGCGGCTCAGCGCGGCGTCTTTCTCGATGTAGCGCCGATATTCGGCAATCGTCGTGGCGCCGATGCAGGGAAAGTCGCCACGCGCGAGCACCGGCTTGAGGACATTGGCGAGCACCGCCCCGCTGCCACCGTCGCCCATGATGACGTGGAGCTCGTCGATAAACAGGATGACTTCGGGCGAGGCCTTGACCTGTTGGATGAGCTGTTCCAGACGCTCCTCCATTTGCCATGATGGTGCGTGCCCGCGATGAGGCTGTTGATGCTGAGTTCCACGATGCGCCGGCCAGTCAGCTCCTTTGGCAGGCCCGCAGCACGGTGAACGAGGTCGTGGGCCAGCCCTTCGACCAGCGCTGTTTTGCCGGCGCCCGGTTCGCCCACGAGCAGCGGGTTCTTGATGTCGTGTCGAATCAAAATCCGCTTGATGCGGAGGAGCAGACCGTCTGCGCCCACGGCTGGGCTAAGCTTTCCCGCGTGCGGCTCGGCTGTGAGGTCCCGTCCGTGTTGACCCAGGGGTCCACCCAGCGAAGGACCGATCGCGGCGGGCGGGGCGTTGCCACCGGCCCGAGGTGCGGGGGCCACGGCAATGCCACCCAGCACTTTCGGCCCGGCACCGATTCGTTCCGCGAGCCGCTTGAGGACTTCACGAGGATCCTTACCCGCCTTCTGAATGTGTCCGAGCAGAAGGTTCACCGCCAGGCAATGTGGATAGGCCAAAGCTGCTGCTAACAAACTCGTCCGGGCCAGCTTTTTTTCCTTTTGTCATTTCCACTGCGGCGCTCAGAACCATCAGCAAACGGGGAGTCACAACCGTTGGATGTTTGCCTGCGGGATCGAACTTCTCTCCCAGGTCAGCACTAGCCACTTCCTTCAACGACGGCCACGCCTGTTTGCCGAGCGTCTCCGGAGCAGAGCGCTGCCAGCCCTCGGTCGCCACGGCACCTGCCAGGGATCGAAGCATGCTCCTGAAACTCGTTCCCAGAATGGCCAGTAGATGCACCTGAATTATTGGCTTCTATCCCACAGAAACAGTCCTTTAATGTCTGGTTCTCATTCGCCAAAAGAATGAGTTTTGTAAATTTGTTCTGGAAAAGCACTTGGTAGACGCGAGCATATTGGGTGTCGGTATTCCGTTCGAGAATGGCTCGTGCGAGTCGCAGAATCGCTTTCTCAACGTTTATCGAATTTACCAGGTCTCCCTGGATATTGATTTTCTCACCTTCCGACCCAATACCTTTTGCCGCGAAGTGCTCCAAAGTGACGCACCGGTGGCAGGGGGTTTGTTCAGGAATTTGCCAAATCAACTGCACTCCAGCCGGATTATTGTTCAGTTCAACGAATAGTGCCGGAATGCCAAAGAGAATGCTCAACTCGTTCACTTTTGCGTGGATTTGCGAATCTTGCATCCCCGCAATTATTAAATCGGCTCCGACGAGAAGACGGCGCTGTTCGGCGAGGCTGAGGTTTTGAAATAGGGCCCTTTGGATATGGTTGCGCGAAGTCAGCGGGTTTATTCGCGCTATTTCCCGAACAAAGTCCTTCAGGTAGGGCTTTTGGATGAGTGTCCGCCCGCTGCAATGGTAAATAGGTAGATCTTTGAGCACACCGCTGCCCGTTGGTCCCCCAATGAATACAATCTTGGCGCCTAAGGATTTTAACGTGATCTTCCCATCCTCCAGCGTAAGGTGCGGTGGAAGTTGCTTTTGACCCAGGCTCCGTCCTTCCCGACCGGGAAGCTCGATAGGCTGATCCCAAGCGGAAGCTTTGCTATCGAGGCAATATTGATTCATTGGAAAGAAAGGGACCGAATCCGATGGAAGTGGGGAAGAACATGAATCCGTCTTTGCTAGGCTGATTTTCGAGGAATCGGTCTCCCCTGAAGGCTGCTCGGGCGAGAAAAGTACGTCGCCCAGGTACGGAGCAGCGGATACATCGGCAGGAGACGTCGTGAGTGTGGTTACGTTATCCGACCAGTGTGACGACTGATGACATGGTTGGCAGAAATGCCCATTGGACCAAGCGCCGACGTCGATGCCATTTGGTATTTGATCAATTATTTCGCGATTGCATTTTAGAGTCGGCGGCGATTCGGCGAAGTGAATGGCTGTAAGCGTCATAAATGGATTTGAGTTTTGGTCAATTACATTGTCATTCCCAAGCCCAGGCCCAAGCCAATCGGGGTGCTGCGGTTGAGCCAGCTTTACGCGATTTATGCGAACCGCGATCTGTTGCAAGGCCGTGTAAAAGTTCCGTCACATTGTCTGATGGCGGTGGATAGAGCGAAATGTTACAACGGCTTTAGGCGGGACTCCAAAGTTGAATACTGCCGTTATACCAAATGCCTCTCAATGCTGGACTTTATTGGGAGGAAAGGGCCTTTCTGAAAAAGGTGGGCTAAAGGTTAAGTTTATGACGATATTCAGAAAGAGGGCTTTGGCTGGCGCTTAGTCCACTGCAGAATTTGGCGAATGTTTCCGCACGCAGGAGGCTTGCCAGATCTTTTGGATATTCAGGCCTGATTAGCAAAGATTGATTAAAAGCTTCCAGAGCTTCCTGATACCATCCCTATTCAATCAAGGTTCCCCCTTTGAGCAGCAACGCTGATTTATATCGAGGATTGATGACGATGAGCTTATCAAACGCAATTAAGGCTTCTGCCGGCCGTCCCAAAATATTTAAGCTGAGCGCTCTTCCGTTCAATGCGTCCTCATTTTGCTGATTAATGTCGAAGCGCGATGGAAGGCCTGCAATGCTGCCTTATCATCGCTACCCATTTCCATTAAAGCACGCCCTTTCTCGACATAAGCATCTTGGTCCTCCGGATTTAAGGCAAGCAACGCATCGTAGCATTCCAAAGCGTCTTCGTGATAGCCATCGGCGTTTAACACAATCCCGCAGTAATAGAGGGCCTTTCGATTGCTGGCGTTAAGCCCAAATGCATTGTCGAATGCATAAGCGGCATCCTCAAGCCGCCGTTCTCTCCAGAATTCATTTGCAAGCGCATACCAAATTTCTGCATCATTACTCTCCATGGCCCTTTGATATTCCCGCTGCACCTTTTCTGGCGTGTTTAAGTCCAAAGAACGCAACCCGCCCTCTTCGGAATTCATTGCGATCGGATCTGTCTGGATTGTTTGGTAAGCTGCTTTTGATCTCAGGCGAGATCCTTCTGCATCGGCCACATTTGAGGACTGGAGCTTGCCGTCGCCTTCAGTGGATTGGGGCAGTGTTTCGGCTTGAATTATTTGAGGCATACGAGTTGATTCGCTCATTGTTTTTCGTTGATCGCTCCGTTTCGCCGGCGTGCGAGTTGAGTCAGTTTCTGGAAATTAGCGCCGACAACCTCTGATGGAGTAAGG
This sequence comes from Limisphaerales bacterium, assembly GCA_044226545.1. Classification (GTDB taxonomy): domain Bacteria; phylum Verrucomicrobiota; class Verrucomicrobiia; order Limisphaerales; family SXQI01; genus DASVNK01. The sequence goes on from JBGAGW010000031.1 coordinate 34,283, forward strand.
GTTGATCGAATGTTACACCGCGATTTTGGGATATCATTTGTTTTGGACGGGGACGTTGAGTTAACGTTTGCGTGTTGAGCATCCGAGGGACCAAGAGGGCGGAATGCTGTCAAGTGCTGTAACAAATGGAGGGTATTTGTTCCATTAAACGCTAACAGTGGCGGGTGTCTTCCAAAAGCGATTTGTTACGAAGAATCGCAATATAGAGGGCCTGCAGATCTGGCACAGAAGAGTACAGAGATGAATGAATTACAATGGGCTTTGTGGTCCGGGGATGAAGCACTGGAAGCGGCAGCAACTTCTCTCCGGAAGGCCGTGGCGGTAGGCTACTACGCCGTGGAGAAGGAGGCGTTAGGGAGAGGGCGGACTGGTCTGCGGGAGAGTGCCGAAAAGAAAACTGACGTTGTGCGATTAGGACAGGAGGTGGGGAGGGACAGGAGGAGGCCGTTGGCAATGCCACCGCTGGCCGATAGGCAGTTGCTGCCACGCAGGAGGAGGTTGCTGGTGCGTGCCGAACAGCGGTTGGGTTGCGTTCCATTGCGTTGGTAGGAATAACGAGCGGGTTCCAAAATCGATACATGGTAGTTACTTGAAGCAGATTGACCAGCTGTGGGCAGTGTTTAAAGATGCGGCGGGACGCTCGGAATGACAGCGTTCGGGGCGTATTGTATACAAGGCCGATTTTCAAGCGCAGGAGACAAATGAACACCAAATGGGTAAAGGGCGGTCAACTGAATAGCCGGTTCGAGATTTTAAACGTGCTGGAAGGTGGCCAAGGCATTGTGTATGTGGTTCGGGTCCATGGATCGCAAGCGATTTACGCGGCGAAGACCTTCCGGGAAGAGGCGCTTTTGCGGAACCCGCAGATAGCCGATCGGTTCAAGGAACGGGAAGCTCTGGCATGGATAAAGCTCGATCCGCACATGAACCTGACCCGGGCCCACTTTGTTGAGAACATCGAAAATAGGCCGTTCCTATTTTTGGAGTATGTCAGCGGTGGAGATTTGAGCAGGTGGATTGTTAGGCTCCGACAGAATCTGGCGCAGATGTTGCACTTCGCGGTGCAATTCTGCGATGGGATGGAGCATGTGCTTAGCCACGGCATCGTGGCACACCGGGACGTCAAGCCTACCAACTGCCTGGTCACCGAAGACCGGATCCTGAAGGTGACTGATTTCGGTTTGATCAAGCGGAGGGATGAGCATTCGGAGTGGGATTATGAGGTCAGAGCCGACTTGCCGCCATTTGGCTCTCAAACAGGTGAAAGCGCGGGGACGCCGGAATACATGGCACCCGAACAATTTGTGAATAGCACTTTGGTGGATTGGAGAGCAGATCTCTATTCCTTTGGAATCATGCTCTTTGAGATGATCACCGGGGAGCGTCCATTTTGCACGCCGGATCGTCGTGATTACGGGCGATTGCATTTGCATACCGTCCCACCGCAACTGCCGGCGGTGACCGGGCCAGAGGCGCCTGTGCGAGCAGAGTTAAATGATCTGATCCAATACTGCTTGATCAAGGATCCGAGGAATCGTCCAGAGAGTTTTGGGGCCGTCCGAGCGAAACTGAGTTTGCTGCATCGGCGCTTGACCGGGGTGGAAGTTACGCTCCCTGTTCAGGGTAAGGAACTAGACGCTGTGGAACTCAGCAACAAAGGGGTGGGTTTGATCACCCTGGGACACAGTGAGGACGCTTTGCAATACCTTAATAAGGCTCTGGTAATCAATCCGCATTCGTCGTTTGCGTGGAGCCACAAAGGCGGCGCGTTGCTCGATTTAGGCCGCATGGAAGAAGCCTTACTGGCCCTTGATAAGGCTCTGGAGATCAACCCGCGCTTAGCACAAGCGTGGTCACACAAGGGTTCTGCGTTAGGGCGTCGAGGAGGCCTTACTGGCTTATGACAAAGCTCTGGGGATCAACCCGAGCGACGATGAAAACTGGCACAACAAGGGTAGTTCGTTATCCAAATTAGGTCGCGACGATGAATCCTTGCTTGCCTACGACAAGGCTCTTGAAATCAACCCTCGCAACGATCAAGCCTGGTACAGCAAGGGTCGTCTGTTGGCCTCCTTAGGAAAAATGGAGGACGCCTTGTTGGCTTATGGCGCGGCCCTGGAGATCAATCTGCGGCACGATCAAGTCTGGTTGCACAAGGGTATTGCGTTAGGCGTGTTGGGCCGAGAGCAGGAGGCCCTGCTGGCCTTTGAAAAGGCTCTGGACGTCAACCCGATCAACGACAAAGGCTGGCTTAACAAGGGCATAGCACTTAAGCGCTTAGGCCGGTCCGAGGAGGCCTTGCTGGCTTACGACCGGACTCTAGCAATCAATCCGTGCTGCGACGATGCATGGCACAAAAGAGGTGTCTTGTTAGCCGAGTTAGGTCAAATGCGGGAAGCCTTAGTGACCTTTGACAAAGCTTTAAGAATTAACTCGCGTCACGAGGACGCGTGGCTCTACAAGGGGCTTGTGCTAAGCGAATTGGGCCGAGAGGAAGAGGCAGCTTTGTTGGCTTATGACAAGGCTCTGGAGATTAACCCCTGTTTTGAGAAAGCTTGGTTCTCTAAGGGGCTTCAGTTAGCTGCCTTAGGCCGAGAGGAGGAGGCCCTGCTGGCTTATGGCAGGGCCGTGGAGATTAATCCGCTCGATGACCTGGCTTGGCACAGTAAGGCTGTAGCGCTAGAACGCTTAAACCGGCTGGAGGAGGCCTTGCTGGCTTCGGATAAGGCTCTGGAGATCAACCCCCAGTTCAACAAGGCCTGGGTCAAGAAGGGCAATGTGTTTGCCAGACTAGGTCGGTTAGAGCAGGCTCTGCGGGCTTTTGATAAAGGTCTGGAAATCAACCCATGTGACGGCAACGCTTGGTTCAACAAGGGTACTGCGTTAAAGAATTCAGGTCGAGTCGAGGAAGCTTTGCTGGCATTTGACAAGGCTCTGGAGATTAACCCACGCTACGACAAGGCCTGGTACTACAAGGCTAATTCATTACAGATGTTAGGTTGGATGAATGAAGCCCTGTTGTCTTATGACAACGCTCTCGAAATCAACCCGGGAATAGATCAAACCTGGTTTGCCAAGGGCGTAGTGTTAGAAAGTTTGGGCCGAGTGGAGGAGGCCTTGCTGGCTTTTGAGAAGGCTCTGGAGATCAACCAGCGGTCAGACCAAGCTTGGAACGAAAAGGGTGTTGTGTTAGCAAGAATGGGCCGCGTGGATGAGGCCTTGGCGGCTCTTGACAGAGCTCTGGAGATCAACCCGCAGCTAGGACAAGTCTGGAATAACAAAGGAGTATTGCTAGCCGGAAGAGGTGAACTTTCTGAAGCCCTGAGCTATTTTGAACGAGCCCTGAGTCTAGGTTTCACTCAAGCGGCAGAAGCTGTGGCGATTTGCCGCCAACACCTCGGAACAAGCCAAACCCAGGAAGGACTGAGCCCCGAAGGCTAGGATTTCCGATGTAACGTGAGAGGATGCAGGAATCTCTGCTAACAAATGCCTATATGCCTCTGATATCCTCACACCTAAAGGGAGTTCGCCACATGTTCCATGCCCCAGCAGCCTGTATGGCGAGATCCAAGCCCCCCGCCAGTGTCAAAGTTTCTCGGCCGTAAATCTTTGTGTACAAACTGCCCTCGTCGCACAAATCCATGAATATCGCCGGAAGATAGTCTGTGCTGCGGTCGTCGATTACATCAGATGCCCGAACGATGTGCGGATGGGTCAGGCCGATCCAGGCACGCACCTCTTCCACTAACTAACTTGGCTTTGGATGACGGGTTTTCAACAAAGCGTAAGAGTCGCCGCTCACCAACGGCATCAGACTCCGCGGCTTCCAGGGGCACCTTTACCGCGATTGCCTTGCGCGTGGCATGATCGTGCGCCTGATACACCAGACCAAACCCGCCTCTGCCAATTACCGCACGGATCTCCTAAATGCCCCCGATAATCTTTCCTGCGGGCCAGACCTTCGTTCCGATCAGTTCCGTAATGTCTTTCATGTTGTTATTACTTTTCTACTTGCGTTAGGATAGTGGGAGGGAGGTCGCATACATTTCTATCCCTGTGCCCCGCCCTGCCTTGGGTCCAGTGTGTGCCCCGAGCTGTTGCTCTAGTGTCTGAACGTATTCTTGCAAGTTCTCGTTCAGGGAGGGGCCATCGCCGGCGTGATCCAACTTACGATGACAATTGGGACAAATGCCAGCGACCGTGCGGGGGTCGTCCGGACCATCATCCGCGAGCCGTCGTAGGTGATGCGGTTCCAAATATGGAGTGCCATCGGCTCGTTGAAAGGGCGCTGGTTTTTTGCACTTTTCGCAAACACCTGCGGCTCTCGCGAGAACGTAACGACGGACTTGCTCGCTTCGCACTCGGAATATGCGCTTTGAGTCGCTTACCTTCTCGACAGCTACAGGTCTACTGGCGGAGAACGCCTTTGCACGAAGTGCATCAAGATCGATCTCTTGCCGGTTGTTCTCATTTGGCTCACGCAGCTCAGTTGGGTCGTAATCCCGACCGCTTTCTATCGGCACAAGATGAAAAACGATGGCCTTGCGTATCGTTTCATGCGAATCCGGTTGTTGTTCCCAATGGTGGCTCGCATACGCGAAAACTCCTTCGAACCGATATGGCTTTCCTTTGCCCAATGCAGTGAACACGTAAAGATCGCGATCTCCCGCCGCTAGTGCTCGATTCCCGCCAGTCTCGGTCATGTCTCCGACTTGGCCTTCTCCATAGTAAAGGAACACGCCGTCCTTCCAATGATCAGTGAATCCATGCTTTTCACCCGCTTTTCCAGTGAAAAGAAACGCGTACGGCTGTCGACTGGGGGTCGAGATTCCTCCTTGTTGCTGGCCACCGAAAGGCGCATGAATGTCACGTCGGCGGTCGTAGTTTCCCCTTTTAACGAAAGTGCGCTCGATTGACTGGTACCCATTCGAAAAGCTTGTCGAAATTGTTTATCGCAGAAGGCATACCGAGTCGACAGACGCTGCGGCGCAAATCCCGATGGGTCCATCGACCTCGTTTTGCTGAAGGATGGCAACAAGATTGCAGTGCAACGCAAGCACTGGAAGACGTGGGACGTTGATGTGCAAACAATACGCGAACTTTTAGGTGCGATGCAGGATACGAAAATCTCCAAAGGGATGCTCGTAACGATCTCGCGTTCTACCAAGGATGCCGAGCAACTCGCCATGCGCAACAACGTGGCAATTGCAACCGTCAATGCTTTTTGATCGTGTTTGGGACGGTTTCGATTAAGGCTTTGGATAACCACGGGCTTAGCCAGAGCGCGGCCTGAGTTATTCTTTTCGCTTGCATTCAACCATGCGGGGACGAACTAATCTTTCGTGTCTGGCTGGCGGGCAAAATGCAACCGAAGTTGAGATTTCGCCAAAAGTGGCAGAAGCATCTGATCCACTGGGGATCGCTGTGGATGGTTCCTAATCTCGCCACGAGGATTGAAATCAATATTAATCCGCGTTTGAAGAGGTCACTCGGGCGCTGCTACCGCGATCGTGCACAGCTCAGCTTGAATCCGTTGCTCCTCTCTCCTGATAGAGAGTCTCTGTTGGTTGAGTGTCTCTGTCATGAGTCCGCCCACGTTGCAGTGCGAGTTCGATTCGGACGAAGAGCCAAGCCACACGGTCCCGAGTGGCGACAGTTGGTGATGCAGGCGGGTTATCCAGTTCGCACGAGTGTTCCCACAAATCGGGGTGAAAACAATGGCTGGAACGAAAGACCCAGGGCGAATCCGGAATTTAGATTGGGCGGTCCTCGGACGAAATCGGATGAGAAATCGATAGTGTTCGGGCGCGTCCGAGACGAAATCCGGAGAGTCTTCGAGGCTTATCGGCGGATTAAGGTTCTCGTGCTCCAAACCTTTTCGAAACCGTCGCAAAGTTTTACAGGGTTGCACGATTTCGACGTGCTCGCTGGCCACAGGCAGGAGGTGTTCTTGTTTCAGGTAGAGATCGACGCTGTTAGGCTCCAATCAAAATGGTACGGAGCCAAGCTGCCTTCTTTAGTAATACGGCTGCCGGTGTAGTAGGCAGGGGCTAAATCATCACCGCTGATCGAGCGAAACAACCCAACATCTCTCCTCTCCGGAGGAAGGCTGACCGCAAGGAAGGCTCACGGGATGCGGGGCAACGGAACGCTGGAGAAACCAACGCCGTCCTGCAACGGAACGGATAGGAGTTGCAGCCGCGCAAGCGGGCTGACTTCCAGCGAGGTAGTTCGTTGCGAGAAAACCTGTAGAACTTCCAACGAGAGGAAAAGCAAATGAAGGTGGATTCATTTATGCGTGCGTCCTCCGGCCAACAGGTCCGAAGGCTGCAAGTCGGTATCGTAAAGGGGACACGCGTAAAACTGTCGCGACCGGCTCCGCTCACGCGGGGCTTTGCAATTGTTTGAACCGGATAAGGAAACTCTCACGTCCGGTTCTGACGGGAGGAGATGGCAGCAAGGCTGTCTCCTTACCCGACCAAGATATCTGCCTTGTGGCGGCGGCCAAGCGTCCAAATAACTTGTTGGATTAACGCATATCCGAACCGTGATCTGAGACCTGAGCGAGAAACCTCAATGGCGTAAGATCTTGCACAGAGAGGTCGCGAGCACCTGCCTTTTCAAAGGTTCAACTAATAAGCACGCGTGGTCTGTGTTGTGTCGGCGTCTCAACGGTTGGAGGTTTGCCCACAACTGGCAAGAATGGGCGATTTCCATCGAGCGAGATGCCTCCGGCTTCACAGTTTTTCATCACGCGTTGGAGCGCGGTTTCCCACTTTATTCCCTGCGGGAGTCGCCAGGGCGGCTTCCAGTTTCCATCTTTATTCCACGGTTTCCGAGTTTATTATGTGGTTTCCAACTTTATTACCCGAATACATCTCGGAAGTCTGTAGTAGTTCTCTACTCAACCGTGACCGACTTCGCCAGATTGCGGGGCTTGTCGACATCACAACCGCGCAGGACGGCGATGTGATAGGAGAGAAGTTGGAGAGGGACAACTGCGAGTAAAGGGAAGAGTGGTTCCAGAGTCTGCGGGATGTAGATCACATCCTGAGCTTCTTTGGCAATGTGATCGTCGCCTTCGTTCGCGATGGCGATGATCGGGCCTTTGCGGGCCTTGATTTCCTGGAGGTTGGAAATGGTTTTTTCGTAGAGGGCGTCGTGAGGGATGAGGAAAACCGTGGGAGTCTTTTCATCGATCATCGCGATGGGGCCGTGTTTCATTTCGGCTGCCGGATAGCCCTCGGCGTGGATATAGGAGATTTCTTTCAGCTTGAGCGCGCCTTCGAGTGCGACGGGGAAATTGTATTGGCGTCCGAGGAAGAAGAAGTCTTCGCATTGGGCGTACTTCTCAGCGATTCTTTTTATCTTTTCGTTTTGCGCAAGGATCGATTGAACCTGGTCGGGAATGCGTTCGAGCGCTTTGATGATCTGCATCGCCCGTTGATTCGGGAGCATCCGGATGCGGCCCATCAGCAAAGCGAAAAGCGTAAGAACAGTGACCTGGGAGGTAAAAGCTTTGGTGGAAGCGACGCCGATTTCGGGACCGGCGTGGAGATAGATTCCGCCGTTCGCTTCACGGGCGATAGTGCTGCCGACGACGTTGCAGATAGCGAGGACGGGGTGGCCGCGACGACGGGATTCGCGCAAGCCAGCCAGAGTGTCGGCGGTTTCGCCGGATTGAGTGATGGCGAGAACGAGAGTGTTCTTCTCGATGGGCGCGTTGCGGTAGCGAAATTCGCTCGCGTACTCGACCTCGGTCGGGATGTGCGCGAATTCCTCAAATAAATACTCGCCGACGAGCGCCGCATGCCAGCTTGTGCCGCAGGCGGTGATGACGATTTGATCGACCGCGCGCAGTTCGGCGGTGGTCATGTTCAAGCCGCCGAATTTAGCCGTCAGTTCGTCGTTATCGATGCGCCCGCGCATGGCATTCTGAATCGTGCGCGGCTGCTCGAAGATTTCCTTGAGCATGTAGTGCGGGAAATCGCCTTTCTCGGAATCTTCCGCGCTGAATTCGATTTTCGAAATCTGGACCTTCGCGGTGTCCGATCCGAGGCTGACCACGTCGAATTTTTCCGGAGTGAGTGTAACGACATCGTAATCGTTGAGGTAAATCACTTCACGCGTGTGCGACACCACCGCGCAGGTATCACTCGCGAGAAAGTTTTCTCCTTCGCCAATGCCCACAATCAAAGGTGATCCGCGGCGCGCACCGACAATCATGCCGGGGTGATCCTTGGAAACGACGCCAATCCCGTACGTGCCAATGACCTCCTTAAGAGCGTTGATGACGGCTTGCGTCAGCGGGTGAGTTCCGTTCCGCGGAGAGTTCGCCAGTTTTTCGTAATGCTCGCCGATGAGGTGTGCAAGCACTTCGGTATCCGTTGCCGATTTAAAGTGGTGTCCCGATTTTACCAGGCGCTGTTTGATCCGGTCGTAATTCTCGATCACGCCATTGTGCACCACGGCAATACGTCCACTTTTATCGAAATGCGGATGGGAATTTTCATCAGTCGGAGCGCCATGCGTGGCCCAACGGGTGTGGCCAAGACCGAGGGTTCCATGCAACGGCTTTTCTTCCAGCAATCGGCCGAGCCCTTCGTCGATCTTACCTTTCTTTTTGTGCAGATCGAACGAACCACTGTCGAGGACGGTGATGCCGGCGCTATCGTAACCGCGATACTCCAGGCGACGAAGGCCTTCCAGAATGATCGGTCCGGCCTGACGCTTACCGAGATAGCCAACAATTCCACACATGCATTTATCCTCAGTGGCCACTGTTCAGAGCGGCCCTTGAAATGTCAACGGCAGCTTCAGCTTGGGGCTTGAATGGTTTGTTTCTTAACGGCTGCGGTTAAACATTCGATCCGCTAAAGCGAAATGCCTGTGTAGCCTCGCGTGATTTGGAATGTCGTATTTCCCAGTTCCGCGCTTTTCGCTTTGCGTTTCCCGGAATGAATTTCCGAAAGGAGCAGGAGGAGGGACTGCGCAACGCTTTCCGGACCTTCGTTCTCCGAATAGGTCAAATCGACGTCCTTTTTAAGTGCAGGGGGAATCCGTTCACGCGCGGCAACCTGGATGGTAGGCACGAGCGGATTGCCAGGCACCGGCCAGTCGGAGTTGAAAATGATGATCAACTGCACACCGGTCGCCCCCAAACCAGTGATGGTTTCGGCGATGTCTTCAGTGGGCGTTTGCATCGAGTAAGCACCCGGTTGGGAAATGCGCTGGCCATATTCGATCTGTTTTCCGTCCAGGCTGAGCGCAGAGGGTACAACCGTCGCGATTCCGCTGATTCGGCTCAATTGAGCCATAACCCGCAGCTCGAACGTCGTTGGATTCGGCGCGACGAACCCGATGCCCTTGACGCTGGCGTGCGCTTGCGTGGGAAGCTCGGCAAACTGTTTCAGGACTTTGCGCGTAACGCGCTCGATGCCGCCGTCGAGCTGAATGCTCGCAAAACCAAATCGCGAGGTGTCAATCTGGAGGTCTTTCAGGATGTGCCGGAACGCGTCGTTGTGAGTTTTCTCACACCCGTGTTCGAGCAGAACAGCCTTCGCGACGAGTGGATGGGTGAGATAACCAGCCATCGTGCGCATGAAGAGCTTTTCGGATTCGCCAGCGGAATTGCCGCAGCCTTCGGTGTGCGGAAGAGCAACGGCACGGGTGAACGGTTTGTCGGGCGTGGCGTTTAATTTTTGTGCGATGAGCGAGGCGATCTGGCCGGAGCAGAGACTGGTCGGGAGGACGAGGGCCACACGGTCAGGGGCGGGGAGCCAACTGGAAACCGCTGTTTTGGGCACGTCAGTAGTCTCTGGTGAAAAGGAATTATGAGCCTCCTTACGTGGGCTGCTTGAGATTTTCGAGGGGCCGCCGCGCCATTCGCGCCAGAGCTGGACCTGGGAATGACCCGCGCGCTCGCCAGCACTTCGTTCACCCGAAGCGATGCGCAACATTCGATCGAACGCCTCGCCACCGAGGGATTCGAGCGGTTCTCCCTCGAGGTAACGACCGGCGTTGAAATCCATTTCGTTGCGCACCAGTTCAAAGCGGCGGGTGGTGGTCATCAACTTGATCGTTGGAACGAACGGAAAGTTGGTAATGGAGCCGTTGCCCGTGGCAAAAAGGATCATGTTGCAACCGGAGGCAACCTGACCGGCAATGCTTTCGAGATCATTGCCAGGACTGTTCATGAAGTAGAAGCCGGGATCTGGCATCGGCTCGCCAAAATCGATCACGTAATCCAGCCGCGTCGCGGGGTCCTTTTTCCGTGCGGCGCCAATCGATTTGATTGTGATGTTGTAGAGGCCGCGGAAGCGATTGCCGCCGGACGGGTTTCCTTCGGCGCTGTGCCCGTGCCACCCAGCCCACTCCTGAAAGCGGTTAATCGTGGCGAGAAACGCTTTGGCCGTAGCCAGGTCGCGAACATTCTGGAGAACGTAGGTTTCCGCGCCGATCAACTCGTCGGTTTCGGCAAGGTTCGCACTCCCACCGTGCGCGACAGTGTCGCGCGAGAGAGTACCGACCAGTGGATTCGCGGAGATACCGGAGAAGGCGTCCGAACCGCCGCACTGAAGCCCGAGTTTGAGATAACGGACCGGCACCGCCTCGCGCGCAAAACTGTTCGCAACCGGAAGCCATCTCGCGATTTTCTGCTCGGCGGTCTCCAATGCGTTTTCAAAGGACGAGCCGATCGAGAAGAACTCGTGGAGTAAATCTTCGGTCGGGTACCGGTGTTCTCGGACATAATCCTGAAGCGCAGCGTTCGACAGAATCTCGTTGGGAAAATCGACGCAGAGAACGGCAGCGACGTTGGGATTGACCATGAACCCTGCAAGAGTGCGGACCGTAAGATCGAAATTTTGCGGACGGACATTTGTGCCGCCCTCCGTGTGATCGATGGGCACCACTCCATCGATATTTGGATAACGCTCGCGTATGTCCTTGAATCGTCCCGCAAGGGATCGAACAAAACCCGCACTGCGGGAGCTGGTGCCCAGGACAACGATGAAGTTACGAGTTCCCGCCCCCCGACGCTCGTTCCGACGGAAGCCTTGAAAAGTTGGAGAGGCGCCGGCCACTCTCACCTGTTTGCCCGGCTTAAAATGAGCTTCGTCCAGTTTGTAGGCCAGCCGATGGTCGACAAAGTTGGGCGTGCTCGGGAGGACAAGGTCCACAGAACGCTCGAGCAACGACTCGATCATCTTCCCGTTGCAGACATATTCGCCCGGTTCGATATCGCGCGTGGCCAGACCGAACGGCAAACCCCAGGAAAGTAGCGGCTCTCCCTTCCGAATGCGGTAGAGGGCAAAACGATGTCCTTCCAGGACAGTATGCGCGAATTCGAAGACAAGCTGGCGAATGAGGATGCGTGAACCGGCAGGAAGCGTTTGCAGCGCGATGGCAACATTGTCACCCGAAGCAGGAATGCGCGCCACGTCGGCAAAGATAAACGGTTCTGGCGTGGCTGGGTTCATACTACGGTTGTAAGACCGCGATTATTTCAGATTCTCGGGATTCAGCGGCTTCAGATCCTTCGGGACGAACAGCCCGTCCTTGCGAATCAATTCATTATCAAACCAGATTTCACCGCCACCCCATTCCGGGCGTTGGATCAGCACCATATCCCAATGTACGGCCGAGCGATTACCGTTATCGGCGATTTCATACGCCTGGCCGGGAGTAAAATGGAGCGAACCTGAAATCTTCTCGTCGAAGAGAATGTCGCACATCGGATTTTCAATGAAGGGATTGAAACCGATGGCGAATTCGCCGACGTAACGAGCGCCGGCATCGGTATCGAGAATTTCGTTCAGCCGCTTGTCGTTGTTCGAGGTGGCATTCACCACTTTGCCATTCTCGAATTCCAGCCGGACATTCTCGAAGCGCGTGCCGGAGTAGAGCGTCGGCGTGTTGAATTGAATCATGCCATTGACCGAGTTCTTCACCGGGCAGGAAAAGACCTCGCCGTCCGGAATGTTCAGTTTGCCGTCGCAGCGTTTGGCTCCGACCCCTTTGATGCTGAAAGTAAGATCGGTGCCGGGCGCCTTAATCTGCACCTTGTCCGCAGCCTTCATCCGCTTCTCCAGCGGGATCATCGCTTTGGCCATCTTACGATAATCCATGGTGCAGACGTTGAAATAAAAATTCTCGAACGCTTCAGTGCTCATGTTCGCAGCCTGCGCCATGCTGGGCGACGGCCAGCGGAGAACCACCCAGCGCGTTTTGTTCACGCGATAATTCAGGACGGGCCGCAGCGTTTTCGTGTAAAGCACCATCCGATCGCTCGGCACGTCGGCATTTTCGTTCGCATTTCCGCTGCCGCGAATCGCGATGTACGCCTGCATCTTCTTCATGCGAAACATTTCAATGTCTCGCACCAGCCCGGCGTGCTCCTGGTCCGTATCGAGCAACATTTCACGAGACACACGCGTATGCCGGGTTTCGACCAGGGGAATCCCCCCCGCCTCGCGAACGGCCCGAATGAGCTCAACAGTGAACTCATCCGGCACATCAATTACGTCGAGCAGAATCTTGTCGCCCTTTTTCAGCTCGGTGGAGTAGCCAATGAGCAACTTCGCAAGTTCCTTGTATCGTGGGTCAGTCATGAAAATATGTGCTACCAGCGCCCCAGGCGCATTTGCTCAAAGTACCCGTCCTGGAGGAAGAACTCAAACCTTGATTCAAAAGACCACTGGATCGAATTGACTCACAATAAATGTTACCGGGGCGGAGGGGGTTGGCGCGGGCCAAAGCAGTCGTTGACTCATAATTCATGTTACCGAGGAAAATGGCGTTATGAGTCTGCCAAGCCGGAAGGAATATCTGGAGAGGATCCG
>JBGAGW010000006.1:0-347219 GCA_044226545.1 Limisphaerales bacterium
TCCGGCTCGTTCTAACTCGCAAACCACGACCTAAAAAGATGCTCGAATACAGCTCCGTCCCTCGGTAACCATGAATATGAGTCAACGATCCCTCAATCCGAGGCTCCCCTTCGGTAACATTTTCAGATGAGGCAATGCGGGATAGCAAATAACCGCCCGAAAAAATCAAAAGGTCCAATGACGTCATAACCCAGGTTAAGGCCGAGGCCAAAGAGCCGCCCGCAGTAAAAACACGCGAGCGGCGCCCTTAGCCGCTTCTACACCGGGCCGAGCGTGCAGCCCTGTGTTTACGTCCTCGAAGGCTTTAGCCGATTCATGGGCCCTATTGCTTCTCGCCTTCAGCCGTCAACTCCGTCAGCTTGAGCGAAATCTTCTCGTCTTCGTCCTCGAAAAAAGTCACCGGCTTTCCCATTGTGAGAGCGACCTTCGTCGTGAGGGGAATTGATTTCGTCGTAAACACCTCCCTCTCGCCGGTCGGGACCTGAGACTTCGTTTTGAAGACGATGGAGCGCCCAAGAAAAATGGTGATTTCAGCGCCGTTGCCCTCTTCGAATGGGTTGAGCGTGGCGTTGAAGCTGAGAGTGAGCGGCGCGCCTCCTTCCACCCGCTCTGCGAACCGGTCCATCAACTCGGTGCTCACCGATCCGCCGTTCAGGGTCATTTTGTATCGCGCCGCCTTCTCCCCGCGCTGTATCGTGAGTTCGAGTTGGTAGTTTGTGGTCGACGGTGCGCCGCTTTGAGCAACGACCGATTGAAGTCTGTTTTGAAAGCGCGGCTGAGCCGGCTGTTGTGCGAATGTGCCCATGGCCATGAGGAGAATCATGGCGCCCGTCCGAAGAATGGTTTTCATAACGTTCTGTTCTCCGTTCGAACACCCGCACACCTGGAAAGTTTCGAACCTTTGACAGCCGCTACCTGGCCCTTGCCGCTAGGGAACGGCTATCGGTCCGACCGCCGCGATGGGATGTCCGCTACGCCTCGCGAAGATCAGGTAGGCCAATGCGCCAAGCGCCTGCGTCAAACAAATCGCGATCAGCCAACCGACCAGGCCGCTTTCCCCGCTCGAAACGCGGCGGGCGCAATTCACCAGTGCCCAGATCCAGAACGCAGTCATGGCCAGGGAAAGACTCAGAACGAAACCAATAGCGCCAACTTCGAATCCATTAAGCATTGCAAGCATCGTTGTCATAGGCATTCCAGTTCTCATTGAGCATGGCCGATACGGGGCCGATTCCGTATTACAATTGATCAGAGCTTTTGGAACACCCCAATGCTCTCGAACTGCGAAAGCGGACCGCGCGCAAAAGCGATTCCTCCTATACAATCGGCGCAATGAAGCTCGCGCCGATTCTCCTTGTTCTTCTGGCCACCTCCCTCTCCACACGCGCGCAGGTCGCGCTCAAGGCAATCCGCACTGCCTCCGACAGCACCCTCGTAGCGATCTTTGAGAGCCGCAACGTCACAGGCCCGGTATGGGACCGCGTTAATCAAACGAATGAAATCAGTACAACAGAGAGGTCCGAGTGGAAGTTGAACGGCCACCCGGTTCTGGGCATTCACGAGTTCGTCACCCCGTCTGAATTCTGCGATTACCACATCTTCCTGCAGGTCGGTAAGCTAGTGAACGGCGCGACTTACGCCCTCCAAACGCCGCATGGCAGCACCAACTTCGTGTTCGATGATAGAACGATCCTCTGCCAATCGATCAAGGTGAACCAAAACGCTTATTGCGCCGCCTCCAAAGTGCGTTACGCGAACTTCGCAATCTGGCTTGGAACGGGCGGCTCCGTCCCCATCGACGGTCCGATGCCAGTGTTCAGCGTCCTGGGTCAATCCAGCGGGCGCGAAGTTGCCAGAGGCACACTCGAGCCGTTCGCAGCGGCTTCCCAGGACCCTTCGTCTGGGGACCACGTTTACCGCATTAACCTCTCTGCGGTCCCTGAAGGCGGGCCGTACATTATTTCGGTCAAAGGCTATGGCTGCTCTTATCCGTTCGGAGTCGGCGGCGAGTTTTCACGACGCCTCGGTTACACAAGTTTTCGAACGCTTTATTACCAGCGCTGCGGCTGCCCAATTGTCAAACCGTATGCCGATCACGATCTAAGGCCAGGCCCGTGCCACACGAATATCTACGATACACGACATGCGATCGCACAAGATCACGTCCGGGTAACGCCGGACGACCGACCCATGGCTGCGTACGGGGGTTATCATGATGCTGGCGATTCCGACCGGCTCCTTTATCACATGATGGTCCCGATGGTTCTCCTCACCACGTTCGAAGCGTTTCCCGAAAAATTTACCGACGGCCAGTTCAATATTCCCGACAAATTCGACGAGAGTTACCGTATTCTCGGTCAAGGGAACGGCATTCCGGACATCGTCGACGAAGCGGCGTGGGGCACGCTTTTCTGGGAGTACATGCAGACCGCTGACGGGGGTGTCCGCTGGGGCGCTTCGACCATGGGTTTTCCCGACTGGGTTCCGTTTGATCGCGACCGCAAACGTTACGGCACCATGCGAGTCGACGACAACGCCACAAGCTTCGCCGCCGGCTTGTTCATGAACCTCGCGCGAGTGCTTAAACCATTCGATCCCACACACAGTCGCGAACTGGAAAAGCGGGGAGATATGGCCCGCGGTGCCGTCGGCTCACGAATCCGGCCCGCTCATGAAATTTACTATGCCATTCAGAAATATCTGCTCACGGGCGATGAAGGTGCCCATGCGCGGATCAGAGAACTCGCTCCCCGAGCCGGCGCGTTTCCGAACACATACTGCATGGAAGCCGGCGGTTTCACGAGTGATGGCAACTACTGGCTCGCCAGTAACTTCATGTCTTACCTGCTGCAGACCAACCGCGCTACGGATTCCGCGGTGGTGAGCCAGCTCAAAACGGCTCTCCAGGCCGCCGCCGACAAGCAAATCGAATGGCTGAACAGCAACGCCTATCCTTTCGGCTGGGCACGTGACACGGACTTCCGAAAAAAGTATAACTACGGCCAGGGCTACTCCACAGTTCAAGGCCAACTCGCCTTCCCCTGCTTGATGCAATGGGTGCTTTCCAAAGAACAGAAATACCTGGACGCGGTCAGCCAGCTCATGGACTACGTTCAAGGACTCAATCCTCTGGGCAAGTGCTACGCCAGCGGCCTTGGCGCCGATCCAGTCCGTCACCCGCACGACCGCGAATCGGTCTATGCGCAGGCACAGGGATGGGGACCGCGCCCGGGACTCCTCGTCTACGGCGGGCCACACACCTCCGGAATGGTCCGGCAGCTCCCGCCGCTGAATTCAATGCCGCGCGAGCGCCGTTACATCGATCACCTCGGCAGCTTCGCCATGAATGAATTCACTGTTTATCAAACCCTTGTCTTCCCGGCCGCCATTTACCCTGTTCTGGGCCCTTAATCTGTGCGGCGCTCCCGTTGTCGCTGCTCCGAAATCGTCATTACGCGAGGGCCTCCAACTTCATTGCTTCCATTTCCCATTGGCGATGCAGGTTGTCCAAGCTCTCCGTCAGTTCCTTCAGTTCGCGGTTTAATTCTACCGCGAGAGAGCCTTTGCTGTATGTATCCGGCTCTTGTAAGACCGAATGAATTTCTGACTGCCGAGTTTCCAGCGCATGAATCCGCTCCTCCAGCTCTGTCACGACCTTCTGTTGCTGCTTTTTCGCCCGTGATTGGGCCTGCCGTTCTTCCGCTTCGATCCGCCGTAATTCTTTTGAGGAAATGGTCGGGCCCTCGCTCTTCTTTTCGGAGAGTTTAGCGGGGTTGTTGAACGACGTCGAAGTTCCCCAACCGGTTTTTTCGACGTAATAGTTGTAATCGCCGGCGAAGCGCCGCAACTGGCCGGCTTCGACATGCACCACCTGGTTCGCGAGTTGTTTGATGAAATAAACGTCGTGGCTGATGAATACGAGCGTGCCTTCAAACTGTTTCAACGCCATGATCAACGCCTCGATGCTCGGCATGTCCAAATGCGTTGTGGGCTCGTCCATCAAAAGGAAATTCGGCGGATCGATCAAAATCTTCACCAGCGCCAGACGGCTCTTCTCACCACCACTCAAGACCCGCACCGGTTTGTCCACCGCATCACCGGAAAAAAGGAAGCATCCGAGCAACGTCCGCACGAACTGCTCCGTCACCCGCTGCTCCGTATCGAGCGCTTCCTCCAGGACTGTGCGATCCAACCGCAGCATCTCCGTGCGGTTTTGCGAATAATAACCGCACCGCACGTTGTGCCCAGGCACCCGCTCGCCCGCCCTGGGCGTGAGCACACCGCCCATCAACTTCAGCAAAGTCGATTTCCCCGCGCCGTTCGGCCCCACGAGCACAATTCGCTGCTCGCGCTCGACCTCAAACTCCATCCCCTCATAAACGCTCTTCTTTCCGTAGGCGAAGTAAATGTCCTTCAACGTCAGCACGCGCTGCCCGCTTCGTTGCGGCTGTGGAAAACTGAAATCAATCGTCGCGCTCTCATCCGTCGGAGCTTCAATCTTCTCCATCCGCTCGATCTGCTTCAGCTTGCTCTGTGCCTGCGCAGCTTTCGTGTTCTTCGCGCGAAACCGTTCCACGAACAACATCAACCGCGCGATATCTTTTTGCTGATTCTTGTAGGCTGCGAGCAAATTCGCCTCGTTCGCTTCCCGTTGCGCGACGAACTCGTCGTAATTCCCTCGATACCGGTTCAACTGCCCGAACCGCACCTCCACGATTGAATCGATAATCCGGTTCAGGAACTCCCGGTCGTGCGAAACCATCAAAATCGAGCCCGGATAATTTTGCAGATGCCCCTGGAACCAGAGCAGTGAATGCAAATCAAGATGGTTCGTGGGCTCGTCTAGCAATAGCAGGTCCGGCTCCTGCACGAGCAAGCGCGCCAGGTGCGCCCGCATCGCCCATCCACCGCTCAGCTCCCGCGCAGGCCGCTCAAAATCTGCCTCCCGAAACCCGAGCCCTGCCAGGATCTTCTTTGCTTTCGCCTCCAGTTCGAATCCACCCAGCTCCGCGTACCGCGAATGTGGATCCACATGATCGTGGCTCTGTTCGTGCCAATTCTCATTCTGCAACGCGCGCCGGGTCGGCACCAAATCCGCGTGCAGATTGATCGCGATCTCGATCACCGTTTCATCGTTCACCGCCGCCGTTTCCTGCGGTAAAAAGCCGAGCGAACAGCGCCGATCCAACGTCACCTCACCGCTATCCGGCTCTTCGCGCCCCAGGATCATGTTGATCAACGTCGATTTCCCAGCGCCATTCGGGCCGATCAATCCAATCCGATCGCCGCGACTGACCTGCAGCGACGCCTCCTTGAGCAGTTCACGTCCACCAAAGCTCTTGCTGATATTGACAATCGAAAGCATCTCGCGAGCCGCTAAATTGCCTTGCGCAAAAGATTGTGCAAGCGGCAGACAAACCGCTATTTGAGCATCGCGATCAGGAAGATCACGGCGATGATGACTACCGGCGCGAAACTGACTCCTGCGGCCCAAGCCGGTTGGCCGGCGCGCAGCAGGAATATGCCACCGCCAATTCCGCTGAAGCCAAGCAGCGTGAGGCCGAGCATCCACAGTTTGAGCGCGCGGATTTCCGGAGGTTTCGCGTTCGCGCCCATTCCAAGGCAAAACACGACCGCAATTGCGGTGGCGAGGGCGGCGCAGATCATGCCCAGGATCGAAGCGGCGACCAGCATCGGTTTCATGGAGTGAGATGATTGAGGTTCATGCACAAGGTGAAGTCATCTTTTCCGATATTCTCAACAATCGTTCCCCCGCGGCTCGGAGCGTTTCTTCGCTTTTCGCAAAATGAAATCGAATAAACCGATGCTCCGGTTCGCGAAAGAAGCTCGAGCCGGGCACACCCGCGACGCCCACCGTCCGAACGAACCATTCAGCCGCATCCGTATCGCGAGCGAAGCCGAGCGAAGAGATGTCGACCATCACATAGTAAGCGCCTTGTGGTTCGGTAAAGGGCAAGCCCGTGCGGCGCAAATAGCTCAGGAATAACTCGCGTTTGCCGGCGTAAAGCTCTCGCAGCCCGGCGTAGTAGCTGTCGGGTAATTCCAGGCCTGCGACCGCCGCTTCTTGCAACGGCGCGGCCGCCCCCACGGTCAGGAAGTCGTGCACCTTGCGAGCCTGCGCAATGACCTTCCGGTTGGCCAGAACATAGCCGAGCCGCCAGCCAGTGATCGAGTAGGTCTTTGAAAGCGAATTACAGGTGATCACGCGCTCCCATCCACCCGGCAAGGCCGCGGCATAGACGTGTTCGTACGGTGCAAAAACAATATGTTCGTAAGGCTCATCCGTAACGACAAAAGCGTCGTGTCTTTCGGCGAGTTGAAGAATCTCCAGCAACTCCTCCTTTGTAAAAACCTTCCCAGTCGGGTTGGAAGGATTGCATACGATAATTGCCTTCGGGTTCTGGGAAAACGCCGCGGCGAGTTCGGCCGAATCAAACCCAAAATCCGGCCCCCGTAACCGAACATAAATCGGCACCGCTCCCGACAGAATCGCATCCGCCGCGTAATTCTCATAAAACGGCGAGAACACGATCACTTTGTCTCCCGGATTACAAGCCGTCATCATCGCGACTATCATCGCTTCGGTGCTGCCACACGTGACCACAAGATGCTGATCCGGATCGATGGGCAGTCCGGTAAAACGTGCAATCTTCCGGGCCAGGGCGGCACGAAAGTTTGGGGCACCCCACGTAATGGCGTATTGATGGTAAGGACCGCGGGTGGCGCGCTCCAGAGCCGCGAGCAACTCCTCCGGCGGATTAAAATCCGGAAAACCCTGCGCCAGATTGATCGCTCCATGCCCATTGGCCAGGCGCGTCATCCCGCGAATAACCGACTCGGAAAAAGCGGAAAGACGTGTCGCAGGCAAAGGCATACTTGGCGGCTAGATTCCTTTGTCCCTGCTGGCAAATCAAACCAAACAGTGTCGGATCGCCAAACGAAAGAAGCGGAACATGGATGGTAGTCCCGCCCCCTTTCGCCTTGAAGTATCCGCCCACTTCCCCATTTTTCTGGGCGCAAAAATCCGTGCTTGTTTCGAGAGTTTCGTTTCTCCATTCTCGGAGAGATTGCTCGTGAAGTTTCGTTGAAGGGTTCGCAGCCGAAAGCCGCTTTTGTCGAGCGGAATTCATTGGTTGTCATCAACTTTAACGTGAATAACTCCCTTCCCGCGCAACTCTAAACCCAAGTATGTTAAAAGTGTTCAAGCTCGCGCTGGCCGTCCTTGGCCTGTCCTGCACAATTTTTGCTCAGGACAAACCCACCAGCGCCAACACGAACGAAACCAAAGCGGTGCCCGCTGAAACGAAGCCGGGAACCGAGGAACGGAACATTCGGTTTCAGTTCGATGGCATCCCCTACATGGACCTGGTCGAAAGGTTTGCGCAGATGGCAAATAAGCCGTTGATCAGCGAGACGAACGTCCAGGGAACGGTCACGTTCAATGATCCCCATCCCTACACTTTTCCGGAGGCGTTTGAGACGTTGAATACGATCCTCGCGATGAAGAACGTCATGCTCGTGGACGCGGATCGTTTTCTCCGGTTGGTGCCGTTCAAGGATATTCCCCAGATGCCCCTGAAGATTTTTCGCGGACTCGACAAGACCGGTGATGTTCGTCCGGGCGAGATCGTGACCGTTGTGATGGAGTTGAAAAATCTCGATCCGGCTGAAAGCGCGAAAGCCACTTCCCCGATGTTGAGCAGTGCCGGATCCATCGCGCCGCTGACCCGCGGCCGCGGGCTGATCATTACAGACCGTCTGGAGAACATCCGCCGCATCAAACAACTCCTCAACGAGATCGATACCAGTTCCCCGGTCCAACGACAGATGCGCACCTATACCTTGCTCCATTCCTCGGGCGCGGTCGTGGCGGACTTGATCAACAAAACTTTCGGGTCCGCAACAGCGCCCAAGAGAACGATCTGGAACGAGGCGAAAAAAAGTTTCGATGTGCTCCCTCCTGATCCGGAGGACTATGTCACCGCTGTCTTTGATGATGCCTCGCGAACCCTGCTTCTGTTCGGTCCCGGTGAGCGCGTGACGCTCGCGGAAGATTTGATTCATCGCTTCGAAGACAAGGAAGGCGGGCGCGGTGGCGAAGTGAAGATTTTCTACCCGCATTCCACGAAAGCGGAAGATCTGGCAAAAATGATCCGGCAGGCGATTCCAGGTGTTGCGGCGGATAACGAATCGGGAGCGACAGCGGCCACAAAAGCGCGCGTCATCGTAGATACGGCGATGAATCGCTTGATCGTGAGCGCCCCCATCGCGGGCCAGTTGGATTCTATTGAGCGGTTGATCAACAACGTCGATGGCAGCGGCCAGGGATCGTTGCCGGAAACACCCGCGGAAAAAATTCAACTTACGAAAGTGATTCGTTTGAACGTCGCGGATCCTGCGACTGCCTTCCGGGTCCTGACCAATGCGTTTACCCGTCGTGCGCCAAATGGAAATCTCGTCCAAACGATCAAAGCGAACCTTGATGCCCAGACGAAGACCATCGTTGTCACTGGTTCACCGGGTGATCTCGAACACGCACTCGGCATTATCGATCAGATGGAGAACATCACGCCGGGGGTCGGGCCGATGGAAACAGCCTTCATCGATTTTCCGAGTGCAGCCGAGTTGAAGCGCGCGCAACCGCTCATTCAACAGCTTTACGGGAACCAGGTCGCGGACGGAACTCCGGGCGTCACCGCTCACGCGAAGTTCATCGCCGACCCGGAGTCACGGCGTTTGATTGTCACTGCGAGCAAAGAGCATCAGAAGATCATTCAGAGAATCGCCGAGCAATTGCGTTCGCCGGCCGTGACCAATCAACCTCGAGAGTTCCGGGCGATCGCGTTGAAGAATGTGAAAGTCGATCAGGTGTTCAAGACGATCACCGACCTTGTGACCGAACGGATGAACGATGACGTGTTCAAGGATGTACCGAAACCGTTGCTGCTCGCGGATGCACCGAACAATCGCTTGCTCATTACTGCGAATGCCTCGCAGTTGAAGGAGATCGACCAAATCGTCGCCACCGTGGATATCAGCTCTGCAAAAGTGGATCGGCAGCTCGCTAGCATCCAATTGCAATCTCTAACAGCAGCGCAGGTGCTGCCCTCGCTTACACAATTGATGCGTCCGCTGGCGGACGCTCATGCAGACACCGCAAGTAAACCTGAAGTCATTCCGGACGCGACTGGAAAAAACCTGATCGTTTCGGCTGTGCCCGCAGACATCGAAAAAATTCGTGAGATGGTGCGGCAATTGGAAGGCAGCAAAACGGATGGCGCTGCCCGGCAGTTCAAGAGTGTAAAACTTTACAATCGCGCGCCCACCGAAGTCGTTTCCCTCGCTGAACAACTCTATCGTGAGCAGTTGAAAGGCCAGCCTGATCCCTCCGGTGGTTTCGCGAGCTTCGTTCCGGAGACCAAGGGCAATCGAGTGATCGTGATTGGCTCGGAGCCCGAAATTGCACGAGCGGAGAACATCATCCGTCAGATTGATCCGACCGTAACGCGTGGTGAAAAGGATGAAACGCGCGTGTTGCGTCTGCGCAACGCCCAGGCCCAGGACCTCGCAACTCTGGTCGAGAAAAGTCTGAATCTTGAAGAACAGAAGGTGAAGCTGCTCGTCGATCCCCGCAGCAATAGCGTGGTTATCAGTGGCAGCGCGGCCGGCGTTGAATCCGCGGCGCAGATGATCGAGCAGCTCGACATTCTGCCGAACACCCAGCCGAAGGAAGTGCGAATGATCGAATTAAAGTCCGCTGAGGCGCGCTCGGTGGTGCCAATGCTGACTGATTTGCTTACGGACGTGATGCGGAACGCACGCGGTTCCAATTATGTTTTGCAGAGCCGCATCGTTGCGGACACCAACGTGAATCGCATCATCGTGACCGGCACATCCGACGAGTTACAGCAAATCAACGCGCTGGTGCAGCGACTCGACACCGCCCCGACACAATCCGACGGCACGCGCGTATTCCAATTGAATTCGGTGACCGCCACCGAAATGGCGCGAATTGTGAGTGACGCCATGACCACTTACCGCGACGGCGGGCGCCGGACTCGTGTGCGCGTGGCGCCGGATGATCGGTCCAACAGCTTGGTCGTAACAGGCGATCGTCACGATCTCCAGGACGTCCAGGTCATCATCGAAAAGCTCGATGGCGGCGAGAAACGCGCGTCGCGCGAAGTGAAGGTCGTCGAATTGCAAACGGAGGAACCTGCCAAGCTGGTCAACGTGGCGCAACAGGTCTGGAACGCGCAATCACAGGGACGTCCCGGTGTCAACGACGTTTCGATGACGCTCGATCCTTCCGGCAAACGCGTCGTGATCGTCGGCCCGGGAAATCTTCTCTCGCAGGTCGAGCAGATGCTCACCGGCCTGGATCAGAAGCCGGACGGTACTCCTCGTAACCTCCAGGTGGTCGAGTTAAAGCAACGCGCAGCCGCCACTTTCCTCCCGCTGGTCTCGAAACTGTATGAAGAGCAGGAGAAAGGCAAAAAGCGCCGACCGGCGACGATCGTTCCGGAAGCCTCCGGCAAACGATTGATGATTTACGGCTCGGAGGAGCAGGCCAATTCGATTCGGGAAATCGTCCACAAACTGGAAGACGGCGCACCAACTGGCGACCGCGAGACCCGAATGTTCCCGGTCGGCCAACCCGAGGATGTCACCCGCATTCTGCCGTTGGTTCAGCAGCTTTACCGCGAGCAGATGAAGGACGAACCGGGCGATGCGGCCGATGCCCAGATTCTGGGTGACGAACGCGGCGGCCGACTGATCGTCACCGGCCGTCCAGCGCACCTCACGCGCATCGAGCAGATCATCACAAAGCTCGTCGCCGGAAAACTCGCCCCGAAGGAACGCGAAACGCGTGTTTACAATTTGAACAGCACGACTGCGGATGACCTAGTCGCGATGGTGCGCAGTGTTTATCAGCAGGAAGTGAAAAAGCATCCGGAAATTGCGACACCGCAGGCGTTGATCCTGCCCGACCCGATGTCGAATCGACTGATCGTTTCCGGTGATGTCGAGGAATTGAACATCATCGATGAGGTCGTAAAAAAGCTCGATCAAGTAAGTGCCCAGGCCGGCAACACGCGCACTTTCGAGCTAAAGAATGCGCAAGCTGAGCAGGTTGCTTCCCTGCTCTCCAGCACCTTGGTTCGTTTTGTTCCAGGCTCTGGCCGTTCCTTCCCGCGCGTCACCGTTGGCATCGACGCCAATAACAATACACTCATCGTCAGCGGTCAACCGGCCGACCTCGCCGCAGCCGCAGGCATTATTGAAAAGCTCGACAGCAACGCCGCAGGCCAAAATAAGCAGCTTCGAATCTTTCCGATTCACGGGAGCAATACCGCGGATTTCGCCGCTCGCCTGAAGCAGCTTTACACCGAACAGGTAAAATCGAAGCCGGATAATGGACCTGCTGACGCCATGATCCTTCCCGACATTCCGACCGATCGGCTGATCATCACCGCGAGCGAAAAGCAGCTTCCGCTCATCGAAAAGCTCGTGAACGATCTCGATCACCTGGCGGCGGATGGACAGCGCGAGATTCGGCTCTTCACGTTGAAACATAATACTGCCTCCGCCGCGACCACGATCATTCGTGAGATCTTTAACAAGAATCTCGGCAATACAGACCTGGCCCAGCGCCTCGTGGTCAGCTCCGGAATGGAGCCCAACACTCTCGTGGCGGACGGGCCCAAACCGATCCTCGATCGTTTGGCCACGCTGCTCGAACAGGTCGACATTCCTTCCAGTTCCGCGATTGGCCGGATCACCAAAATTCTTGACCTCGGTTCCGTCGAGGAACTGCAACGCCTTTCGCCCCTCGTCCAGCAGCTTTACCGCGAACAATTGCGCGGCAAGGAAACGAGTGATCCCGCAGACGCGCAGTTCATTCCCGATTCGTTGACCGGCCGCTTAATTCTGACGGCGCGCACCAATCAAGTTCAACAGATCGAAACAATCCTGGCGCAACTTCGCGAGACGAAAGCACCCGGCGCGAATTTCGAAACGCGGATTTACAATCTCTCGTCCTCAACGGCCGCAGAGCTCGCACAAACGGTCACCTCGCTCTATCAGGATGAGGTCAAACGCAACCCTGCCCTTTCGACTACGAAAGCACTCATTCTGCCCGACCCATTCGCGAATCGTCTGATCGTCTCCGGCTCGACAAATCAACTCGCCTCCATCGAGCAGATTGTGAAACAACTCGACCAGACGAGTCCGCAAACGGGCGGCACACGCGTCTTTAAGCTCAAAGCTTCGGACGCCTCGCAGGTCGCCTCGGTTCTTTCCAGCTCTTTGGTGGAGCTTGACCACAATACGATGCGCACGGTACCGCGCGTGAGCGTGGGCGCGGATACCAACAGCAACAGCCTCGTCGTTTCCGGCGCGGCCAAGGATCTCAACGCCGCCGCGGTGATCATCGAGCAACTCGACAGCAGCACGAACGTGCTCGAACGGCAGATTCGCATATTGCCCGTAAAATCCGGTGGCGCGGCACAGTTTGCTCTTCGCGTTCGCGCGTTGTACCTCGATCACGTCCGCAACCAGCCTGCCTCGGGCCCGGCGAACGCACTGATCCTCGGCGACTCGTCCGCGGAACGGATCGTCGTCGCCGCCAGCGCGCCTCAACTCGCGATCATCGAAAAAATCATAGCCGAACTCGACAATACCGTTGCCACGGATGCACGCCAACTCGCCGTGCGCCCCCTGAAGAAGACATCGGCGACGAGCGTGGCTACCGTCATCCAGCAGTTCTTTGCCCGAAATGTCGCGACGCTCGACCCGATGCAACGGCTCGTCATTTCGACTTCTCCAGATGACCGCAGCCTCATATTGGAAGCGCCCGGTGACCTTCTCTCCAAAGTCGATGAACTGACCGAGACTCTGGAGAAACGCACGTCGGAAGAAAACGTTCAGGTTCGCTCTTACCAACTCACTGAAACACGATCTTCGGAACTTGCTGCGACTCTGACGCGCCTTTACGCGCAACGCCGCCCGAGTGAAGCCGCTTTGCAGCCTCGATTTGAAGCGGATACGGCCGCGAATCTTCTTTTAGTCGCCGCGACCGCTGATCAGTTCGACGAAATCAACAAACTCATCGACGAAGTTAAGGCGAACGCCCAAATCTCGAATGAGATTCGCACTTTCACCCTGATGCGGAGCGATGCCGCGCAGATCGCTCCCGTTCTCGCTTCGATGTTGAATGCGGAAGACGAAACTCGGCGCTTTCAAGGACAGGGCGACAATCAGAACGCGTTTCGCCGGCGTCAAACCGCGACGCCAGGCGCTGTTCGCGTTGCGGCAGCTCCCGCAGTCAATGCCGTCGTGGTGCAAGGTCCTCCCGGGGTTCTCAAAAGCGCGGAACAGATCATTCATAGTCTCGACAACACAGAAGGCGCAGGCAAAACCGCCATTCAAACGGTTCGTTTGAAAAAGGCGCAGGCCGAGAATGTCGCCGAGGCAGTGAACCAAACGCTCGCCGCGCGCGGTCCCCGGTCGAACGTGTCCCGCGCGACGGTTACTCCTGTCGCCAACTCCAATTCGTTATTGATTGATGGTCCCGCCGAGGCGGTTCAGGACGTGATCAAAATCATTCAGGAACTCGATAACGAGAGCACCGGTGGCGATGTCGAGATTCGCGTTTACAAATTGGAACATGGAAAAGCACGCGAGCTTTCGAATCTCATCAGTCGCATGTTGGAAACCGTCATGCGCGAAAGCGGCCGCAGGAATCGACAGGGCAGCCGGGCGTCTCAGGTCAACATCACTGCTGATGAGCGCACGAACAGCCTGATCGTTTCAGCTAACCCGGACCAGTTCAAAACCGTTGAGCAACTCCTCCTCACGCTCGATCAGAATTCCGCAAAGACCGACAAGACAGTTCGTTTTGTCATTTTGAAAAACGCTCGGGCGATCGATCTCTCCTCCCGTCTGAATCTCCTGTTCGAAGGTCGTCCCCGCGGCGAACGACCCGTGATCGAAGCGGATTCTTTTGCCAACTCCATTACGATCATCGGCTCCAAATCAGACATCGCGGAAGCGGAAGGGGTCATTTCGGAGATGGATCAGGTTTCGCGCGACCAATCGATTCAGGTGCGCATGCTCGTCGTCGACAATGTGCCTGCGCAACAAATGGCGAAGATGCTGCAGAGCCTCTATTCGCAAATGAGTCAGGCAGAGATTCAGATTGTTGATCGGCTGACCCCGCCTCCTGCCGCGCAGACCAACGAACCACCCGCCAAAACGGAAAACACGAAAGCAGTGGTGACCATCTCCGTCGATCGGACCGCAAATGCGCTCCTCATGAGCGGCCCGTCACACGAACTCGATGCAATCAACGGCCTCGTCAGCGAACTCACCTTTTCCTCCTACGGAAACGATGCAGAATTTCGTCTTATCGCTTTGAAGGAGGCTGATCCGATCGCCGTGGCGAAAACGCTGAACGAACTGTTCAAACCTGAACCGCGCGTCCAACAACCGAATCAACCCGGCCAGCCTCAGCCGCAACAAATCGTCACACCGGCGCCTAAAATGACCGTGGTGGCCGAACCTCGCACGCGCAGCATCGTTGCCCGTGGCAAATCAACCGACTTCATTTTGCTGGAGTCGTTGATCCAGCAGCTCGACGTCAAAAGCCCGAGCGCTCAACTTTCTTATCGCCTGGTCAAACTCGAGCATGCCGATCCACAAAAGGTTCTTCCCTTCATCACTCAAATGATCACGCAGCTTGGCGTAGCCAAGCCTGGGGATCCTGTCAGCGTCGCGGCGGATTTGCGCAGCCGGGGAATTTTCGCCGTGGGACGCGAAACGATTCTCAATGAAGTGGAACAAGTGATTAAAGGGCTCGATAGCGCCCCCGCTTTTCCTGAGGCCGAAGTTTCGATCGTCCCGCTCAAACACACCGTCGCCGCGCAACTCGCGACCATTTTGCAGAACATGCTCAAGCCTGCCTCTACTGGGGAAGCCACGAGCGAAGCGCGTGAACTGCAGGAGCAGGTCCGTTCTCTTCGTGTAAAAAATGACGATGGCAAGGAAGTCGTGCTCGACCTGTTGCAGCCGATCAAGATCATGGCGGACGGAGCGGCCGGAACCCGCAGCGGCAACCGACTGCTCATCTCCTCCACTCCGGATAATATCAAAGCCCTGAGCGCGGTGATCGAGATGATGGATACCGTCGCAATGTCCGAAGGTGTGAGCTTCAAGATTGTGCGCCTGGAAAATGCTGACGCGACGACAGTCTCCGAAACGCTGAGTCAAATCTTCACCCAGGGTCAGCGTCTCGGGACCGGTCCCGCGGGTCCCGCCGAACCTGCGAGCGAAACCGGCAAGGCCCTGTCGAGTCCGCTCAACATCTCGACAGATCGCCGGAGCAACAGCCTTATTCTCAGCGGCAAAAGCGAAACACTCGCCCTGGCCCAACGTCTTTTGCGCGACCTCGATGCTGAAAACAAAGGCTTCGTGACCGAAGTTCGTCTCTTTCGTCTCAGTTACGCCTCCGCTATTCGTCTCGCTCCGCTCCTGCAATCGGTTTTCACGGAAGCCGGTCCGGTTCCGGGCTCAGAAGGATTAAGCATGCAGGTCACTCGTTTACAGACGCTGCTGAGCACGAACAATCTCGATGGCAAGAGCACCCTCCAGGCGAAAGTCCGTCCCGCGCTGACGATTCAGGCGGATGACCCTTCGAACACGCTCATCGTTGCCGCACGCGGGGACATGATGCCGCTGATCGAGGATATCATTAAGAGCATGGACATCCCGGCTGCGACCGGCATGGACACCATTCGCATCTATCCGTTGAAGAATGCGGATGCGACGCGCCTCATGCGCATGATCACCGAAATCTACACCGCACGTGGCGCACTGATGCGTCCGGAGGAGAAGCCGGCGCTGACAGTCGATAGCCGCACCAACGCGTTGATCGTTTCCGGCAACGAACGGGTCTTCTCATTGGTTGAGACGTTGATCAAGCAACTCGATCAGGATCTTCCGTTCGAATATGGGGAATTTAAAGTCATCAAGCTGGAGAATGCCGATGCATCCGTGGTTGCCGGCGCTTTGCAGCAAATCGTTAACACACGCGCGCAACAAAAAGCCGCGCTGACCGCTCAATCGCAACTCTCCCTCCGCGCCATTGTCATTCCAGACACACGCATCAACAGCGTCATCGTGGGTGGGGCAAGCGAAGTCTTCGAATTGGTCGAAGCGCTTGCCAAGCAGCTCGACACTCCGGGCGTTTCTCTCTCCGGCCAGGTTCGATTGATTCCCTTGCAGTTCGCGAACGCAGGTTCGCTCGCGACATCGCTGAATAATCTTTTCACCCAGCGTTATGCCGCCACGCCGAGCGCTGATGTGCAACGCCATCGCCCCATCATCCTGCCGGACGCGCGCATCAACGCGTTGCTCGTTTCCGCCGGTGTCGAAGACAACAAAGCTCTCGACGAATTACTGCAAAAGCTTGACCAAAAGTTGGCGGACCCTGCCTTGCAGATCGAGGTGATCGGCCTGCAAAAGAATGATTCCGCGCGCGTCGCCGAAATGATCCAGACGATTTTCGCCGGGCGGTTGCAAGCGATGACGCTTCCTGGCACGACCGCTAACCCGCAGGATCGCGTCATCACTTCTGCCGACCCCCTGAGCAACGCCATCATCGTGGTCGCTAATAAGGAAAACCTCGAGACCATTCGCGATCTGGTGAAGAAGCTCGACGCCGAGCCCACTGTGGAAGGCGGATTGCTCACCATAATTCCATTAAAGAATGCGGACGCTACGCGTGTTGCCTCCATGTTGCGCGGCCTCGTGAGCCAGGGGCTTTATCGGCCCGGCATGATGAGCGCGCGGGGCGGACAACGTGCGCGCGAAGCAATGGCGATCGCCGTCGATAGCCGCAGCAACACGTTGATCGTCTCGGCCTCGCCGGAAAATCTCGCGATCCTCAAAGAGATCATCAACCAGATCGACTCGCAGGATTACGCAAAAGAAGGAGATATTCGTCTCTACACATTGAAGCATGCACGCGCCAGCAATCTCGCCCAAACGCTGCAGCAATTCTTCAACGCGAAGCGAACGGGTGAAGCCCAGGGTCGCGAAAACGAGCGCACTTTGCCCACCACCATTCTGGCGGATGATCGCGTGAACACCCTCCTTGTGACCGGCGGCAAGGATGCGTTTGACGCAGTCGAACGCATGCTCGCCCAACTCGACACCGAAGACATTTTCGACAAGATCGGTTTCCGAATCGTCGCGTTGAAGAACGCGACAGCCACGAAATTGCAAGGCACGTTGACGCGACTCTTCGCCAATCGTCCCTCCCGAATCACCGGCAAAACACCGGACCCGATCACCATCGTCGCTGATTCGTGGGTAAACGCGCTGATGGTTGGCGCCTCCGTTGACGACATGGAAATGGTGGTGAAGCTGATCGAAACGCTCGACAACACCCAACCGGAAAACGGCATGCAGGTGCAGGTGATTCCGATCGCCAAGGGTGACGCGACCGCAATCGCTCAAACCGTTCGCGGCCTCTATCGCGACGGTCCAAATACCCCCGTCTCCGTTCAAGTGAATGTCGACGAGCGCCTGAACGCTCTCGTCGTCTCCGCGGGTGAAGCTGACCTTAAGCGCATCACTGAACTCGTGCAGAAACTCGACACCACCAACGTCGCGCGCGTCTCCGAGATTCGCATTTTCCCACTGAAGTTCGCGCAGGCCGAGGAACTCTCGCAAACCCTGACCATTGCCCTTACTGGAAAGCCGGTTGAAGCGACGACCGTCGCGGCCAATCCGAATCGTCAATCGCTGCTCCAGTTCATCACGCGCACCCCCGAAGGTGAAGAGTTGGTTGCTTCCGCGTTGAAAGAATCACTCCTCATTACCGCGGATCGTCGCCGCAATGCGCTCGTTATTTCCGCGCCCGCTGACAGCATGACGCTGCTCGCGCGTCTGATTGCCAGCCTTGATTCCGAGTCACCCCAGCTCGCAAAAATTAAAGTGTTCCGCCTGCAGAACGCGGACGCGCGCCAGATGGCCGATGTTTTGACGACGCTCTTTCGTCTAAAAACACAACCAGGTCTCCCGGGCAACCAGCGCGCGATTCAGTACACTCTTGTTCGCGATGTGGAACCGGGTGCGCTGGCGGATGGTGAATCCTACACCGCCACCATTGGCTCAGCCGAGCAATACGCGCTCACCGTCACGATTGATTTGCGCACGAACAGTCTGCTGCTCGGCGGGACGGATCATTACGTAGGACTTGCCAGCCACATTATTGAAGAACTCGATTCGAGCCCGTTGCTGGAAAGAAAGACCGAAGTGTTTCGCATGAAAAACGCCCAGGCTCGTGATGTTGAAACCGCGCTCAAGAGTTTCCTGCAGCAGGAACGTCAGCGCATCACTCAGGTGCAGGGCGAAACGTTGGGCCTGGGCACAGGCCCGGCCTCGGCTCAGGCGGTGGGCAGTGCGCTCGCGGGAGAAACAGTCCAACAGTTGATCGAGCGCGAAGTGGCGGTCGTGGCCGAAACGAACAGCAACACACTTCTTCTCTCCGCCAGCCCTCGATACTTTGAACGCTTCAAGCTCTTGATCGATGAACTGGACAAACCCCAGCCCCAGGTTCTCATCCAGGTCATTCTTGCGGAGGTCACGCTCGATAAAAATAGCGACCTCGGTGTCGAATGGACCGTTCGAACTCGCGATAGCAGCATGACGACCGCGACGGGCACGGACTTTGGCGTGGCCAACGACATCAAACAACTGGGTGGCTTTTCTTCCGCCATTGCGGGACGAGACATCAGCTTTGTCTTGCGCGCTCTCGAAGCGGACGGCCGACTCGAGGTTTTGAGCCGCCCGCAAATCCTCACCGCCGACAATCAAAAAGCCACGATTAATATCGGCCAGCGCATCCCATTAGTGACCGATAGTCGTGTAGCGGGCCAGACCGCCGACCCCGTTATCATCAACGCCTACAAATACGAGGATGTCGGTGTCATCCTGACGGTTACTCCGAAGATCAGCCCGGATGGATTCGTCAAAATGGAAGTCGAACCCACCGTCAGCCAGCTCAGTAGCTCAGAGGTAACCATTAGCCCAGGGGTGAACGTGCCGATCATTAACCAGCGTAAGGCCACGACCACCGTCAGCGTCCAAAACGGCCAATCTGTGATCATCGGCGGATTGATCGCTACCGCCGATGATCGACGCCGCAAAAAAACGCCCTTTCTCGGGAACGTTCCGTTTCTCGGCGTCCTTTTCCGCAGCAGCCATTCCACTTCGGATCGGAAGGAACTCCTCATCATTCTCACACCGCAGCTTCTCCTGAACTCCGACGATGGCAAACGTTTGACCCAGGAGGAATTGCACCGCACGACGATCAAAGACGAAATTCGTCGCGACAAATTGCAGCAGCAGATCCTCCAACCGATCCTGCCCTATTTCGATGCACCGGAACCGACCAACGCTCCGGCCACGAACGAAATCGTTCTCCCACCCAAATCCAAGACACTGTAAGTGGTCCAGAACTTTTCCATCACCGCTCTCACCGCCGTTATCTGCCTGGCGGTGACGAGCTGTTCCTCATCTCCGCCGCGCCCTTCGCCTCCCGCGAAGAGCGGCGAACTGACGCAACTCAACGTTCTCACAGCGCCGGTTGGCCTGGACCTCGATGGGCGGCCGGGGGTGGATGGTTTCTCCGTCCGCGTCTACGCAAACATCGCCTCCAACCCCAAACCGGTTTCGATCACCTCCGGCACTTTGGAAGTCCTCATGTTTGATGGCACAGTCTACGGCAGGACAAACCTGCCTGCGCCACTGCGTATTTGGACCTTCCCGGCAAATCAACTTCGCAATTACGAATTCACGGCCCGGATTGGTGTTGGTTACGAGTTCTCTCTTCCCTGGGGTGCAAATGTTCCAACGCGCAACCTGATCAGCGTCGGAGCCCGCTACACTTCGCCGGAAGGCAAAATCCTTACCTCCAGCTTGAGTTCTGTCACGGTCCTGAACAAATGAGTCATGTCTGAACCGCAGGTCTATAACGCAAACGGATTCTCGCCGGAGACAGCCGCGCGCGTCCACATAGGGAGTTTGCGCGTACTCGCCGATGAGATTCGCTTCGAAAGCGTTACTCTCGCACACTCCCTGCCCCTGGCGGGACTTCGCCTGCGCCGCGGCGGACATAATGACGAGCAACTCTTCTTCGAGCATCCCGAATTTCCGGGCTGGTCATTTTACAGTTCGGACGATCGCCTGACCCACGACCCGGTTCTGAGCGCGCATCCTAATTTCAGCGGAGAACTGCTGCGTCTCGCTCACCGAAAACGCTCAAGGCCACCGATTGCATTGATCGGCGGCGGGCTGATTGCGCTTGTCCTGGCCTTCTTCGCCGGCCTCTGGCTGGCGAAAGATCGAATTGCCGAATTCATCGCCAATAAGATCCCGATCAGTTGGGAACAAAAACTCGGCGACCAGGTTTATCAGCAAATCGCGCAACAGGGCAAAGTCCTGACCGATTCAAAATGGGAACCTCAGGTGAAAAGCATCACCGATCGCCTCGAACCAGTGGTCGCAAAGTCCGGCTATAATTTTCAGTTCCACATTATGCAGGACACCAACGTGAATGCCTTCGCCATTCCTGGCGGTCACGTTGTAATTTTGACCGGCCTGCTCGAACAAGCGGAAAGTGCCGAAGAAGTCGCTGGAGTGGTCGCTCACGAACTGGCCCACGTCACGCGCAGACATTCTCTTCGCAACATGATCAAATCCGCCGGGCTCATTCTGATGATCCAAACGATATTGGGTGACGCCACCGGCTTGATGGCGCTCGCTGCGGAAGGCTCCCGCTACTTGCTCCAACAGAAGTTTTCGCGCGATTTCGAGCGCGAAGCGGATGACACCGGTTGGTCCTATCTCGCCGAAGCGCACATCGATCCGCGCGGCATGATTACGTTTTTCAAAAAGATGAAGGTGATCATCGCCGGTTCAGGTATGGGCTCAATGGAGCACTCCCTCGCGCTCCTCAACACGCATCCTGCATCTCAGGAACGAATCGACTATCTCAACGCCAAGTGGGACCAGACTCCGGTTAAATCCGGTTTTATCGAATTGGGTCCGTGGCAAAAGAAATAAGCCGGGGATTCTCTGAGGCAACAGACCAAGTTGCTGCTTACGCGTCTCGAACCGATTATTTCTTGTGAAGATTCACGAAAACGATCTGCAGCCGGCTCAAAACCTGGGCAAATCAATCAAGCGCGCGATCCGGCGACCGAAAAAAGAAGCGCCCGCGCCGGAAGCTTTGCGTGGGTGGGCGAAATCGGCCGTGCGCAGTCGCAGCAAAAGCTGACGAGTTTCTCTAGTCTTTTTTTTGCGTTCTGGTTTACGGGAACCAATTCGGGCTGTCATTCCTCACACCCGCAGCAAGTAGTTCGATGGTGCTCGCACCGCGCGCTTCTCGGAGTGCGGCGCGATACCCCGGAGGTGTTAACCCAAATTTTGCCCATGAACGCAAACCGACGTTTCTCAATTATTGTGTCGCTTCTATCTCTCGCGATGTGCCGGTTACACGCGGCCGATGTAGAAGTGCTGATTCAAAATTTCGCATTCAGTCCAAACCCGGTGACGGTCAATGTCGGCGACACTGTTACCTGGAAAAATGTGGACGGCACGGTTCATACCAGCACCAGCGGAACCTCGCCTACGCCAGACGGAAAATGGGACTCCTCGTTCCTCGCGAACGGACAGACCTTCGCTCACACATTCGATGCCCCCGGGGCGTTCCCGTATTTTTGTGGCGTGCACACCACTATGCGTGCTTCCGTCATCGTTCAGGGGGCGCCCCAGTCCCCCACAATCTCAATCACTTTCCCCGCGAATAATGCGGTTATTTCTCCCGGTGCCATAACGATTGTGGCCGAAGGCTCAGCGCCCGGTGGAACGATCGTCATGGTCGAGTTTTTTGATGGCAGTACTTTCCTTGACATGGATCACGATTCCCCGTTTTCCATCACAGCGAATCTCACTGCTGGCCAGCATTCCCTTACCGCAAAGGCAACAACGGACACGGGCGCGACTGTCACATCGGCTCCGGTAACCGTGACCGTGAATTCGCAGAGCCCGACGCCGACGGTTACCATTACGTCTCCTGCGAACAACAGCTCCTTTGCGGGGCCCACCAACGTAACAATATCCGCGGATGCTTCGGCTTCTTCGGGGACGATCGCGAAAGTGGAATTCTTTGACGCCAGCAATTCACTAGGCTTCGATGTCGCGGAGCCGTTCTCGGTTACCTCAAATCTTGCGCTTGGTCCTCACGCTCTTACCGCAATTGCGAGCACCGACGGAGGTCTTACCGCGACTTCTTCTGTGGTTAACGTGACCATCTCCAGTTCCGGAACAAAAATCGCAGATCCTTACCCGCCAATTGTGAAGGGCGACACGACGATCGAATTGCAGCTCGTGGCAGATGGCCTCGGTTCGCCTCTGGGTCTCTCCGCCCCGGACGACGGCAGCAACCGCCTCTTCATCTTCGATCAGATCGGCAAGATCCTCGTCCTGACGAACGGCGTCTCGATTTCGGAACCGATGCTCGACGTAAGCAGCCGTTTGGTGTCGTTGTCGCCGGGCTACGACGAACGCGGTTTGCTCGCTGTCGCCGCTCATCCGGACTTTGCCCAAAAGCCTTTTATTTACACCTACACGTCCGAACCGAACGGTCCGTCGGCTGACTTCATGAACATGGACAGCACCAATGATCACCAGGGCGTCATCGCTGAATGGAAGATTGATCCTTCTAATACCAATCGCCTCGATCCCGCAAGCCGCCGCGAAATTCTCCGCCTGGATAAGCCGCAATCCAACCATAACGGCGGCGGTATGCACTTTGGGCCGGACGGCATGCTCTACATTTCCTTCGGCGACGGCGGCCAGGCGGACGACGAAGGCCCCGGACACTCTGAGGGCGGCAATGGCCAGGATTTGAACAAAATTCTTGGAAAACTGGTTCGCATCGATGTGGATGCGCGCACCTCGCCCAACGGCCAATATGGGGTTCCGACAGATAATCCCTTCGCTGGCGGGGACGGTCTTGATGAAATCTATGCGTACGGTTTTCGCAATCCCTACAGTTGGAGTTTCGACCGCCTCACCGGCGAACTCTATCTGGGTGATGTCGGCCAAAACGATGTCGAAGAACTCGACCGCGTGTTCAAAGGCGGCAATTACGGCTGGCCGATTAAGGAAGGCAGCTTCTATTTCGATCCCAGCGGGACGAACAACGGATTTATCACGAGCATTCCGGTGCGTGACGTTCCGTCCGACCTCGTTGATCCCATCGCCGATTACGATCACAGCGAAGGCATCGCAATTGTGGGTGGTTACATGTATCACGGCAGCAAACTGCCTGGCCTGATCGACCGATACATCTCAGGTGATCTCGGGAACTTTGGTTCCGGCAGCGGCCGCTTGTTTTATCTTGATCGCACAGGCTTCAAAGAACTGCGCATCGGAACGGAAGACCGCAAGCTGGGTGGCTACCTCAAAGGTTTCGGGCAGGATCAGCAAGGGGAACTTTATGTATTCGCTTCCACCAACATTGGTCCTGGTGGAACGGGAGGTCGCGTTTTCAAAATCGTCCCACTTGCGAACAATCTTTCACTCGCCATTACGCCAGGGAGCACCAACGTGACTGTTAGCTGGACCGGTGGGGTCGGTCCCTTCGTGGTGCAGGACAGAGAAGACATCGATGAGAACACGTGGAGCACCGTTGCCGCCACCGCTGACCGGAGCGTCTCGCTTCTGAATTATGAGGAAGCAAACTACTTCCGAGTCGCGGACATGGCCGGCAACGGTGCGATCCCCTTTACCGTCTATATGACCGGTGCGGCCGAACGGCCTACACCGGTGAATTCGACGGGCCTCGGCACCGGCACGCTGAGTCTCGAAGGCAATACGCTGCACTTTGATGTGCATTACTCCGGCTTAAGCGGTCCCGCAACGTTGGCCCACATCCACGGTCGAGCGAAGGCCGCGGCGGCTGCAGGTGTCATGATTAATTTGGCGCCGTATAACGCTGGTGCCTTCAGCACCAATGGCACTCTCTCTGGATCGGTCACACTCACGCCTGAGCAGAAAGCCGCGATCCTGGCTGGCGAGACCTACATGAACGTGCACACCGCGGCCAATCCAGGCGGCGAGATCCGCGGGCAAATCGCGCCGGTCATCTTTATGGCCGGTCTCGACGGTGAGAATGAACGACCGGATGAAGTTGATACTGAGGGTGAAGGTTCAGGGATTTACATGCTGGCCGGAAATCAACTGACCTTCGACATGCAATATCACGACCTTTCTGGCGTCGCGACCCTCGCGCACATCCACGGTCCTGCGGATGAAGACACCGCTACTGGAGTATTGGTAAATCTCGCGCCGTTCAACGGTGGCGCCTTCGGTACGAAAGGCACTATCGGCGGCACCATCACGCTTACTCCCGATCAAATCGCCGCACTTGTCGACGAGCTCACTTATGCCAACGTCCACACACCTGCTCATCCCGGTGGTGAAATTCGCGGCCAACTCAAACCGCACAGCGCAGCCATCCCGCTCATGGCCAGCCTCAGCGCAGCTGCAGAGCGACCGAATCCAACGACCAATGCCGCAGCCGGCGGCAGTGGAAGTTTCGTTCTTGAAGGGAACAAGCTTGACTTCAACGTCCGTTATACCGGTTTGAGCGGCGTTGCGACCCTGGCGCACATTCATGGCCCGGCATCCGCCGGGCAGGCCGCAGGTGTATTGATCAACCTTGCGCCGTTTAACGGCGGCGCGTTCGGCACAAACGGCACACTCAATGGCAACGTGACGCTTACGGACGATCAACGCGCCTTGCTGCTCGAGGGCCGCACCTACGTAAACATTCACACCCCTGCAAACCCAGGGGGCGAAATTCGGGGACAGATCATTCCAGTGGCAATGCAGGTATCTCTCTCAGGCGGTGGCGAACGCCCATCATCCGTTCAAACTGCGGCGAAAGCTCGTGGAACACTCCTGCTGGTCCGGACAAATCTCATGGTGAATGCGACTTACAGCGGGTTGTCGGGGCCTGCGGTTGCTGCGCACATTCACGGTCCGGCAGACACCGCGAACGCCACCGGCGTAATGATTAACTTCCAGGGGATCAACGGCGAAGGCTTCAGCACTAATGGGGCATTTGCCGGAACCGTCTCGCTCACGCCGGACCAGGTCGGCGCGCTGGCCGATCGACTCACCTACATGAACATCCACACCGGCGCTCACGGGGGCGGAGAAATTCGCGGTCAGGTCACGCGCTAGCCGAAACCGGTCGCGCCTGGTCGAGAAGAAACAGACGTCGCTGCGCCGCGAAAGCCTGCGACGTCTGCGGATATTTGTGGATAATTTCTTTGAGCAACTCCTCGTACTTATTCTCGTTCTTTTTGAGCGTGAGCTCCCACGCAGCGATTTGGCCGAGCCACTTCGCCCTTTGTTCATCCGACATTTCCGGCAGATCGAACAACAGCCGCAACTGTTCAATGCCCAAATCTGCTTTTCCAAGATCGACTGCAAGCACGGAGGCCAGTTTCTCCCGGGCCGAAATATCGTTGGGATCGGTTGTGAGTTGTTCCACCAGGCGATTCGCGTCGAGCGACGCCTCCGCTTTGCTTCGCTTGCTCTTTTGTTCGTCGCCGACATCTTCCCGCAATGCTGAGAGCTGCACGCGCCGAGGCTTTTTGCGCTGCTCGAGTTCCTCAGCATCCTTTGGCAGTTGCTTCATTCGCTGCTCGGCCATGTGCGCGAAGTGTGTCCCGGGCAATTTGCGGCAAAGTAATTCCAGGGCCGCCCGCGCGCCTTCTGGATTCCCGTAGATCTGCATCTGCCAGTCCGCGAGTTTGTGACAAGCTAAAGAAATCTCAGCAGACTGAGTCTTGGGATTTTGGCAAATATCCAGGATCACCCGCGCGGCATCCTCGATATTCTTATGCTGTTGCGCGTAAAGCTCCGCCAACATGATCCAGCCGTTAAAGTCGTCTTCGCGCTTTTCCAATTGCGAAATCACTTCCCATTCTGCCGCTTGATACTTGCCGAACTTCATTTGGCCGATCGCCCGATCATAAACGGGTCGTGGCGGCGGTTCTTCCGCCAGATCGAGGGTCATATAAACCACGGGGAGAATCGCAATGACCAGCGCGCCGCCCCAATACAAAGGACCATTCACATAAGCGAGCGCCGCGCCACACGCACCGCTGAAAATTCCGAACACACCAAAATTAAAGGCCAGTTCCGCTTTGTTTTTCGCCTGTCGGAACATGGTTATCGTGACCCAGAGATACGTCACCGCGCACCAATAAGTGACGATCAGAATGCCTCCGGAAAAGGAAACTGCCAGCCACCGGCCGAACCAGTGCTGGTTCGCGGCCTTAGCCTCTGCGAGCGCAGGAACGAGCGCCGGAAAACGGCTCCCAAATCCGAAGTTCGCCACGGCCCAGATGAACAGCGGAAACGCGACCCCGCGCAAAACCCAATTCCAGAACGATTCCCGCCAAGCGCTCCCTTCCTTGTCCAGGCGCATCCAATGTTGGTGCGCGCACCACGCGCCACAACCCGCGATGGTCAGCAAAAGGAACATCTGCGCTTAGGCTAATGCAAAACTACTCTTTCGAATAGACCACGGTGGAAAGGGTTCGTTTCGGGCGAAGCGCAGTTGCTCGGCTGGCCGAAGGCTTCTCACGACAGTCCGAACCGTTTCTGAAGCAAACACGCGCACAGAATGCTCGTGAGCGGACCGTCCCAGGCGTTTCGTTCGGCGGGAGAGAGAGATGGCAGACTGTCGAGGACCGCTATCACTTTCTTTTGGTCGTAGAACGGAAGAGTGCCCAGTTCCGCGCTGCGGAGAGTGTCCTGCATCAATTGATGAAGACGACCTTCGGGGGCACTGGTGGCAGGGGGAGCGAGGAACGGATGTTTCTGGCGACGATAAACCGTCTCGGTAATGACCGGGCGCGCTGCTTCGCGCAGAAGATACTTTTCAGTGAGGCCGCGAATTTTCAGGTGAACAGGCACCTTGCCAATAAACTCGACGACGTGATGGTCGAGGAAAGGCACGCGTCCCTCGATCGAATGAGCCATTTCCATGCGATCGCCCAGAAAATTCAGGATGTAATTCGGCAAGGTGGATTTAGCCCAGAGATAGAGGGATTTATTTAAGGCGTCGCGGCCATGGAGCACGCCGGAGACGTCGATCCTATCGAGAAGGATCCGCGCGGTGTCATGCTTGGCATAGCGTTGGGCGAACTCTTCGCTCATGACTGATTTGCGTCGTTCGCCGGTCGCTTCCCAAACCTGCAACCAACCTGGAACGAAACCGAGCACTCGCTCCGCGATCTGCAAGGCAACCGATTGCCCTTCCGGAAGGAGAAGACCGCGGGAGACTGTATTGGCCGCCGCGAGTTCTTTAAGTAGACGCTCAATTTCCACCGGGTCCTGACCGACGGTATTATGCTGCAGCATGTCCGTGCGAAAATGAACATAGCCGCCCAGCACCTCATCCGACCCTTCCCCCGTGTAGACGACTTTGAAGCCCGCCTCGCGAACAGCGCGGCTCAAGAGAAACTTGGAAACGCTATGGCCGTTCCAGAATATTGTTTCGGAATGAAAAACCGCGTCGGAAAAATGATCGGCAATATCGGATTGCTGGATCGGAATCGGGTGGAAGTTGGCTCCGGCGCGAGCGGCCATCTCTTGTGCAATCGCGCCCTCATTGTACGCCTCCTGATCGAACGTAAGCGTAAAAGCTTCGATGGGACTGGAGCTATTGCGCGCGGCCAACCCGAGTACCGCACAGGAATCGATTCCACCACTTAAATAACAGCCGACCGGCACGTCCGCATGCATGCGCAGCCGCACCGCTTCTTCGAAAACGTGCGTGAACTCTTCGATCCAGGACTGGTCCGTACGATGACTCTTGCTGAGTTCGTTCGCCGGTGTGTAACTGAGCTCCCAATAGCGATGAGCTTGCAACGCACCGCCACTCGCGAGGACGAAATGACCGGCCGGCACTTGGAACACGCCCTCGAATAACGTCCCGTCCGGCAGGGCAGGCCCGACTGCGACCTGATAAAAGTAATCGTGATTCCAGCGCGCAGGGACACCCATGGCGAAGAGTGCCTTTACTTCGGACGCGAAATAAAGTGTGCCCTCGTGGATCGCGTAATACAGCGGCTTGATTCCAAAACGATCCCGCGCAAAGAAAAGCCGCTCGTTCCCACCGTCCCAGAGCGCGAAAGCAAATTCGCCACGCAACCGTTGAAGGCCATGCACCCCAAACTCCTCGTACAAGTGGATGGCAATCTCGCTGTCGGATTTGGTGCGAAAACGGTGACCGCGGGCTTCGAGCTCTGCGCGAATTCGTTGGAAATCGTAAAACTCACCATTGACCACAATCTGGATCTCGCCGTCTTCGCTCGCGATCGGTTGATCGCCGCCGGCCAGGTCGATGATGCTCAGGCGGGCGTGTCCCAGGCCCACACGATGGTCTGGCGAAATCCAATGTTTCTGACCATCAGGCCCGCGGTGGCGCAACGCACTAGTCGCAGCCGCCAGCTTTTCCTCCGAAACAGCGCCACGCTGTGAAAACATTCCGGCAATTCCGCACATAAACTCGATGGGTCGAGCGACGATGCCCGGTTTGCCGACTCAATGGCAATTGATTTGATGAAGGGAGAAACCGTCGGATTAGACACTCGCGATCATCTCCTTTATCTGCCTGGTCGCTATGCCAACCGGACGGTCGAGTGGGATGCCCGCGCAGGCCAAAATGGTAGTGAGGAGATCGCCCTGGTTGCCTTTTATTCCTGACAGGAAACGGCCCGTGTTGATTGAGCCGCCACCCCTGCCTGCGAGGATGAACGGAAGGTTTTCCCGGCTGTGTTTGTTGCCATCCTCGAGGCCGGAGCCCCACATCATGATGCAGTTGTCGAGCAGGGTTCCCTCTCCCTCGCGCAGAGTGTGCATCTTTTTCACCATGTAGGCGAATTGAGAAATGTTGAATGCCGTAATCGCCGCAACCTTGCGGACTTTCTCCGCTTCATTGTTGTGATGGGTCTGGGAGTGATGTTCGTTGCTGAAACCCAGTTCGGGGTAGGAGACACCGTTCGGAGTTGAGCCGATGTAGGTGCTGACTCGCGTCGTGTCGGTCTGAAACGCCAGGACATTGAGGTCGCACATCACCTGCATGTATTCACTCCGTTTATCGCCCTCCGGAATTTTGATCTCGATGGGGGGAGAATCAGAAGCGTTGCGTCTGCTCGCGCTGACGCCAGCTTTTTCTAACGCAGCTTCCTTTTGGCGGAATTCAATGGCGGCGATGCGTCGTTCCACGGCGCGCACGCTGTCCAGGTATTCGTCGAGCTTGTGCTGGTCGTCCTGCGGAAGGGTTCGGCGCAGGTCTTTAGCGCCACCGATCACGAGATCGAGCATCTGCCGAT
Source organism: Limisphaerales bacterium (assembly GCA_044226545.1). Lineage (GTDB taxonomy): Bacteria > Verrucomicrobiota > Verrucomicrobiia > Limisphaerales > SXQI01 > DASVNK01. Next base: position 29,514 of record JBGAGW010000006.1, read on the forward strand.
CTAGAGGATCCGGTCGCACGATTTGACCGCGTTTATCGGCTTTCCCGAAGAGACGATTCAGGACGGCCCGCGGATTGATCTCCGCAGGGACCGCCTCCGTTGGCGAACGAAAACTACAATGGGAATAATAGCCTTCGTTGAGACCTTCCTGGTTCTCCTTGTGGGTCTGCGGCATGGTCGCCAACTCCAGAGACGGCAGTGGCGTAAATCCACCGACATAGTTGGCTGCAATCTGGTCGGCGGAAATTCCGATATTGATGCGGTTCCGTGTATTTGCATCCGGTAGCATCGCGGTCAGCCAGGTGGATAACTCAAGCGCGTGAGGCGCGCCATTGAACGGCGCAATGGGAACGCCCGAAATACCCTTCATCAACAAACATTGATCTAGTATCGGCCGCAGCGATTCAAGAGCGGGTGGAGGAGATGACAGAAAACTTTCAGGATCTTTGGGCCAGAACTGATCCATGATCACGCCGTGAGGCATATACATGAACCCGAGGCGGACCGGCGGCTTGTATGACTTTTCCTTTATCCGATCTGCCCAACCCATCGATTCCAAAAGCGGAAGCGCGAGCGAAACGCCGATGCCTTTCAAACAGGTGCGCCGGTCGATGAGGAACTGACTTCGCATGAAATGATAATGCGCTTTGGCGCTGAATATGTCGATGGGCAAAGCGATTCAAAACCGCTCGACCACAGGTGCAGGTGTCTTGCAAAGTTCCTCCCATGCCCACACACCAGCCGAAATGAATTCTGCCTCACAAGATTTCGCGTTGCATCTCAGTGTTTTGCGCGAACGGATGTTGCATTCATCCGATTTCGAAAAGGCGGTCTACTATTTTTTGGAAGAATTCGCCGGAGACAAAAAATTCGTTCAATCTTCCGACCGCGCGCAGATGCCTCATCTGGTAGCCGTAATCAGCAAGCTGGTCTCCAACGCGGTCGGACATCCGGTGGAGGTCGAAGGCGCTTTGGTCTCCTACTTGCGCGAACACCGCTTCGTGCATGGCAACGGACGAGCGGACGGACGTGTCGTTTTATTTTTCTACTTCGAACAGGGCGATACCGGAATGGTCATGTTGATCCCCGGCGTGCGCGGCGAAGGAGACGCGATGCGTTTCCATATGACCGGCGGACTCACGGATCCCCAAAAGAATTGAGACCTGATTGCGACAGTGGCGGAATTCGCTAGATTGACGCGGAGAATGAAGTCCAAGCGCTATCGCGATCCTGTGGTGGAAGCATACATGCCGGGCGTGGATCGCACGCTGCTGCGGGAGAATTTAAAACTTACGCCAGCAGAACGGTTGGAGAAGCTCGTTAACTTCAGTTCCTTCGCCGCGGAATTACGCCGTGCAGGGGAACGGGCACGGGTGACCCAAAGGCGATGAGCACGCAATTCGATAAACTACTCCCCTTACTTGTTAACAGCGGTATCGAGTTCATTTTGATCGGTGGTGTTGCCGGAAACGTCCTTGGCTCGGCACGGCTGACATTCGACGTGGATATCGTCTACGACCGAAGCAAAGCCAATCTGGAAAAAATTTCACAATCACTTAAACCACTTTCTCCTTATTTGCGGGGTGCGCCGCCGGGATTGCCGTTTGCACTGGACGTTCCGACGCTCCGCAACGGTCTTAATTTTACGCTCACGACAACTCTTGGGGATTTGGACCTGCTGGGCGAAGTGGCAGGAGGTGGCACGTTCAAGCAACTTCTTTCTCAAACGTTTGTTGTTGAGGCTTTCGGCGTAAAGTTCCGGTGCGTGGACTTGCCGACGCTTATCAGGCTGAAGCGGGCCGCGGGCCGGCCGAAAGATCTGGAAGCTCTCGCCGAACTTGAAGCGTTGCGCGAAGAAATATCGCGCAAGCAGGGGCGGGATTGAACCACGCGGCAGGATCTTTACTTGCCGGAAGAGGACGCTAATTGTTCCTGGATTCGGCGATGGGTGAAGGGATAGCTGGTCACGACTTCCGTTATGACCGACTGCATACGGTATCCATCTTTGGCAATCGTTTCCATCAACTGGTCCATGACGATTTCGTCGTACCCTTCGAGTTGACGGCAGAGAGCATAGGCGAGCAGTTTTTCAGTGAAGTTGCGCACGACGTCATCCGCTCGTGCGGCGATGATCGTTTTAAGTTCCCTGGGTGAGGTGAAGTGTTTTCCGCCAGGCAGATCGCCTGCGGCATCGATTGGCCCGCCGGAGTCGTCCTGATCGCGCCAGCGACCGATGGCATCAAAGTTCTCCAGACCGAAGCCGATCGGGTCGAGAACCTTGTGGCAATTGGCGCAGACGGGGTCTTTGCGATGCAGTTCGGTGCGTTCACGCAACGTCAGATTTTCGATGGTCTTCGCCTCCTGCTTGTCGAGAGCCGGGACGTTGGGAGGAGGCGGTGCCACGTGTTCGCCAAGAACCTGTTCGAGCACCCACACGCCGCGTTTGACAGGACTGGTCCGGTTGGGAAATGAGGTCACCGCGAGGACGCCGGGCATTCCGAGAATGCCGCCGCGATTAGGATCGGTCAGCTTCACTTTGCGCCAACGTGGGCTCGTGACTTTCTTGTCGAGACCGTAAAGAGTAGCAAGCGTGCTGTTGAGAAAGGTGTAATCGCCATCGATGAACGTGATGACGCTGCGATTCTCACGAACGATGCTTTCAAAGAAGAGCCGCGCTTCATCATACATGGCGGCGCGCATCGCGCTGGTCATCTGAGGGAATTTGGCGCTGTCGAAAGTTTTGCTCTCAAGGCTGGCCAGGCTGAGCCACTGGGCGCCGAAACCATCGAACAACGCCCGGGAACGGGGATCATCCAGCAACCGCCTGACCTGAGTCTTCAACACGGCTGGTTCGTGGAGTTTACCGCGATCGGCCAAGTCCGACAGTTCGCTATCGGGCATAGTGGCCCACAGCAAATACGATAATCGCGAGGCCAGTTGATAATCATCGAGGGGAACGATTGATTGGCCTGATTCAGCTTCCACGGCTGGGGTGATAAACAGAAACTGGGGAGATACAAGGATCGCCTTAAACATCAAGCGCAGCGCCTGCGGATAAGCGAGTTGGTTTTCGCGCGCCAGTTCGAACACACGCAGCAGGACATCCAGTTCCGCTCCGGACGGAGGGCGGCGGTAGGCGTTCCGCGCGAGCGAATGCGCAACCTTTCTAGCCGCGACGCGTTCGTCGGCGCCCGAACGGGGCGTTTTGCCGAAAAGTTGCTTCTGCATCTTGGTCGGAGTTCCATCCTTTGGACCGAGCATTCGATCCAGCAACTCGTTGGCGATGGCAAGATATTGCTCGGACTGAAGCGGTGAAAGGGTATTGAGATATCCTTCGCCAATGACTTCGTCCGGCAGTTCGTCGGCTATTGACGGATCGACGCCGTAGAGATCATGCAGCGTGTTGCCATATTCCTTTTTCGTCAAACGGCGGATGACAAACGGACCTGGATCTTTCGAACTGAGAAATTTGAGCCTGGCGATTCCATTTAGAAAGTTTTGACGCTCCTCGTCCGTGGGTTGCTTTTTCGCGTCTTCAGGAGGCATGTCGTGAGATTTCACGATAGCCACCGCCTGTTTCCACCGTTTGGTCGAAGCTGTTTCGCCGGGATTCTTCAGTGCCGGACCGAAGTTGATTCCACCTTTTTGACGATCCTGCCCGTGACACCGCGTGCAGTACGTATCGACGAAGGGAGTGACCACCTCTTTGAAGGACTTTTTCGCCTCAGCCTGCAGGGCGGCGAAATCCGCGTCGTCCGCAGGCTGTGCCGAATCCGACGCGCACAGTCGTGTTAGCGACAACGCAAACAGCGCGCTCACGATCACGCGACTCAAAAATGTTCGGGGCCTCTTCATTCGTTTGGCAGCTCGGGCTTGAGCTGCATACTAAATGAAGACGAGTTGCGGCAAAAGAGCGTTACCGCTGTTTGGGTAAGGTTTTATCGACAGGCCGGGCAGTGAACCGCGCCTCCCGATATCTCCGGGCTCAGATATGGAATGCCAAGGGAAAGACCTCTGAGAATCAACAGGACCGCGACCAGCGCGACGGACACCGGAATCATCTTTTGTAGATTGATGCGCAAGTTGAGCGTGCGTCCGAGGAGGGGAACGGCCAGCATCATGGGAAGCGTGCCGAGACCAAAGGCGAGCATGTAAGCCGAGGCATCAACGGCCTTGCCAATCGCAGCGCCTGCCGTAGCGGCGACATAAACCAAACCGCACGGAAGCAGGCCGTTCGTGGCGCCGAGGGCAACTAGCGCGCCGTAGGAACGTTGGCGCAGAAATGTGCCGAAGAGTTTCTTCACGTGAACGACGATTTTCGCGATGGTTTGCTTTCCGGTAAGCTGTGTAAAGAAAAGCCCGGCTAAAATCAGGGCGCCGGCGGAAAGCGAAAGCCATCGTTGGAACCCGGCGAACGCGAGCGCCTGACCAAGCGCGCCAGCGATCAAGCCAAGCATGCAATAGGTCGCGAGCCGGCCGGCATTATAGGCCAGCCGGCTCAGAATGAACGATCCACGGCTTCGTCCGACGACCGGGAGGGCCAGAGCGAGCGGGCCGCACATTCCTGCGCAGTGCAGGCTGCCGGCGAGTCCGAGGATGAAGGCGGTCCAGAACATTCGTTAATTGGTCGCGAGAACGATGGGTTGATCGAAATAGTAATCGTTACCTTCGGCCGTCCACGCAAGGTGCACCTTCCAGAGGCCCGATTGGAAGTCGGCGACGTTAATGGTTTGAGTGCCATGTTCGTCGAGAGCGAGCTTGATCGTGCGATCCAACTTCGCATCGGAAGGGCGGTAAAGTTCAATGGTCCCATTCCTCTTTTCGGAATTCTCCGGAAGGGCGAGGCTGATGGTTTGGTCGGCGAGGTGATACTCGATCTGAACAGCCGAACGGATCGCGGCGGTGCGCGCGAGTTTATCGATGTGTTGCTGATAGCGAATTTCGTGCGCGTAATAATCTTCGCGCGTGAGTTGGTCCTGATGGCGCGTCGCGAAAGCAACCCAGGTGACGACGCCCGTGATAAAAACGACGAAATAGGCAACGATTGCGTATGGCCAGGGATTTCTTTTCATATCAGTCGCGCGGTCCGACAAAGACCGTTTTCAAGGTTTCGAGGCGCTTTCCGTTGGAATAGACGCCGATGCGGAGTTTCGTTTTGGGCGAATGAATCCTGGCGGAATCAATGGCGATCAGAACGGAGGTTTGAGCGAGGTTCTCCTTGGGAAGGATGAACTGACCGTTACCCATGACCTTCAATTCCCCCGCCATATTTTCCAGCTTCAGTTCGATTGGGAGATTACGGCTGGTTTTGTTGACGATCTTGAGGGTGTAGAGATTGGAGATCTTGCCGTCAGCGGTTTGCTGGAAGAGAGCCCCCGGAGCGCGCAGGAACATGCTTTGCACCTCTGAACGTGTGAAGAGAAGAACAAAGAAGAGCACGACAAGCGCACTCAGAACTGCTGTATAGAGTCCCATGCGCGGGGTAAAGCGGAAGGGAAGTCCTTTCTCCACACTGTTATGGCTGGCGTAGCGAATGAGTCCGGTGGGGCGTCCGATCTTCTGCATGACCGCGTCGCACGCATCAATGCAGGCGGTGCAATTGACGCATTCCATTTGCGTGCCGTTGCGGATATCGATGCCAGTCGGGCAAACGGCGACGCATTGGCGGCAATTAACGCAATCACCAAATCCTTCCGCAGTGCGGTTGGTGAATGTTTGGTTGCGATGCAATGGCGCGCGCTTTTCACCCCGCCGATGATCGTAGGCCACGACCATGCTGTTTTCGTCGAGCATCGCCGACTGAAAACGGCCGTACGGACAAATAAATGTGCAGGCCTGTTCGCGGAAACGGGCAAAGATCAGGTAGAAGATCGCGGTAAACAGCACCATGAAACTCAAGCCGGTGAGATGCTGGCGCGGATCCTCAGTGACGATCTCCTGCAGCTTCTCGATCCCGATGATGTAGCTGAGGAGCCAATTGCCGATCATGAACGAGAGCCCGAAGAAGATGATATGCTTCGACGCCTTTTTGATGATTTTAGTTCTGTTCCATGGAGCGGCGTTCAATGCGCGTTGAGCGGAAGCGTCTCCTTCAATCAGGTATTCCAATTTCCGGAAGACCATTTCCATGAGCACGGTCTGCGGACAGGCCCAACCGCACCAGAGCCGCCCGAAGGCAGTGGTGAAAACAATGATACTCGTGAGAAAGAGCAGCATCGCCACGGCAAAGATCACTGTATCCTGCGGCCAGAAGATTTGACCGAGGATGGAAAACTTGCGCTCGACGATATTGATCATGAGCAGCGGGTTTCCGTTGATCTTCACAAACGGCCCGACGAACATGAGCGCCAGCAGAAACCAGCTAAACCAGGTTCGACGGCGAAACCATTTCCCGGTCACCTTCTTCGGGTAGACCCATCGTCGCGTTCCGTCCTTTTCCGCGGTGGCGAGATGATCACGAAAATCCTCCCAATGGATCTCCTGCGCGGCCGGGATAGAAACGTTCTCCGGCCCGCGGCGATTGGGATTTTCGAGAGTGTTATTCATGTCGTCGTCGTTATTCAAACTGGCTCGGCTGGTTGCTGGGTGGCGGCGTCTGGTTCTCGGGCGGCTTCGGATTTGGCGGGTTCGATCCGCGCAACGTATAGATAAAACTGGCGACAGATTGGATTTCGTTCGGCTTTAAAATTCCGCGCCAGGTGAGCATCCCCTTTTCGGGCACGCCGTTAATAATCGTCTTCAAATTGTCCTGGTACCCTGAGCCGTGAATCCAATAATCGTCGCAAAGGTTCGGTCCGACCAGACCGCCACCATCGGCGCGGTGGCACGGGGCGCAATAAGTAGTAAAGACTCGCTGGCCGTCACTCAAGACAGCCTGCTCTTTCGATGGTTGAAGAGAGCCGAGAGTAGCTTCGAATTTCGCCAAAGCGGCGGACTTTAGCTGTTCGCCTGCCTGGGCTTCTTTGGCATACGCGCCGGCCTGAAGATCGCCCATGTTGAACACGTGATAATAAAGCATGTAGGCAAGGCCAAAGACGTTACACAGCCAGAACAACCACACCCACCAGCGGGGCAGCAGATTATCCAACTCCTTAATCCCGTCCGCCTCGTGATCGAATATGCGAGCGTCTTTATTGGGTTCGTTACTCATGAGATTTTTCTCCTTCGGAAATGGTTCCATCCTGAAGCGGCAGCGCGCTCATCATGGCGCAGAAGCGCTTTCCATGCAGACAGGCCCAGAGAAAGGCGCCCGTGAACACAGTAAAAAAGAGCACGAGCGAAATGATGCCGTAAAGCCCGACTCCACCAATATCCTGGACAACGTTCTTAATCATAACTCGCCTTATTTGGTCGTGAGAGTGGTCGCTTTCTCCTTATTCGGAGTCGCTTCAGTAGATTGAACGGGCGGGGCGGTTTGCGCCGCCGGAGCTTTTATGTCCGTCCCGAGTCGTTGTAGATACGCGATCAAGGCAATAACTTCCTTGTCCGGATCCGCTTTGATCGAACCGAGCTTCAGGCTGTCCGCAATTTTACCCGCCTGCGCGTTCAGGTCCTTGAGGGCGATTTGTTCATAGCCGTCGGGATATGGGACACCCACCTTGCGCAAGGCGGAGATGCGCGCGGGGAGCGAATTCGTTTCGAGCTTTTGGCTCAAGAGCCACGGATAAGCCGGCATGATGGAACCGGGCGAAGTCGTGCGCGGATCCTCCATATGATTGTAGTGCCACGCGTCCGGATACTTGCCGCCGACGCGGTGCAGATCCGGTCCGGTGCGCTTCGAACCCCATAGGAATGGGTGATCATAAACAAACTCCCCGGACTTGGAATACTCGCCGTAACGCTCGGTTTCGGAACGGAACGGGCGAACCATTTGAGAGTGACATCCTACGCAACCTTCGCGGATGTAGAGATCGCGGCCCATAACTTCGAGCGCGCTATACGGCTTTACCGCCGCAATGGTCGGGACGTTGCTCTTGATCAGCGCCATCGGAACGATTTCAACCGCGCCGCCGATCAGAATTGCAATGGTGGTGAGTGCGGTGAAGATCATGGGCTTGGATTCAAGCCAGCGATGGCCCCATGGATCCTGGTTGCCGACCAAATGTTCGTCGCGTGCAATAGGCGCGGCTTGCGCCTCCACTTCGGGCACAAACACACCGGAGCGTGCGGTTCTCCAGAGATTAAAGGCCATCATGAAAGCGCCCAAAATGTAGAGCGAACCGCCAATCGCACGGAGGCGATACATCGGCACTAATTGAAGAACGGTTTCGAGGAAGTTCGGATATTGCATGAAACCTTCCTTCGTGAATTGCTTCCACATGAGCCCCTGGGTGATGCCGCTCCAGTACATTGGCACCACGTAAAACATCATTCCGAGGAGAGCGACCCAGAAGTGCCAGTTCGCGAGCTTGATAGACCAAAGCTTGGTATTATAGAGGCGGGGAAAGAGCCAATAGAGCACGCTGAATGTCAGAAATCCGTTCCAACCGAGCGCGCCAGTGTGGACGTGCGCGATGGTCCAATCGGTGTAATGGGAGAGAGAGTTGACACTTTTGATCGCGAGCGTAGGACCTTCAAGCGTGGCCATCCCATAGGCGGTTAACGCCACGACCATAAACTTCAACATGGGATCCTGACGGACTTTATCCCACGCACCGCGAAGAGTGAGCAGGCCGTTTAACATCCCGCCCCAACTCGGTGCGACGAGCATGACCGAGAAGACCATGCCCAAGGATTGCGCCCAATCCGGGAGCGCCGTGTAGAGCAAATGATGCGGCCCGGCCCAGATGTAAATGAAGATCAGCGCCCAAAAATGGATGATCGAGAGACGATAGGAGAACACCGGTCGATCCGCTGCTTTCGGGAGGAAGTAATACATCAGGCCCAAATAAGGGGTGGTCAGGAAGAACGCCACGGCGTTATGTCCGTACCACCATTGCACCAGCGCATCCTGCACCCCGGCGTAAATCGAATAGCTCTTAAACGCCGTTACTGGAATTTCCAGTGAGTTCACCACGTGCAGAACTGCGACAGTGATTGCCGTTGCGATATAGAACCAAATCGCAACGTAAATGTGTTTCTCGCGCCGCTTGAGGACGGTGCCAATCAAGTTCACCGTGAAGACCACCCAGACGAGCGTGATCGCGAGGTCGATCGGCCATTCGAGTTCGGCGTATTCTTTGCTCGTGGTCAGGCCGAGCGGCAGCGTAATGGCAGCGGCAACGATAATCGCATTCCAACCCCAGAAATTGATCCAACTGAGCGTGTCCGAAAACATCCGGGCTTTGCAGAGGCGCTGAAGCGAATAGTAGATGCCCATGAACATGCCGTTGCCAACGAAGGCGAAAATGACGGCGTTCGTGTGCAAGGGCCGCACGCGGCCGAACGTGGTGAATTGGAGGTTAAGGTTCGCCTCCGGCCAAAACAACTGGATCGCAGCAAGCAAACCGGCAGACATGCCGACAATAGCCCAAACCACCGTCGCGATGGAGAAGGCGCGAACGATGCGATTATCGTATTTGAAGGTTTCAATGTTCATCGTCTGTACTTTCCGAAATTCGTTCTTCACGGTCGTGCATGAGCAAGCGCATCGAAGGGGTGCAGGTGTCCTCAAATTGACCGCTGCGAACCGCCCAAATGAACGCAGCAAGGAAGACCGCGGCGATCACCACGCTCAAAGGGATCAGGAACAAAATGGCGCTCATACTTTTGGTTGCCCGCGATCCGCGCGGCGTCTGCATTTCCGTAAGCAAAACTCCAGCGCGTGCTGTCTCGCGTGAGACTTCACTTGGATCGACGAGCGACTTTCGACCTGAAATATCTTCGACTGAGCGTCTTCGGTGCGCTTACCGTTTCTTGCGGTTGTTTAGCCGAAAATGGCTACTCGACGGATGAGCACGGGATGAAGAGAGGGAGGCGGGATTTGGTGGGAAATGCGGGAACGCGGGGAAATTGCATGAAAATTGCCGGGGGCGGAAAGAGGAGGTGCCGAATGACCAATATCCAAGGACGCAATGACCAAACAATGCCCGGATGGGATCATGTCCAAGCGCTCCGGTGAAATGAGTCGGAACAAAATCTCCAAAAGGAGATGGGCCTGGCCAATTTTCAGCTAAGGGGTTGGACGGGATAACGTTAGGTGGATCTTGAGCGTGAAATTTCGTGAAAATATATGAAATCTCATGAAATTTTGTGCAAGAGTGGGCATGAACGAAGTTGGGGATGAGCCTTGCGGAGGCGGGACTATGGTCACTCAGGTTGTGAACCGAAATAGGAGGCCCGGATTGTTCGAGTCTGCTATTTAGATTCGGCTTAGAAAAACATTCTAAGGAACCAGGTGACCACGAATAATTGTTCGTGATCATGGGCAGGAAAACTAAAGGTGGATCTGTCTGACGTCAACATTAGCTGCGATTCTCGAGAAAGTATTTAGCCGCGGAAAACAAACCCGAGAATCTGAAAGTTGGGTCGACATATTTTTCGATCACATAGAAGGCGAAGTAATAGAGTCTGCAGAAGGACCAGAGGACGAGGAAGAGAAGAAGAAACGTTGAAAGGGTGGGATTGGAAACTATGAGAAGAGCGGCCGAGACGATCCCGATCACGAAGAACAACGCGGCCTTCAGATAGATCCAGCCGACTTTTTCAAGATCGCGCATATCTTTTAGACATGCGCGATCATTGAAAGTTCCGCGTGCTCAGACAAGTGTTCGTTGGACGGCAGATTTTCGATGAACAAACGCAAGGGCTCCGAAGGCGAACGCGGTGGCCCAGAACGCGGTATTGTCTGGCACTCCTTGCGGGCCGATATTCACGACAGCCCCCGAAATCCCGTCCAGAGGAAGGGGAACACCGAAGGAGTCACCCAGGATGATATTGGCCAGACTGAAGTCGCCGGTCCCGGCCGCAAGCGCAGTGAAATGGACGCTTGCGAGGGTGAATTCGCCGGCCTGGAAGCTATCCAGGTCGAGCGGATCGAGCAGCGAGACACTGAAGGCATTGAGCGACCCAACACCCGGGGTGGCTGTGTTTATTACGTCCAATGGCAGGCCAAGTTGATCGCCGAAGGAGATGGAATCAAACTGCACGAGAGCAGGATTGAAGAGCAGATTCAGGTCGAATGTGCCGAGCGAGGGCGCAGAGAGGTCGCCCAGGTCGGCGATCTGCACGGAGAGGTCAAACGAGTTTCCGATGGAAACATCCTGGACCGCGGGAAGGAGGCTGAGTGTGGCTGCACTTAGCATGGCCGGCATACATGCCGTCGCGACCGCCAGAGGCGCGATGTAAAAGCCAGACCGTAGCCATGAAGGATTGGATCGAGTTTTCATTATATGGATTTATTTCAATTTGTTTCGCTATGGATTTAGCAGGCTACTTAAGGTTTGTTTTGAAGTATCAGCACTGCTTCGATGCGCGCATCGAGCACTGTTATTTTGCCGTCATGGTCGAGATCACGAGGATCACCAACACCTGATGCGGGCTGGTTGCGAGCCGCGAGGATGAGCGCCAGGTCGGCTGAATTGATCTTTCCGTCGTTATTCACATCACCGCGCGGAATCGGGGCGAAATTGGCCACGAGAGTGCGGTTGCCGCTGGCTGTGAAGGTATAGCTCGCCGAAGTGCTTACAATCGCCAAACCCTCCGTCCAGTTGACGAAATTATAGCCAGCGTTGGAGGTGGCGACCACCGTGACACTGTCGCCGTCGTTGACCGTACCGCCGCCACCGACCGTACCTCCTGCCACGGGCGAGGCGCTCGTGTCGATGGTGTAGGTGATGCGCGTGAAGTGGGCGACCAGTTCACGGTTCAAATCGGCTGTGAACTGGAAGGTGGAGGACGAACTGACCACCGTCCCTCCGTCGGTCCAATTTTGAAACTCAAATCCCGGATTCGCGTTTGCCACGACCGTCACCGGATTGCCGACCAGATACTCGTCTGTACCGGAGGCCGTCCCTCCGTCCACGGGTGATGCACTCACCGTTACAGTAACATGAAGAGGCTCGACCGCCGCGGGCTCAAGAATCGTCAGATGATATGTCACTGTGACGTCACCGGCATTTGCGTCTGTGGAATGGACATCAAAAGTGAACGTGCCGCTGACCGTCGGCGTTCCGAACAGAACACCAGTCACTTCATCAAATGTCATCCCATCGGGCAACGGACCGGTCCTTGTGGTGACGATCGGCGGAGTGCCGCCGATAACAATGGTTCTCTCTATATAGGGCACATCCCTTTCGCCGTCCTGGAGATGATCAATCAGACCGATTTGGGCGCCGGCGTCGAATCCTGCCATCTGGGCACCAATGTAATCTCCAACAACAACAACGGTCGAAAGGTCCTCTATTGTAACCGTAACCCATTCTCCAGTGTCCGGGTCGATGTGATCGTTATAGGTTACGCTGCCGACTCCGTGGATTCCATCCGGCCCCACCTCTTCCGCCATGGCCTCACCGGATTCTGCATCGATCGGACCTACGTACCGAAAGAAGTCGTAGCGGCGTGTGATGACTTCATCGCCACCCGGCAAATCTTCAGGTGCACCTTGCAGTTCTCCATTTTTGCCGCCATCAGCTTTGGCAAATTCAGTCTGAAGGATTCGCCACTCCACCTCCACTTCATCAGGCTCACCGTTCTTCCAATTCCTGTCATTTGGATCTTCCGGATCATCGGAAACAAGGTCTCGAAGCTCGACCTTGCTGTTGTTGTGAGTCTGGGTCTTTGTCTCTTTAACCCATGCAGCCGGACCAAACTGCAAAACCGGAGGCTCAGGGGGAGGAGGAGGAACGATGGCCGCAACAACCTGCGCTGGCTGAGCGGCGGGTGGAAAATAGCTAAATGTGGGAGTCGCTATGTTTACGGCGCCGGCAAAAACGAGGTTGCCCGCGCCATCGTCTTTTAGCCAGTTGTAGATGACTGCGGTCGGCGCGCCAAAATAGCCGACGCCGAAATGCTCGCCGCCAAAATTAACCGACGGGTTTGTAAACTGGTGACCATCGGTGGGTGAGATAGGCCCAGCGGGAATTGCGGTGAATGCTGTCCACGTCCCGTCCGAATTCCGAGTACCCGCGTAGCGGACAAACACTTTAGGATGCGCAAGATCGGTGACGTCCTCCGTTATTCGCGGAACGCCGTAATGGTTCCAGTCGTAAGTATACGAAATGTCCCGGCTGCGGATCCCATCAATTTCGATCTCGAACCCGTGACATTCGACTCCGGTATCGTTCACAGTATCAAAGTTGTTGATACTGCCCCAGGCGACGCTGGCTTCGACACGGACACTCAAAGAAGTCAGCAGTGCAGTGGCGAGAACGCCAAAGCGGGTGATTTGGGTGTGGATTTTTCTCTTCATAAGCGCTTCATCCTTACTCTCCTTGTGCAACTATTCCGTTTCGCGTGTGCGTTCTTCAAACACACGAGTGCATCGCTCCGGGCATGCCAAGCATCGCTCTGTAGCCGGGCGGGTTTCGCGTATAATTTTGGCTTTTTTCCAACTAATCTTGCAGGGCACCCGCTAACCTCAGCGTGTCAGGGAACGCCTTTTCGGGATGACACCGTTCAACTTCCCATGGCACTCTCTGGGCAATCCACTTGAAAACCCCTTATTTAACTCTGGCGAAAGTCGTCCTGACCGCAACGGTTTGTCTGTTTCCAATGGAGGCTCGGGCACGAGAAACGACTCTTTGGTCGCCGAAAGGCAACATTCGGGTTTCCGTTCAATTTCCCGACGCTGGGTTGAAGGAAAATCCGAGTTGGTCAGCCACGTTTGAGAAGAAACCGTTCCTCAGCAACTGCGGGTTGGGGCTCCACCTGGTCCAAGGCGGAGACCTGCTCAAAGGGGCGCATCTGATTGGAACGGCGAGCCGCTCCATCAATGAGCGAGTCGACATTCCGTTCGGCAAGGCGGACCACGGGAACAATCATTTTCGGGAGGAGAGTTTCGAGGTCGAGACTCAAGGACGCGAACGTTTGCGTGTGGTGTTTCGCTGTTTCGATGATGCGATTGCTTTTCGTTACGAGCTTGGCGGATCGAATCGGACGGTGACGATTGCGGATGAGGACAGTTCCTTTGGGGTTGAGGGGAAACCGACGGCATACATCCAGGTTCTGGAAAATTACACCACGTCGCACGAGCACCCGGTGGCGACGACGCCCTATGCAGATATTCGGCAGGGTGATTTGCTTGACATGCCTTTGACGCTTACGTGGGAGGATGGGATGGCAGCGGCGATTACGGAGGCAGGATTGCGACATTACGCAGGGATGGCGTTAGCAAAATCCGCAGACGGACGTCTAGTGAGCAAGCTCACGCCACGGAAGGACGGGAGCAAAGTCATTCGTCCCCTGCCGTTCCAGACACCATGGCGCGTGGTTCTGGTCGGGGCACGTCTCGGGGCGTTGCTCGAATCAACAACTATTTACTGTCTAAATGAGCCATCGGTGATTCGTGACATTTCCTGGATCAAACCGGGGAAGATTACTTTTCACTGGTGGAATGGAGACGTGTACGACGGCCAGCCTGGCGAGCCGATGCTCTCATTCGGGATGGCGAAAAAGTATATCGATTTTTGCGCGCGCACGGGAATTCCCACGCATTCCATAAGCTCGACAGAAAAAACCACGGACCCTTGGTACTACCAAACAAAGCACGGAACAGATCCGGGACCAGATACGGACGTAACGCGGCCACGACAAGGGTTTGACCTCCCACGAATAAAGGAATACGCGAATTCGCAAAATGTCAGGCTTTGGACCTGGGTGCACCAGGGCGCGTTGCGCGGACGGGTGGAAGAAGCGTTCACTGCATTCGAAAAACTGGGCTGGAACGGAATGATGGTCGACTTCTTCGATCATGATGATCAGGACTCAGTGGAATTTGCGGAATCGGTTCTGGAGTCGGCCGCGCGGCATCACATTATGATTCACCTGCACGGTATCTGGAAGCCGACCGGGCTTGAGCGCACCTATCCGAATCTGATGAATCACGAGGGTGCATTGAATCTCGAATATCTGAAATGGAGCGACCGTTGCACGCCGGAGCATGATTTGAACATGGCTTTCACTCGGCTGATCGCGGGGCCGATGGATTATCATCTCGGAGGTTTTCGCGCTTCGCCGCGCGGCGAATTCAAGCCGCATCACATCGCGCCAAACGTCCTCGGGACGCGCGCGCGGATGCTGGCGATGTACGTTTGCTTCGATAATCCGAATCCAATGGTCGCGGATTATCCTACCGCATACGAAAATCAGCCCGGCTTCGATTTTCTCGTTCTCGTGCCCACGTGGTGGGATGAAACCAGGATCATTCAAGGCGAGATCGGAAAGCTCCTGGTGACGGCGCGACGTAAAGACAAAACGTGGTATCTCGGAGGAATGTCGGCCGGAGCTGCACGAGAGGTAAATGTTCCGTTGAGCTTTCTTTCGAGAGGACAATACGCAGCGAAGGTTTGGAAGGATTCGTCGGACACGGACCCGAATGCGTTGACGACGGAAACTCAAAATTTGGGCCGTAGCGACTCGCTTAAAGTTCGCGTGGTGGGCGATGGCGGATTTGTCGCTGAAATCGCGCCGATGCAGTGAGACTTGCGGACAGGAATGTCCCCGCTCCATTGACGAATCGAAAGGCGTTGACAGGATCTATACTTTGCGTTACAAAGTTGATCCATGGATGCTGAATCGGCCAACGAGCGTTTGGTAGTCATTCGGACATTAATGGAGCGCTCGGCCATTTATCGCCGCGCACTCGCTCCGATCATGATCTTCCTCGGCATTCTTGGCGTGGTCGGAAGCGTAGCGGGTGTGCTCATCGGAATTAATCGGGCGGTGTCTTTCGGTATTTTTTGGATGAGTATGAGTCTGGTGGGATTGTTCGGCGCGTTCATTCTCGCAAGGCGACAGGCATTGAAAGATCATGAGCCATTTTGGTCGCCGCCGGCGAAACGGGTCACGCAGGCGCTCCTGCCTTCCCTGTTCGTCGGGGCAGTGATTGGAGTGATTTTCACTTTTACCCTCGGCAAGCAAACGAGCTTCTCCTGGGCAATGCCGGTAAGTTGGATTTTGCTTTATGGCTGCGCGTTGCACGCGGCGGGGTTCTTTACCCCGCGCGGTATTCGGCTGTTAGGGTGGTTGTTTATCCTGGGCGGCTGTTCACTGACATTAAGCAGCATTTCGGTGGATGCACAATTGCCGTTCGCGACAAGTCACTTGCTGATGGGCATTTTCTTTGGAGGGTTGCAATTGGCCTATGGGATCTACGTGCATTTCACTGACCGGCCGGAAACGACGTGAACCCCGAACCATTTCTCAAGCTCGACCGGGTGATCCACGAGAAGGGGCGCATGGCGATCATGTCCCTGCTCGCGGCGAACCGGGAGTTGTCGTTCACGGAGCTGCGCGAGGCGCTGGCGATGACCGACGGCAACTTAAGTGTGCACTTACGCACCCTGCAAGAGGCGGGTTACGTCGGGTTGACCAAGAGTTTTCAAAATCGCAAACCGCTGACCACCTGCTCCTTAACCGGCGCGGGTCGAAAGGCATTTTCAGAGTACATCGAATTGCTGGATCAGATTGTGCGGCAGACGCGGCGGTGAGTTTTTTTGCACTAAGACTTTGTAATGCAAAGCAATGAGAATAATTAGAGCGGAACATCTCGGAATGTGTTTCGGCGTGCGCGATGCCATCGCGCTGGCGGAGACCAAAGCAAAAGAGCGGCCCTTAACGATCCTGGGCGATATTGTGCATAACGAGGCGGTGGTGAACCGCTTAAAAGAACAAGGGGTGCAGATCGAGCACGACCCGGCAAAAGTTCAAACTCCGGTGGCGATGATCACTGCGCATGGAGCCTCGGAACAAGCCAAGATGCGGGCACGGTCGCATGGATTCGAATTGCTGGAAGGCACCTGTCCCCTGGTGCATCACGCCCATCGTTCGGTAACCAAACTGGTGGAGGAAGGCTACCACCCGGTCATTGTCGGCAAACGAGGGCATGTGGAGGTGCGTGGGTTAACTGAAGATTTGGAGGATTTTCACATCGTTGAAGAAGCGGGAGATGTGCAGAGCCTGCCACATCGCGAGAAATTCGGGGTGGCTTCGCAAACGACCCAACCCATCGATCGCGTTCTTTATTTCCTCGATTTGATTCGCGAGCGCTTCCCGGATTCGGAAGTGCGCTTCGTTGATACGGTCTGCCAGCCAACAAAGCAGAGACAGCGAGCCGCGTTGGACCTCGCCGGCAAGTCGGACGTGGTGGTGGTGATCGGGGGGCGGAACAGCAATAATACGCGGGAACTTGTGCAAAGCTGCCTGCGATGCTGTGATCGCGTGCATCATGTTCAGGAACCGGAAGATCTTCGCCGGGAATGGTTCGAGGAAGCGGAAACCATTGGGATCACGGCTGGGACTTCCACACCTGATTACCTGATCGACTCGGTGGAGGCGGCAGTGCGGAGGTTAGCATGAGTCCCCCACAGCGCGCGGCGGTAGTAGCACTTTTCGCCACAGCGATGGGCTATCTCGAAGCCGCGGTGGTTTACTACCTGCGCACGATGGTCAATCGGATCGTGCCGCACCAACCAGATCCTCTACCTGATATTCCAGCGCTCGCGCTTCCCGAATTACTGCGCGAACTCGCAACGATGATTATGCTGGGAGGTGTGGGTTGGCTGGCGGGGAAAACCTGGCGCGGACGTGTTGGGTTCGCGCTGTTGGCCTTCGGTATATGGGATATTACCTATTATTTGTTTTTGATTCCTCTCACCGGCTGGCCGAAATCGTTCCTCGATTGGGATATTCTTTTCCTCATTCCCCTGCCCTGGTGGGGACCGGTCATTGCCCCCGTTTCCATTGCGGCTTTGATGATCGTGTTTGGAATTCTGGCGACGATTTTGGAATTAGGCGAACCGCCGATTTGGCCGCGAAAAGTCGCGACCATCATGTGCGTGATCGGGATCATCGCGGCGCTTTGCATCTTCATGAGCGACGCCATCTCTGTTGCCTCACAAGGCGAAGCGGCCATCCGCAGTGTGTTGCCACAGGTTTTCCAGTGGCCGTGGTTTGTTTGCGCGTGGCTGCTGATGGGTGTCCCGGTTGCAGACATGGCATGGCAATTGGCGACGCGCTACCGGTGAGCCTATAAACGACAAAAGCCGGGCGGTGAGCCCGGCTTTGCCGTAAGCAACCTGTGCGTTATTGCTGCACGAGAACTCGATAGAATCGCGCCTGACTTGTAGCGGCAACAGTCTTTGAACCGTTGATGGGACCTTCATCGGTCCACGCGGTTGTACCGTTCGGAAACAGTGCTGTGGTGGACTGCAGTTCGCCCGGCACCGACGAAGTGATGGTAAGCGAGGCACCTGTGCCGCCGGAACTCGCGATCGTGAGTGTTGCTCCCGTGCCAGCGGTTGCCACCGTTCCGAGAAGCTCGACTTCAGCAACCTGAACGCTGTTCGCGGTGGCGTCGTTCTTCACGTGCGGGAAGAGCAGGCGATAGGTTTTATAGGGCGTCGAATTCGCAAAGCGCACTTCCTGCAACGCCTGGGTCAGGGGATCGATCGTAGCGCCGGCTGCGTTTCGGGCATCGGGCAAGGCAAGGTCGCCTGACGCGATTGGCGCAAAGTTCGTTCCGTCGTTCGAGCCTTCCAGGGCAAAGCTCGCGGGATCGCGTTCCGGTGCATCGTTCGCCGTGTAAATACGGAGCACGTTTACAATAGTGCCGAAGCTGTCCGAACCCAATGAGGGCGTAATAATGAAGCCCTGCGGACCGACATAGGGAGGAACGTTGGTATTTCCGAAGTTTAGGTACTTCTGCGTGTTCTGGTCGATGGCGTGGTCCACCGTCTCATTGTCTGGAGTCGTGCCGCCTATGAGTGTGATGGTATCGCTCGGTGACAGTACCGAGGGAGTCGCGGAACGAACCGCAAGGGTGGCCGGCAAACTAAACGTCGACCCTGAAACGTTTGTGACAGCGAGGCGGTATTGAGCGCCATTCGCCAACGCGGCACTGTTAATGTTGAGAGTGGCGGTATTCGCACCGGAGATGTTTGCATCGTTTTGCAAGTTCACGAACGTATCGTTGGTGCCGACTTGCCAAGTGTAGTTGAGCGGCAGCGTGCCGGATGCGGTAGCGGTGAACTGAACCGGTGAGCCTTCGAGAACGGTGACGGAAGCAGGCTGGCTCGCAACGAGGGGTGGCACGTTGCCGAGCGCTCCACTGACCGCGAACACCGCCGCGTGGCCAGTGCCTTCGGAGAGGCTGAGGTCGACCGTTGTGATCGGGCTGTTTGTGCCGATCTGCGTTATGTCCGCGGGATAGAGGCGGGGATAACCGCTATTCACATTGGCATACAAGCCGTTTCCGACGTCCACACGGCCATTCGCATTGAATGCCGGTCCCGTTGCATTGAACCAATCTGGTGCGGCGAAGGTGCCCGTCTCGATGGAACCATCTTCGTGGTTCACCGTATAGCCGATTGTCACCGCGCCATTGCCGGCGGAGGTCAGGAAAGACAAAGTTGAAAACTTCGCTGGCGTGGCGAAACGGATTGTTCCGTTGTTCTCTGAGTCGACCAGCACAGCATTGTTCTGCGTGTAGGAAGCAGGAAGGACATACACGTGATCGGGAGCGGAAATGTTGGTCAAAGTGCTGCCGCCAGTGGGAAGACCTGTGGCAGGAGCGTTCGTATTGTAACCGCGTTCGTACCAGGAGAATCCGGTGTTCGCCAGACCGGCGTCCATTGAAACGGTTGTCGCATTGACGGACGTCAGCGGTTGAGGCGCGTTCGCTTCGACGATCAGGTCGCGATTGTACCCGGTAACGGCGAGCGGAGTGAATGCTCCTGCAGCAGTCGCGGCACCACTCACGGCAAACACTGCAGTGTGTGAATTGCCCGTCGCGCCGTTTCGGAATTCCAGACTCGTTACAGGACTGCCCGCGGTCGTCAAAGGGACATCCGCGGAATAGAGGTTCGGGTTTCCCGAGCCCACTGCGTTAAAGCCCATCGAAACGACATCGATACGGCCATTGGCGGCAACGGCAGCGTTTGATCCAAACCAGTCTGGGGACACAAACGTCTTCGTCTCTGTGGAGCCGTTGGCATAGTGAACGACCACAGTGTTCGTTGCAGGGCCGTGGCCCGCAGCGGTCAGTAGGGAGATCGCGTTCAATGGAGTTGGCGTCGTCAGGGTCAACGTTGCTGCGGGAGTGTTCGTATCAACCAACAGGGCGTTATTCGCGGCGTAGCTCGGGGCGAATGTATATGAATGATCCTCAGCCACCAGGCTCATCACCGTGGAGCCTGCTACGGGCAAACCGGTGTCTGCCGAGTCAAGGTTGTAACCCATTTCATACCAGCCAAAGCCGGTGTTCGCCGAGCCATCATCCATTGAAGCGGTGGTGGAAATCGGCGCGTGAATCGCTTCCTTTTCAACCACAATGTCCTGGTTGAACGTTTCGGGAGCGAGCGTAATCGGGGTAAAATCCGCCCGGGCAGCGAGCGAACCCGCGACCAAAGCAAGAGCGAACAGACAGAAATAATGCCTTCTCATTGGAAGGCTACTCTGACATATGATAAGGCGCCTTACAAATTGACGCCTACTCTTTCAGGGAATCCCCTTACCCTTTCCAGAGAACCAGTACGCTCCCAAAGGCCATGATCGCCGAGGCCACCAGACGTCGAAAAAATGCCGGCTCCTTGAAAAAGATTCGTCCGACGAAGACCTGAAGAATCATGCCGAGTTGGAAATAGACGAACGAGTAGGCCAGGAGTGTCGCGCGAAAAATGTACATCGTAAGTAGTTGCATCGTAAGGAAGCACGCGCCGTGAACGAGCAACCAGGAAATGTGCGCGCGTGCGGATGGGCCGAGCGTCCGAAGACCGTTCGGACGATGTATGGCGGAAGCCACAACCAGAACGACCAGCCCGCAAAAAATCCATGCCGCGACCGTGACTTCCGGAGAACTGCGAAGCACTGCCTTTTTGAGAAAAACCGCACCGACGACGCCCAGAGAAAGACCGCTCAACCGGAGAGCGACCGCACGAAAAATTTCCGCCCAACCTGCGGAGGCGTGAGAGCCCGCGTTTGAAAAAAGGATCACACCGCCCACCACCGTAATGCCGACGCCACTTATGCCGAGCGGAGTTGGAGATTCGTGAAGAAAGAACCAACCAAAGAGCAACGCGAGAATCGGACGAAGGGCGTTGAGCGGGCCAAAAACCGAGATATCCGTTGCACGCAACGCAGCGACCATCGCGAGGTTACCGATGGCATCCAGACCTCCGCCGGTCGCAATGTTGCGCCAAAAAATCCAATCCAACGAACCAGTATGAAGGGAGGCCAAGAACAGGGCTGGTCCGAAAATGAGAACGTAAGTAAAAATCCACGTGTGATAGACCCCCGCACGGTCGAGCAATAGACGTTTTTGAACGGCGTTCGCCGAAACGCTCAGAACAATTCGAAGCAAAATCAGCCACGCCATCGGGCGGGACCTTGCGGCAGAAGCGCCGAGCAGGCAAGCGCCCGCTCAATCAACGGCGAACACGGGAACCTGGCGGGAAGTCGAGGACAATCGTTTCAGGCAGACCCGTAAACGGGGCGAACGCCATGCCCTCTGGCAGTGCCGGAGGCGAGCTGAATACCATCGGCATTGAACCGCCTGGGCCAAAAGCTTCGGGCGGGTAACCGTCAACGGGTTCTCCGGCCCAAGCGCGCAAGGCAGAGTCCCCGACAATAAGAAAGCTTCCGTCGCCGCCCCAGCCGTAAGGATAATAACCGTAACCAGTCCCCCAATAACCTTGCCCCGCAAATTGGTAACCGTTTTCGAAGGGCCCCCATGCATGACCCGCGTGTGCCGGCATCCAATAGCGTCCGTTTCGATACATCCATTTCGGCAGGTTTCCTGTAGGACGTTGGGGGAGGGCGCCCGGGGCAAAACTCGAGCCGGGAAATGCCTCGATCGGAGTTGGATTCAAATACGGTGCGGACGCGACATAGGAGCGAGAGAAGCTACTTTGCGCCGCCGGAAAGGTCTTTCCGGTGACATCTGCAGGGAGGTGATTCACGTTAGGGCTCGGTCCGGCGATAGATCCCGAACGCGGCATTGTAGCGCTTCCTCGCACGTGACCCGCAGGGCGACCAGCCCCCCCGTGGCCGATTCCGCCGTGACCTCCGGAAGGAGCGCCTTGACCATACGCCGTTACCACAACCGAGAGCCCCAACGCCGCAAAACCCAGATTCATATGAGAACTTTCGATCTGGAGGCGGTGAGTGCAAATGAGGGAGCACCTGAAAGTTCCGTCCGAAGTTTCGGGACAAAAAAAGAGCAGCGGGGTGATCGCTGCTCTTTCGCGGGTGTGTTGGAAACCTATCTAAGCGCTCGTGACCTGCTCCGCCTGGATGTGGTACTTCTCGAGCATGTCGTAAAGGGTCGGGCGACTAATTCCGAGATCGAGGGCAGCCTGGGTGAGATTTCCTTTATGGCGATCAAGGGCTTTCTGAACCATTTCCTTTTCGAGCGCTTCGCGCGCCTCTTTCAGAGAGGTAGCAGCGGAGGGGGTGAGAAGTGGTGTGATTTCGAGATCGCTTTCAGAAATGGCTGTTTTTTCGGCCATGATCACAGCGCGACGGACGCGGTTTTCGAGTTCGCGAACGTTACCGGGCCAATGATATTGCTGCATCGCCCGCGTGGCGGCGGAAGAGAACCGCACCTTGTCGCGAGACGCTTCGGCAGCGAAACGTTTAAGAAATGCCTGAGCGAGGAGCGGGACATCTCCGGTGCGTTCGCGGAGTGGCGGCAATTTCAAGGTCACGACGGCAATGCGGTAATAGAGATCTTCACGGAAGCCTCCATCGAGCATCGCGCGTTTGAGATCGGCGTTCGTCGCAGCGACGACCCGGCAGTCGACCGGAATGTCTTTGCGTCCGCCGACTCGTTGAAAAACGCGTTCCTGGAGGAAGCGCAAAAATTTTACTTGAAGGGGCTGGGGAAGTTCACCGATTTCGTCGAGGAACAGCGTGCCGCCCTGGGCAGTTTCGACTTTGCCGACGCGCTGGGCGTGAGCTCCGGTGAACGAGCCTTTTTCGTGGCCGAATAATTCGCTTTCGAGGAGCGCTTCGGGAATTGCGCCGCAGTTAATGGCGACAAAGGGACCGGCTTTTCGTGAGCTGAGATTGTGAATGGCCTGGGCGGCACGCTCTTTGCCAGTCCCGCTCTCTCCCAAAATCAAAACGGGCGCTTCGGTCTTGGCAACTTTGCGGATGGAATTGAAGACTTCCTGCATTTGCGGGCTGGTGCCAAGCATCTCCTCGAAAACCGATGTGGAGAGGAGTTGACGCTGGAGATCGTCGCGATCGCGTTCGAGCTGGGAAAGATAGAAGGCCCGCTTAAGCAAGACTTTGAGCTCGTCCATCTGCACCGGCTTCGAAAGAAAATCGTAAGCGCCATCGGTAACTGCGCGGAGGGCATTGGTGCGGTCGGACTGGCCGCTGACGATGATCACTTTGGTTTGAGGGGCGAGTCGAAGAACTTCGGATAGGACCGCAAGGCCTTCGGTGGTTTCGCCTGGAGACGGAGGCAAACCGAGATCAAGAAGCACGACGTCGGAGCGGTGCATGTTGAACGCTTCGAGCGCAGAGGGGCGATCCTCGGCGACGAGGACCTCATAGTCGTCGATCAGCGCCCATTTCATTTGGGACCTGATTTCTTCGTCATCGTCGACGATCAATAATTTATGTTTGGGAGGGGCTTCCATAGTGCTCATGAGGAGGTGGATTCCGGAAGAAAAACGCGGAAAGTGGTGCCGCGGCCGGGCTGGCTATCGACTTCAATGCGGCCTTTGTGCGCTTCAATGATGGTTTTAGTTTGGAACATGCCGATACCGATGCCCCCCTTCTTAGTCGTTTTAAAGGGGCGAAACAAGGAGTGAGTTATAAAATCAGCGCTCATTCCACATCCATTATCGGCAACTGTGGCGATGGCCCAACCATTTTGTTTTGAGGTGGATAGGGTAATTTCGCCGTTGTCTTTGAGCGCTTCGCGGGCGTTGAGGAGCAAATTGGTGAAAACTTTCTGGAGTTGATCTTCGTCGGCCCGAATCGGGGTGAGCGGAGCAAACTGGGTTTTGATCGGTACCTGGCCAGCGAGGCAACCAAGCGTGGACTCCAGGAGTTTGTTGAGGTCGACCTGTCGGGGCGAGAGTTCGAGCTTCTGGCGGAAAAGAGTCAGGCGCGAGATGAGTTCCTGGATATGGGAGACGCTCTTGGAAATCGCTTTGAGAGCGTCCTTGCGGAACTCAGGATTGTCAAAATGGCGCGGAAGGTTTTGGAGAGTGAGATTGAGAGTCGAGGCGGTGTTTTTCAGATCGTGAATGAAGAATGCAGCGATGGTTTGGAACGCCTCCATTTCCTTGGCCTGAAGAAGGCGATTCGAAAGCTGTAGATTCAGGAGGTTGGAAGCTACCTGGTCACCAATGCATTGCAGGAGATCGAATTCCTGCTGACCTAGCGCCACGTTGTTCACGCGGTCGCCCAGTGTAATGAAACCAGCCAGATGGCCGCTGGCCACGAGCGGAACGCAAACGCGATTTCCCGCCTTCTTAAAGTTATCCGCGAAGCACGTTTTGAGCGCGGCAGTCCATGGCTCGGGTGAACGGTCAACATCAAACGGCATCGGCGAAGCAAGCAGCGATTCGGAAAGGCCGGGAGCGGAAATGGTGCGGTTACTCGTTTCCGAAAAGGCGGTGGAGGCGGCAAGGACAAAGGTGTGCGGGTCGGCCGGGTCGTTTAGCCAAACGGAAGTCGAGAGCACGCGTAATTGCTCGGAGAGCCAGTTGACCAATGTGCGGCTGAGGGCGTCAGCGGAAAGAACGGAGGCCGTGCGCTCGGTAAAGGTGAGCCAAACGGCGCGATAGTCATACATTGGCCGATTAAAATGCCGACTGATGAAGCGACGAAGACGATCCCGATTGCGTTCAGAGAGAAGGAAGAGAGCGAGAAACGCGAAGGAGAGAACGAGCAGGAACGCTTTGAACGCAAAGGCTTCGGTCCCCTGCCAATTGCGCAGGACCTTGGAAAAGACGCCGATGATGAGCAGATAGGCACCGATGAGAACGGTGGTGAGCGAAAACTGAAGAACCTGTTGGGAAGGATAAACGGCAACCTGAAAAGTGTTTTTGCGATAGAGCGCGATCAGAATGAAACAGGAGGCGATGAACAGTGCCGCGGCGTTGACAATGTCGAAGGTCGGCAGGTGCTGGTGCCAAAGAATAATCTGGCTCGAGGTATAAACGCGCGCCGTAAAAACTGTGGCGACGCCGAGGATGATGAATTTAATGCGCCAGCGGTAAGTGCCGACCGCGGCGCGAAAGGTGTACTCGAGATTTACGAGGAGAAAGCCGGCACTGAGCAAACTACAAAGATAGAGGACATAACCCGCGGGACCAATTTGGAAATCCCAGCGTTCGCCGATTTTCGTGAACGGAGGCGAGATGAGTGAGTCGTTGAAACCAAAAACAGCGATCAGCGGAAGGGCCGCCGAGAGAGAGATCGTAGCGTAGTACGACCAACTGTGTTTACGATCCTCGCCGCGAGCGTAACGAAGGCTGAAGTAGGCCCAGATCCCAGGAATGATTGCCTCTGGAAGAAATCTCCAGCCATGCCACGTCAGCGCGTCGACAGGGTCCGAGGCCATGAGCGATCGACCGGCAGTCAGCGTCGCGGCAGAGAGAACGAGAAACCCGAGGCAAAACGAGAGATGGCCAGGAGTGCCGCGATCTCGAAGAAAAGCAAGGATGGCAACGCCGGCCGCGAGCGCGGAAACGACGAGGAAACTTGTAAAGAGAGGGTCCAAAGCTATTGGGAATTGGACCGAACTACCACCAACCGAATCGGCGGCAAGAGCTCCATAATTATTTACTCAGCTCCTCCAACGCCTTACGCGCGGAAGCAGCCATGGTGGCATTGGAATCGAGTTTCAGGGCGCGCGAGAGAATGTCTTTCGATTGGCGATCGTTCAGATGGTATTGGGCCATCCCGAGGTGGTAGAGCAAATCGGGATCGTTCTGCAATTTGAGATTGGCGTCGCGAAGGAGGCGCGCAGCTTCGTTATAGTCAGTGCGGCGGAAAGCGATTTTCCCCAGGCTTTTTGTGGCCTGCGAGTCCAGCGGAAGAGCGGCTTTCACCGTGGTGAGAAGCTGTGTAGCACGCTGGTCATCGTTCAGTTTTTCAGCCAGCAGCAGACCGAGTTGGCGTTGGGCCAGAATGTGAGCAGGAAAGATTTTAAGCACTTCTTCGTAGCGCGCGCGAGCGGCCTGAAAATCGTTTTTCTCCTCGGCGAGGAGGCCGGAAACAATCAGAGCTGGCGCGAAAGTTGGATCAGCCTGAAGGGCGGTGCTCGCGGTTGCACCGACTCCTGCGGATGCGCCGGTTTTTAACTGGTAGTCAAGGAGCGGAAGGGCTTGTTTGGCCAGAGCTCCGGTCTTGTCGCTGACGGCCACTTCGCCGAAGCATTCTCTCGCCTGCTGGATGTTTCCGACGCCATAGGCCGCAAGCGCCTGATAAAAGGCAAGGCGTCCGTCGTTTGGCAGGTCGCGGCGTGCCTGAGAAAGGATGGGCAACGCCCATTTAAAATCGCCAGCAACACAGCCCACTGGTCCCAGGGAGGCTGCGAGAGAGGCGTTCTGAGTGATGCTCCACGCTTGTTTTGCGTACTCCAGACCACGTTCCGGTTTACCGAACGAGAAGCAGTTCATTTCAGCCAGACGCGCCAGTGCCACAGTTGAACGCGGGTTCAGCTTGAGCGCTGCTTCGTAGGCTTGCGCTGCCTGTTCGAATTGCTTTTGGTTGTCGAGAATCTGAGCGAGCCGGAGTTGGGCCGCCGCATCGGAAGGCTGCTTCTTTAAAGTGTCACGAAGGAGTTGAACCTCCTCGGGTGAGGCTTTGGATGGATTGATTTTTAAGATCGTGAGCGCATTCCGAGCCATTTCTTTGCTCGGGAAGTCGGCTTTGTTCGTGACGGCGAATTCGAGTGAGGACTTCGCTTCATCTACGAGTCCTGCCGAATACTGTGCGAGGCCTAAATGGGATCTTGCCTCGGCGTTGTTCGCCAGCTTTTCGGTCGATTGTGTGAGCGCGGGGAGAGCCTTCTGGAAATCGCCCTTGCGCCACAGAATCCATCCATAGGTGTCAACGATCGTGGGGTCGGATGGTGCGAGGTCTCGCGCTTTAGTTGCATACTCCGAAGCTCCATCCAAATCGTTCAAGCGGTCCGCAAGGATAACCGCGATGTTATTGAAGACAGGCGCGGAGTTCGTGGTGATTTTCAGAATCTTTTCATAAGTGGCGCGAGCTGCAGTGAAATCCTTGCTCCCCTCCTGAAGCTGCGCCAGGCGGAAGAGTGAATTGGCATCCTTTGGATTCTTTTTGATTGCCTCTTCCAACTGCGCAACGGCCTCGTTCTGCTTACCGGTGGAAGCATACACCTGAACCAATGCGCGCTGCGCGTCGGCGAAATTGGGCTGAATCTCCAGACATTTTTTTAAAGCGCGAATGGTTTCATCCGGCTTGTTCTGGGCGGTGAACACCTTGGCCATGAGAAAGTAGGGCATCGGGCTGTTGGTGTATTTTTGGGCATAGGGCTGTAAGCGAGCGAGGGCTGCGTCTAGTTTCTTTGTTTCGAAGATGTCGATGAGGGTGAGTTCATCAACGCTTTGGACATGATCCGGCTTGATCGCGAGAACTTTGTTGAACGCTTCCTGGGCTTCGGGCGTCTTTCTTAGCTGTCGGTACGTGAGGCCCAATTCATAGAGCGGACGAATATCGTTGGGCAGAGCGCTCGCCAGGGACTGATAAATCGGGACCGCGTCAACCGGCGTCCCCCGCGCCCGATAGGCTTGAGCCAGCACAAAGTACGGCTCTGTCATTTTGGGATTCTCACGAGAAATCCGGAGGAGTTCAGCGATAGCCTCATTGATCTGGCCCTTTTGCAGTTGCAGTTCACTGCGTAGAATGACCGATTGGGCGTGCTTGGGATCGAGGGTAACTGCAGCGTCCAACGCGGTGCGCGCTTTGTTTGGATCGTTGTTAGCCAGGGCGGCTACTGCGAGCTGATACTGGACAACCGCGTCTTTTGAACGGCTGGCTGCCGTTTCCTGAATGTCCGCCAGCGCACCAGCAACATCTCCGCGCGCGAGCTTGAGACGGGAGCGGTTAACAAGGGCGTCACGATCGGTGGCCGAAATGGCCAAGGCTTTGGCATTATATTTCTCGGCTTCGTCGAACTTTTTCTTCTGCAAAAGAATGTCTGTCAGAGAGTTGATGGCGCGGCCAAAGTCGGGGGCTTGAGCGATGGTTTGCTCAAGGAATTTCTGCGCGTCGTCGGCACGACCGGTGCGCGCCAGGTATTCTGCATAGCCCAAACGATCCCAAGATTTAATGGGGGCGAGAGCGACGGCGGACTTATAGGAGGCATCGGCTGAATTCGTATCGCCGACGGACTCGGCGAGCGAGGCGAGAGCGAGTTGAAAGCGCGACTGCTTTGGGTCGAGAGAAATGGCTTTTTGGTAATAAGCTTTGGCGTGTTCGGTTTCCTTCGATTTCTCAGCGAGGAGGCCTAACGCAAAAACGACTGAGGCGTTGTTGGAATTGGACGCCTGAATTGATTCGAGGCGTTTACGAGCGGAGGCGATTTCTTCCGGTGTGACGGCAGTTTGAGCCAGAATCGTCAGTCCGGCTGGATCGTTGGGGGCGATTTTCAGAATTTCCTCAGCTTCCTCGCGAGCTCTTTTGGTTTCGCCGAAAGCTTGAAGAAGCGAGGCGATGGTTTGGCGAGCCACGACATTCGTGGGTTGGAGTTCACGGGCGTCAACGAGGCATTTGTAGGCTGGGCCGATTTCGCCTTCTTTGAGAAAGCATTCGCCGAGACGGCTCAGAATCTGCGAATCCCTTTTCCCTTTCTTGACTGCATTTAAATACTCGAGCTTCGCTTTGGAGAATTCAGCCTTGGCATAGTATTCGTCCCCGCGCTTGACGTGACGCTCCGCCCGGGCCGAGGCGGAACAGCCGCCTGCGAGAAGGACAACGCATGAGAGAAGGAGAAAAACTGTCTTTGTCAGGACTCGGGATTTCATACAACGCACAGGAAAAGGGTTAGACGGTCGGCGCGGCAGGTGTGGCGCGGCGGCGCAGTTCGGTCTTGCGCAACCAGGCGAGAACCAGGGTGAAAGGGATGAGCGAGAGAGCGAAAAAGAGCGGACCACCCTTATGATGGAGCGGACTGTGAATCACCGATGGGTCCCATTGAACCGAAAGGAACGAGAGAGTCCAAATCCGGAAACCGTTGCGAAGGATGCCAAGTGGGATAACGAAAAGACAGAACAGGACACGCCGCCAAGTGGTGGTCAGGAACAAATTCGCGGCGAGAACACTGACGATAAAGAGAACAAGGCTCGAACGGATGCCGCTGCATTCCTGTGCGACTTCGATGGTAAGGCCCGGCAACGCGAAAACGAAACCTTTGCGAAGATAAGTGCTTTGGGTGAGATCCATCATCGCAGCGTAGGCTTCGGTGGAGGCGATCTTCGAGAGCGTTTCAAGATGGTCTATGACCGAATCGGGCAAAGGTATGGCGAAAACCAGGTAGGAAAGCGGAAAGATCACAGCGCGGAAAAAGGGACCACCCAGAACGGCAGCGGTCAGAATCAGGAAGAACATCCAGGCCGCAAGGATTCGGATGCTGAGGAGTTCGCTGGCGCCGATGTTTGGAGATACGAGTGGCGTAGCAAGAAGCGCGGCGGGTAGAACGGCAGCAGCGAGACAAAGGCCCAAGGGGCCGGCTTGAGGTTTCGGAAGATGAGCGCGGCGGAGGTTCAGCAGGTATAGAGAGATGAAAGGAATGAGCAGTATGTGCGAATGAATCTCTGTGGTCAGGGCCAGGCGGACCACGTCGTAGATGGGAACTGCGAAGCAAAGCGCGAGAACCGCAGTCAGCGCAAAAAAGACGCGGAAGCGGAGCGTACCGGGGGAGACAGACCCAGACGGGTTACTGGAAACAGCCGCGAGGGAGGCTTTGTCAGTAAGGCTTTGCATCTTTTGGTTCAGCACAACTGTATCGGGCTTAGCGAATTGAAAGGCAACATTTTAGCGTCGAATGTCGCTCGGAGGCAAATGATGACGTGGAAGTATCAGGGTGGGTTTTTCAAAGCGTCAGAATAACGAAACTTAAAGGATTACGGCTACATTAATGCACTTTCGGCGCGATACCAAAAGGAACAGACGAGACGTCTGTGCTACCCGTTAGTTTTTAGGGTCGTGGAGGACTGTTTGGACCCAATCCTGGTTTTGGAGATACCATTCGACCGTTTCGCGGATTCCCTTTTGGAAGGTATAGGCGGGTTTCCAGCCGAGTTCCTGTTTGATTTTAGTTGCGTCGATGGCGTAGCGGCGGTCGTGACCGGGGCGATCTTTGACGAAGGTAATGAGCTTACGCGAGTTGCCACCGAGATCGGGTCGGAGTTCGTCGATCAGATCGCAAATGAGTTCAACGATATGGATGTTGGCCCATTCGTTGTGGCCGCCGATGTTGTAAGTCTCGCCGGAAGTGCCGCGCTGCAGAACCTGCCAGAGCGCTTCCGCGTGATCACGAACAAAGAGCCAGTCACGGACGTTCATGCCGTCGCCATAAACCGGAAGCGGTTTGCGATGGATGAGATTCTGGATAATGACCGGAATGAGCTTTTCGGGAAATTGGTAAGGGCCGTAGTTATTGGAGCAGTTGGTGATGACGGTATTAAGCCCGTAAGTATGATGGTAAGCGCGAACGAGCATGTCGCTCGAGGCTTTACTGGCGGAGTAAGGAGAGTTAGGGGCGTAAGGAGTGGTTTCAGTGAAGTAACCCGTGGCGCCGAGGCTGCCATACACTTCGTCCGTGGAGACGTGATGAAAGCGATTCGCGGTGGGCGCCGCCGCACCAATCCAGAATTCCCGGCAAGCTTCGAGAAGATTGAAGGTGCCAACGATATTCGTCGTGATGAAGTCGCCGGGGCCGGAGATGGAGCGGTCGACGTGCGACTCCGCAGCGAGATGCATGACGTGGGAAATCTGATGCCGACGAAAGACTTCGCGGACGGCGTCCTTATCGCGAAGATCGATCTTTTCAAAGATGTATTTGGGATGAGATTCGGTCTTTTTGAGGTTGGCGAGATGACCGGCGTAGGTAAGACAGTCGAGATTCACCAACCGAGCTATATTCGGCTGGTTGATTATGTGCTGGATAACATTGCTGCCGATGAAACCGGCACCGCCTGTAAGAAGAAGGTTCATGTCGCTATCAGTTTAAAATCTGTAGGCAATCTGGACACTTATTTGATCAGACCCATAAGTATAACCGGCCAACGTCGATTCGTTCTGGCCATGAGTGTACGCAACAGTAGCAATGCCTTTTCTAAAGAAAGTCGTTCCCAAGCTAGTAGAAACGTACGAATAGTCGTCGCGCCGTAAAGTCGGAAAGGCTAGCCCAAAGATCGTGAACGTTCCTTTGTAATCGGTTCTGCGAAACCCTCCGGAAAGACCCAAATTAATGTATTTTAACAGCCGTTGGCTGACGCCGGCAGTTACGCCGCTATTTTCGGTAATTTGATTTGCAAAAAGGGAAGCGTCTACGCTGCGGTTTGCCGATAAGTATAAAGAAGTATAGTCAAAAATCTGATATGTCATGGACGCACCCATAATTGGATTCACCAGACTGTCGGATCGGGGAACATCCAGAAACTGCCGAATTTCGACGCCGCCGTTGAGACCCAAGGAAAAACGCCGTGAGGGACGCCAATTGATTCGGCCCTGGATTTGCTCATAGGTACTATCTGATCCCATGTTCACGTCTGTGAATCCGCCGCCAATCCCAGCACCGACGGAGAGCTGCGGAGTCAGTCTGTAGTTAGCCCATTCCATGGTGGACCATTGTTTGGAGCTTTGGAAGCCCTGGCTGTCCTGAAAAGACTGCGACAGCGTGAAATCAAAAAACCATTTTTCGCTAAAGTTCCAATTAGCTGCAATGGAAGTTGGAAGCGATTGCGTTTCGGTCTGAGTGCCCGTTTCTACTAAAGGCGGCGTGCTTCGTTGATATCCTTGATGGAGTTGGAAGGTCCAATCACCGTAGCCCCAAGTAGCTCCCAAATCCACGCTGTGATCGAGCGAATCGTTGTACGGACCCTTCGAGTAGTAAACCAAAGAGGGCGTATAATCTAACGAGAGGTGCCTTGAAACTATTGATAGGCCCGGAGAAACCCTGTGCGACGCGGTAATTGTCGGCATCCCCGGAGTAATAAGCACGCCATCGGCATAGGTATAAGCATATCCCAAATGGGGATGAAAACTGAAAGGTCCCCACTGGAGAGGATAGCTGGAAGCAGTAGACGACTGAAGTGACGGGGCAGTCGCGGCGAAACCAGGAAGACCGAGACTAGAGGTGGCACTCGATCCGGAGGATCCATAAAATGAAGGGGGGGTATTGGCGGGCAAGCCAGGAGTCGGCTCCTCAATTGTAACTTCGGAGACGAGAGGGGTTGGAGTGGTTCCCGCGGATGGTCCGCGGGAAAAAGAGGGGGCATTGGAAGTGGCAGCAGGGGTGGCCGTGCCCGTGGTGGTGCTGGTTGTGGTAGTGGTGCTTGAGCCTGTGCCGGAGGCGGCGGTGTTTTCCTTATCTGGTGAGTTGGTTTGAGCTGAGGCGGCGACGGCAAAGGTTAGAGCTGAAAGAGGGAGCAATCCGACGAGGTTGGGAGGGAGGAGCCACCCGCGGTTGCGGTGGCGTTTCAATTCTAGGTGGCGGCTGGATTTCGGCATGGCGGATTAAAGAGGAAATCAGTTCAGAAATTCAACCACGAAGGAGAGCGCGAACGGAGTTGAGGCTTGAGGCTTGAGGGCGTAGGAAGGATTTTTTGCGTTTGGCGGTACAACTAACATAGGTAAGTTAGTAATGTTTACATGATGTACGGCGGAGTTTGGAGCGAACCGATGATTTTGGATGTTAAAAAGTGTTAAACCAACGGGTTGCGAATCGAGGAAGCAGGACGGTTGATTACATGTGTTTTGTATTCTTTTGAATTCATTCACCTTAAATAATACATCACAAAAGCGTGTGTCAACTAAAATAGAATACAAAGGTGCGGACAGGACGAGAAGTTTCGTCTTTTTCCGGCCGCTCAGTGAACGGCCAACGCATTCGGGTTCAGCCACTCCGCGGCAGGAGGACGTTTGATCTCAAGGTTCTCCGGGTTGCACCCGGAGCTATGGTTGTTGAAACCCTCCGGGTTTTGGCAGAAAGAATCACGCCATTGCGCTCTCGACGCGGGACATCGCTCATTTGTCAACTATCTCGGGCGATCCTGGTAATCCCCCCTTTAGCCTCACTGCGGGACGTTTGATCTCAGGTTCTCCGGGTTGCACCCGGAGCTATGGTTGTTGAAACCCTCCGGGTTTTCGTAGAGACCCTTGGGGATTTGGATGAAGTGAATTACAAACTTGCGTGAGAGCCGCGGCCCCGGACACCAACCGTCTGAAAAGAGTAGCAGCGTTACGGGAGAAACGGCTGGCGGAGGGTGCGGACGAACCAGCGGCCGGCTGAGTCTTCGAAAGGTAGGGGAGCGTCGATCAGAAAGTAACCTTCATCGGGAACGGAAAAAGACTGGTAAGTGCTCCATTCTTCGAGATCTCGTGAAACCTGAATATCGTAACTTTGGCCGGGAATGCCTTCCCCCTGGACGCGGAGAGTGCCGTCGGAAAGGCGGGTGACGTGCATACGGCCTAACTGCTTCTCGAATTCAGCGTTGGTGAGCAACGCCGGTTCGCTGAGCACTGAGCCCGCCGAATTTGAGACGCGAACCCGATAATAGCCGAGGTCGTTCGAGGTCACAGGACCGATCAGAATGCGAGACTGGTCGTTTGTCAAAACGACATCACCTCTCAGCCATGTGTACGTGAGATTCGAACCGATAGCGGTGACGGACATTTGGACATACCAATTCGTGCCTGGCGGAACGAAGATCCCGAGAGGCTGCGCGATGATGATCGGCCGGGGGTTAATTTTTAGAACCAGAGGACCAGATTGTGTTGTGCCGATATCGTTTGATACGGCTACCGTATACGAGGCTGCGTCTTTACCAGTCACTTCTCCAATTGTGAAGACAGGACTCGTCGCTCCACTGATGGGAACTCCATCCTTTAACCACTGATAATTAAGACCCTCTTCCGCTTCCACCTCAACACTTAAGAGGAAAAGCTCTCCTTCATTCACTGTCGCTGACCCCGCAAAAGTGCTTGTAATAACCGGTGCAGCGGGAGCGCCTCCGCGTTGGACAATAGTAAATGATCGGTCGCCAAAGTTGATAAGGCCTGAGCGAATATCGCCGTCCCGATTACTGCGAGCGGCGTACGAAATCCGCACCTGGTTCCCGTAAGAAACACTGGTGACATCCAGCCACGAGGCATCGCTGGAAACCGAGCCCGAGCAAGCATCCGGGGCAGTGACCGTAAAAGTCCCGGCGTTTCTGGCAGAACTCAGCGGAGCGCCACTCAACGTCGAACTGACGAGACAGACGCTTTCTGGAGGATATTGTATAACTTTGGAGCCATCGCTCTCAAAACCGAATTCATCGTAAGCGGTTACGAAAATCAGATACCGGTCATTCTCGATAAAGTTATTAAACGTCCAGCGATTTGTCGGCCCTACGTCAACGGGTGGCACGCTTATTTGCTCGTGAAAAACGTACAAGACATATCCCTTTATGTTGTGATCCGCAGAGGGGGCATCCCACTCGACCGTCACATCCACTGCGTGGGAAGAGCAAATGGTGAAACTCGCCAGAAGGGCGAGTGCACACGCGGCCTTTCCGAAGAGACGGTTTGCCCACTTCAGCGCGGCGAGAAACTTAAGAAGCGTAACCATCGAGAGCAACCTTGTTGGACTCTTTAAGCGAGTTTGTCGTATGTATCAGATGATTGAATGAAAAGCAAATGCAAATGGGCGGGCGACCCGGCGAAGAGGCGACGTAGCGGCGAAGGGAGTTGAGGGGTTGCAAAGGCCGGTTGAGGGTGCAAAGGCGGTTGAGGGTGCAAAGGCGGTTGAGGGTTGAGGGTGCGCAGGGCAGGAGCGACATGACGAGAGAGCGGGTCCGAGGGACATTAACCACAGAAAGCGCAGAGAAGCACAAAAGGCCGTGCGGCGTTGAGGGTTGAGGGTTGAAAGAGTTTGGCTTGTGACCGGGTGGAACCGATCCCTACCGAGCGGACGAGCAGATCCGGTGACATGAAGTCGGAAGAGGCGCAGCACCTGCAGCTCGCGCGGAGCGCGAGCCCTACCTGTAATAATCTTTGTACCAGGAGACGAAATTTTTGACGCCGAGTTCGATGGGGGTCGAGGGTTTGAAGCCAACGTCGCGGGTGAGATCCTGGACGTCGGCGTAGGTGGCTTCAACGTCGCCGGGTTGCATCGGAAGCGGGTTCAGGACGGCTTTTTTGCCGATGTTTCCCTCGAGGAGCGAAATCAGGTAAAGGAGTTCAACGGGTTGATTGTTGCCGATGTTGTAGATGCGGTAGGGCGCTTTGCTGGTGCCAGGATCTGGATGGGCACCGTCCCAAGCGGGATTTGGAGTTGGAATCTTTTCAGTGACGCGAACGACTCCTTCAACAATGTCGTCGACATAGGTGAAGTCGCGGCGCATACGTCCGTGGTTGAAAAGAGGGATGGGTGCGCCTTCGATGATGGCTTTGGTGAAGATGAACATGGCCATGTCGGGACGTCCCCATGGACCGTAAACAGTAAAAAACCGAAGGCCGGTGGTAGGCAAGTTATAAAGATGGCTATAGGTGTGGGCCATCAGTTCGTTGGCCTTTTTGGTTGCAGCGTAGAGGCTAAGGGGATGGTCAACATTGTGATGCACCGAAAACGGCATGACGGTGTTGGCCCCGTAAACGGAACTGGACGAGGCGTAGACCAGGTGCTGAACGTGGTTGTGACGACAGGTCTCCAGGATGTTCAGGAAACCCACGAGGTTGCTCTCAGCGTAAGCGTAAGGATGGGTGATGGAGTAACGAACGCCAGCCTGGGCAGCCAAGTTAATGACGCGCGCGGGTTTTGCGTCCGCAAACACTTTTTCAACGGTGGAGCGATTGGCGAGATCGGCTTCGTGGAAGGTGAATTGAGATGATGTTTCGAGCCTTTTGAGCCTGGCCTTCTTAAGGTCGACATCGTAGTAGTTGTTCAGGTTGTCCAGACCGTGAACGGAAAAGCCGAGCTGAAGAAGCCGCCGAGATAGGTGAAAGCCGATAAAGCCAGCCGCACCGGTGACAAGCAAAGTCATTGAGGGAGAAGAGATCGCGAAGAACGGTTTAAGGCCAGAAGAAAAACCGGGCGTAAAGGTAGGCAGCACCTTCGCTGATCACGTCCTTGACGCCTGCGCTGTATCGCCACCAGCGGTTAGCTGGGTAATCACTGGGCGGCAGAGAGATGATTCCGATCCGGGTATCTGATCCAAAAGCTTTTTCAAAAAGGAGTCGGGTCCGCCGTGCGTGAACACTCTCGCTCAAAATATTGAATGTTTCGACTTGCGTGCGGTGATCAGCGAACCATTGCTTAATGGCGAGAGCTTCGGTGTAGGTTCGATCACGTTGTCGACGGGGGGACGGAACCACTGTCATAAGCGATTCGGGAACGCCAGCGTGGCGCAGACGCTTCAAGCCCTGATGAGCGTAAGTTCCGACTTCCGGATCGAACTCGCCAGTGCCATCAATGGGACCTCCTCCGACAAGGACTATTTTGAAATCGTTACTTCGGATCAGGTCGGCAGCCCTTCGCGACCCGGCGACTGAAAGCCAGCCTTCGACAACGAGAACGTTAGAATCAACAGGAGCATTAGTGGCGAGAAAATGAACAACCGAGAAAAAAGCGACGCTTGAAACTGTCAGAATCAATAGAGAGCCGACTACCCACCCTTTGCAGGTCGGGACCCACACTTCCCGGCGGCGCACTAGACCGGAAAGCTTGGATGGGCTGTGGCGAGTTTCTGGGCAAGTCTCCACATTCTTAGGTTCCACAGCCTAAGGCTGCTACATTCTCAGCGGATGCTGTGCGTGCTCGGCGAAGAAATTCCTCCGTCGACCCAGAAAGGAGGAATTTTGACTCCTGTTGAATGCGTTCAATAGGCCAGTTCCACCAGGCCACCTCTAGGAGCTCATTTATAACGTCTGGTGGAAAGCGATAGCGAATTACTTTTGCAGGATTGCCTGCGACGATGGCGTAAGGAGGAACCTTTTGGGTAACCACGCTTCCAGCACCAAGCACTGCACCGTCTCCTACTGTGACACCAGAGAGAAGCATTGTCCCGTAACAGATCCAAACATCATTACCAATTACAATGTCGCCTTTGGATGCCGGATGTCCCTCGGTTGGCGCCCATCCCGGAAAAAAAATGGAAAAAGGGTATGTACTGATCCAGTCAGTCCGATGCTCGCCGCCCAAGAGGATTTTTACATTATCGGCGATTGAACAAAATCGGCCGATTCTAAGGCGAGTGCGTTCCTCAAAACGGACAATGGTTGGATAACCATACGAATAGTCTCCGATTTCATAGCCCTGGTATGCCGGGTTGCGGTTCATTAATCGCGTATCAGTGCGCGATAAGCGGCGAAAAATATTCAAGAAGCCCATGCTCGCATTTTTTCTGTAGCGCAAAAACGTCGTGCCATCGGCCGAATCGTGTACGCTTGCACCGAAGGGAACAGAGCTATACCGACCAAAGCTTCAACGCTCACTACGATCATCGCTGCACTCATCGCCGGAATGAAGGGCCACTTGACTGCGAAGATGTGCACCATCGCTCCGGTCCCCAAGCTGGCCACAGTAAAGACAATGGATCGGGAGAAAAGCATTGGAGACAGTCCCTGACGCCGCGCTATCATCCAAACGGCGGCGATCAAAGAAAACATTTCGCCAATGAGTGCGGCAAAGGCGATCCATTCAAATCCTGCATTCATGGCAATTGCAATAAGGGCCACTGGGATACTGGTGCAACGCAGCGCGCACGCGACTAACTGATTCTTAGTATCCCCCATAGCCATGGCGGCGACAGTTGGAGCTGATTTGAGGAAGCGAAACGCGTTTGCTCCGACCAAAATAGCCATGACGGTACCGCAACCGGCATATTTCGGACCGAAAAACATTGTGACTATCTGTTCACCGCCCACCAAGAGAGGCACGGTTAGGACGACAGTAGCAAACGCCGAGAGCTCGGCGCACCGCACGTAATTCTGCTCAAATTGTTCCCGGAAGCTCTGAACACGTGACATAACCGAGAGCATTACCGGCCCCAAAACGCGAGCGAACAGCACCCAGGGAACCATTAGAATCGCAAAAGGGGCCGAATAAGCGGCAAGCTTTTCCAGTGAAAATTTGGCAGCAACCAACATCTGATCGGCCTGTTGGGAAGCGAACATTAGAAAGCTGCTGGCGACCATGGGCCAACTGAACGAGATAATCTTTCTGAACACGGAACGATCAAAAGACAAAGAATATCTATGCTCCGACAGGAGATTTGTCATGAGCGTTGAAGCGAAGGACTTTCCCAAAACAAGAATCAGAATGACTCTGTAATCGCCCAGCCACAAAACAAGAGGCCAAGCGGCGAGTGTAGTCAAAATTTGGGGCACCAATTCGCAGGCAACTCCCGGACCAAAACGCAACGCTCGTTGAAAGCGATAGATACCAAGGTTCTCCATCCCCATGGCCAGCGGAATCAATCCCAGAGTTCCAAATGCCCAAGCGAGTTGGGGTGCTTTCAAGGCCTGCGCAACAGGCTGGCAAAAAGCGGCAAGAAGAACGGCGCTTACAAGAGCGCCGCAAATTTGAAGAGTTTGTGTATTCTTGAGAATGCCGTCCAGATCCTCCTCTTTACATTGGACCACTTGTTGCCCCAGTGCCATCCGTCCGATGATTTCGAAGGAACCGGTGGCGAGGGAGAACGCGGCTGCAACCCCGTAATCCGCTTTCGCCAGGCAGCGCGCAAGTATCAGGTTCCGTACGAATGACAGCGCGTAGCCGCTGGCCTGTCCGATGGCCAGGATAACTGCGCCACTTCTCGCGCCTTGTTTCGGTGCGGACATTCGCTTTATTCGCAGTGAGCCCAGAGAACGATTTGCGTATGGAGCAGATATTCCAAGCGCCGGCCCGTGAGGGAATTAAAAATGCGCGCTTTAGTACGGAGGGGGTAGGAAGGCCCTACCTGGTCGACAACATACCCTGCCTGCTCAAACATTTCGGCATAGGTTCGGGGTGTGAACCAGCGTAAGTGAGTTCTATCCCATATTCCGCGGGGATCATAGTGCCAATTCCCTTTCAGCAATTCGCGGATAATAGTCCAGTGACTCAGGTTGGGTGATCCAGCAACGACTTTCGCACCTTTTCGCATATGGACCCGAAGCTTTTTGAGCACACTCCAGGGATCCACGAGATGCTCCAAAACCTCGCTGAGCAGAAGGATGTCGAAGTGATCGTTTGGAAAGTCGAGTTCCATGTTCTCGATGTTTCCGACGAGGACACGGTTCAGCTTTTTTCGGGCTTCAGCCGCAGGTGCTTCGCACAGCTCCACCCCGCAGCACCATCCGCATTTTTGGCGTTCGAACGCATAATGCGCTGTGGCTCCAGACCCGGTTCCAATTTCCAAGAGCCGTGCTTCCGGGTTATGAGGAAGCGGATCGACGAAACTCTGTCGGGGCGTATCGAAATAGCCTTTGGGTTTATTAACGTATTTTTCTTCCATAATGGAAGCATTGCTCAGTTCGAGCAAAGATCCCGGATAATGCTGTAATAGGAGTTAGAAAAACGGTGATACCTTCCGGTCGCTGCTTCGCGAAATACCTTTAGAGCCCTAGCAGCGCCCTTGAGCGAACGGAGCGATGCCCTGACTTCAAGATGGTTTTCCTTCTCTTCGAGGAGACGGACCCGCAAAGGATCCGGAGAAAAACCCACGGTGTCTTTCAGACGTCCGGTGAGCGTCTCGAACTCAGCCCTTCTCCGGACCAGTGCATTTGCGTCCGATTTGAGGGAAACCTGAACAACCTCGCCGAAGGAAATCTTTCCCCAACCGCAGACTTGGTTTGGATGGAGGCGATACGAAAACAGCGGCTCGTTAATGGGTATCCCATCGGATATTGACGAGCCTAAAAGGCCAATCCAGTAGTCGTGCATCCATCCGCTGGGAATCGGAAGAGCCAGAGGAAGCAACGAAGATCGCAACGCCATTCCCGCGCCCGTGATTACGTTTCCTTTTAAAAGTCGCTTGATTTGACTGGCCCCTTGAAAACCGCGATGTTGAAATTCAACCAAATCCCAGAGGCGACGGCCCGCAGTGTTGTCATCATTACTAATAACGTTCGCGTCTGAAAACGCGTAGAGGGCATCTGGATGTTCAGCGAAGTGCTTCAGTATGGTTTGGATCTTTTCCGGCTGCCACCTGTCATCCTGATCTGAAAGGAAAATGACCCGACCACTACAGCGCCCCAACGCGGACTCAAAATTCTTGGCAGGCCCCAGGTTTTTTTCATTCTGAAAGATCCGAACAGGAAACGGCGCCCTTTGAGCAAATTTTTCTACAATTTGCAGCGTGTCATCTTTCGATCCGTCATCGCAGACAATTAATTCTTCTGGCGTTGTAGTCTGCCCCAATATACTCTCTAGTTGCTCTTGAATATAGCGGGCACCGTTAAAGGTACACATTGCAACCGACGTTTCCACTGAAGCTTTTCCTAGGTTACTCACACCGCCATGGATAATGAAAACCGCATGGGCTCACCATGCGGGTGTTTGAGAAGGTGCGCAGTCAGTTGTCAATCTATTGGACAAGCCTCAAATTCTGCGGTGAAGTGACTGTAGGTTGCGCTTTGTTGCCGACGTCCCACGCAGAACCGACAGACTGGCGAGTTATCCCAACCGCATCGTTGGAAAATAGAGCACTAAGATTTGCTCCAGCTCCCTTTACTTGCGAAACCTTTACATAAGCAGAGTCGGTGCTGTAACTCCCGTGACTATCGAATCCCAGAGCTCGCCATTCAGGAAAGCTGCGTGGACTTAGGCTGCCGCCGGTTGAGTATGAGTATGGCGAGGCGGAAAAGTTTGCAGCGATGTTGTGGTCAATTCCTACGTTAAACGCGGTTGAAACGTTATAGAGTGCAACGAACGTACCACCTCCACGACCGATAGCTACATTATTGGTCATCAACAGTCGTTGCTTCTGGACGGAATTCCCACTCACTGAAACCAAAGCTCCAGCTCCGCCACCCTTAAAGTTGTTGTTATAAACCTCGAAATCGCAGCTTAGCCATGACCCTAAAGCGAGAAACCCGTTAGCGGCATATTCGCCGGGCTCCGCAATAAGAAAGTTATTCACAATTTTCGACCCCATAACCGCTCCCTCTGTGAAAACGAGACTTGTCTGATATGCGTTTCCAAGACCGGGACCGAAAGTATTACCATCTATGACCAAACCCTTTACACTTGAGCTTCCGCCTTGAACCGCCCACGCATAAACCGCGTTGTGATGAAAGCCATTATTGACCGTATCGTTCCAATTTTGGAAGGAATAAATCTTGTTTTGGGCGATTACAACATCCGTTACGGTGGCACCGGGAGCCCGGTCGGGTACCACGATTCCGTGGTTGATATTGTAAATAGTATTGTTCCGAAACTCATACCCGGAACATCCAATCGAGTACTCACCCACGATACCGGTGGCCGCATCATGGATGACGCAATTTGCAACTTTCATTCCTTTCATTCCGCTCGCGGTTCCGCGAATCGCAATCCCCCATGCAGCAGTGCCGCCACTGTCGCCACCGGCTTGCCTTACATAAAGATTTTCTATTCTGAGATTTTGCACCGTTACGAACGATCCACCAGATATTTGCACTCCAACGGAATTTATCCGATTCAGAAGACCAGTTCCGTTGTTCGTGTTCTCAATGAGACCGCTATCTCCTCCATCGACGATGGCGTAAGAGATTGAGTTCAGTACAATTGCCCCAACGGAACTCCAGGCAGGCGCACTCAGCTTGGCACCAGATTCGAATTTTAGAACAATTTCCTGTCCAGGTGACCCGCTGCCTTGAAAGATTATTGCAGTCCCTATTGTGCCCACCAGGTGAATAATATCTCCGGGCCCGATCCTTCCAGCTACTTTTGTGGGAGAACTCCAGTTGCGAGGATCGTTAACGAATCCGACGGCTAGGGCATCGCCAGGTGTTTTACCAGTTGCGGTTCCTTGTGCGACTTGAGCGACGTAGAAGTCTTCCGCCCGAATCCCTCGGGAAAGTGACGCTATGAGTCCCATTACGAGACAGATCCTCTGTGCTTTAATCTTCATGTCTTAGGGTCGATTTAGTCTTAATTCCAGATTACGCAATCGCTGGTTCCGAACCGTAAGCAACTGTTGTTTCCTGCTCTTTCCTTTCGGGGTTTTCCACCCAAGCCGCGGAGCGAACAGGGGTCGTTGCACCAGCAATCATGGCCAATTGCATGTATGCGTAAATCTGAGTTTGATCAAAATACGTAATGCCAAACCAGTTCGACACATGGGCCGTGAGCATAACACCCAAGCCCCAAAGAAGCAATTCTCGCGCCAAATCCGGCGTCTGTCGCGCTTCGCCAAGTCCCCCTCCGAGAGCCTTATACAAGCGGACAATTAATCCAATGAACAACGCAAATCCGATCAGGCCTGAGGTGATCCCAAACATAAGGAAATAGTTTGTCATATCCGCCGCACCAGTTGAGCTAATCACGTAAGGGAACCAGTTCGAAGTATCAGCCATAGGCATTCCAGAAAGCCACCATTCTCCCAAGTGCTGATAAGCGAGTTCTAGCAAACGTGAACGATGATAGCCATCCCCTCCCGTGAAAGCGCTGATCTTTGCCGGAAGGTACCAGATTGGGGCTTTCATCACAATCGCCAACGCGAACAACAGAAACAAAATTCCACGCCGAAATTCCTTCATTCTATGCCTAAGCGCCCAGCAGCACCAACCCATGATCGCAACTAAAGCGCAACTAAGTGATCCTCCAGAGTTGGAGGCCCATACAATGAATAGACACGCTCCAACACCAGCAAGCGCCGTCTTTAGATACTTTCGAGAGAACAAGACAGCCGCGTAAAGTGGCAGAAAGCTTGCACCCAGGGTTCCAAGCAGCGTAGGATTACGAAAGCTTCCGATACAACGGGGGCGCCCGCCTCGGTTCCAACCCACGACTTCCATCCCAAGATGCTC
This sequence comes from Limisphaerales bacterium, assembly GCA_044226545.1. Classification (GTDB taxonomy): domain Bacteria; phylum Verrucomicrobiota; class Verrucomicrobiia; order Limisphaerales; family SXQI01; genus DASVNK01. The sequence goes on from JBGAGW010000006.1 coordinate 72,801, forward strand.
GAAAGGTGTCCTTCCGGTGGCTTGTTCGATTCCCAGTAGCAGCGAGTATGGTATCAAAAGGAACACTAGGGCCTTCAAAAACCAGAAAATGTCATCGGTATCTCGAATCAAAGAGCGAGCGGTGATGTATGCTAGCGTCGCATCAACAAACACTCCTACGACGTAGACTCCTCCCGAACGACCGCTTAGTGAATAAATAATCGCCATGAAGCCGTACGTAGCAAGCAGAAGCTTATCGAGCCCGTTAAATTTAAATGCGCGCAATTCTCCTCGAGTGATTACCCTGAAAAATCCAACAAGCTCAACAATTCGTATGCCGGTAAGGCTGAACCCGAGAAATAGCACTCCTTGAGTTTGGGGAATGTACATGACCCCAAACATCAGAGCAACTAGAGCAAGCCTCCTGGATCCAAAACCCAGGAAGGCGGCGCTGCATAGCAGAAGGACAATTCCAATTCCGTTCATTAGTCGGACTCCACCCTGCTTACGGTTTGTGTGGGATTTATCTGTTCAGACGTTTTAGATTGAGGCAGGGTTTTCTGGATCGAGCACGGTATGCCGAAAGCCAGAACATAAGCCGGAACGCTTTTGTTAACCAGACTCATGGCGCCGACCATCGAGCACTCGCCGACAGAAGTGCCATACAGCAGCGTTGTGTTCACACCAATCCATGCCCCCCGACGAACCAGAATTGCACCCGAACGTTTCGGAACCAACTCTGAAAGAGGCCCGGTCCCGACGTTTAAATGAGTAATCATGGTGACTTGAGCCGCGATGGAGCAATGGTCTTCGATACGGATGTCATCCGTTAGATCGAAAAGACATCTGGGCCCGATGTAAACGTTGTTCCCGACAAAGAGTCTTTGAAAGTTCCAATTCTGGACGTTAATGAATCGAACGTCCGCGTAGATATGGGTGTCCACTCCGACGGTGGCCCCCAGCGAGCGAAGGACCTGATTCGCAGAAAATATCTTCGCCAGCAGGGTGAAGCTGCGACCCACAAACGCTCTCCCCGCGAGGGCTTGGAGCAAGCCTAGTGTGAATGTTGCAATCCGGGTATTTCTCACGGGCTGAGGGTGTCATTTATGCGCGCGAATTCAGTGACCTCGCGGCGAAGGTTCCTTCGGCCGCCGTTTCCGGAGGAACATCAGCAACGGATACAGGTTTGCTGGACAATGGTGAGAAAGCTTCTTTCATGCTGAGAAAGGGGCTCTCAAAGAATCGATAGGAACAATAAGAGAGCACAACCGTTAGTGCTATAGCCGTCGGGTAAAGAAACCAACGGCTCTGAATGCCGGTCGCAAGGCAAACAACCATGACGGCACCGATGCAGAGAGGATGCAACATGTACAAGCCGTATGAGATCTTGCCCAGGAATTTTATCGGTTTCTGTTCAAGGACCCGCGAGAGCATTTGATTTGCAGCAAGGTTCAGAATAATCAGACCGAAACAAAGCGAATATCCCTTGAAGCGAATTATAGGAAATGTCTTCCCAAGAATCAGCATCGCTAACACGGTAAGGCACGCAATGGAAAAAACCCACCGGCTCACAAGGAAGGGCAGCCATTTGTGCCGCTGGAAGAGCAGGAGCGCGAAGATCGCACCGACGCACATGTGATCGATACTGAAGCCCTCCCAAAAAGCCCGGAAAAATACGAGGAAAGGCGACGCGCCCGTGACGTGCCATTTCAAGACATAGCTGATGAGAGGGTGCGAAACCAGAATGAGAAGAATCAGGAGGAAGCGATTGCGAAAGAACCTTAACGCCACAGGCCAGAAGAGATAAAACTGCTCTTCCGTACCGACTGACCAAGCTTGAGTCGCATAAGGGACCAACCCGACCAGATTCACCAAGTTGGCGAAAAACGTTAAATAGAGAAGCAGCTTAAACCCCAAGCTTTCCTGTATGCTGTTCTTCGTAAAGCCCGGCCATAAAAGTGCGTCAAGGCTTGGCAGGAGAAGCAAAGACGAGAGTACCACGGCAAAATAAAGGGGCCAGATACGGAGAACCCGCCGGAGGTAAAAGTAAGGAATGTTGATCGAACCCTTACTCCGTTCCTCCGCGAGAAGGAGATACGTGATCAGGAAGCCGCTAAGGACAAAGAAGAGAACGACGCCGAGTCGGCCAAGCAAAACAACAACGGGCACATTCCACCAGTTGCTCAATCCATACATTTCCCTGAATTGCTCCAAGTGATGGACGATGACGGCGAATGCAGCGATGCACCGTATTCCATCGAGATTAGGAAAATGTACTTTCACAGCTCGACTTCAGGCGACGATATCTCCAGGCATCGAAATTTTAGAACTCAAACGTGCGGATCGCACCGACCACGCGCGCCAAGCCCGATTCATCGAGATCGTTGTAAAAGGGCAGGCGCAGAAGGCGATCGCTGACGTTTTCCGTGACGGGGCAATCACCTTCTCTTCCGCCGAATTTCATGCCCATGTCCGAGAGATGGAGCGGGAGGTAATGGAAGACTGCGGTGATGCTTTGAGTCTTCAGATGGCGAATGAGTGCCTGGCGAGCATCGAGTGACGGCAGAAGCAGGTAGAACATGTGGTAAGCCTGATCGCAGTGCTCAGGAATGATGGGAAGCCGGACATTGAGGCTTTGGGCCCAGCCGGCGAGGTGTTCGCGATAATATTCCCAGATGAATTTGCGTTTGGCCTGGATCTGTTCGCGGAGTTCGAGCTGGGCGTAAAGATAGGCCGCGAGCATGTCGGACGGGAGAAAGCTGGAGCCGATATCGACCCAGGTGTATTTGTCGACCTGGCCGCGAAAGAAGCGGTTTCGGTTCGTGCCTTTTTCGAGGATGATTTCAGCGCGATCAATGTATTGAGAACCGTTGATGAGGAGCGCACCGCCTTCACCACAACTGAAGTTCTTCGTTTCGTGAAAGCTTTGGGTGGCGAGCGAACCGAAGGTGCCGAGGTATTTGCCTTTGTACTTGCCGAAAAGGCCGTGGGCGTTGTCCTCGACAACGGGAAGGTGATGGCGCCGGGCGATATCCATGATGGCATCCATCTCACAGCCGACACCCGCGTAGTGAACCGGAACGATGGCGCGCGTGTGCGGGGTTATGTGTTTTTCGAGAAGGCTTTCGTCGAGATTCAGTGTGTCCGGACGAACATCGCAGAAAACCGGGTGCGCGCCGCGCAGGACAAAAGCGTTGACCGTAGAAACGAAGGTGAACGGGGGAAAGATGACTTCGTCGCCCGGTTTGATATCGAGCAGGAGAGCGGACATTTCAAGGGCATGGGTGCAGGAAGTGGTCAGGAGCACTTTTGGAACACCGAGAGCGTTTTCGAGGAGGGCGTCACACTTTTTGGTAAACGGCCCGTTCCCGCAAGTGTGGGCGTTTTTAATCGCCTGCCTCATGTATTCGAACTCGGGTCCGGCGGCATACGGCTGATTAAAATGAATGAGGGGCTCGGCGACGGCGGGCCGAGCTTTGGCCGTGGAAACGGAAAGGGGATTTGGCTCAGTGGCTGTCATTTTATGAGATTACGGTAAGCCTCGTGCATTTTGACGCCCGCGGCTGCCCAGGTGAGTTCGTGCGCGGTGGCTATGGAGTTGGCGCGGATACGTTCGAGTTCGGCGCGGTTGTTGTTCACCAGATCGAGGTGCGCGGCGAGAGTCGCAACGTCGCCGGAGCGATGAACGAGAGCGTTTACGTTATGCTGGCAGACTGCGCCGGTGGAATCGGACGAGAGAAGAACGCAACCGGAAGCCCGGGCGTCGTAAGTGACGAGTGCGCTGCCTTCCTCGATGCTCGGCAGGACGAAAACGTCAGCCTTACGCATGACATCAGGAAGATCTTTGCGGAACCCGAGTCGCTTAACGCTGGGATGGGAAAGCATGGGAGCAAGTTTTTCCGCGTAACCGGGTATAAATTCGCCGACCACGAGGAAAGTGCCTGTTTGATGCGCTGAGGATTTGAGCCAGGCTTCGAGAGCGTAGTGCAGGCCTTTACGAGGGGCACAACCAGCGGCGAAGAGGACGGTGAGTCCACCGGTAGGCGGCTTGCGATCCGGAGCCGGATAGCACGCGGCGGGGTCGTAGCCGTATTGGAATCGAGCGATTTTATCCGCTGGATAGCCGCGTTCGAGGAAGGTGCGAGCGACGAATTCGGACGGGCAGAAAAGGTAATCGGCAGCCTGAAACTCTGCCTCTTCGCGAGCGAGGATTTTGGCGTCGTAAGCGTGTTCGTGGCCTTCGGGCATGGAAACGCCGAGCTTCTCGCATTCTTTCTGGACGATAGAATAAGCAAACTCAGTATGGGCATTGCAGCGTTCGAGGAGCGTTGGGATGCCGAGACGGCGGGCGGTTTGGAGCGTCCGGAGGGAGCCCAACGGAAAGCAATGAACAAGGTCGATCTTACCGACCAAGGAAGGCAAGCGACGAGAGACGATCCAATCGTGCAGGACGCAAGCACCGGTGCGTCCGAAAAGTTTGTAGGGAATCCGGAGACGTCCACGTGAAAGGGTGGTGCGAACCTGGACATTGGAGGAAACTGCTTTGTGAAGGACTCCGGGAAAAGCGAGAACCTGCGCGCCGTCAGCAGCGAGTCCCTGAACGTGCTGCCAGGCGGCGTAGCAAATGCGGGAAGCACCGAGCTTATGCGGAAAGCTGTAAAGAACGCGAACGCCGCGCGGCCCGGCGGATGGGCGAGCGGAGGTGCGGCGTTCGGCGCGAACGCCTGGAGGCTCAATGGTCGAGTTCATCGTTTGGTTTGCGCGTTTCAGGTGGTGCTAAACGGTCGATTAGCACTCTTGCACCCCTTCAGGGTGCGACGAATGGTTTGACGGGACCGGGGGTATCGCTGCGCTTACCCCCCGGCTACTCTCTTCAGTCCTTCCGGGACTGAGGAAGGAAGAGGTCCAGAGGTTGAGGCAGATCAGGGAGAAAAGTTCTTTGCCGCGCAGGCCGGATTTGTCGAGGTTCGCGTTCGGGACGAGCGCGGCGATGGGCGAGTTTTTATCGCCGAGCAGTTCCCGGGTGCGCGGGTCCTGGCTGAGCCAGCGTTCGTAAGGGACGGGGAAGCCAGCTTTTTTCCGGTTCAAGACTTCTTCAGGAATGGAAGCGGCGAAGGCGGACTTGAGGATGCGTTTGGTTTCCTTGTCTTTGACTTTGAAATCGGGCGGCAAGGAGGCGGCGAATTCGAGCAGGGTGTGGTCAAGCAGCGGCACACGGAGTTCGACGGAATTGGCCATGGTCATTTTGTCGGCCTTGACCAGGAGGTCGTCGGGCAGCCAGGTTTTGGTATCGATGTAAAGGAGCTGGTTGAGGAGCGGCTGTTTTTTGACGTTGGAAAGGAGGCGTGCGATGACTTCGGAGGGATCGAAGCTCGCGGTGGCTTCGAGGAAGTCGCGCGAGAAAAGGGTGCCGGCCTGCGAATTGAACGTGGTGGTGGGGCCGGCGGTGCGGCTGTAATAGGCTTCGTGCAACGGGCTGGTGAGGGCGTGGCCGTAGTTGCGGTAGCGGTTGTCGTTGAGCATGCGACCGACGAGGCTGGCCGCGCCGGAAGCGGGCGCAGCGAGGGGGCCGAGGTTGTGGCGGAGGCGTTCGACCTGGAGCATGCGCGGGTAATTCGGGTAACCGGCGAAGGCTTCGTCCCCCCCTTCACCGGAAAGGACGACCTTGACGTGTTCGCGCGCGAGTTTGGTGATGAAATGGAGAGCGATAGCGGGTGGTTCGCAGACGGGCTCTTCCATGTGCGAGATGTAAAGCGGAAGAGAGTTCCAGAAATCTTCAGCGGTAAAGGTGAGTTCGTGATGTTCGGTGCCGAACTGTTGAGCGGCGATTCGGGCGTATTTGCGCTCATCGACAACGGCCGGATCGTCGAACCCGATGGTGAAGGTGTGGAGTTTCTTGTCGGTTTGATGGACAGCGAGACTGCAAACAGCGGTGGAATCCATGCCGCCGCTGAGAAGGACGCCGACCGGCACGTCGGCCATCATATGGTCGCCGACCCGAGCGCGAAGAAGTTCGCGGAGTTCGGCGACGGCCGCGTCGTACGGGGTGGACCAGCGGGTGTCGGTAAAGACGAGGTCCCAATACTGGCGAGTGGAGACACCGTTCCGATCAGCCAGGAGATAATGGCCGGGAAGAAGTTTGCGGACGCCCTGAAGGAGGGTGTCTTCGCCCGGAATATAGTAGAACGAGAGGAATTTGCGGATGGCGATGAGATCGAGATCGCGGGGGACGCTCGGGTCGACCAGAATGCTTTTGAGTTCGGAGCCGAAACTGAGCGCTTTCGGGCCGACGTGGTAGTAGAGAGGTTTTATTCCGACGCGGTCCCGAGCGGCGAAGAGTCGCTGGCGGTTTTTGTCCCAGATCGCGAAGGCGAACATGCCGCGAAGTTTCTGGAGGGAATCGACCCCATACTCCTCGTAAAGGTGGATGATGACTTCGGTGTCGGTGTGGGATTTGAACTGGTGACCTTTGCCGAGGAGTTGTTCGCGGAGTTCCTGGTAATTGTAAATTTCGCCGTTGAAGACAATCCAGATGGAATCGTCTTCGTTGGACATGGGTTGAGCGCCGGCGTTGCTCAGGTCGATGATGGACAAGCGACGATGACCGAGACCGACGGGGCCATCGACGTAAACGCCGCCGCCGTCCGGTCCGCGGTGATGGATCGGACGGAGCATGGCTTCGATGTGAGCCTTCTCGAGGCGAGCGGGGGGATCGAAGAAAAATTTACCGGCTATGCCGCACATTCAGGGCGGGAAGGGGGTGGTTGAGGGTTGAGGGTTGAGGGTTGAGAGTTGAGAGCCTCAATTTCCGATGTGCACATGACAAAGAATGAACACAGTCCAAAATGGAAGAGTCATTCTCGCGTCAAGCTCTGCACGGAGCTAATGGTTTTGTCTCGCCCTTACAGGGCAAAGAAAGTTTCAGGGGCGGTAGACCCAGGGCGCCGCTCGCTATCTCGCTCTGCCCTGGGCTGTCATATTTTGCGCTTTCAGCGCATCAAGAAACGGCCACTGAGAAGCAGAGAATGTATTAGCCACAGAGAGCACGGAGATCATAAAAAGGGTTGATCGTTGAGTGTTGAAAGTTGAGCTGCGGTCGGGGACCGGCCGCGGTCCGAGGCTGCATTCAGTTCCGAAGACCAAGCGAGGACGTGACGCCATTTATCGATGGAGTTGCGGACGGCGGCGCCTTTGAGCAGGGAAATGGGATAGAGAATGGCGAGCCGGGCCAGGGCGCAAGCGCCCAGAGAGTAGCGGTAGAGTTCGGCGTAGGCGCGTCCGCGGGTCTGGCGCAGAAACAAATAGATGGAGTGGCGGAAGGTTTTGGCGGAAAAGCCGGAGACCTTCCGTTCGGCACTGCAGCCGCCGCCGTGATGAATAACCCGGCCGACTGGAAGGAGGTACACTCCCCTGCCCGCCTGGCGGACATTCCAACAAAGATGGGCATCCTCGGCGTACATGAAGTAGCTCTCGTTGAAGCCGCCGACCTGATCGTAAACATCTTTGCGAATCATCAGACACGCGCCCGAGATGACCTCCACCTGGGCGGGTTCGCGGCCGTAGAGCGCTTTATTTCCCCAGAGCGGGAGCTTCTTAAACTTTTTGATGAGAGGATCAAAATCGAGAATCTGGCCGAGGATGGAGGGATAGCGCTGGACAGCAGCGGTCTGAATGGAGAGATCGGAATTCAGGAGAATCAAGCCGGCTATACCGATGTTCGGGATGGCATCGAACGATTGGAAAAGCTTATCGATTGCGCCTTCGAGAATGACGGTGTCCGGATTCAGAAAGAGCAGAGTCCTAGCGCGAGCGTGACGGGCAGCCGCGTTGTTACCGCGAGCGAATCCGCCATTTTCGGTGAGTTGAACGAAACGGACTTCGGGAAATTTATCGCGAAGCAGCGCTTCGGAACCGTCGTAGGATGCGCCATCGACGACGATGATTTCGAAGTTCAGGCTGCGGGTCTGGTCATAAATCGAACGGAGGCATTCCTCGAGGTAACGGACGGAATTCCAGTTCAGGATGATGATGGAAAGATCGGGAAGCACAGCTCAACAGAGGCCGGGGGGCGGGTTGAGAGTTGAGAGTTGAGGGTTGAGAGTTGAGGTCAGGTCGTTGGCGCACGAAGCCGACGGGTGCGTTGCGGTCGGGGACCGACCGCGGTCCGAGGTGCGTAGGCTGAAGCCTACGGCTACGTGATTTGCCACGCTATTCAAGAAAGTTTTCAACATCAGTTCCAGAGGCTGGGCTGGAAGGTGAGTTTACGGAGTTGCTGCTGACGGAGGTAATTGATGAGTTTGGTGTCCGGGACCTGCGGCTCGCGCTTGAGATACCCGCCGAAGAAACCAACGAGCAGTCCAGCGGCCTGAATGATGTAGGGACGGTGGAAAATCCGACGGAGGGCTTTGAGGGTCATGAAAAGGGGGTGATAGCCGACGAGATAATTCGCACGACCGTTTTTCACCCAGTTGGTCCATGAACCGTCAGCGGAGCCGGCTGGTTTGTGATGCAGCAGGCGAATGTCCGAAAAGGTCAGAGTTTTCCAGCCGAGCATATTGGCTTTCAATTCGTCGAGGGTATCCCAACCCGGGGCGCGAAGGAGTTCACCAATGGCGTCCCAACATTCGCGTTTGTAAATCTTGGTGGCGCCGCGCACATGAAAAGCAGGGTCGATATCAGATTCCCGGACGGGTTGGCCATTAACGAGGTTGCAAACAGTGCCGCCACCGATACCGAGCCGAGGATCTTCGGCGAATTTAGCGAGGCAACGTTCGAAATAGTCTGGTTCGAAAGAGACATCGCCATCCAGTTTAACGAGAAAATCCCACTCCACGCGGATTTGCGGGTAGCCGTCGTAGAACGCTTCGATCACGCCAGTGCCGGGTTTGCGAGCACCGCGATCCTGGCGCTGGATAACGGAAATCCAGGGATAACGTTGCGCAGCCTCACGGAGCAGATCGGCAGAACCGTCGGTGGAGCCGTCGTCGACGACGATCCATTGAGCCGGGGTGATCGTCTGGCTGGCCAGAGAGGAAATGGTCCCCGGAAGGTGTTTGGCCTCGTTGCGCACGGGGGAGATGATGACGTAACGGTTCAATGGTGGTGGAAGAATTGCAGGGGCTCAGGTCAATTGGGCCATGAACTCGACACGGTTGCGGTCAGCGTTAACCAGATTATTCGTAAGGGCTGCGGTCGGGGACCGACCGCGGTCCGAAGTTATGCGCCGGCTATTTTCAGAGTCGGCGATGGCACCGGGGTCAGGAGCGATTCGACGGCGGAAAGGAGAGCGAGTTTCTGGGCTTCCCAATCGAATGCTTGAAAGACGGTACGTCCTTCGCGGGTAACGGCGCGGAGTTCTTCCGGATGATCGTGAGCCCAGCGGATGCGGGCAGCCAGATTGTGAACATCGCCAGGTTCGAAATAAAGGATTTGGTGTTCCTGGAAGTAATCTCCAATGCCGCGAGTGCGGGGGGCGATGACCGGTTTTTGCAACGCCAGGTATTCGAAGATACGAGTGGGCATGTTGATTTCGGTGAATGGGGTCCGTTTGTTTGGAATCACACCGAGATCAATTTCGAGAATGTGCGAGGCGATCTGCTCAAGAGTTTGCTCGCCATGATAAAGGACCGCTGATTCAAGACCGAGCGTTTTAACCAGCCCTTCGATGTGGCTGACGTAAGCGGTGCGGGCGCCGTAAATGTTGAGTTTGATTCCTGGAATTTCCCGAATGAGGAGAGCAACAGCGTGAATCAGGTCGTCGAGACCGTGACGTTCGAGGAGGGTGCCGTGGAACATGAGGCGAAATTCGCCCTCGGTGCGCTCGCCCGCGGAAGCGGAGGAAGGTTGCACGGAATCGGGGTGAAAGATCTCGGTCTGGGGCGAGTTCATGACGATCACCATCTTCTCGGGCGGGCAGCCGCGCGCGACGAAGATTTCCTTGAAGGCGAGGTTTGGGGTGAAGGCGAGATCGGCAAAGCGAATGCTAAGTTTCTCGACCCATTCAAGGAGGCGAATAGTGAACGAACCGGAGTCGAGGTTGAATTTGGTGCGGTAGAGCTCGGGAATGGGGTCGTGAAGATCGAGAATGACTTTCGCCCCCCGGAATTTCGGGACGAGAGCAGCAAAGACAAGGAAGTCTGGCATGTTGTGCGCGTGCACCAGGCTGTAAGGAGCCTTTGCGCCAGTGAACGCGAGGCGGAGGAAAGCCTGAAGGAGGAAGTTCGCGTATTGAAGCATGTAACGCCCGCGGCTGGCACGCTGCCTTTCCAAAGGGAGGCGGCGGACGGTGATACCGTTAATAGTTTCGAGCGGCCGTTCGCCTGGTCCGCGGAGGCAATAGATATCGACTTCAGCACCGACAGCGGCCATGGCTTCCGCTTCGCGGCGGACGCGGGGATCAGCGGGGTAGTATGAAAACACGACTGCCGCGATGCGTTTACCGGCGAGAGACGGCGCAATTTCGAGCAGGTTCGCACTGGAGGAGGCAGCGGGCCTGTGATCAACAAACTGTAGGTTCAACAATCGAATTGAGACGAGTGGCCCTTGATCTGTTCCCGGCTTTCTTCCGCAAGCGCTGCGGGAGAGAAAGCCAATTATAGCCGCCCTCGAGTTTGGCACGGAAGAGGGCGGTGTCGTCGCAATCGTTCAATGGTAGCCGTTTCAGGGAAAAGGGATCGTCGTTTCTCAGCGCAACACCGATACGCGTGGTGACGCAGCAATCGTAGCCTATGTCATGCAGCAAAGCGGAGAATTGTCTGGTGAAGGCAATGTCCGCTTCAGGATAGGCGTAGGGATACGCAAAAGTGGTGACCGGTTCCTCAAGCATTCGTTCGAGAGTAGCTTTGGATTCGCGAAGCTGGTTCTCGATTTCAGGCCAGGCGAGGTCGTAAAGAGTCGGATGAGAGACGGTGTGCGAACCGAATCGGATGCCGGCACGGCGAAGTTGTTTTACTTCAGCCCAAGTGAGACAGGGGGTCTCCTTAAAGGAAGCCGGCTCGGCAGAAATGAAGGACGTAGGCAAAAAAACGGTGGCGGTAAAACCGTATTTTTGCAGAACGGGAAAAGCTTCCCGGGCGAAGTCCGCGTAGCCGTCGTCAAAAGTGAGGACGACATGCTTGCGGGTGAAGGCGTTAGCCTGGAGGAGACGCAAGGCCTCGAGGAGGTCGACGACCTTGTATTGCTCCTGGTGAAGGAAGGCCATCTGCTCCGCAAACCGCGCCGGACTGGTGTTGACGCGGTAGTAGGGAGCGAAGCCCGGCTCGGGCAAGGCCGAGATGCGGTGATACATCAGTATGCTGATGCATCCTTCGCCGGGAAGTGGAGAAAACTTCCGCAGCGGCTTAGCGAGATAAAGGGTAGCGAGACGGTCTAGACGCACGAGGCAGTACGAGCATGTGAGAGACGCGGCGTGTTCGCATGTCACCGCGGGTTTGGCTAAAGCTAGCTAGGCCGGCTTCAGACGGGGACGCACCAGAAGAGGACGCGCGCTGAGGTTATGGCGCGCGAAGGCTGCGGTGCGGGTCAGGTCCGGATCTTCGACGAATCCGGGATCGGGATCAATAATCTTATCACCCGGGTTGGTTGGAGCGGGATAAGGCTTATCATCCACGATCGAGAAATATTCGTGCTTTTTGCTTTCCCAGTTGTTGGCCGCGACGTAGGCGAAGCCGTTGCGCGCAAGAGTGCGGGCGTAAGCCGGATCGGACCAGATGCGAATCAGTTTGGCGGCGAGATCTTCAAAATTGCCGGATTCGAAAAAGGCGATTTCGTGGTCCTGAAAATAATAGGTATCGATTTTGGTGCGGGAAGCGACGACTGGGACGCCCTGGGACATGAATTCCATGATTTTCGTGCTGTAAGCCTCGTTGCCGAAGGAATCGGCGCGTTTGGGAACGATTCCGGCATCGGCATTGGCGATGCGATCGGCAATATCGTGAATCGAGAGCGGCTTGAAAAAGAAGATGTGTTTTTCGAGACCGAGCTGGCGCACGAGATCGGTCCATTCCTCTTTCATATTGCCTTCGCCGTAAATGTGAAATTCGGCGGTGGGAAAACGATTCAGAACGCGCGGAAAAGCGCGAATGGCGATATCGAGGCCCTGATGATGTTGAAGGCCGCCCGGGAAAATAGCGATGAGCCGATCATCCTGGCGCGTGCGGGTGCGCGGGAAAAACTTGGAGCGATCCACGTGGTTGAGAACGACTGAACATTTCTCCGGCGGGACGGAGCGCTTCGTAATTTTGTCGAGCCAAAGATGGTTGGCAATAATGACGTAATGGGCAAAAGCGCACGAGTTTCGCTCCACGCGCAGGAGCTGCTCGACATACCAATTATTTTCCTTCGCGCCGAACTTGCTGGCGAAGAATTCGGGCAGAATGTCGTGAATGTCGAGAATGATACGGGCACCAGTAAGCTTGGGGAACCAGGCCGCGAAAACGAGAAAGTCAGGGACGTTATGAACGTGGACCACGTCGTAGGGCTTGCGGAGATGGCGCCAAGTCAAGATGGCGGAGGCCTTGATCATGAACTTGAGGATACGGGCGAGATAAACGGCCTTGCCCTTTTCGTTGCGGACGCGGTTTTGGACGCGATAGGAGTTTACGCCATTGAGAACCTCGAATTTTCCAGGACGAACGGAACTATCGAGAGCGAAAGCGTCGACAGCATCGCCGCGTTCAGCGAGCGCCTCAGCGTAGCGCATGACGCGGTTGTCGGTGGCGTAACAACTATAAGAAATCATGCAAACACGCTTGTGAGAAATCTCCCGGCGCGCCGGACGAAAGGGAGCGCAGTAAGCAGCGACTTCCTGCGGGAGCGCCGACCAGAACTCGCCTTCGTAGCGCGAGCGAACATAATCGAGAAGCTCGAGATAAAATTTAACGCTGACCTCCTGATCGGCACCGTCGTGGGTGAGATTGAGATAATCGGGGTGAGTGTTGATCAGCGCCATGCCGCCGTGCTCCGCGATCCAATCCAGCTTTTGCTTCCAGTGCTTGATGGAGCGTTCGCCGAGCAGGAGAAAAAGAGTTGAATCCTGGGCGAGGGTATAAGGAAGCTCCATGTAGCCGGGCCGGCCGGGCGCATTCGGAGATTCCGAGCTGTTACCCGGAGCGGGCACCCAGAAAGGAAAGATCGTATCCACCCCATCGGGCTGCGGTTCGAAAGGATCGGTGTCGAACGTCGAGAGATCGTATTCGACATTGAGGTAGTGAATCCAATCGAGGTTATGATGCATGAACCCCGACCGGAATCCGCGGGCGCCCCAGGCGGCCAGATACCGATTGATTTGTTGGGCGTGCTCACGAAAGGCGGTCTCGGAACGATAGAGTTTCCCATCGTGCTTGAGATCGTGAACGCCAACCTCGAAACCGCACGCAACAAGTTTGTCGCGAAGCTCGTGCGACGCTTCGTACTCGCCTTCAGGAATGAAATTGAAGCTGGAACGAAAGCCGCGGTCCAATTCCAGATTGGCTAAACCCTCGGAACGGTTGAGTCCTTTGCGTCCCTCGACATCGTGCGTGAGGACAAAGGCAAACTGTTTACCACCGGGCCAGCCGGGCCAATTGCCGGGAGGTTGCGTGGTGCCGCGCTTGATTGGCCAGATATCGTGGGTGCGCCTGTGAGTATGACTGGCAAGCTGCCGCCGCAAGGCCATCCGCATGCCGACGGGAAGGTACGGCTTGAGATGGTAATAAGTCTGGCGGAGCAGGCTCATCAGCGATCAGTGATGATGAACGGTTATATTAGTCAGCCATTTCCCGCAAGCTTTTTGGGCCGTAGGAGTGAGCCTTATTCAAGACGCTGAAAAGCTTTGGTTGAGAGGCTTTGAGAAGATTCGTGACGCGTTTGGCGTTTGCTTTGTCGGTTTCCTCCGCTTCGACGACGAGGATGGCGCGTTCCATCTGGCTGGCGAGGCGGAGTGAGCCGCTGGTTTGGGTGAGAGGGGGGAGGTCGAAAATAATGTAGTCGTAGTCGGAAATCTTCAGCTTCGGCAAAAGGTCGGTGAAGCTTTGAACGACACTCGCACCGGCAAGGTTGCGACCGGTAGTGGCCAGGCTGTGGAGATTTTGCACGACGAGTTGTTTGTCTGTGTTGGCGTCCTCGGCGGGAGGTTCGATACCTTCTGTCGGGCGACCTTTGGCGAAAGCGGAGACGGCGACTTTGTTCCGTTCGAGACCAACGAGGAGGATGTTGCGTTCGGCATCGCGCGAGAGCGAAGCGGCGAGACCAGTCGCGAGACGCGAAACACCTGCGCCGGCGTGGCAACTGGTCAGGCCGACGATTTTCGGCTTATGCAGATCGCCGTTATAGGACATGACGATGCGGTCGCGGAGGGCTTCATAGTAAGGCAGCATCGGATCGGATTCCTCCCACGGCGGAATTTCGCCATTCGTGTGCGGGTGGCCGTTCTTTTGAAGGGCGCCGTTTTTAGCGTGACCTCGCTTCAACTTAAGCCTGCGACCGAAATCGGGAATGGAAGCGAGGACGGGAACACGCAAATTGGTTTCGAGATCCTTGGTGCGTTTGACGCTCGGGTTGAACACGTAATCGAGAAATAGCGCGAGAAGGAAACCGAGAGCGATGCCTCCGCCTGCAGCCGCACCCATTTTTTTGCCGAGCTTCTTAAACTCCGTGGGAATGATCGTGGGATTTTGAATGACCGGGATATTGTTGCGGGTGCGCGCATCAATATTCGTATCGAGGTTCATTTCGTAGATCGTCTTTTCGTAAAAGGCGAGCTTCTCTTCGTCGGTTTTCTTTTTACGTTCGAGTTGGGTGATCTGGTCCTCGACCTGGTCGATTTTGGCGTAGTCGAACCGCACGGAAGCGAAGAGGTTGGTGAGCTTGTTGCGCATTGCTTCCAGAGAAGCAATGCGAGCTTTGGCCGTCTCAAAGTCGAAAGCGGGTGCTGCGGGTCCAGACTGGGCGGCCTGGGTAAGATAGGAAGGATCGATCGGCAGTTTATTGATCTTCTCCTTCACCGTCTTAATTTCCTCCCGAATCTGGACGACTTTTTTGCTATTTTCGGAGAAGACCGCGAGATAATCAGATTCGGTTTTGGTGAGCTCGTTCAGTTTGCGGGCGAGCAGGTTAAATTCCGTTATATCCGCCGCGCTTGGTTGAGGTTTGTCCCCAGCACCGCCCACTTCATTCGTTTTTGCCGAACTGGTTCCTTTAGTGCGGACATCGATCAAAGCATGAATTTCGGCGAGTTGAGCCTCAGCTTGAAAGATCTGCTTGGCCAGCTCTGTTTGCTGGCTTTCAAGCTGGGTTTTGCTGTGATCGAGATTGGAAATGTGCGCCTCGCTTTTCAGCTTTCTCAGTTCGCCTTCTGTATTGACCAGACTAGCCCTAATATTATCCGCCTCCGCGCGGATT
Organism: Limisphaerales bacterium; assembly: GCA_044226545.1. Classification (GTDB taxonomy): domain Bacteria; phylum Verrucomicrobiota; class Verrucomicrobiia; order Limisphaerales; family SXQI01; genus DASVNK01. Next base: position 88,158 of record JBGAGW010000006.1, read on the forward strand.
TCTTCGGGACTGGCGCCGGATTTGTGAATCAAAACGTGCTGGCGCTTATATTCATCGATGAGGGCCGTGAGAAATTTTGAAGCAACATCCTGGTTTTTATGGGTAAAGGTCAAAACCATGACGCCGCTCTTGGGGAGCAAATCGACGTCGAGATTCTTCATCACCAGGGAAGCAGCTTCGTAGGCACTTTCGCCGCCGCCATATGCCTGGAGCATTTTCTTGGGTCCACCGATGGCAGCGAGCGCCTTGGTGATTGAATCGTTGCTCTGCAGGATTTGAGCTTCGGCGCTCATAATCGCGTTATCGCGGGGGTCCAGCCGTTGCGTCGTTTCTGGCGAGCCCGCATTCATCTCGCGCGGGTCCTTCTTATCGGTGATGTAGCGGACCATGATCTTGGCCTGGGCGCGCGAGACTTTCTGATCCATGAGGTAGATCACAGCCGCGGCGGCGAAGCCGAGCAGGGTGCAAAGGACGATCTTCCCCTTGTGGCGGAAGAAGAGATAAAAGACATCGTCCACGCCGACTGAAGACGCTTGTGGATTTTCGTGATTGTTGTTCATAGGAACCTAATTTGAGTTAATCAGCCAACGTGCGGGTAAAGAAAAGTCCCGATGAGCCGGGAAACCGGCTTCGGGCAAAGACGAAAAAATTGGGTGTGCGCGCCAGAGGAGCGGTCCGGTTCGCTCGTGGCGAAAGCGGAGGAATTGTAATCGTATTTCAGGTAATGCAGCGGAGTCTCGGCAGCGCCAAAAGCGCGTTTGAAACGGCGAAGGCCATCCTGATCAAGGGAGGTTCGTCCGAAAGAGAGCGTGTGGGCGCCGAGTTGTTTCATTTCGAGGAGTCCTCTCCAGAGGAGGAGGTTGTTGGGACGAAGATCCTGGGCCGCTTCGTTTGAAGCGCCAAATTTGTAGACGCTGTGACTTCCAAAGCGGAGGAAGATCGCGCCCGCGACCGGGATGCCACCGAGTTTTGCGAGAAGGACCTTTCCGTGGCCCGCTGCAATGACAAACCGCTGCAGATTTCGGAAGAAAGAGATGGGCTGTGGAGGCAACCCATGTTTTTGCCGAGTGAGTTGGTGCAGTGCGTAGTAAGCCTCGACGCTTTCCAGCGTGTCGTGCGATTCAATCTCGAGCGCTGACCGTTGCGCTTTGCGGATGGAACGCCGCATCGCGGAATCGCAACGTTCGAACAATTCTGATTCGGACGGCACCAGATCGAGATCATGCTGATAGAAGGAGACCGACGATTGCGCAAATCCTTCGGGGACGCCACGGAGTTCCAGAGATTTCCAGCGACGGGCGCGTCCGATATCGAGAGCGGCGTCAAACAACGTTTTGAGATCAAAAGCGGGTGAAAGCAACGAGCTGCATCGATCAGTGAACGGGAGCGATACGCCGCGAGTGCCAGTAAGCCAGCTTCGGAGTTCAAAGAGCGGGAGAAGAGCCCAAAGCCGATGGCTGTCTGCGGCGATGAGATAAAGCGGAGTGTAGTGATAAGTTTCAGCCAGGAGGCGCGCCCAGCCCTGTGAATGAAAAACGGTTGATTCGGGGTGGGTGCGGAGGAGGTCATCCCAATGTTCAACCTGGAGCGGGTCCGCCAGGCGGAGCTTGACGGACGAAGAGAGACAGCCCGACTGGGCCTGTGATTCCAAGATCAAGCGAGAGCGGGCGAGGCCGCGTTTTCCTGGACGAGTGCCGCGACTGAATTCACAACAGTTTGGATATCGCCCGCCGTTAGTTCGGGGAACATGGGCAAGGAGATAATTTCTTCCGCGCAACGTTCCGACACCGGCAGCGACCCGCGAGGGATACTGAGCGAAGCATAGGCTTCCTGCAGATGCAACGGAACAGGGTAGTGAATCGCGCAATTTACGCCTTTATCCGCGAGCTGTTTGAGAATGCGATCACGATTCCGCACACGCAGAACATAGAGATGATAAACGTGCTTCCGCTGAGCGGCTTCTTTCGGGCTTAACACCCCATGCACGTTCTTGAAGGCGGCGGTGTAGGCCGCCGCATGAGAACGGCGAGCATCGGTCCAGGCATCGAGATGCTTCAGCTTGATACTGAGAATCGCGCCTTGAATGCCGTCCATCCGACCGTTCCAGCCGACCACGCTGTGGTAATACTTCTTCGCCTGGCCGTGATCCCGGAACATCGCCATCTTGTTCTTCAGTTCGAGATTGTTCGTGACGGACGCACCGCCTTCGCCGCAGGCACCAAGATTCTTACCGGGATAGAAACTGAAACAACCCACATCACCGATGGAACCGGCGCGGCGACCTTTGTAGTCGGCGCCGTGAGCCTGGCAGGCATCCTCGATGACGAAGAGACGATGCTTGCGCGCGATTTCCATGATCGGGTCCATGTCGGCCATCTGGCCATAGAGATGAACCGGGATGATCGCTTTGGTGCGAGGAGTGATCGCCTGCTCGATCAGACGTGGATCCATCGTGTAGGTTTCCTCGTCAACATCCACAAACACCGGCTTCGCACCGCAATACGTGATCGCTTCGGCCGTCGCAATAAAAGTGTTCGGCACGGTGATCACTTCGTCCCCGGGACCAATGCCAAGGGCGAGCAGAGCGAACCAGAGAGCATCGGTGCCGTTGCCGACTGCAACCGAATATTTTGCGTGGCAGTAAGCGGCGAACTCCTCTTCGAACTTTGCAACGTAAGGACCGCCGGCAAACGCCGTGCTATCCAGCACTTCAGAAACGGCGGCGAGAATTTCAGATTTCAGGGCCTGATGTTGAGCTTTTAAGTTAAGAAACGGAATCATTGTGGGGCTAGGTTTAAAAGGAGAGAAGTTTATAGCTTGCGCAAAACGCGGGCGGGATTTCCAGCAACGACGGTGTTCGCCGGAACGTCCTTCGTTACAACGCTACCCGCGCCGACGATGGCGTTTTCGCCGACTGTGATGCCGCAAAGAAGCGTTGCGCTCGAACCGATGGAGGCTCCTCGCTTTACCAGAGTAGGACGGCACTCCCAATCCGCTTCGGTCTGAAGCTGACCGTTCGCCGCAGTAGCGCGAGGGAAGAGGTCGTTGATGAAAGTCACATTATGACCGAGGAAAACTTCATCTTCGATCGTAACGCCTTCGCAAATAAACGAGTGGCTGGAGATTTTGCAACGCTTGCCGACCCGGGCATTCTTCTGCACTTCCACGAAGGTCCCGATTTTGGTTTCGTCGCCAATTTCGCAGCCGTAAAGATTGGTGAAGGCGAAAATCTTTACGTTCTTGCCAAGCTTAACGTCCGGAGCGATGCGCTGGTACAGCGTCGGATCGTTCGTCATGCTTGAATCCCTCGCACTGCATGACCGTTGCCATTGCCATTCTCGGCGAGAACTGCGGCAGACGCGCGACCGTTACCATTGGAGGCGCGCACCGCGCGGCCATTCGGACGAATTTGAATAACAGGCCGGGCGTGTGGCTTCCCATCCTGAAGATGAATAGGCGCGCCGTGATGTTTGAGCGAAGCCGAAGAAGCTTCGAGGATGCGCACCAATTCCAGGCCATGCTGCCCGTTCGAGATGGGTGATGCACCGGTCTTAATGCAATCGAGGAAATGCTGGCATTCGACCTTGAGCGGCTCCTCCTGCTTCACGTAGGGAATGTAAATATCGCCGTAGTGATAGGAGTAAGTGAACTCAGCAAAGGTGTTGTAGTGCGGCGGACGATCCACGCGCGCGTCGTAAATCTTGATCTTTTCGAGCGGTTCGACGTCGTCGTAAACGATCATCCGACGAGTGCCGACAATCGTCATTTCACGCACTTTGCGCGGATCGAGCCAGCTATTCTGAATAGTGGCCAATTGATTGTTTGGGAAAGTAAGCGCCATGTTCGTGACGTCTTCGATACCCGGTGTGACATGGCAATTACCGCGGCAATTAACGCTCACCGGCGCGTGACCCATGATGTAAAGAATGATCGAAATATCGTGCGGCGCGAGATCCCAGGCGACATTGATATCCTTCTGGTAAAGACCAAGGTTCAGCCGACGCGAGCTGATATATTGAATGGTTCCGATATCCCCGGACTGGACGATCTCCTTGATCTTACGAACAGGCGCTGAATACAGGAAGGTGTGCCCGATCATCAGGGTGAGGCCATTCTTCGTGGCGATCTCGTTTAGCTCCTCGCACTCGGCGGAAGAGGCGGCCATCGGCTTCTCGATGAAAGTATGCTTGCCGGCTTCCAACGCGGCCTTCGCCATTTTGTAGTGGAAGCGGACAGGGGTGGCGACGATGATCGCATTTACGCTCTTATCCGCGATCAATTTTTCGAAGCTCGTCTCAGTTTGCAGCTCAGGATAGAGATTCTTGAGCTGCCTCAACCTGTTCTCATCCTGATCGCAAATGGTTTTAACCTTGCAATCGGGCAAAGCGCGGAAATTCCGAATAAGGTTCGGGCCCCAGTAACCGCAGCCGACTACGCCGATGTTAATGCTGCTTTTGTTTTTCACAGGTTGCATTCGATTTTTTGAGTTTTTGTTCTTTGACCTGATTCAGCAAAACCGGAACGGTGAGAGAGATGATCCGCAGGTCCATCCAAAGGGACCAATCTTTTGCATAGCGGATGTCCAACTCGATCATTTCGTTAAATGTGGTGCGGTTCTTCCCGCTCACCTGCCAAAGTCCCGTCAGGCCCGGCAACGCGCGAAAACGCTGTTTATGCCAGGGCTGGAACTGCTCGTACTCGTAAGGAGTACAAGGGCGCGGACCGACCAGACTCATTTCGCCGCGCACGACGTTGATCAATTGAGGCAACTCGTCGAGGCCGCTCGAACGCAGAATGCCGCCGAATTTAATCACACGTGGATCCCCTTTATTGTCGAGCTTGGTCATGGGCACGTTCGAATTAATTAAATCCTTGAGGTGCTGCTGGTGAGACGATGTCTCGGCGTTGACCTTCATTGTCCTGAATTTAAACATCCGAAAACGGCGCCCCATGAAACCGATCCGGTCCTGCATGAAGAATATCGGCCCGGGCGAAACGATTTTGATCAAAGCTGCGATGCCGAGCATCAGCGGCAAGAGAGTGGGCAGCGCGAGAATCAGGCAGAAAATATCCAGCGCACGCTTCACGAATGAGATCTTCGCTGGAGCGATCTCGCTCGCGGTGGGCGAAGTGGAAATCGCTTCGAGCGATTTGAACTTGAGGACGTCGCTCGTCATTTGTAACTCGTTAGGGCCCTTCATTTCAGCCGTTTTCCCCGCGGACGCTCTAAGTTGCTAACGCGAAGAATCGAGGCAAAGCTCCGCACGTGGTCGACTGGTCAACCCCTGGCCATATTTCCAGTTGGCGCTGGACATTCGAGTATGAGGAATCGCCCTCCCCACTGGCTAACACACCAGCTTCCTTATCGGTTCTAGTGTCCCTCCCCTTTCGTGGGTAGCAACCCTCTCGTGTTATCGGCCTCTGACAGCAGTTATCTGTCAGCGACAGGGTGTTACAAATCCGTTGCAAACGAGGGCTTTACAACAAAAATACCCGTCAGAAATGAGAGAAGGAAATGGCAAAGAAATATTACAGTGCCGGAGAAAAAACTTCCGCAGAGAAAGAGGAAGAAGAGGACTTTACGCGAAACCGAGAGGAACTTTAGCGAAAGACCGATAGATACCGAGCCGCAGCGGCCGCAACTTCCGGGCTGGAGGAACGCTGGATACGCTCCAAAGTGCATACGAGTATGTCGGCGACCACTTGTTCAGGGGAGATCTCCGGGAGAATGACAGGACTAGGCATTTCCGCAAGACGCACACGACCAGCACCGCGGTAGCGGCTATTCAACGAACCAGTTAGCTTGCCTTGCGGGCGGAATCGCGTCCTGTTTGACTTCATACTGAGCACACCCCCTCCAGCAATTCGTAAGCCAGCCTGCCCTTCCACCCCTAAACTTCCTCCGTGCGCAACATCTATTAATTACAAAATTAAGCAAAACATATTTGGAATGTGGGTAACTGCCTGATATTCAAGTAGCGTTCCTCGGACGGTCAGCATACTGGCTTGGAAATCGCGTTTTCCCCGAGTTACCAGTCAGTATGTGCGGTGGAACGTTCCGGTCCGCAGCTTCTGTGAAGAATCTTTACGAAAAAGAAGGACTGGCGGGGTTGCGCCAGCCCTTTTGAGGTTCCTCCCAACCCAAGCGGGTTGTTTAATAATCCATTCCGCCCATGCCGCCGCCGTGGCCGCCATGGCCGGCCGGGGCTGCCGGTTTTTCCTTCTCCGGCAATTCGGTGATGAGGCATTCGGTCGTGAGCAGCAGTCCGGCGATGGAGGCCGCGTTCTGCAGCGCGGTGCGCGTGACCTTCTTCGGATCGACGACACCAGCTTTCACCAGGTCTTCATACGCGCCCGTCGCGACGTTGTAGCCGTCGTTACCTTTGCGGCGCTTCACTTCCTGGACGATGATCGATCCTTCGACACCGGCGTTGGACGCGAGCGAGCGCAAGGGCGATTCGATCGCGCGCTTCACGATATCCACGCCGATCTGTTCGTCGCCTTCGAGCTTCACGCCTTCGATCGCAGGGAGGCAGCGAAGCAGAGCAACGCCACCGCCAGGAACAATGCCTTCTTCGACGGCAGCGCGAGTTGCGTGCAGCGCGTCTTCAACGCGCGCTTTCTTTTCCTTCATCTCGGTCTCGGTGGCGGCGCCGACGTTGATGACGGCCACGCCACCGGCGAGCTTCGCCAGGCGTTCCTGCAGTTTTTCGCGGTCGTAATCCGAGGTGGTTTCCTCGATCGAACGGCGAATCTGATTCACGCGGCCCTGGATGTCCGACGACTTGCCATTGCCTTCGACGATCGTGGTGTTTTCCTTATCCACGACCACCGACTTCGCACGGCCGAGGTCTTCGAGACTGACGCTTTCCAGTTTGATGCCGATGTCTTCGCTGATGAAGCGGCCACCGGTCAGGATCGCGATGTCTTCGAGCATCGCTTTGCGGCGATCGCCGAAGCCAGGCGCCTTCACAGCGCAGACTTGGAGCGTTCCGCGGAGCTTGTTCACGACAAGAGTCGCGAGCGCTTCCCCTTCGACTTCTTCCGCGATGATCAGGAGCGGCTTGCCGGTCTTGGCAACCTTCTCGAGCATCGGGAGCATGTCCTTAAGCGTGCTGATCTTCTTCTCGAAAATCAGGATGTAAGGGTCGTCCATGCGGGTTTCCATCGATTCCGCGTTGGTTACGAAGTAAGGCGAAAGATAACCTTTGTCGAACTGCATGCCTTCGACCACGTCGAGGGTGGTTTCGATCGACTTGGCTTCTTCAACCGTGATGGTGCCGTCCTTGCCGACCTTGTCCATCGCGTCGGCAATGATCTCACCGATCGTGCTGTCCCAGTTGGCTGAAACAGTCGCGACCTGCTTGATCTCTTCCTTGTCCTTCACGCGCTTGGCGATCTTCGCGAGATGCTCGACGGCTGCATCAACGGCCTTCTGAATGCCGCGTTGCAGGCTGATCGGACTCGCACCCGCGGTGACGTTCTTCAAACCTTCGCGGAAAATCGCTTCGGCTAAAACAGTCGCGGTGGTGGTGCCGTCACCAGCGGCGTCGCTGGTTTTGCTGGCCACTTCGCGCACCATCTGGGCGCCCATGTTTTCGTAAGGATCTTCGAGCTCGATTTCCTTGGCGACAGTCACGCCGTCCTTGGTGACGGTGGGAGAGCCAAACTTTTTATCGAGCACAACGTTGCGGCCTTTCGGGCCGAGGGTGGCGGTCACAGCTCGCGCGAGCTTGTTCACGCCCTTGAGCAGGGACTGACGAGCTACCTCGTCAAAAATCAGTTGTTTCGCTGCCATAAATTTTCTCGGGGGGTTTGAATTTTCAGTTATTCGAGAATGGCGAGGACATCATCCGAATTGAGGATTTTGTATTCCCTGCCATCCAGTTTGATTTCCGTTCCGCCGTACTTGCTGCACAGGATGCGGTCGCCCTTCTTCACTTCGAACGGAATTTTCTTACCGTTGTCGTCGGTTTTGCCAGTGCCGAGCGCAACGACGACGCTTTCCATAGGCTTTTCCTTGGCGCTATCGGGAATGATAATGCCACCCTTTTTCACTTCTTTTTCCTCCACGGCTTCGACCAAAATACGGTCGCCGAGGGGCTTTACGTTCAATGCCATAGTTCTGTTTATTGTTAGTTGTGATTGACTCCCGCCGGCACTCGCCGCGGGAAAAGTGTCGATTCTACTGAAATTTCTGCGGGTTACAACGAGTAAAAATGAAAGGCTGCCTTTTTTGGGCAGCCTTTCACGCTTGAATTACTTCTTTTCGTCAACGACTTCGGCGTCGATAATCGGACCTTCATCTTTTCCGCCGGCTTCTCCCCCACCCTGCGACGATTCCGTCTGCGTGCCGCCGCCGGTCGGACCACCTTGTGGACCCCCAGGACCAGCGCCAGCGCCACCGCGAGCCTGCTGAGCTGATTTGTAAAGCTCAGCCGACGCCGCCTGCCACGCTTCGTTGAGCTTGTCGGAAGCGGCCTTAATCGCAGCACCATCGGTTCCCTTTAACGCTTCCTTCACCGCAGCGACAGCGCCTTCGATCTTGCTCTTGTCCGCAGCGCCCAACTTATCCGCGTTGTCCTTGAGCATTTTCTCAGTGCGATAAACGGCGTTGTCCGCTTCGTTGCGCACTTCCACTTCCTCACGGCGCTTCTTGTCGTCTTCCGCGTGCGATTCCGCGTCTTTACGCATCTTCTCAACTTCTTCCTTCGAAAGGCCGCTGCTCGCTGTGATTGTGATCTTCTGTTCCTTGCCCGTCCCGAGGTCCTTCGCACTGACATGCAGAATTCCGTTGGCATCGATGTCAAAGGTGACCTCGATCTGAGGAACACCGCGCGGAGCGGGCGGAATATCGGTCAGGTGAAACTTACCAATGGTCTTGTTATCGCGCGCGAACTGCCGTTCGCCCTGTAGCACATGAATCTCCACACCAGGCTGACTGTCCGAAGCGGTCGAAAAGATTTCCGACTTCCGCGTAGGAATCGTCGTATTCCGTTCAATCAACTTCGTGAACACCCCGCCGAGCGTCTCGATACCGAGCGAAAGTGGCGTGACATCCAACAGGAGCACATCCTTCACTTCGCCTTTGAGCACGCCACCTTGAATTCCCGCGCCAATCGCCACCACCTCATCCGGGTTCACCCCCTGATGCGGCTGCTTATTGACCAGCGATCTGGCCGTCTCGACCACGCGCGGCATACGCGTCATACCGCCCACGAGCACCAGCTCATCAATCTTTTCCGCGCTCATGCCTGCGTCCTTGAGACAGTTCCGAACCGGCGCAATCGTTCGTTCGAACAAGTCGTCGCAAAGCTGTTCCATCTTGGCCCGGGTGAGCTTCAGCGCGATATGCTTCGGCCCGCTCGCATCCGCGGTAATGAATGGCAGATTGATGTCATACTGCTGAGAACTGGAGAGCGCGATCTTCGCCTTTTCTGCCTCTTCCTTGATACGTTGCATCGCATCCGGCTGCTTGCGCAGATCCATTCCCTGCTCTTTCTTGAACTCGTCCAGAATCCAATCCATCAGCCGATTGTCCCAGTCATCGCCACCCAGGTGCGTATCGCCGTTGGTCGCCTTCACTTCGAAAACGCCATCGCCAATCTCCAGCACCGAAATATCGAACGTCCCGCCCCCGAGATCGTAAACGGCGATCTCCTCGTCCTTCTTCTTATCAAGCCCGTATGCCAGAGACGCCGCCGTCGGCTCATTAATAATGCGCAACACTTCCAACCCCGCGATCCGGCCTGCGTCCTTCGTCGCCTGACGTTGCGAGTCATTGAAATAAGCGGGCACCGTGATTACCGCCTGCGTCACCTTTTCACCCAGGCGAACTTCGGCGTCGGCTTTCAACTTGGCCAAAATCATCGCGGAAATTTCGGGCGGGCTGAACTGCTGCTTCTTCCCCTCCGTCTCAACCTCCACCGCTACGTCCCCATTCGCCGCTCGAACCACCTTGTATGGAACGCGTTTAATCTCCTCCTGCACCTCATCGAACTTGCGTCCCATGAACCGCTTGATCGAGTAAACCGTATTTCGCGGATTGGTAATGGCCTGGCGCTTCGCGGCTTCACCCACCAACCGCTCACCCGACTTTGAAAACGCCACCACTGATGGTGTCGTCCGTTTCCCCTCAGAGTTCTCTAACACCAGCGGCTCACCGGCTTCCATAACCGCCATGCAAGAATTCGTCGTCCCCAAATCGATACCTAGTACTTTTGGCATAAAGTGTGTCCTCTTCTAAACTGCTACGCTCCCAAACTTTAAGCAGCGGCAGTGCCATAGGACAGGCGATTGCAGCGTAATAAGTTACACGGAGTTTCGCGCCAGCAACTCGAAAGACTAGCGCCAACTTGTCTCATTCGTGCCGCTGAGTGCGCCATATCCGTAGATGACGCGCTTGCGAGAGTGAAGGTCGGCTTAACGCGTTTGTGCATTGCAGATTCGATCTAGGGCGCTCTAAGTTTAGCCGTGAGCAAGAAGCGTAAGAAACCTGTCCCAAGAAAGCGGGCAACGGGCGAAACACCTGCAGGAATTCTGTTTCTTTTAATAATTGTGGCGGTACTCTCCATTGCGGTTGGCAGCAAGTTTCTGCGGAGGAACTCACGTCCAGAAGTCCCGATCGCCCAAACGCTCCCGGAAGTCACCCCTCCCGCAGCGCTTCCGCAAATGGAGAGGAGCCTCGCGCCTAGTAATCGCGTAACAGCAACACCAGATTGGCGCACTGCAATAGCGGCGATGCCCCCCTCTGATCGGGGAACCGCGTATTCCGACAAAGGAGACGACTTCCTGGCGCGGCAGGAATATGTGGACGCGGCAAACGCTTACCAACTTTCCGTCCAATCGGATGACACCTCGGAGTCGGTTTATTACAATTTGGGAATCGCCCTCGGAAAACTCGGACGAATCGACGAGGCAACCAATGCGTACACGCAAGCTCTGAAGATCGCCCCGGATTATGCGGAGGTTCACAATAATCTGGGAAACCTATTGCTCAGGAAGAGAGACCTCGAGGGTGCGGCCACACACTTTAAAGAGGTCACAAAAATTAATCCCCGATTCGCCGCCGGGTATAATAATCTGGGCATTACACTTGACCAGCAGTCGCGCTATGACGAGGCGGCGGCGCAGTTCCTCAAAGCCATCGAGCTGGAACCAAAATACCTCGACGCTCATTTTAACCTCGCCCACTCTTATCTGGGCCAGCGGAAGTTCCCCGCCGCGGCGGAGGAACTTCGGGCGGTCTTAGCTCTGGATCCAGGCTTTAAACCGGCGCGCGAACTCCTTGATAGGCTATCACAAGCTCCTTCCCCGCAACTTTCAGGACAGCGGACGAACGAATAAAGGTCGATATACCCAACTACTGCGACCAACCCTCTCAGCCTTTCTGGCTTGCACTGAACTTTTCTCGCCATGCATCGTAACATCAAAATGTTCACAATTTTGCTGCTGATCTTTGTTCTGCTGTGCCCTCTTTCATCGGCCTCAGCGGCGCCCTTTTATCCTGAGAAGCTCGCGGAAATTGATCAGGCGATTGTGCAAAGCATATCGAGCAACAAACTGCCGGGAGGAGTGTTCTGGCTCGAACATCGGAGCGACCGCTATCACAAAGCATACGGCAACCGGGCTGTTTCCCCAAAGACGGAAACAATGACCGAAGATACGATTTTCGATGCGGCGTCACTCACAAAGGTGCTCGCCACCACGCCGTCACTCATGATTCTGCACGAGCGCGGATTGCTCGATTTCGATGCGCCGGTCTCAAAGTATCTGCCCGCGTTCGCGCAAAACGGCAAGGAGCGGGTTACGATCAAACAGTTGATGACACATATCTCCGGTTTGCGTTCGGGCATCGGAGGCGTAGGGGGCTGGAGCGGATACGACAGCGGCATCCGAACCGCTTGCGCGGAATCCCTGGTGAACGAGCCCGGCGCTTTCTTTCGTTACAGCGACATCAATTTCATCCTGCTCGGCGAAGTCGTTCGTCTCCTCGCGCGCAAGCCTCTGAATGAGTTTGCTGCGGAAAATGTTTTTCAACCGTTGAAAATGGCGGACACCGGGTACCTGCCGCCGAAGGCAAAACTCGCGCGCATCGCGCCAACGGAAGGAAAATTGCGGGGCGAGGTGCACGACCCAACGGCACGCCGCATGGGAGGGGTGGCCGGGCATGCCGGGGTCTTCACCACCGCTTCCGATCTCGCCAGATTCGCCCGGGCTCTGCTGAATAATGGTGAACTTGAAGGTGTTCGCATTCTTCGGCCGGAGTCGGTCGCCCTGATGCACACGGTGGAAACTCCTCCGCAAATCGAGGCGCGCCGCGGTTTGGGTTGGGATATTGATTCACCGTACGCCGGTCCTCGAGGTTCAGTGTTTCCGGTCGGCTCATACGGGCACACGGGGTGGACCGGCACATCACTTTGGCTCGATCCCTTTTCGCAAACCTTCGTCATGCTTCTTTCGAACCGAAATCACCCCACCGAGAACGGGAATGTGATCGGTCTGCGTCGGCGCCTTGGAACCCTCTCCGCCGAAGCCATTCCCGATTTCAATTTTGCCTACGTGCCAGGGGCGCTCGAACGTCGCGACCTTCCCGAATACAAAACGGACGTGCCGAGTGCCGAAGTTCTCAACGGCATCGATGTCTTGAAGAAGAACAGTTTCGCCCCGCTGAAAGGCCTTCGGGTCGGACTTATTACGAATCACACCGGAACAGATCGCGAGCGCAATCCCACGATCGACCTGCTTCACAAAGCCGAAGGGGTTAAACTCGCTGCGCTGTTCAGCCCGGAGCATGGAATCCGCGGCGCACTCGACGAGAAGGTTTCTGATTCAACGGACCAAAAGACGGGATTGCCCGTCTACAGCCTCTATGGCGAACGGCGTTCGCCCAGTACCGAACAACTCGCGAAGGTGGATTCCCTCGTGTTCGACATCCAGGATGTTGGCTGCCGCTTTTACACGTACATTTCCACCCTGGGCAATTGCCTCGAAGCGGCCAGCAAAAGCGGGAAACAGTTTTTCGTTCTGGACCGCGCCAATCCGATTAACGGCACGCAAGTCGAAGGACCGGTTTTGCAAGGCGAAGAAAGCTTCACCGGTTGGCACAAAATTCCGGTGCGCCACGGCATGACCGTCGGCGAGCTTGCCCGGATGTTCAACGAAGAGCGCAGCCTGAACGCAAAACTGACTGTGATCCCGGTCGAGAATTGGCAGCGCACCTTCTATTTCGATCAAACCAGCCTTCCCTGGATCAATCCCTCTCCCAATATGCGGAGCCTGACCGAAGCCATTCTCTATCCCGGAATTGGTTTGCTTGAGACGACCTCGCTCTCGGTCGGCCGTGGAACGGACACTCCTTTCGAACTCATTGGCGCGCCTTATATTAAGGAACTCCAACTCGCTACGGAGTTGAACGCCGCCGGTATCCCGGGAATTCGCGTTGTTCCGGTCCAATTCACACCCACCTCCAGCACTTTTAAGGGCCAGCTTTGCAAAGGAGTCAACCTGATCGTCACCGATCGCTCTGCTCTCCCCAGCGTGGAACTCGGAATAACCATCGCGTCCGCGCTCCAGCGTTTGTATCCGAAGGATTTTGGCCTCGATAAATTCAACCGACTGCTCGTGCACAAGCCAACCGTGGAGGCAATTCGTGAGCAAAAGTCTCTTGGCGCAATTAAGTCCGGATGGATCGCAGATCTCCAGGATTTCCGAACGCGCCGGGAGAAATTTTTACTCTACCAGTGAGCAATCACCGGAGCGAGCCCGTTCCATCATCGCATTCACACCGCCACCGTGACGCGCAGGAAAGTCGCCGGGATCGAGGTAACCTCCTTATTCGAACTCTTATTATGGCGGCCAAAAAGCTCGTTTAATTCGTTTTGCAGTTCGAATGCGCGCCCGTTTTTTTCAGCGGCCTCGAACGCATTCATTGTCGGACCGTAATATTGTCTGAAGTGGTCGACGAAATCCGTGGGCGTACCCAGATGGTGGAAAGTGAACGTGTCCCTGACAAAGTCGATACGGTCCGCAGATACTCCGGCGCCGCTAAACCGCTCCACGACATGATTCTCCATTCCCCACGTCATGGGGCTGACAAACCCTTCCGGCGCCGGCGGCGTGTAGGATGAGCTGATCCTCAAGATTTGCGCGACGAGCGTGGGATCGTTTGGAATCCAGTTTCCCATTACGACCCGGCCTCCGCGCCGTGCCACGCGCACGGTCTCCTTCGCGACGGCATGTGGCTTCGGCGCAAACATCGCCCCGAAAATGCTTATGACCACATCAAACGATTGATCAGCCAGACCCTCAAGATTGGTTGCGTCTCCCTCTTGAAAGCGGCAATTGGTCAGGCCCATTTCCTTCGCTCGTCGATTCCCAGCTTCCACGAGATTCCGCGCAATATCGACTCCGAGCACCTCAGCACCGAACTTCGCCGCTGGGATCGCGGTGGTGCCGTCGCCGCACCCGAGATCGAGCACTTTCATCCCGCGCTTAATTCCGATCTTTTGCACGAGAGCCTCTCCGCTCTCGCGCATGCTTGCGGCAATTCGCGTAAAATCGCCTTTTTCCCACAACGCTTGGTTCGGATTCACTGAGGTACTCATATCTATTCTGCTCCTTTGGTGGTCTGACGCTGATAATTGCGCCGAAACACGGATCAGAAGTTAATAGAAGAATCATCCCTTGTTCATGGGACGAAAGGAGTAACTTAAGAGAGCACTTCGATCGTGAATCCGCCGGGCGCGCGAAAATAGAACGTCCATGAACCATGCATGCGGGACGGCGGGTCGACTTCGTATCCATCTGCCTTTAATCGCCGATAAATCTCGTCCACCTTCTCCGGCGATTCCTGGATAAACCCGATGTGAAACGTCTCGGGATAACTCACGTTTAGTGCTGTAAACATCGACAGGACCATTCCATTTTTGTCGGTGAGGAAAGCCATTTTCGGATTCGCTTTTCCCATCGGCTTCATCTCGAAGTATTTCGCGAGAAATTCCTGCGTCTCCAACGCATTGGTCACCGTCAGATTAATATGATTCAAAACCATAGCAGCGGATTATTACTCGATCGGTTCTGCTCGTTGACGTCGGTCCATTAATTCACGCCATGTGGTGACAAGGATTCCTCGCTCCTTAATGGTTCGGCGAACGGTCGCATCCAGCAGCGCCTGCAAATCCGCGCCCCGTGCCGCACTTGACCCGGTGATCAAGGGAAACTCTTCGTTTGCTTCCGAAGCATGGAACAAAATCTCCGTTACCCCCGGCTCTAATTCCTTCAGCAATGCCGCAAGTCGCGCCGGTTTTTCCTGCGCGGGAAAGCGGGTAAAGCCGGTAAACAAATCATCCAGGACGGGTAGCCCCGCGTTCCATATTTTTTTGATCCAAGGGCGCAACTGTTCCGACCCCGCGCGCTCCTCCGCATCCAAATGTGTCCCCGCTCCGCCAATCGCCAAAACGGGAAGCTTCGCCTCGATCCCCACTCGCGCGAACCGCTCAAAATAATCCGGCCGCGCAAACAATGTGCCCATGTGCGAATCTAAATGAGTAATGGGTAGACCGAGCGTCCGCGCCCGATCCAGCTGCGCGCGCAATTCGCGCTCTACTTCATCCGCCGTGGCATGCGCAGCCACTTCCTGCACCGAATGCCAGAGACATCCCTCGCCATCCACCAGACCCGGCACTGCTGCTTTCCCGGCGACCGGTCCCCAGCGATAAAGTTGCCATTCCGCGGTCAGTGTTAAGTGCAATCCATTGTCCGCAGTCGGGTGAGCCTTCAAATACCGCGCAATCTCAGGCACCCAGGGACAAGGCATCATGGTGGCAAAGGAAGTCGCCACCCCTTCTTCGGTCGCCCGGATAGCTCCGCGATTGGACGGATGCGACATCCCCACGTCATCAACATGCAGGATTACGACGACCTCATTTGATTTCCATCCCAACCGCTCACCAAAAGTCATGCCTTGAATCCTTTCAGCCGCGCCCAAAAGGAAGAGAAAAGAAAGACCAACACTGAAGCCTCCAGGAAAAAACAACCACCGTTCTCGACACCACATATCCTGACACTGGGACTTTTCGGCATGAAAGACCAGCTTGCAGAAACGCTCACAATCGCAGATCGCATCGCAAGCACCCCATTGACTTTGTTTCGACCGCCTACAATCCTGAATCGAAGGAGGAGAAAATTGAACACGGAGAAGCTTAAAACATTGGCTCGCGACTTGCGGAAAACACCACCGCGGAGCCCGCGCGAAAAACTCGGCGGCTTCGTTATCGCCGCTCGCATGCTCGATAAAGCCCGGGCGGATCTCATTGGGAACAACGGGGAATACAATTTCTATCCGTGCGGTCTCGGCGCGTACTTCTGGAAATTTACTGGATTGGACGCAATGAAGTTCAAGGATTTCGTCGCGACGGGAGCGAGTGATCAGGAGGTTGACGGCTGGATTCGTGCAAATGCCTCCCAAAAGGATCCGAAAGCGATCATCAAATGGAATAACGAAATGATCGGTTTACGCCTTTGCGACTTGCCCGATCAGGTGCAGGAATATTTCGAAACCTACATTCCGGAGTTTTGTAAGCCCCCGAGCAAAGTAAAGTTTTTCTTCGACGTTTACGATGTCGAAGAAGGGGTTCTTTGATTTCGGGTCCAGGGGTCTTTCGCTCGCCCCACCTTCGTATTTTGACGTAACAAGAGCAAAAAACGGTAAGCGGCAAAATCCAGTCTGGTGGACGCTTTCACCAGATAAATGGTTGCGAATGCTTCCAGCGCTGTCCTGCCGGACAGTGCGCCGCGCTCTTCACACGCTGAAGAGCGATTGAAATGTTTTCATTGCGGAACGCCGTGCCGCGATGACTCGTATTGCTGCGAGGAAAAGCGCTTTTGTTGCCACGGTTGCCTCACCGTTTTCGAAGTGCTGAGCGAGAATGGCCTCGACGATTACTATAGGCTGAACTCCGCGGCCGGCGTGCGCGTAAAGCAAGACGCCAACGAGGCGCGTTTTGCCTTTCTGGACGAACCAGCCGTTCGGGAGCGACTGGTCGATTTTCAAAACGAAACAATCACACGCATCACCCTCCGCATTCCAGCGATTCATTGCATCGCCTGCGTCTGGTTGCTGGAAAATCTTTTCCGGCTGAAGTCCGGCATCGGCGAAGCACGCGTAAACTTTGCGCGCAAAGAACTTTCAGCAAGCTTTCAAAATTCAAGCGTCAAATTGAGCGAACTGGTCAGTCTCCTTGCCTCACTTGGTTATGAACCGGATCTTAAGCTCTCCGACCTCGAGACGTCTCGCAAGAATCCCGCGTTTCGGCGCCTTTGGCTGCAGCTTGGCGTCGCTGGTTTTGCCTTCGGCAACAACATGCTTTTCAGCATTGCGCTTTATTTCGGGATGGATGCTTTTACCGGACCAGGCTTTGCGAAGCTGGTTGGCTGGCTCAGCATGATTCTCGCCACGCCGGTGCTGCTTTACAGTGCGCGTGATTACTTCCAACTCGCCTGGAACGGCCTTAAGCATCGCTTGCTTACCATCGAAGTGCCCATCGCCGCGGGCATTCTCGTCATTTACACCCAAAGCGCCTACGAGGTCATTTCTGGCCATGGTGAAGGCTATTTCGATTCTTTCGCGGGCCTGCTTTTCTTTCTGCTTTGTGGTCGACTGTTCCAGCAGAAGACTTATGACCGGCTTTCTTTCGACCGCGATTTCAAATCGTTCTTTCCACTCTCCGTCACCCGCAAGCGCGGACGGGAGGAAGAGGCCGTTTCGCTCGCGCAACTACAGAGCGGGGATCACCTCATCGTCCGCAACGGCGAACTCCTCCCTGCCGACTCCCGGCTCTTGAACGGAGCGGCGCTGATCGACTACAGCTTTGTCACCGGTGAATCGGAACCAGTGGAAAAAGCCGCTGGTGATTTGCTCTACGCCGGGGGACGCCAAGTGGGCGGTGCTATCGAAGTCGAGACGACGAAAGCGGTCTCGCAAAGTTATCTGACCTCTCTCTGGAATCAAGACGCCTTCAAGAAGCAATCCGTCGAATCGCTGGACACACTCATCAATCGCTACAGTCAGCGATTCACAAAATTGATCGTGATCGTCGCGCTCGCGGCCGCGAGTTACTGGGCATTTAATGATTCAACCCGCGCCCTCAAAGCTTTTACCTCTGTGTTGATCGTCGCGTGTCCCTGCGCACTCGCGCTGGCAGCGCCCTTTACACTGGGCACCGCGCTTCGGTTGCTGGGCCGCCGAAACATTTTTGTCAAAAGCTCGCAGGTCGTCGAACAACTCGCAAAAGTCGATTCAGTCGTGTTCGACAAAACCGGCACCCTCACCGCCGCGGGGGCTGGCTCCATTCAATTTCGCGGAACACCTCTCACCCAAGCCGAAGAGAGTTGGCTTTATTCCATGACCCGCCACTCCACGCATCCCTACGCCGTGCGCATCGGTGAAGCTATCGCTCGCGATCATTTTCCGGAACCAGTCCGCTCATTTGTCGAAACTACGGGTTGCGGGATGGAAGGAAACGTGGCCGGACACGAGATCTGGATGGGATCCACGGCGTGGCTGTCTTCCCGAAATGTTCTCAGCCCGACCGTCGCACCGGGGAGTGTCGTTCACGTCGCCATCGATGGCCAATATCGCGGCACCTTCATCCTGGAAAGCGCAATCCGGCCCGATGCGGATCATGTCGTGCGCGCCCTTTCCTCTGATTACGAATTGGCGCTGCTCAGCGGTGACAATGAAAAAGAGCGCGAGCGCTTCTCCGGCATTTTCGGTTCCGCAGCAAAATTGCAGTTCAACCAAACCCCTCTTGGTAAATTAAAGTTCATCGAGGATCTCCAAAGTGTCGGTAAGACTGTCATGATGATCGGTGACGGCCTGAATGATGCCGGCGCATTAAAACAAAGCAACGTCGGTGTTGCCGTTGTCGAAAACGTCGGCGCTTTCTCCCCGGCGAGCGACATCATCATGTCCGCCGAGATGGTGCCGAACCTCCACTCGGTCCTGCGCTTCAGCAAAGGCGCAGTCAGAATTGTCCACCTCAGTTTCCTCCTTTCGAGTCTCTACAACATTGTTGGCCTCAGCATCGCCGCTCGCGGCCTTCTCTCCCCCATCGTCTGCGCCATCTTGATGCCTCTCAGTTCCGTATCCGTCGTCGTGTTCGCCTGCGCCGCCACAACGTGGTACGCGCGCCGCTCATTCCCGAGGACTTCATAGGTGTTTCGTCCAGAGCTTGACACTCTCCTTCGCTCCCGCTTTTCTGCGCTCTGTGAGGATTCTGATTCTTTCTTTATTTTGTGCGGTCACTCTATTTGCCGCGGACGACAGCTTTAAAGCTGGCAGCTTTACTTTCCAAAAACCCGCGGGCTTCAAGTCCAAATCTATCCCGCCGGGCGGCATGCGCGCGGCACAGCTCGAATTCAGCGATACTAAAGGCACGGCGGAAACAATCTTCTATTACTTCGGCCAGGGCCAGGGCGGGAACACACAGGCTAACGTGGATCGATGGCTCGGCTCCTTTCAGGAACCGAAAGACAAACTCAATTCCAAGGTCGAAAAGAAAAAAGTCGGTTCCGGCGAAGTCACCTATGTCGAAGCCGAAGGCACCTACATGAGCGGCATGCCGGGAGGCCCCAAGACTCCGCAGCC
The DNA here is from genome assembly GCA_044226545.1 of Limisphaerales bacterium. Taxonomy (GTDB): domain Bacteria; phylum Verrucomicrobiota; class Verrucomicrobiia; order Limisphaerales; family SXQI01; genus DASVNK01. The sequence continues at coordinate 107,806 of JBGAGW010000006.1, forward strand.
CGGAAGCAAACTTCTCGGTGCAATCCTGGAAAGTCCGAGCGGCAACGTATTCGTGCGCATGACCGGCCCCATTGCCACAGTCAAAGCCGCTGATTCCGACTTCCGAAAAATGATCGAAAGCGGCCTAAAATAAACAGGAGCAGCCCGCCCGGGTGGTGGGATCGCATTTTCAACCTCCAAAAAAACGCTAAGATTCCTTCAACTCTTCGAGAGTGACTCCTTGCGTCATGTAATCTGGGAACTCATACAGGCCGTTCGGAACGAGGACTTTTTGGTTCTGGCGAGGCTTTGGCGAAGGAGCATGCCCGCAGCCGCCTGTAACTGAGCCGAAACGAAGGCAGAAGCGAAAAGGACCGTGCCGAATGGCTACAGTATTTGTTTAACTGCTCTAACCTAATCGAGTTGACTCATAATCCCTGTCGCCGAGGAAAATGGAGTCTGCAGGTCAGAGCGAATACCGGGAAAGGATTCGCGGGCCTTATGGCCAAGCCGGTCGGGAGCACAAACTCCAGAGTCCTTCCCCTTCTGGAAAGACTCGCGGCCTACCTCACTGCGTAGGAGGAACAAACTTCGGGTCAATCCGTTGAATGGCTTCGAGCATCGCGTCGTAGGCCGGACGATTCTGATGAAACGGCCCCACTAAAAGAATTCCGACCTCCCTCGCCGGGAGATGCGTCGGTTCAGGCTGCAGGAAACCATGTTGTTTCCAATACATCTCCACACCAGGCTTCAGGTCGCGCATTGCGATGGCATACTCTCCGGGTTTGAGCTTTGCCTCCATCACGTCGAAGAACGGTTGTAGTTCCTCAAATCGGAAGAACGTTCGCGGTCGAGGATTATCGAGCGACTCCAAAGCAGTGGCGGCGGACTCATATACTCGAACGTCAAGATCCTGGTGCAGCGCCGCAAGGGATTGAATCGCCGAAATTTTTTCCTCCGCATGACTATTCCAATAGGCCGAACCGAGTTGGCTAAGACGTTGGCAAACCTCGGGAATCTCCGCCGGTCGATCCGCCAGGGCCGTCAGCAACTCTTTTACGGACATTTCATTTCGAGCCATGCGCCCCAGGAACTCCTGCCGGCTCGCCCCCTCGCCCTCCTGTGGTGGCGCAAGGGCGGGATCATCGGGCGCCAATCGCATCAACGCTTGCCGGGCGAGCACGCGCACCGCGGTTTCGGAATCATGCTGTAATCGTTCGAGCATTTCCTGACGGATTTCCGGTGTCGTTTGCCCAAGCCGCCAGGCCTCCGAAAGGCCTTGCATCCGTTGGTTGAAATCGGGAGCACGCATTTTGGTCACCATTTTTTCCACGACTTCCGGGCTTAACGGCACGGGCGGTTCGGGCGCTTCCGTCAGGATCTTTTCCGCGACCTCCCTCACCTCCTCGTTTGCATCGCTGAGGAGGGCCGAAATTATTTCGCGATTTTCCGCGATGCGAACCCGGTCCGCTTGGATTGAAGCCGTCAGCAAATAGCCCCAGGCCTTTTTGAATTCAGGCCGTTGCTGCAAAAGGCTTGCCAGTTCTTTGACCTTCGCGCCTCCATGGGCCATGCCAACGACCAAACGGTTGGCCGCCAACATCGCCTGGCCGGGATCTTTGAAATCTGGATTCCGTAACAGCGCCAGGAGGTCCGGCCCGATTTCCTGCATGAGTGCCAAACCGAAGTGTCCCGTGGCTTCGATCGCCAGGTTTACCGTCTCTGCATCGATGGAATTCAGCGCTTCCCGCAAAATCGGAAGTGCTTCCTGCTCGTATCCCACCAGCAGCCCCGCGCTTTCCTGAAGCAATCGAAATCGCTCCCCCTGTCCCAGATTCGTCTCGAAAAGTGCTGACCGCAGCAATCTCAACCCCTGAGCCAACTCCGAGTCTACCGGGCCGCCGGTAGCCCGCGCAATGCGTCCAAAAGGCAACCGGGCGTGCGGCCTGTTCGACGCGCTCTTGCCCGTAGCCGACGCTTGCACTGACAAGTTCGCCTGTCCCGTCGCGTGCTGCCGCAAATAAAGCCACCGGCCACTTCCTACGGTCGCGAGCAGCGCCAACGCTGCAGCGGTAAGCTTCCAAAAGAGCCCGTAGAGTGCTGGTCCACCAAGCGCCGCCGCCGGGGCAAGTTGTTGGACCGCTGTTTGGACGGACCTCGCCAATCCCGCCGGCACTGTCGTGACCGGTTGCGACGCCAGCACAGCGCCTAATGCCGCAGCACTCGATATCAGCCCGCGTTTCGCCAGGCGAGCTCGTAACTTTTCCAAAGCCCGGGCCGCGCGCATGCGCGCGGCATCTTCGCTCAAGCCCAACTCGCTTCCGATGGCTGGAAACGCACGCTGCTCAAAATAACGGAGCACCACCGCGTTCCTGTCCTGCTCACTTAGTTCCTGCAACGCATCGTCCAGGATCGGCTGCAATTGTCCCCAATCGATTTCCACAGGAACGTTCAAATCAGATTTCGTCATGAGAGCCTGTTCGTGGGTTTGCCGTCGTTGGCGGCGACGAAGCTGGTTGTTGGCCTGCCGCACCGTGGTCGTGTACAGCCAACCTGCCACTGTTGGGTGCCGCACCAGACTCGAAGCCTGCCGCGCTAGTGCCACAAAAACCGCCTGCGCCACATCCTCTGCATCTGCGCGATCGCCCCCGAGCCTGCGCAACGCTGTGCCGTAGACCAACGGCAAGCGACGTGCCACTATTTCAGCAAAAGCAATTTCCGCCCCTTCAGCGACATAGCGCGCCAGAAGGGTCGCGTCATTGGTTTCCTCGATCGTGACATTCATCTGCTATTGATATGGTTTGCCCGCGCCAAAACCGAACAAAAGAAATTATCGCTCTGGTCCCCTCCGGACCTGCCGAAACTTTGCGTGTCCATCACTTCCGCCGATCTGCAAATTCCGCACTCGGCTAATCCACGAATCGAACTGTCAAACCCGCAACCTCCGGCTACACTCAGCCGCTCATGAGAAATGATGGTTTGGGATTAGTCGCGCCAAGGGTCACTCCGGTGCTCGATCCGCATTTTCGCCCGGCGTCACTTGCGAACCGCGCTTTTCGCCGCGAAGTCGAGGCGAGCGGCGGTGGCGAGCGCGTGATCATCGCCCTGGAGCAGGCGGACGAATCGGTCTTTCACTTCAAGACTCGCATTTTCAAGCACGAACATCCCGGTTCCTCTGGAAATTTTCGTTACCTGGAACGTTTCATAAAGTTCCTGCTTTGGTCCCGCGGAGGTTACAAAGTTTATTTCGATGGCCCGGCCGAAGTTCATCGCGAACTCGTAAACCACTATGAGAACACCGTGACCGGCCGTTTTGACGCCGAGATCATGGGCGGACGCATTTACGAAAAGCCCTTCGCCGTCGTGCGAACCAAAGATATTCCCGCTCCCAAAGAATCGTCCGCGCCGTTGGGCCGGCACCTCGATGGCTGTCGGATCGGCTTCGATCTGGGCGGCAGCGACCGCAAAGTCGCCGCGGTGGTGGATGGTAAATGCGTCTTCAGCGAGGAAGTCGTCTGGAATCCGATTCCCGAAAAGGACCCGCAATGGCATTTCGATCAGATCAACGACACGCTAAAACGCGCCGCCGCCCATCTGCCGCGAGTCGACGCGATCGGCGGTAGTTCCGCCGGGGTTTACGTTAACAATCGCGTTAAAGTCGCCTCTCTCTTCCGCGGCGTCCCACCCGCACTCTTTCAGAGCCGCGTTAAAAACATCTTCCTCGAACTGGCTAAGGCTTGGGGAAACATCCCGTTCGAAGTGGCAAATGATGGTGAGGTCACCGCGCTCGCGGGTTCGATGTCCCTTGGGCAGAACGCAGTTTTTGGTCTCGCTTTCGGCACCAGTACGGCCGCGGGCTACGTAACTCCCGACGGTAACATCACCACCTGGTTGAACGAGCTCGCTTTTGCTCCTGTCGATTACAGGCCGCAGGCACCCGTGGATGAGTGGAGTGGTGATTACGGCTGCGGCGTCCAGTACTTCTCGCAGCAATGCGTCGGGCGATTGCTCGCAGTCGCCGGGATCGAAGTCGATTCCGCGATGCCGCTCCCGGAGAAGCTTAAGCACGTCCAAACGCTGATGCTTCAGGAGGACTATCGCGCTGTGAAAATTTATCAGACCATCGGCGCATATCTCGGCTACGCCATGGGCCATTACGCCGATTTCTACGACATTCGCCACGTATTGATTCTTGGCCGCGTTACGAGTGGTCCAGGCGCAGACCTCATTCTACAAATCGCGCGCGGAGTGCTGACGGTCGAATTCCCCGAACTGAGCGATCGGATTCAATTCCACGTGCCCGACGAAAAAGAAAAGCGTCACGGCCAGGCGATCGCCGCAGCTAGTCTCCCCAACCTGAAGAAATAAGCAAAGCATGCATCCTTACAACGATTTGGTTCGCCGCTACGAACAGCTTTACCGCGACGGCCGCAAAATTCAGATGGGCGGCTTTCCGAAAACCGCGCGTCCGCAAATTCCATCAAACGCCCAGAGTGTCCTGATATTTTCGCCGCACCCGGACGATGAATGCATCATCGGTGCACTTCCACTCCGCTTGCTGCGCGAAGCAAAAATGCGCGTCATTAACGTCGCCGTCACCCAGGGTAGCAAGAAGGAGCGTCAGGCCGAACGCCTCACTGAACTGCAACATGCCTGTGACTTCATGGGCTATGAATTGATTCAGACGCGCCCGAACGGCCTGGAGCGTGTGAACGCAAAAACGCGACAACAGGACTCGGCCTTTTGGAGGGAGTCACTCTCGACTGTCGCCCACATCATCAAGCGCACTTCCCCGAAAGCGATTTTCTTTCCGCACGAGCACGATTGGAACAGCTCCCACATCGGCACGCATTATCTCGTGACCGACGCGTTGCGCCAACTCGGCGGATTTTCCTGCTACACGGTTGAAACCGAATACTGGGGGCAAAACAATCAACCGAATCTGATGGTTCAATCGAGTGCCGAAGACGTCGCGGATATGGTAGCGGGGATCTCGTTCCACGTTGGCGAAGTCACGCGCAACCCCTTCCACCTCTTTCTTCCCGCATGGATGCAGGAAAATGTCCGTCGCGGCAGCGAATTGGTCGGCGGCCAGGGCGAAGCCGCGCCGGATTGGACTTTTGCCACTCTTTATCGAATGCGGCGCTGGCAGGATGGGGCTTTCCACGAGGCATTGCAAAAAAACCGATTGCTTCCTGTCGGCGAAAATTCAATCAACCTTTTTCCTTGATATGAACCGGATCGCGGTCCATTTGCTTTGGCTGGCAATCCTGACGCCGCTGCAGGCCGCGACAAATCTCCTCTTCAATCCTCCGGCTCAGACGACTCTGCATTTCGATGGATTTGTCGGCGAACGAATTCGACTGACAGCGGAGAATTGGTTGAATCCGGCGCCGTTCGCGAATCCCGGCATGCTCGAAATGTTCCAGGTCCGCGACCGCGAACCGGCGCCTAATCTCGTGCCATGGGCTGGGGAATTCGTAGGCAAGTATCTGATCTCCGCCATCCAGGCGCGCCGTCTCGGTGCCCAAATCCCGGCGCTGAACGACATCGTTTCCCAACTGATTGCTTCCCAGGCAGAAGATGGTTACCTCGGCCCGTTCCGAAAAAACGAGCGGTTGCTCGGTCATTGGGATCTTTGGGGCCATTACCATTGCATGCTCGCCCTGCTCATGTGGCACGAAGACACCGCTGACGCCCGGTCGCTCGACTGCGTGAAGCGCGCCGCCGATCTCGTCTGCAAAACCTATCTTGATACGGGAAAGCGCGCGATCGATGCCGGCTCCGATGAAATGAATCTCTCGATCATTCACGCGCTCGGCTGGCTTTACCGAATTACGCTTGAACCGCGTTACCTCCGAATGATGCACGAAATCGAAAAAGATTGGGAGCGTGGCGGTGATTTCCTGCGCACTGGCGTGGCGGGCGTTGAATTCTTCCAAACCCCTCGCCCCCGTTGGGAAGGCCTTCACAGCTTGCAGGGCCTTGTCGAACTCTATCGCATCACCGGGGACGAAAAGTATCGCCGCGCATTCGAGCATCACTGGCGCAGCATCGCGCGCTGGGATCTGCGCAACACCGGCGGCTTTTCCTCCGGCGAACAAGCGACCGGTGATCCTTACGCCCCAACAGCCATCGAGACCTGTTGCAGCATCGCCTGGATGGCCATTTCCATCGACATGCTCAAACTCACTGGTGATTCACGCGTCGCCGACCTGCTCGAACTCGCCACCCTCAACGCCTGGGCCGGAGCACAACATCCAAGTGGTCGCTGGTGCACTTACAACACTCCGATGGACGGCGCTCGCGAAGCCTCCGCGCACTCGATCGTCTTTCAATCTCGCGCCGGCACGCCCGAACTGAACTGCTGCTCGGTCAATGGCCCTCGTGGTTGGGGCATGCTCTTGGATTGGGCATTGATGGAAACCGAAGGCGGTTACGCGATCAACTGGCTCGGACCGTTCGTAGCGTCATTACCCAGAACTAATGCGCCTCAGACCTCTCCTGCTCCACTCCAGCCCGATCCGCGCTATAAGAGCCCGGACGCGAAACCGACACTTTACGTCACTGGAGATTATCCAATGGGGCCCAATGTGGAGATTTATCTCGTTTCCAATTACGAACTCCCTTTCACACTCCGTGTGCGAATTCCCGAATGGTCAAAGAACACACGCGTCACTTTGAATGACGAAATCCTCCCGCCTCCGGTGCCCGGAAAGTACCTGGATCTCGCACGCAAATGGGACAGCCATTGGAGACGTTCGGACCGGGTAAAAATCACTCTCGATATGCAACCGCGCGCGGTCCTTGGCGCACGGGAAGCCCTCGGCAAGCTATCCGTTTACCGCGGTCCGCTGCTGCTTGCCTGGGATCAACGTTTCAACAGCTATGACGAAACTTCTTTGCCTGCGCTCGATCCGGCAATGCTCGCCCGCGCGCATACATTCCCCGCATCTGCCGAATCATCGAAGCTTTTCCAACCTTTGGCGGCTCTCGAATTGCCTGGAATTAAGTTGTGCGATTTCGCTACGGCCGGTGCGCTCGGTACTCGCTACAAATCATGGCTGCCCGCGACAAACCTACCGCCCGCACCGGTTGTCACGCGGTTTCCGCGTGACGGCGCAACCATTGCTCGTGGAACCGTTGCCTTCCGCTGGACCGGTTCACCGAAACAAAACACCGATTTCTACTCACTCCAAATCAGCGATAGCGAAGACTTCTCACACCCGCTTCTAAAGGTTGATGACCTGGTGACGCACCAAACTCTCGTCCAGGTCGCCGATCAGTTCCAACCGCAGCATCCGTATTACTGGCGAGTCATCTCCCGAAACGCGCACGGCTCTACTGCAAGCACAGGCCCCACCGCGTTCTTTTATGTCGATCCGTCGCTCTCGCCCGCGCACGAGACTCTCCCGACAAAGTCTAGCGGAGATATTGTGAATGCCGGGATCACGAACGGAGTTCTCAATGGTGTAGATCAAAAACTCACCTACCCTGTTGGCGACTGGCCGGAAGAAAATTACGAAGTGCAACTCCGGTGCAAACTACTCGAATTCCCCACGAATCGAATCGGTCAAATTTTTTCGGCCTGGGCCGGAGCCAGCGACGATCCGCTGCGACTAACCATCGACAAAGGTAAACTTTTCGCCCGCCTGGAAATGGGGGGCGCTTACAGCACTGAAGGCGTTCAAATCGAAATTGGGCGCTGGTACGCGGTAACAGCGGTCAAGGATGGTTCGAAGCTTCGCCTCCTTCTCGACGGTAAAGAACGCGCAAGTTGCTTCGTGCCTCAATTCATCACCACGCGCGCGAAGGACTTCGCGCTGGGCGGAAACCCGCACTACGGGGGCAACGAGTATCTGTCAGCGGAATTTTCTGAAGTGAGGTTTCGTGAACCCTAAAGATCTGCAGGAGTCGACGTAAGGAGGCTCAGCGTGGACACGTCTGTTGGCAAGAATTGAGCCCCTTGCGGTCGGTTCCTCGAATTCTAAACACAATCTCAGGCCGCCTTCTTTAACTTCCGCTTAGGATGCCCATGGCTGCGTTCCGCCGGTTTCCTTTTCGATTCGGCAATGCTCTTCTGTAATACCGCGACAAGATCGACCACATTAGTCGGCTTTTTCGTGGTCGCTCGCGAATCTGGCAATTCCTTCCCCCCACTCTTCACCTTTTCCTCAATTAACTTTTCCAGCCGCTCGCGAAATTCGTCATGAAATTCATCCGGCTTCCACTTGCCCGACATTGTATCCACCAGCGATTTCGCCATCGCCATCTCCTTTTTACCGACCTCCTCGTTGTGCGGAATGTCTAATCCCTCCGGTTCGAGCAACTCGTCCGGGAAGTGCATCAATTCCAGCACCAGCGCGTCACCCTTGGGCTTCACCGCTGCCAGATGTTGTTTGGTCTTAATCACCACTTGCGCGATCCCGACCTTTCCCGTCTCTTTCAACGTGTCACGCAAAAGGGCGTAGGCTTTTTTACCTCCCTTTTGTGGCTCGAGAAAATAGGGTGTGTCAAAAAACATCGGATCGATCTCCCCTAGATCGACGAACTCTTTGATATCGATCGTTTGTGTGGCTTCTGGCATGACCTTTTCAAAGTCCTTGTCGGTCATCACAACGAACTGGCCCTTTTCGTACTCGTACCCTTTAACGATCTTTTCCCATGGGACTTCTTTCTCATCCGCTTCGGCCACGCGTTTATAGTGGATCGGGCTTAAGTCGTCGGCACGCAGCTGCCGAAACGAGACGGGTTCGGCTCGCGTGGCCGGGTAAAGACCAATCGGAATATTCACCAACCCAAAACTGATAGATCCCTTCCAAATCGCTCTCATCGCGGGAAGATCGAGCATTTTTGATCCCCGGGAAAGAGGAGCCATGTAATTGGGTCACAGCTCAGAGATCAGCTAAATCTCAGTGCGCCAGCCAGATACACCGCCATCAGATTTAGAGTGATATCGGAATCGGGTCGGGCAACAGGCGGCGGACATGCACCTGGTCAATTTCCGAAAGCGTAAAGTTTACCCGCAGTGCGCAGGTACATCCGGTTTCCGACCAAAGCAGGCGTCGCGAAGATACGTTCTTTGAAATCGGCCTGGTGGAGGATTTCCGGTTGCTCAGCCTCGGCTTTAATCACCGTCACTTTGCCATCAGCCGAAGCAAATAGAATTCGGCCGGCGGCGGCGATCGGGGAAGCGTAGTAGGTGCCGGCAGCGTCTTTGAGACGCTCCTGCTGGTAGATGATTTTTCCGCTGGCCGCTTCGAAGCAGGAAACCATGCCGCCATCTTTGACCAAATATACCCGGCCTCGATAATAAAGCGGCGACGAGACGTAGGGCAGGCCGCGTGTCTGCTTCCAGGCAATTGAGGAGTCATTCAATTCACCTTTTCCGCCAGGCTTTACTGCCACCAACACGTTTTCGCCCTTTGCCATCATCGCGGCCATTGCCTCGAGATCTTCTTTGGTGAGCTTGCCATCCCGATTCGAATCGAGAGAGCGGAAGAACGCTTCCATGTCCGTGCTTTTTATTTCCTCCTGGCTGATCGCGTTGTCCTTGTTCTTGTCATATTTCTCGGCGAGATACGCGAAAGTGAACATGGTCCCCGGCTCTTTTCCTGGAGCCCAACCGGCGAAATAGAGCAAGCCCTCGCCAGTGACCGGAGTCGTGCAAACAAAGGAAGGCATGCCGGCCAGCGACCAGCGCTCCTTGCCAGTTTTTAGATCGTACCCTTTCAGTTTGAGCGAACTGGGCATGACGACATCTTCATTGTCGACCGTTTTCCAGATGATTGGCGTGCCGAAACCCGGCATTACATCTGACCGCGGCTCTTCCCAACGTTTCTGTCCGGTTTTTACGTCAACGGCCAGTAAAGTGGATCCAGTAACCTGATCGCGCGGAACAAGCACCAATCCACCCGCGATGATAGGCGATCCTCCCGTGCCAAAACTGCCGGGAGAACTCACGGTGGGAAGCGCCATGCGCCAAAGTTCCTTGCCTTCAAAATCGTGACAGAATAAACCGGCCGAACCAAAATAACTGACCACGTGGCGTCCATCGGTCACGGGCGTTGAAGCGGCAGGGCTGCCTTCTGTCGCGTGGAATTCTTCAAGGTTTTCGGACGGCACCGTTTGTGACCACGCAAGCTTGCCGCCCGCCTGCTCGTACGCGCGCGTCTCCAGTTTGCCCCTGGAGAAGGTCGTGAGAAAAATTTTATCTCCCCACACACAAGGTGAGGAGGGCGCCCAGGGCAGGTCGGCAACCCAAGTCACATTGTCGTTAGGACCAAATTTCTCCGGCAACCGGGCTGTGTCCGAAACACCGCACGAATTCTCACCGCGGAAGGCAGGCCAGGAGGCACATTGAGAGTTTTGGGTGATAAATGCGAAGGCAAAGGAGAGAGCCGGCGCGAGCTGTTTGAACTTCATAACTTAAATCACTTTCATCACGGACCTACAAGGGGGCGACAGAATCACGCCCCACCAAACAGCGCAACCGAAATCAGTATTTTCCCGAGCCGGAAAAACTCGAACGTTACCTGAATTGAGGATGCGCGAGAAGCTGCTCCCACGTCTCCGTTCGCAGGGGTGTCTGGCGATATTCGGGCGAGTGAAGAGGTTCTGCGCTCCGCGAACGATGCGCTCTTCCCAACCAATGCTGATCAAGCGGTTCGTCGAGCAGAGAAATCGTATTTGCCGCAATGGTCGTTTCTTCTTTTTCTCCCGTCGCGTGGCCAACGCCCACAAAGAATCCCGCGAGCAGAAGCGTCACGCGCAGCAGGGTGCTGCGCGAATAAGTCGGCATGGCACAGGGGACCGCGGGGGAAAGAAGTCGAAAAAGATTCGTGAAAACGTCGAGGGTCCACATCGCAGCGTTCTTCTGCGGGGAGAAGGCATCGTAGAAAATGGCACCGGGATTAGGAAGCAGATGCGCGGCGTCGGTTTGAATGAGGGAAGGGAAATCGGCCACATGCAACTCCCAATCCACGCTGAGACCACCCGGCGTTCGGAACGAAACACGGTTTGAGTGCGCGAGTTCAGTGAGAGCCTCCCGATACGAAGCGAGATAGCCGAGCGCTTCGTGATGCTTCAGCGCGAATCGCAAAGGTTCCCGACTATGATCGAAGCTTACGATTTTCAAACGAGCTGATAGGTTCGCTGCTCCAGAAATGAGCGTCAGAGGATTCGCGGCGGCACCAAGGCCGACGTCCCAGATGGTAAAGTCTGGTTCCGCCGCAGCGATACGATCCAAAAGACGAAGCTGGCGGATATAAAGGGCTTCGGCCTCCGCGACCGGTCCGATTACTGGATGAAACGTCTCTCCATCCGCGAGAGAACGGACACTGTAGGTGCCGTTCTTCAATTGAACGATCTGGTACTGCTCAGACACGAGATGGGTTATAGTCTGTTGCGGACTGCAAATCGACTATGTCCCACGACCTCAATCAACCAGCTGCGTAGATCCGTTGCTTTGAATGGGGGCCGCTTAGCATACGAAGGCAGATCCGAGCGCTGGCTCAGGCAAGTTCGCCTGGATTTTTGCCGCCGGAAATCAGGAACAGAACAGCCATACGAATGGCCAAGCCGTTCGTAACCTGTTGGAGAATGACTGATCGTCCACAATCCGCGATTTCGCTGTCGATTTCGACACCACGGTTGATGGGGCCGGGATGCATGATCAAGGCATCGGGTTTGGTTAGCTTGAGTCGAGCTTTGTTCAGGCTGAACAGGCTGGTGTACTCGCCAATGCTCGGAAACATCGTTTGCCGCTGCCGTTCGTGTTGGATGCGCAAAAGGTTGATAATGTCCGCGCCGGAAATGGCTTCAGCCACGTCGTAGGTCACCTTGCAACCCATCTGTTCGAACGTGCGTGGAACGAGAGTGGAAGGGCCGCAGAGTGTCACATTCGCTCCGAGTTTGCGCAGCGCCCAGATGTTCGAACGTGCGACGCGACTGTAAAGAATGTCCCCGAGAATCGTGACGTTCAGGCCTTCGATCTTCCCCTTCTTTTCGAGAATGGTGAAAACGTCAAGCAGCGCCTGCGTGGGGTGTTCGTGTGCACCATCGCCGGCGTTCACAACGCTGGCGTTGAGAAAACGTGCCAGAAAATGAGGGGCTCCCGTCGCGCCGTGGCGGATAATAATGATATCCGCATTCAGAGCTTCGAGATTCCGCGCGGTGTCTTTGAGCGTCTCGCCTTTCTTCAGTGATGAGGCCTCGGCGGTGAAGTTGATAACATCTGCGGTGAGGCGCTGCGCGGCCAACTCGAAGCTGATACGAGTGCGCGTCGAGGGTTCGACGAATAGATTAATGACCGTTTTGCCACGGAGCGCAGGGACCTTTTTAATCGCTCTTTCACCCACTTGTTTGAACGCGCGGGCGGTGTCCAAAACCGTTTTAATCTCTTCGGCAGAGAGCGACTGAATGTCCAGGAGGTGTTTGCGATTCCAACTCACACTTTAACTACAGAAACGCCATCTGCCTCGGCCCCATTTTCCCGCAGATGAACATCGACGCGTTCCTGTAGCGTAGTCGAAATCTCTTTGCCAACAAAATCGGCCTTGATCGGCAACTCGCGGTTGCCACGGTCGATCAGGACGGCGAGTTGAATCGCCTTCGGACGGCCCAGATCGGTCAGGGCATCAAGGGCAGCACGGGCGGTGCGGCCGCTGAAAAGAACATCGTCGATCAGGACAACGGTTTTGCCGGTAGGGTCGAAGGTGATGCTCGTCGGTTGGATGTTCTGCGGGAGCCGTTCGCTGTGATCGTCCCGATGCATGCTTACGTCCAGCAATCCGAGGGGAACGGCATGATGCCATATACCCTCGAGCGCCGCTTTGAGCCGACCCGCCAGGTGAACTCCCCCGCGCTGAATTCCAATCAAGGCGACATGCTCACCCTTCTCGTTGCGTTCGGCAATTTCGTGCGCGATACGATTTACAGCACGGTCGAGGGAAACGGAATTAAGAATGGCTTTCGGATAAGGCATGAAAAGAAAAAAGACAGGCCTGATTGAGAATTTCAGTGCCGGAAACTGTCAGAGAATTCAGTGAGCAAGGGCCTGGCGAGCTTTCCGCCATTTTGAGCGGTGCTTCATGATCCAATCGGTGAGTGCCTGTTCAAAACCGATATCGCGCCCAGCCTTTTCGGATTCGAGCCATTTGTGACGGAGAATTTCTTCAAGCTCCGCCTGGAACTCTTTGTACAAAGAAGAGTTTCTTACCAGATCGTTCCCGCCGGAGGACTCGCTAGACATATGGGTCTTGGCTATCTGTATGTGTGAACAATATGTAACAGTACGCATCGGAATGACAACCCTAAAGTTTAGGCTGATCGTGGGGTGATTTGCACCACAACAACTTACAACCGGGCTGTAGGAGCGGTCGGTTTTTGATTCAGCTCGTTCCATGTTTCTGAAATCATCCAATCCGGTTATGAAGATACGAGGCGTTCGATGCGCGGGTTATTGCCTGGGCCTGATGTGGTTGTTTATGCCGGGTGTCGCGGCTGCGGATAATACAAAACTCCTATCAGCGATCCGGGCGAACAGTGGAGCTCGGATTATTGCGACGGGAAGCGCTGACACATCGCCAAAGCTCGAGATACGCTGGGACGGATCGATCTGCCGGGCGAGAGTGACTAACCAAGGAACTGTTGCAGTACGAATTCAAGAGGTAATCCTCTTTGACATCGCCCATGGGCTGGAGGGCGAGACGCCGATTTACGGAGAAGGCTTCCAGATGTTGTCGCAGACGGAGGGAACCCTGGCCAAGCCGAAAGACGTTGGTTCGTATACCGACCGCAGTCATTACAAACTGCCCGAACCTGCCGGATTCCGAACTGTGTATGGAATGCTGATGCTTTCGCCACATGAGGGGGATCGCGTGCTGGCGGGCTTCGCTTCGTGTCGGCGTTTTAACGGAAAATTTCAATTCAGCGGGGAGCGCCTTCAATGCGTTTTGGAGACGGAAAGCCTCGAACTGAAACCGGGCGATTCGTGGGACATGGAAGAATTGATTCTTTTAAGCGGTCCTTCCCGCGATGAATTACTGGAGCAATTGGCAGGAGCAGTCGAAAAGAATCATCCGCGTTTGCGGCACGATCCGGTGCCGACTGGTTGGTGTTCGTGGTATTGTTTCGGACCGCGCGTGACCGCGCGAAACATCACCGATAATCTCGGTTGGATCGCGACGAATCTTCCGGCATTGCGCTACATTCAGATCGATGACGGTTATCAGCCCTGGATGGGAGATTGGCTGGATTCAGGGAAAGCTTTCGGCGGCGATATTCGCGGCGTGCTGAAAGAGATTCGCGAGCGCAAGTTCGAAGCTGCCATTTGGGTGGCGCCGTTTATCGCGAGCGAGCAGTCGCGCGTGTTTCAACAACATCCGGATTGGTTTGTGAAAGATAACGCGGGAGCGCCGCTTCGATCCGATCGGGTTGGATTTGGGGGTTGGAGACTGGGGCCATGGTATGCGCTGGATGGGACTCATCCGGAAGCGCAGCGATGGTTGACAGAACTTTTCCGGACGCTGCGAGAGGGGTGGGGTTGCACTTATTTTAAACTGGATGCGATCTACTGGGGGACCCTGCCCCAAGGTCATCGTTATGATCCGAACGCCACTCGGATCGAGGCCTATCGCCGAGGAATGGAAGCCATCCGAAAGGGCGCTGGTGACGCTTTAATCATGGGCTGCAATCATCCGATCTGGCCCTCGCTTGGGCTGGTGCATGCGTCCCGCAGTTCGCTCGATATCGAGCGTTCCTGGCAGAGCTTCACCAGCATCGGACGCGAGAATCTTTTGCGAGGTTGGCAGAATGGCCGCTTCTGGTGGAACGATCCGGATTGTGTCGTGCTGCACGACTCAGCTTCAAGGGATGTGATGGATGCAGGTGGAAGGCCAAGTACCACTGGCAAAGTTCCGGATAACGAATATCAATTTCACAGCACCGTGATTTACGCCACCGGCGGGATGCTCTTGAGTGGTGACGATCTCACGAAGATTACACCGAGACGGGCGGAGATGCTGAAGAAGCTCGTGCCACCGACCGGGGTCTGCGCGCGATTCGAAGACGAGAATTTCTCGGTTGGTGTCACCGAGTTGCCCGGACGGGAGATGATCTCGGTGTTGAACTGGAGCGATCAACCGACGAGTCGCGTGGTGCGATTGAAAAACAAGTCAGAGCTCACGGACTACTGGACGGGCGAGAAGCTCGGCGTGCATTCTGGAGAGTACCTCATTGACAACATGCCTGGCCGATCGGGAAAATTAATTCAGGTTCGACCAGTCGGGCAGTGAGATCGCTTTGAACGCTTGCCTAATCTATACTTTCCACGGTTGAGGGTTTCTCTCATTATCGTCGGCTAATGACGAGGCTGTTTGGATTTCTCGCCGTGCTCTGTAGCGCGGGCATTTCGTTGATGGGAGCCGATTACGCAAAGGCGGGAGTTTTGGCGAAGGGTGATGCCTGGGAGATTAGTGTCATTTATTCCAATACGGTGCAGCGCGCGATTTCGCAGGATAATTATATTTTGCCGGAGGGAGTTGAGCTAACCGATATTCGCGACTACGCGCTGGATAACGCGGTGGTACTTGTTGCGACGGGACTGGCCACCAATTCGGCTTACACAATCACGTTGACGAATGTGCAGAGCACCAGCGGTGCGACCCTTTCGGCGCTTCCGCTTTCGTTTACCGCGGGTGGGATGTCGTGGGCAGCGATCGGCGTGCAGGAGCTTGGATTCCAAGCGCAAGCATTGGCTGGCGGGACGAATTCGTTCGACTTGATCAGCGGCGGGTCCGAGATGTTCAATCAGTACGACGAGTCGACTTTCGTTTACGAAGCAATTACAGGCGACTTCGATAAGCGGGTGCGAATCGAGTTTCAGGAAGGATCGAGCCAGGATGCGCGGGCCGGCTTGATGATTCGGGAGGCAGTCGACGAACTGAAACCCCGCCCGCTTGATCCGAGTGACCCGGCGGAAGCGTTCAGCCGCTATCTGCAAATTCATGCCACGCCTGTGACGACGGCGTTCACCGATTTCAAGGGGAATCCGGTTCCCGGCCGGAACCAGTTTCAAATCAATTTTCGCTCCCTGCCCGGGGGGGCAACCGACAGTCCTCCCGCAGATACGAATGCGCCAGCCTACCCAAACGCCTGGGTCCGAGTGAAACGGGTCGGCCAGACTTTTCACGTTTTCCGCGGAAGCGACGGAACAAATTGGGTTCGACAGGGCACTTTTACATTTCCAACAACCGATCTGGATGGCAACGCTGTGGCGCCGATTTCAAACCGGCTCTACGTGGGACCCAATTACTGTCCCGAACTGAGCAACATACCGACCAGCACCGGAGAGCGGCGCGCGTTCCTGGCAAAGTTTCAGGATTACAGCAACGCGTCGGGGGAGGTAGATATCGAACCGCCCAAAATCAGCATTACGCAGAGTGGCTCGCAGGTGGAAGTGAGTTGGACCGCTGGAACGCTCGAAGGGACAACGAATATCGCCAGCGGCGCGTGGACTGCACTTGGAACGGTTTCGCCAATAAAGATCACGGCGGATAAACGCTACCAGTTTTACCGGGCGCGCAACCCTTAGAACTGTGAGCAGCTTTGAAACGGTGTTGCAGCAACGGCTGGCGGAACTCGAAAGCCAAAATCTCTTCCGAAAACTGCGCCGTGTTTCCTCACCTGCAGGGGTGCGGATTGTGCTCGACGGGCGCGAACTGCGAAGTTTTTCGTCAAACGATTATCTCGGCCTGGCCACGCATCCGAAGCTGAAAGCCGCGGCCCTTGAAGCGACCGATCGTTTCGGAACGGGCGCGGGAGCGTCACGACTGATCTCTGGTTCGCTCGAACCGCATCACCAACTCGAAGAGGATCTGGCGACGTTCAAGGGAACAGAAGCGGCGCTCGTTTTTTCCTCGGGATACGCCACCGCGCTTGGAACGATCACGGCGATCGCCGGTAAAGAAGACGTGGTGATTCTCGACAAGCTGGTTCATGCCTCGATTGTCGATGCTGCGCGGCTCTCGGGCGCGACCCTCCGAATCTTTCGGCATAACGATCTGAATGATCTGGAAGAAATTCTCCGTTGGTCAGACAAGCGTGAAGGCAATACCCTGGTCATCACCGAGACAATTTTTTCCATGGACGGCGATATTGCGCCGCTTCGTGAACTAGTGGAGCTGAAGGATCAATACGGAGCGTGGCTCATGATTGACGAAGCACATGCCACGGGTTTGTTCGGTCCGCGAGCGCGCGGCCTGGCCGAAGAATTTGGGGTGGGCGAAAGAGTGGAAATTCACATGGGCACTCTCGGTAAGGCGCTCGGCTCCGCGGGCGGATACATCGCGGGGAGTCGCAGACTTGTCGACTATCTGGTGAACAAAGCCCGTTCGTTTATCTTTTCCACCGCCCCACCACCCGGCGCCTCGGCGGCCGCACGGGCGGCCCTCGCTATCATCGATTCACCGGAAGGGCTCTCGCTCAAACAGAAGATTCAATCGAACATTTTAGCCCTCAAGGAAGGGTTCAGTTTCGGCAGTGCAGGAGAGCACTCACCTATTTTGCCCTTTGTGGTGGGGGAAGAAAGAGACGCGCTGACTTTAGCGGATGTTCTGCGCGAGAACGGTGTGTTTGTCCCGGCGATCCGCTATCCGACCGTGCCGCGGGGAAAAGCACGCCTCCGATTTACTCTTTCCGCAGCGCACAATGCGGAAGACATCGCGACGGTTCGGCAAGTGTTGTCAGCCGCCGCCGAAAATGCGGCGGGCTGAAGCCTTTTCGCTTTGCAGGGAGTTCAGGACGGTCGTCCAGGCGCGGTGGAGGACGGGCGGCCACCCGTCAGGTGCAGACAGAGTGAGTTCGATGTGGCCCCCGGCATACGGCACAAACGCAATCCGGCTTCGAAATGTGGTCAGTCGTCCGGCCGCCTCATAGCTGCAATCAACGGCTGTGCCCTGGCTATCCCGCGTGAAAGCGTTGGATTTTTCGATTATCTGGGCCTTTGGCCAACGCTCGCTGACCAATTCCGTTAACTGCTCAGAGGACCGCGGTGGTGCGTTCGTCGAGAATTTGATCCAGAAAAGGGCGTTTGCGCTTTCAAGCTGGAAATTGAGGCTTTCCCGCACGCCGTCCATTCCGTTCGCCCAGCCAGTCGGCGGGATGAGTGAGAAGATACCGAGACTGCTTTGCACCATGTACCGGGTCACAGGCCCGCGTTCGGGGATTTCCTCGGTATTTGGAACGACGCGCAAGGCGGCGTGGACCGCAAAAATAGAAAGCAAGGCAGCAATTAACAGGGGCTTCATAGAATGGTATCCGGAGGAAGCACCTGCCATTTTCCGCGAATCATGGTGAGGAGCTGCGGAGTGCCCGGCGGGAGCTTTGTTGCATCCATGAAATTGAGGTCAAAGGCCCAGTTGCGTGCGGGAGGGCTATAGACGTCGCTCCCTCCCCAGGGAGCGGTCGCAAATTGACTGTAGTACATGACGACCATCGACCCATTGTAGGTGAAAGTCTTGTTGTCCCAATTTTCGAGAAAGCGGGGAAAATTTTCAACGCCCCCACTGTAGTTATCGCCATCGCTTGCGACAATTCCTGCCAGAAACGCCGCGTTGACCGTAGTATTCGCAGCCACTCGATTTCCAATCGATTTGTTTGAATTCGAATCATTCCACGCGGTGCTCAGAATGTTAATCGAATCGCCGATGAGTGACGCCGGCAGAGTGCCGCTGGTGTTTGTGGTGCCCAGCGCGCCAGCAGGAGCATTGTAGTGGCCTTGAACGTAAAGAGGATCCGGGGTGGCGACTGTCAGGCCGAGCGGCGGGAGCGTCTGGCCGTTGATCAGTCGCACCCCCGGTTCGGTGCTCGCGGTTTGCGTGCGTAGATCCGCGACGTAGACCGAAGATATCTCGCGGTTCAACACGTTTCGAATAATGGTGTTGGTCGCACTCCAGCTTTTGAGCTTGCCGACGTCGATCTGAACCGCATTCACGGTTTTGCCTTCGCGCTTATTGTAAAAGCTGACGTTCGTGACCAGGAACGAACTGTATTGCGCGGCCGGAATGGAGGTGGAGAAATTGTCGAAGCTGCCGCTGGTCGCGCGCACCGTGGTGTTCGACACCACAAAAACAATGTCGGCTTTGTTATAATAGCGCTGTTTTCCGACGGCAGAATTAGCCGCCTCACCGTTCGGCGGCATTTCCACCACCGAGTGCACGGCGGCGGGAGAGTTGTTGGTGCCAATGGGCAAAGTAAGGGAGCTTACGCGCGCATCGTGCTCGGCGTTGAAGGTCACGGATCCGACGCTGCGAGAGCTTGGGTCCAGCGGTGACTTGTGGAGGAAGATATCGCCTGCAGCGGTGACGTCGCTGAGATACGTTACCCCTGTGACGGGCTCGGTATAGAGCGTCGAGTTGCTGTGGACACGCCCTGTGATGTTCATCAAGGGTCCCGGATTGATCTCAAGATCGACCCCGTAAAAAATCGCGAACTGAAAAATGGGAATGGACGCAACCTGCACTTCCTGTTTGAGCGCCGCCTTGATGGGCTGCCGGTTGGCGGAGACCCTGGCGTTCGACAGCACTCGATACGTAGCTGCCATTCCTTTCAATCCTGTATACTGCGAAGTGAGGTTCGTGTAACCCCAGGAACTGAGGCGGCTCACGTGGGTCCGGCTCGATGCGCCTGAACCATCCGAAAAATTGAAATCGCTCCAGTAAGAACTTTCTGAACTGGTGGGAACGAGGCCGCGATAGGTGTCGAGACTGGAATAGACCACGCTTTCTCCCGAGTTCTGGTAGTCCCGCGAAATGCGGGCCACAACCTTCTCGGTGGCCGCTTCAGCCGCGGAGAGGGCGCTATAATATTTGGCGTTTCGGTCGTTCGCCTGAGCATTAGTGGAAGTCCAGGTGAGAGCGCCGGAAAGGCTGATCAATCCGATGCTCACAAAGACGAGCACGATCAGCAACGCGTAAGCGCGGCGGGTAGCTTTGGAATTTCTGGATCGAATCCATTTCATACTCTATTCGAGGGCTCGGCGGGTGATTTTCGTGGCCATTTGGTAGTATTCGTAGTACTGGCCTTTACCGATCAGAACGATCGGATATTGAATTTGATAAAACTGCAGGGTCATCCCGATCACCCGATTGTTTTCGTTGTTCGTCTGGATGTTCCCGCGGAAGTCTTCCGCAGTGAAAATTAGCTGGTTGGTGATTGAATTAGCGACAATCGAAACCGACGTCGCCCCGTTGGTGGTTCGCTTGAGGCGCTTGTCGGAAGAATCCCAGAAATAGCGAATAAATTTGTTAGTATCGGTCGTGGTATAAATCTGAATGGCGCTGCCCTTCTGCTGCGAGTTAGGCGAAACTTCCAAGAAACTTGCGAGACTTCCGCTCCCAACCTTGACCAACTTGCCCGTGCGAATCTCCTCCATCAACTTGTTCAATGCCTGACGTGCCTCTTGATTGGCTCCGAGTTTTGCCTGGGTGATCTGAAACAGCTTAAGGCCGAAAAGATGGGCGGTGAGAATGCCCGCCAGCACCACCATCAGGATGGCGACACACACCATTATCTCGACGAAAGTGAAGGCGAAAGTGGCGCGGCGATTCAGTTTTTTATTTCTGAGTTTCACGGATGCAAATCATTGGTCAGCCGCCCGATACGTGACGACGGTGTTGGTGAAGTTGCCTCGGTTCAGAAATCGCCAGGAAGTGTCCACGCGAATCATTTTGAGCGGTGGATTGGTAGATATGACGGTAATCGTAGTAACGTTTGTCGCGTAAACGATGTTGGTCCTGGAGATTGGAATATCCAAAATGTTCGTTGTGATTGGGAAATTACTGGATACCAGTTCGTCCACGGCCGGATACCCTTGTGGATCCCACTTCGACGCCCTCGCTTGCTCCACTCTGCCCAGAGCGAGCGAATTGGCCGCGAGACGGTAGGCGGACCACTCGGCACGCCGCGCTCCCATGACGTATCCGTAGATGGACCCGCCAATTACCATAACAGCAAGCCCCGTGGCCATAACGACTTCCGCCAGCGTAAAGGCACTGCTGCCGCACAATTTTGATCTGATTCTCACTTCTATTCCCTAAGGCAGTAGAGCCAAAAGCATCTATCCTGCCACTGCCATCTTTGAGAACTTCTTGAGGGAGGAAGTGGCCGCAGAGCTCATCAAGGCTTTCCGCAGCCGGGATTCAGGGAGATTGCATTCAAAATCGGGGCGAACCATATTGGCTTCCAAATTGCCTCGGATAAAAATCACCGAAGGAGCGGGAAAGTATTTTGATGAAACGCGCGCTGCTGAACCTTACATTTATTGGATTGGGCACTCTCATGGGCATCGTTGGGATGCAGTTTGCTCCAGAGTCCCACGCCAAATCGGATCGAACGCCACCGAAGATCGTTGTGGATGACGCCGAGGTGAACCGCGAGGGCTCGTTCACGACAAGTTTTGCGCCGGTGATTAAAAAGGCAGCGCCGAGCGTCGTGACGATTATGGCATCGCACACGGTGAAGCAGCGAGATATGCGGAATCACCCGTTTTTCAACAACCCACTCTTTCGCGATTTGCTGCCGGACCAGAATCGGCCTCGGCGCCCGCGAAATGAAAAGGAGGAAGCGCTGGGATCAGGTGTGATCGTCTCTCAAGATGGGTATATTCTGACGAGCAATCATGTGGTGGAAGGGGCGGATGATATTCGGATTGAGACGGCCGCAGGCAAGGAGTATACCGCAAAAATCATCGGCACCGATCCGGCGACGGATACGGCCGTGCTGAAGATTGAAGGCAGCGATTTTCCGGCAATCACACTCGCGAACAGCGACAAATTGGAAGTGGGCGATGTGGTGCTCGCGATCGGGAACCCGTTTGGAATCGGGCAGACGGTGACGATGGGAATTGTAAGCGCGACAGGCCGTGGGGAGCTGGGCATTGTCGATTATGAGGATTTCATTCAGACGGATGCCTCGATCAATATGGGGAATTCCGGCGGCGCGCTGGTGGATGCGCACGGGCGCTTGATCGGGATCAACACGGCGATACTGAGCGGCACGGGGGGGAATCAAGGGGTGGGCTTTGCGATCCCGATTAACATGGGACGCAGCGTCATGGAACGGCTGGTGACAGAAGGAAAGGTGACCCGGGGTTTTCTCGGCATTGGTTTGCAGCCGCTCAATCCGGAGTTGGCGGAACGCCTGGATTTGAAGGATCAGGGTGGGGCTCTTGTGGCGGGAGTGGAGGAAGGTTTTCCGGCAGCCGAGGCAGGCATCAAACCGGGGGACCTGATTGTTGAGTTTAACGGCAAGAAGGTGGCGGGAGATCGGCAGCTCCGGCTGTTGGTTTCGCAAACTCCGCCGAAAACGAAGGCTTCACTGAAACTATTGCGCAACGGCAAGACGAAAACCGTTCAAGTCACTCTCGCGGAACTTCCGAGCGAACGCACATTGAGCGGGATGCTTCGCCGTGGCGGGGAGCCGGAGCGCAGCGGAAATAATGAGACGCTGGAAGGAGTGGAGGTTTCCGATCTCGATGGAAAATCGCGCCGACAATATACCATTCCCAATCATGTTCGCGGGGCGCTGGTGACGGCGGTTGATCCGAATGCGACCGCGGCGGAAGCCGGTCTGCGGGAAGGCGACGTCATTCTCGAGATCGAACGCAAAGCAGTCACGAGCGCCGATCAGGCCATCGAGATGAGCAACAACTTTAAAGGGAACAAGATTCTTTTGCGGGTTTGGAGCCGGGGCTCGGTGAAATATTTGTTCGTGGATGTCGAGCAGTCGGACCAAAAAGATCAAAAAGAGAAGAACGATCACGACGATAAACCGTAGTTTATGGCGATCGAGTACAAGGACTATTACGAAATTCTTGAAGTTCAATCTGATGCTGGCGATGAAGAGATTCGCCGCGCCTTCCGCCGTTTAGCGCGACTGTACCATCCGGACAAAGCCGGCAACGATCGCACCGCGGAAGAGCGTTTCAAAGCGATCAATGAAGCGTACGAAGTCCTGAGTGATGCCGACAAACGACGCCGCTACGACGAGTTCAATCACACCTGGTACAACAGCCCGTCCGCGGAAGAGGCATGGCGGCAATTCGGTGAGAGCGAGCCGAGACACGGCCGCGATTCGCGCGCCAGCACCGGCGCCTTCAGTGATTTTTTCGAGCAACTCTTCGCGGAGCGGGACAGAGGGCAGCAGGCTGGTCACCGGCCGCGACCGAATGTTCGTTCGCGCGAGGAAGTGCAGGAGCAAACCTCTGGCCGCGGTGATGATCTGGAGTCTGACATTTTCGTCCGTCTTGAAGAAGTGGCGAGTGGGGGTGTGCGGCCGATCAACATGCGGCGTCTGGAACGTTGCCCGACCTGTTTTGGAGTGGGCCAATACAATGCGCATAAATGCGAGACGTGCAGCGGGAATGGGAACTTTCTCCGGAGCGACACTTACAAAGTTAAAGTGCCCAAAGGAATCAAAGAGGGCGCGTTCCTTCGCATCCAGGGACATGGCGAAAAAGGGTTAGGCAGCGGCAAGCCGGGCGATCTGTATTTAAAAGTGCATTACGCCAAACATCCGGAGTTTCGCGTCGAGAAGGGCGCACTTTACCACGATTTGGAGATAGCGCCCTGGGAAGCAATTCTCGGCGGCGTCGTGGTGATTCCGACTTTGGAAGGGCGCGCGACGATCAAGATTCCGGCCGGTTCGCAAAGCGGCCATAAAATTCGGATGCGGGGTCGGGGTTTGCCCGCCGAGGATGGCTCGACGGGCGATTTGATTATCAATTTGAGAGTGCAGGTTCCTGTCTCGGCAGCGGGACGCGAACGCCAACTCTGGGAGGAACTGGCGCGAACGTCTGAGTTTAATCCGCGGGACAATTGAAGGTCCGGACCAATTTCTATGTCGCGTCTCGGTGTTGCTGCAAAGCTTTGAGGTAGACCAATGCGGATTTTTTTCGCGGGTTGGAGTCGGCGGCGGCTTCTTTGGTTTCGATTAAAGCGGCGAGGCTCAGGACTGGAACAGATTCGCCCTTAACCTTAAAACTTTGGACCCCGGAGCGTAACGCCGAAAAGGAATCCGCCCCGGGTATCGTTCGGAAAATGTCCAGATCGCCGAATGGACTGTTCAAGGCAAATAGGGGCTGGCGGGTGAGCGTTTTCGGCGTGATTGGTTCGTCCCACTGCGCGTCGATTTTCCTCAGGGCGCTAGCCAAACGGATACGATTTTCCTCTGAGTCTTCATAAAGTACGTCGAGGTCGAACGTTTGCTCCGGACATCCGTACAAAGTAGCCGCGAACCCCCCGATGACGATATAGTCGACTTTCTCCGAATTCAGGACCCGGATAATTTCGGCAGGATCGAACATAACATCCGCTGCTCTTTTTCTTTACGGTCGACGACCGGCCACTGGCCATTCTCGCGAGCATAACGGAGCGCCTGCATCAACGTTTCGTATCTCTCGTCCGCTGTTTTGCGCAGATTACGACGAATCGTCTCGTTTAGGACGAGCTCTGAGAAATCTTGTGGTCCGTTCGGTTCCAATTGGGAATAGGTTACTATTTTCCAGGAAGTTGCCAACATTTTGACGCAATCGGTCGAGCCGATAAGGGCTAGTGCCCGGAGGAATTTTGGGGAAGACGATGCCAGAGGGGTGCGAGCATGAGTCCGGCGAGGGCAAGGGAGATCCCCAGACCAACGAAGATGGTCGGCCATATATCACGGCCTTCACCGAAGTAGGAGGTGAGAGCGCCGGGAAGAGTGACGCCAATCATTTGGCCGATTGACCCGAAGCCGTTGATCAAACCACTCGCGGCTGAAGCGCCGCGTTTGGTTCCGAAATCAATCGCGGCGGCCCCTGAGATCAGCGAGTCGGGAATAAAGATCAGGAAACCCATCACAAACATGCCTAAGCCCATACCGGCGCGCGAAACCGGAATGTACGGGAAAATGATCATCAAGATCGCGAGGAGAAAAAGCGAGAGGACGCAGATGGGCATTCGTTTAGAGCCGAAGATTCGGTCGGAAACGATGCCGCCGACTAACGTTCCGATTGGGCCGGCGAGATCGAACATGCTGCTGAGTAGACCAGAGGCGGCAGTATCGGTCCCGAGCCGTTCGCTGATGTAGACGGGCGACCAGAAGAGCAGCAGATAGCGCGTTGGTTTGATCAGGAAATAAATCGCGGAGAGGAACCAGACCATGCCGTTGCGCATGACATCTCCGATGGCCTCCCAGCCGGTTGGCTCGGCAGAGCTTGTGGCGGAAGCCGCTATCACGGGTTCGCCGTGATATACCTCGATCGGTGGCAAGCCGACATCTTCGGGACGGTCGCGCTGAAAAAGGAGAAACAAAATCCAGATGACGAACAGCAGGGCCGCTGGAACGAAGAAGGCGTAACGCCAGCCGTAGGCGCGCGCAGCATATCCAGCGATCACTGTCGCGACGAATCCGCCCAGCGCGTAATTCGTGCACCACAATCCGAGAATGCTGCCGCGTTCCAGGCGCGAAAAGAATTGGCCCATGTTTTTCGCGAGGGGCGCCCAACCGCTCGACTGCCACAAACCTTGAAGAGTGAAGAGAACCCCCATCACGATCGCGGTGGAAGACATGCCCATAAACAGCGCCGTCAGAACGGACGCCATCATTCCGAACAGAATGATTTTGCGCGTGCCATAACGATCTCCCAAGGTGCCAAACAGAAATTGCCCGAGTGCGTAGCCTGCGGAGTAGAAACCATCCATTGCAGACATCTGGCCTTTGGTCAGACCGAGCACCTCGGGTTTCTTCAGTTCGTTTTTAGCAACAGAGAAGGCCTTGCGAGTAAGATAAAAACCGGCATACGCCAGCCAAGTGACAACGAATATCTGAATGCGCCAGCGTTCATATTTGCGATCTTTAATCGGCGCTTCCATGGCGAATGTCCGGGGCTTGGATCTCACCAGGAGCGGAAGGCGAAACCAGCAACGGCGCGGCGAGAATAGCCAGTGCGTGATCGAAATGGCAAATGAATGCGCGGTTCGACACGGGATTGTAACAACGACAAAACCTGTTGACCCGCGTGGAGGCGTTGTTTATTGTCCGCGCCGATGATGAATCTGACAGAAGTAGTCCTGGTAAGCGTAGTCGTACTCGACTGACGCGGCCTGGTGCTTCTGTTTAGTGCTCGCAGGTCGCCCGCCGTTCCAAGAGGGAACGCGGGTTTTTGATTTTGCGGGCATGTTTGGCGCTCGCAAAAGAGGAACTGCGCGAGCGAACCAGACAAATCTATGAGACATACCATCTCGGTTTTAGTGGAAAACAAATTCGGCGTGCTCACCCGCATCGCCGGGTTATTCAGCGGTCGCGGTTATAACATCGATACGCTGAATGTTGCGCCGACGCAGGACCCGAACACCTCGCAAATGACGATCGTGACGCGCGGGGATGACGCGACGCTGGAACAAATCGTCAAGCAGCTCAACAAGTTGGTGGATGTTCTCAAGGTGCAGGATTTCCGTGAGGGCGAGTATGTCGACCGCGAGTTGGTGCTCGTGAAAGTGGCGGTTGATTCCAAAACGCGCGCAGAAGTAATGCAGATCACCGATATTTTCCGCGCAAAGATTGTCGATGTGCAGCCGAAGACGCTGACGATTGAGATCACAGGAGACGAAAGCAAGGTCGACAAATTTCTCGAATTAATGAAGAGCTTCGGGATTGTGGAACTAACGAGGACTGGGAAAGTCGCGCTACCGAGGAAATGATTTTAGGAATGACCAATGTCCAAGCACTAATGACCAATCAATGACCCAATTTTCAATGTCCCAATAAGCATCCCGTCTTTGGGAATTCTTTGGTCATTGGACATTAGTCATTGGTCATTTTCCGTCGAAAACCAGAATATAACACTTTAACAAAACAAAGGAACCATGGCGGCAAAAGTATATACAGATAAAGACGCTGACTTGAACGTGCTGAAGGGGAAGACCCTCGCGGTGCTGGGATTCGGGTCGCAAGGCCACGCTCACGCGCTGAACCTGAAGGAAAGCGGCTGCAATGTAATCATTGGCCTGTACGAAGGCAGCAAATCGATTCCGGTCGCTAAAGACAAAGGCTTCGAAGTTTATCCGACCGCAGAAGCCGTTCGCCGCGCCGACGTAATCTTTGTCGCTTTGCCTGACACCAAGCAACCGAAGGCTTACGAGAAGGACATCGCGCCGAATCTCACCAAGGGCAAGACGCTGCTTTTCTCCCACGGCTTCTCGATCCATTTCAAAACCATCGTTCCGCCGAAGGATGTTGATGTAATTCTGGTCGCTCCTAAGGGGCCCGGCCACATCGTTCGCCGTCAATTTACTGAAGGTAAAGGTGTCCCCGCATTGATCGCCGTTTATCAGAACCCGAGCAAGCAGGCTAAGAAAGTCGCGCTCGCTTGGGCAAAGGGAATTGGCGGCGCGCGTGCGGGTGTAATCGAAACCACCTTTAAGGAAGAGACCGAAACGGATTTGTTCGGAGAACAGACCGTTCTCTGCGGCGGTTTGTCAGCCCTCGTCCAGGCGGGTTACGAAACGCTCGTCGAAGCGGGGTATCAGCCTGAGATGGCCTACTTCGAATGCCTCCACGAATTGAAGTTAATCGTCGACCTCATGAACGAAGCGGGCATCAGCGGCATGCGTTTCTCGATTTCGGAGACCGCGAAGTGGGGCGACGTGAGCGTCGGGCCGAAGATTGTCGACAAGAGCGTCAAGAAGCGCATGAAAGAAGCGCTCAAGGATATCCAGACCGGCAAATTCGCCAAAGGTTGGATCAAGGAATACGAAACCGGGTACAAGAAATATAATTCACTGCTCAAAGCCGGAGAGAATCATTCAATCGAGAAGGTCGGATCGAAGCTCCGTTCGCTGATGCCGTGGATGCAGAAGCGCTCGATCAAAGGCGCTCAAGCGTCGTACTAAAAACTCGAGACCCTGTGCGGCGAAACGCACAAGAGAATAAGACGACAGAATGTAACCGCTGAACGACTCCCTCCGTCCATTGGGTCTGAATCGATGGACCGCTTCCCGTAGTTAGTGTGGAAGTCCAAGGAGGTAGGGAAGTGGGTTTTACATTCCGTTGATTTAGGTTACACGGGCTGCCTGAGCCATAATGCTTAGGCAGCCCGTTTTTGCGCGGTGGAATTCCAAAACGAAAGGATGAAAAAATCTGTTGAAACCAGTTGCAATCTCTGTGGCCATCGCGTAAATACTCACGTTGTCACAGGTCTGACCGGGGTAGCTTGGGTTGTTTTCACGTATAAAATAATTCCGACACTTCGGGTTCCCTATTCAAGTTCGCACTGATGTTCTCAGTAGTACTGGGTTTGGACCATTCGGACGGTTAACAAAATATGAGTAATGCTTCAGCTCCTGAGATTGGCTCAGGATACTTGGAAATTTCGGAGAAGGGCTTCGGGTTTTTGCGCTCCTCAGCGCACCATTTCCAGCCAAAGCCCAGCGATATTTTCGTCACTCCGGATACCATTAAAAAGAATTTTCTGCGCGAAGGGTGTCTTGTCGAAGGCGCGACCCAGCCGCCTCATCGTGGCACAAGTCCGCAACTCCGCGAAGTCGCCAAGGTCAACAATCTGGCGTTCGACGACTACACCCGAACGATGCGGTTCGAGAACCTGACCACCATCGATCCGATTGAAAAGTACCGCCTCGAAACCACGCCCGATCTGATCGAAACCCGCATCATTGACTTGGTGACGCCCATCGGCAAGGGCACCCGCGGCTTGATCGTCGCTCCGCCGCGCACCGGAAAGACCACGATCCTTAAGCAGGTCGCGAACGCCGTTGTGGCGAACCACCCGGAAGTTCACGTGATGGTCCTTTTGATCGATGAACGTCCTGAGGAAGTCACCGACTTCCAACGTTCGGTGAAAGCCGAAGTGGTCGCCTCTTCAAACGACCAGGACCTTGAAACTCACGTTCGCCTGTCGCGTTTTATGATCGAGCGCTGCCGACGCATGGTGGAAGCGGGCCGGGATGTTTTCGTCCTGCTTGATTCCATTACCCGCGTCGCCCGCGCTTACAACAGCGTGCATGGCGGGAGCGGTCGCACCATGACCGGCGGTGTGGACGCGCGCGCCCTGGAAATTCCGCGCAAGATGTTTGCCGCCGCCCGCAAAATCGAAGAAGGCGGATCGCTCACGATCATCGCCACGGCGCTGGTCGATACTGGATCACGCATGGACGAACTGATCTTTCAGGAGTTCAAAGGCACCGGTAACATGGAATTGATTCTCGATCGGAAGCTTTCGGATCGGCGTCTTTTCCCCGCCATCGACATCCCGAAGAGCGGCACGCGCAAAGAGGAAAAGCTTTTTGCGGGCAAACATCTCGAAGCGATTCGCAAGTTGCGCCGCACGCTCGTCGATCTCAATCCGATCGAAGCGATGGAAACGCTCGTTGCCGCGTGCAAAAAACACAAGACGAACGACGAGTTGCTCTCGAAGCTCGTGTAGAAACACCAGCCTCAAGCGTGGTTCCCTTGAATTTACGAGGGCACCACGCGCAGCTTTACGCCCGAAGGTTGGTAAAGAACTTCAAACTTCCTGCCACCACCGAGCTCCAGCCCGGTGATGGTCTTGAATGGAGTAGGCGCACGGTTGCCGGTGGCGACGATAATGTGAAATTCAGCACCCAATTCCGGATTAAACCCGTTCATCAGTCGAACCTCCAGCGTTCCGTTTGAAATGGATAGGTCAGCGGTTTTCAACTGGTCGTATTCGATCCCTGGATTTGTCCCTCCGATATCAATGACGAGCCGTGCGCTGCTGTTGTGATTATATGCTTGAGTGATGTTGATGACCCCAATCGGCGAGCCCGGACTGATCGATCCGCGCATGTCGAGGCTGCCTTGGATGGTGCCAAAACCGGTCAAAACTCCGGTTTGATTCACTTCCGAAGCACCGTTCACGACAAGGGTGCCGCCAGACAAACGGAGAGTGCCGTTCGTTTGAAAGAATGATGCGACTGATAACGTCTGCGCCGGCAGAGTGAGCTCGCCAGCAGAGACGCGTAACGCGCCCGGCAAAACGGCTCCGTTTGGAAATTCAGCCTGACCGCCGGCAAAGGTCAGATCGCCGGTATATTGCCCATTCTCTAAACGGAATACACCTCCTTCAATTCTGGTATTGCCGTTCAAATGACCTCCCTTGATAACGGTCAAACCGCCGCGCTGCACAACGCCAGGCACGCGTAATTCGCCCGCCAGAAATTCCATCGTGCCCCAATTGGTCACCGAGCCCGCACTGAAACCTCCATTGGCAGAATTTCGGAGCTCAAGTTGCGTGAGGTTGCTCGCGCTGTTTCTGAAAATGCCACGATTCTCCAACCAGAAGTTGCCAGCTGTCGCGCCTCCATTGGCGAAACGTCCATTCCGAACAATGTCGAACACGCCATTGGTCTCGATACGAATGGCTGCTTGATTGATGCTGTGAAAATCCTGACTGCCGTTTGTATTTCCGATGCGGATTGGACCATTAAAAATGACCGGTTTGGGAGCGGCCGGATTAGCGGAGCCGGCCACAGTGAGATTCGCTACGTGGATCGAACCATCAAATTGCAGTGCTCCCCTCCCCCCGATGGTCGCGTTATTCAGAACAGAGAAGCCTGTTACTACGGCCACTCCGTTTCCAGTGATCTGACTGGATTGCTGCGCATCAATTCCGGGAATAACCGCCGGTGTTAATTGATTGAAGGCCAATGTCGAATTGGTACCCATCTTGACCGGTTGATCGATTTGGGCAGAAAGACCGCCAAACGTGATTTCATTTCCCTTGAGCGGCGGGAAAACCTGCGTCTCGCCGCTTAGATCCAACGGTTGACGTAGCCGGGTGATCCCGTTGAATACGATCGTGCCGCGCGATGTATCGAACCGGATCGGACCGTTGAAATCGACGGGACCATCAAATTCCACACGCGCCGCGCGCACTTCCAGGGCACCGGTTCCTTCGAGGCGCGAACTGGCCGCAAAGAAATGGCGTGTGCTGCTGGCTGGAATTGAGTAGAGCGCGCCGTTGCCCAGCAGGAGAGTTCCACCGGGCGAAAGAGCATAGCTCCCGAAATTTTCGGATCCGCCGAGGATTTCCAACTGGCCTTCGGAAACTTCCACTCGCCCAAAATTCTGAAAGTGTTCGCCCACGAGACGGGCTGTGTTGGTTCCCGCGTGTTGGATCAATCCGTGATTCTCCAAACTACCCCCCTGGTTGAACAGGATCGTGCCTTGATTTAACACCAGCAGAGCATTGAGTTCATTTCGGAAAAGAGTCGTGCCGATCAGCGCCAAAGGCGCATCGACCGACTTATCGAGGGTGAACGTACCAAAATTATGGCCGACCCCCGTTTTCAGCGAAACACCTCCGTTCTCCGTTTGTGCGTCCACTCCACCGAAGAACGAGACTTCGCCGCCGGCGGTCAAGCTGCTTTGATTGACGAAGCTGACCTTGCCGTTAAAAATCGCCGTATCGACGACGTTGAGGCCGCCATCAATGGCCAAGTCATCGTGTGAAACCAGCGTAAAGGCATTTCCCTGGTTGACCTGAACGAAACGTGGAGCACCAGGTGTTCCGAGAAGGACTGGTGTCGTCACTGAGGGCACTTCGCCACTTTTCCAGTTCGCGCCCAGGTCCCAAGTCGTGCCGCCGAGCAGCCGGTCGACAGGGGTCAGATGGAAGTCGGCTCGCGTGATGGTCGCGAGGCTATTCCCGGCTAGATCCGTAATACCGGCTGTGGCCGACAATTGAAGAACACGCGCGTTCTCAGAATCCTGGCGCGCAGCGAAATTCACGAAGACCCGCCATCCGTTTGGGGCCAGAGTGACCGCAACCGGCACGCTGGAAGTCTGGCCATTCTCAATCTGAACGAGGTTGATTGTAGAGGCATTCACGCTCGCCGGTCTTAGTCGTTCGCTGAAAGTGAGAACGATTTGCTTGAAACTGAGCGACGCGACGTCAGAACCGCTGGCGGGGTTAATTCCGGAAAACGACGGTGGCACAACATCAGGCGCGAGCGACACAATGATTGGAGCACTCAAAGTGACGGCACCGGCGGTATCGATCGCGCGAGTCTGAAGGACGAAGCTCGTGTTGGTGGGGGAAAATGTTGGAGCAACAAGGTCCGCTTCAAAAGGTGGATTGCCATCGGTCGCCAGCACAACTCCGTTCAACAGGAAGTCAACGTTGCGCATGCGGATGTCATCCTGTGCGTTTGCGATCACGTGAAATGGCAGGCCACTCAATTGGGCTGGCCCCGGATTGAATGTACCTTTCATCGTAACGGTGGGAGGCTGCTTCGCTGTGTCCCCATCTGCGTATTCGACCACCGAGAGACCCGTTGTCCCATCGGCCACAAAGGCGACACCACGGTGAAACGTCAGCGCCTCGGCTAAACCTGGAGTGGTGAACGTCGCGAGAAAGTTTGTTCCACCGCCATTCGCGCCGAGCGTATAGAGCGAGACATCGTGCGGGCCGTCGTCCGTACTGTTGAGACCGACGGCTGCCAAACCGAGGCCGCTCGCGTCGGAGGCCATCTGTTTCCAGCCACGCTGAGCGGTGAACGTTTCATGGATCGCCGCGGGTGAGAGGGGATTGGCGAGATCAAACGCATTGAACCCTTGCGTGTGCGCGACGAACAATCGGTCCCCATCCGATGAAAGGCGCGGTCGTCGCCCGCCGGCCCCGATTTGTGCGGAGCAGCCCACTGCCGGATGCTTAGTCAGGATCTGGCCGGACAAAGAAACGGGGTAGATCTGTCCGGGAACCGCAAAGTTGCCGCCCAATCCATAGACGTAGATAACTCCGCCCGCCACAATCATGTCCTGGATCGGATCCGGAGAGACGGAAATTCGCTGGAGAATGTCGCCAAATCCGTTGAGCAAGACAAGTTCTCCCCCTTGTAAGGCGGCCACAACAAGGCCGTTGAGCACAGCGACAGCGCGGACATTGTCACCAAGTGAAACCTGGCCCGCGAGCACGGGCGAGGCTGGGACGGAAACATCAAAGACCGCCACACCGCCCGGACCGTCCGCAACGGCCAACAATGTGCCTCCACCCGCCACACCTACGGCGTTACCGGCAGTGTCCATTTGAACGAGCTTCACCGGCGCTCGGGGATTGTTCAGATCGAACAAGGCCACACCCGCCGCGGAATCCGCTACCGCAGCCAGATTGTTCCAGGCGGTGACATCGACAGCTTTGCCCGCAGTGGGGATATTATTGATCACTCCGAGGGCGGCCGGCTGGCTATCGAGAGGATTCTGGCCCGCAAAAATCTCTTGTGCGTCTGGTATTCCGTCGCCGTCAGTATCCGCGCTGGATGAATTTGTGCCGAGAATCAGTTCGACCACGTCAGGCAAAGAATCCCCGTCCTCGTCGACCAAATCGGGTGTCAGCGGTTCGAGCGGCGCGGTCAGAATCTGGGTTGTTTCGCCGCTGGCGCGGCTTTTGAAGAAAGCCGCTCCGCCGCTGCCGGCCACCGCGTCATAATAGGCCACCGTATAATAATTCTCGGGAGCCAGAATAATGCCCTCGAAGGTGCCATTGGCACTCAAGCGCCCCCGTTGCACGAAATGAGTGTGGTGATTTTTGAGATAGAAATAATGGGAGCGAGCAGGAAATTCCGGGCTGCCCAGAAAAGGGGCCTCTGCCCTCGCCAGGTTGAAGTAACCTTCAAATAAACCATCCAGGCGATACCTCCAGCCGCGGCTCTTGAGCAGGTTGATCGCCAGATCGAGCCTTTGACTGGCCGACGCGACGGGTGCGGGGAGGTCTGCTCCCTGAAAGGAGTCCAGCCGGTCGATCATTGTCACCCACTCCTCTGCCGTGAACTGCGATGGACGTGGCATGCCAATCAGTTCGGTCCGTTCCGCCGCGCTGAGATGAATGCCATTCTCAGACTGAGGCCCGACCAGACTGCTGAATCGATCGAAGAAAGCGCCGATCACCGGAAACTCCTCGACCGCATTTTCGATGATTTTGGGTGTGCCCGCGAAAGCGACCAGGTAATCCTGCTGCACGCGCCAAAAGAAGAACTGTTCCTCCACGCGGTCTTTTACAGGGACCTGAGATTCCGCGGCGGCAGCGGCCCGCAGCGGCCCGACCGAAGCAGGCAAAGGATTGGTGCAGGGAGTTACAAACCCTTCACACGGGATGACGAAGGTTCTGTAGAAAGACTTGGATTTGCTGCAGTCGTCCACGCAATCAAGCTCCTTCTTGCTCAGCACATCGGTGGGATCTCCGGGGCACTTGTCTGGCCCTCCAATGCAACGCAGCCCGGAATCCAAGGGCGATCTT
This sequence comes from Limisphaerales bacterium, assembly GCA_044226545.1. Classification (GTDB taxonomy): domain Bacteria; phylum Verrucomicrobiota; class Verrucomicrobiia; order Limisphaerales; family SXQI01; genus DASVNK01. Next base: position 142,094 of record JBGAGW010000006.1, read on the forward strand.
TTCTCATCTTCCGCGTGGCGGTCCCATAAACTTCCCAGGCACAGGAGGGAGCAGTATAAGTAGTGCTTGCCGGGAGTTTCGGAGACCTTGCAAGTGACCTTTTGAAAGCACTTACAATCTGGATCGGCGGGATCGCACGGCCCTCCGCCCGCCCCTCCTCCACTCGGTCCCGCCCCGCCCGTGCCAGCCGCCGCGCCATGCCGCCATGCCACCCCGGTTGACGCACCCCCACGCTCGCGTCACTGACCGCGAACAAACCATCCGCGCTAATCGTCATGCTCCCTTGAATCTCCCAGCGGCCTGTATCGTGATTGAAACTCCAAAGTGCGGTCTTTGCGCCAGCCGGCAATTTCTCGCCCGTCGTCGGATCAGGGAGATTGGGAAATCGGACTGGCACGGGGACATCAAAGTTCGACGCGCCGTCCGTTTGGATCGTGATAACAAGAGGGAAATTCAGACCAGAGGGCAACGGTCCCGGCAGCCGATCTGCCGGGACCGGCGCAATACCGACCTTCCCACCGCGCGTGCCGTTGTCGCTGAAAAGCGAGTTGGCCGGAACCATGATCTCGACACCGCTGAGTGCTGGGTTCGTGGCGAGAACGGACGGTGCGAAGGTAATCTTCGTTTCGGCAGCGGAACTGACCGGCTGTAACGCGTCCGCCTGAATCAGCGGAAGGAAAATCTCGCCGCTTCCGCCCGCCAGATTATTTGTGCGCCCCGGAACAGCTTCCCAGGCTTTCCCAACGAACGGGTAGTACGCTCCACCCGGCCAGCGGCTGCCTTGCGCGGTTCGGCCATCCACATGCACGAAAAAGGTGCCCGCAGGGGCGGGCGAGAGGCTGAAGAAACCGCTCGCATCGGTCGTGGTGCGCAGTTTTTCCTCGGCACCGTCCACAGTCACGGTCACGTTGGCTAACGGGACGTTCGTTCCACCCGACTTTTCCGAGGCATACACGTGGCCAATCACGCCCGTCCCCGCCAGCCCGGTGACGCCCAGCGTGTCAAAGCTCATTTCGAAGACCCCGCCCTCCTCTCCGTCTCCGTCCGCATCAAGGCCCAAATCGGTGCCGTCCAACGTCACGACGATCCGTGCACTTGCGGGAAGATTTTCCAGATAGAAAAGAGTCAGGGTTCGACGATCGCTGGAGAGCTCGGCGCGAGAGAGAAGACGGCGAGCACCGAATTCGGCAAAGAGATCCTGCGTCGTCACCACCGCATTTGGTGACAAAGGCGCCGATAAATGAAATATGGTCTCTCGCGTAACTGCCACGGTGGATTCACCGTTCGCGGGAGATGTTTCCACAATCGTAGGCAGCGCAGTTCCCGCGCTGTGCAGCCGGTAAAAGCGAGTCGCGGAAAGTGGCTGGATACTGACGGAGGTTGTGCCCCCCACGTTCTGCGGCGTTTCGGCAACAGTCTGCCAATTGACAAAAGAACCGAGCTGGTCGCTCTGCTCCAAAGTGAAACCGGTTGCATCTCCATCCCAGGAAATCCTAATCGAACGAGACGGCATTTGCTCGATCGAGAGCGAGGGGATAGCCGCCTCGGCAGCAAAGGACGAAAGTTGAGACAAGATGAAAACGGCCAGCCTGAACTCCTTCATGCAGAACTATTATGGCGACATCCCGCGTGGATAGTCGAGCAATTACGGCAGGCTTTTCCCGGAAGTCGGAAATTTCCAGTCGGAATCTGTTTGGATTTGATGAGGACTGGCGGACAGGAATGTCCGCGCTCCGCTCGTCAATCCGCCGCACTGGCCGGGCGCGCCCGGCCAATGGCCCACTCGCGCAGGCGATTCAGTTGCTCGGCCATGGTTTTGGAAAGCGGGACGCTTTGGCGGACCGTGCCGGCGACGTGATCGGCAGTCAGTTCAATCCTCTCGTGAAACGCGTCGTGCAGCGCGCTGTTCACCGCCTCTTCGATTTCGGCCCCGCTGAAACCTTCTGATTCGGTGGCGAGACTCCAAACATCAAAATTGCCAGGATCGCGTCCGCGTTTGCGCAGATGAATCGTGAACGCTTCGGCGCGCTCGCGAAGCTTTGGAAGGTCGACAAAGAAAATTTCGTCGAGCCGTCCTTTGCGCAGAAGTTCCGGAGGAAGGTTGGTGATATCGTTCGCCGTTGCGACGACAAAAACGGACGCGGCCTTTTCCGATAGCCATGTTAAAAATGTTCCCAGCACGCGAGCACTCGTTCCACCATCTCCCGCAGAAGAGGAACTGTTCGCACCGGCGAATGCTTTGTCGATTTCGTCGACCCAGAGAATCGCGGGGGCGACTGACTCGGCGACTTGAATCGCGCGACGAATGTTTTCTTCCGATGACCCGACGAAACTGCCGAACATTCGGCCGATGTCGAAACGAAGGAGCGGCACCTGCCAGAGCGTCGCGACTGCTTTCGCACAGAGGCTTTTTCCGCAGCCCTGAACACCAATCAGCAGAACACCGCGCGGCGCGCTCAAACCGAATCGTCGCGCTTCCGGTGTAAACGCGAGCGAACGCTTGTCCAGCCAGGTCTTGAGATTTTCGAGGCCGGCCACGTTGTCGAAGCTCTCAAGAACATCGCAGTATTCGAGCAGGCCGTTCTTCCGTACAATCTGCCGTTTCTCTTCGAGAATTTCACTGATCTCCGCAACAGTCAGTCGTTCGTGGCGAACGAGGATGCGCGCAAAAACATTTTCCGCTTCACCGAGCGTCAGGCCAAGCGCGGCTTGCAAGAGACGAGTTCGTTCATCAACGCTCAGCTCCACTTTCACCTGGCGAAAACGCCTGACCTCATCGGTGATCTTGTCCAATAGCGCTGAAAGATCTTCGAGTGTGGGCAGCGGCAGATTGAGAACAGTGATTTCCTTCTCCAGTTCGCTCGGCACTTCGAGAATCGCGGAAACGATGACGATGGTTTTGAAACTGTTTTTCAATTGAAGGGCGATCTCCTTCAACTTTCGAATGACCGCGTGATTCGATTTACCAAGAAATGGGTGAAAATCCTTGAACAGGAAAATAGCCGGCTCGACCTGGTCGATGACCTGGTCCAGGGCCGCGAGCGGTTCGCGAGTGGGTGAGTTCTTGCTTTTCTGGGATTGAATCGAAACGCCGGAAGGTAAAAGCCCGGTCGTGCAGCTCCACTCGAGAAGATTCTTCTGCCTTCGCTCTGCGATGTGTGTGAGCAACTCCTGAACTCGTGTTTCCTCGGGAGAAACAACGTAGAGAATGGGATAGCGAGCCCGGATCAGCGTCTCAAGATTCTCGGCAAAGGTCATGGGCTCATTTCCGAGAAGACGCGGTGGTTATGCCGCCCGCCGGGAGTGTTTCTCTTCCAGTGAATGAATCAAACTCTCGAAAATAAGGCGGCCATCGTCTGAACTGAGCAAGGGTTCGCACGCACGTTCAGGATGCGGCATCAACCCGGCCACATTCCGCTTCTCGTTGCAAATACCGGCGATGTTCTTGAGCGAGCCATTGGGGTTTGCCTGTTCGGTCGCTTCCCCCTTTTCGCTCACGTAACGCCAAAGAATCTGCTTGTTGGCTTCAAGGGCGCGGAGTTGCTCCTGGTCGGCGAAATAGCATCCTTCGCCATGGGCGATTGGAATTCGGAGAAGTTTTCCCGGAGGAATGCGGTTCGTGAAAATAGTGTCGTGATTCACGGTTTCGATGAACACATGTTCACACCGGAATTGTAGTGAACGATTCCGGATCAACGCGCCGGGTAATAGACCGGCCTCGCACAAAATCTGGAAGCCATTGCAAATCCCCAGCACCGGACCACCCTGCGCCGCAAAATTCTGGACGGCCTGCATGATCGGGCTGAACCGAGCAATCGCTCCGGTGCGCAAATAGTCACCATAGCTAAACCCGCCTGGCACGATCACCGCATCGGCGTTGCCCAGGCTATTCTCCTTGTGCCAGACGAGCTTTGCAGAATGGCCGAAGACTTCACGCAATGCGTGCACGGCATCCTGATCGCAATTCGAAGCGGGAAACTGGAGAACGGCAAAATTCATCGATAAAACAAGTTACTTCAGGATCACGTTGACGCAATCAGTCGGCGATCTCCAGGTGGAAATCTTCGATCACAGGATTCGTGAGGAATTTCCGGCAGGCCGCGTCCATCTGCTGACGTGCTGCTTCCTTGTCACTCCCTTGCAATTCCACTTCGAGATATTTTCCAACGTGCACCGCTTGCACACCTTTGTAGCCCATGTGTTCCAGCGCGTTCTGAACAGTCTTCCCCTGGGGATCGAGCACTGCCTTTTTCGGCGTAACAATAATTTTCGCTTTCATCAAAATGACGCAGCACTGGATGTTGCAAATAACCAGCCCTGACGCGAGAAACTTTTTCGCGCTCCCCTAATCGTAATCCTGATCCTACTCCTAATCTTTTACTCTTCCGCAAAGAGGTATTCCAAATCCGCCTTCGTGAGATTGCGCGCGAACCCTTCTTCGCCCAACACGTCCGCAATCGTCTGCGCCTTCCGCTGTTGGAGGTCGAAAATCTTTTCTTCGACGGTCCCTGGCGTGATCAACTTGTAAGCATTCACAGTTCGTGTTTGTCCGATACGGTGCGAACGATCGATTGCTTGCGCTTCGACCGCCGGATTCCACCACGGATCGTAAAGCACCACGTAACTCGCCGTCGTGAGGTTCAAGCCGGTGCCCGCGGCGCGCAAGCTCAGCAAGAACACAGACGGATTCGCGTCGTTTTGAAAGGCGTTCACCACGTCCTGCCGTTGCTTGGTCTCGCCAGTCAGAATGTAAGTCGGCATCGACCGTGTTTTGCATTCCGCTTCGAGTAGTTTGAGCATCTGCACGAACTGCGAGAAGACCAGCACCTTCTGTCCTTCCGCGAGCAGTGGTTCGAGCAATTCAAAAAGCGTATCGGTTTTGCCCGAACTCGTATCGTTTCCAACCAGGCTCGGGTGACAGCAAATCTGGCGCAAACGGGTGAGGGCCGCGAGCACATGCATCTTGCTTTTGGCGAGGCCGTGCTGGCTGACCGTTTGCATGATCTGTTCGCGACTGCGGCGCAGTTCGGCCAGGTACAGCTTGCGTTGATCCTCTCCGAGCGGACAATCGCGGCGCTCCTCGATACGGTCCGGCAGGTCCTTCGCCACCTGTTTCTTCAAACGCCGCAACATGATTGGACGTAACTTTGCCGAAAGCCGTTTGCGCGAAACCTTCTGTCCCAACTCCGGATTGTCACCCTTCGGCTCGTACGTTTCGGTGAAATTAGCCTGAGTTCCGAGATAGCCCGGTTGCACGAAATCACTGATGCTCCACAAGTCGAGCAATCGGTTTTCGAGCGGTGTTCCTGTGAGTGCGAGGCGTTGTGTGGCCTTGAGTTGCTTCACCGATTGCGTCACTTGCGCGGACGGATTTTTGATGTACTGCGCTTCATCCAACACGATCGCCTGGAACTCGAACTTCTGCAGGGCGGTCAAATCGCGGCGAAGCAGGGAGTAGTTCGTCACGATCAAATCGTTTTCCGGAATCTGTTTGCGCAGGTTGTGCCGCTCCGAACCGCTCTCCAGAACGAGCACTTTCAAGTCCGGTGTGAACTTGTTCGCTTCGCGCCGCCAGTTGTGCAGCACGGAGGCCGGACAAATCACGAGCGCGGGCTTGCTCCTGGCGCCTTTGCTTTGGCGCAGAGCCGCGAGCCACGAAAGGGTCTGCAACGTTTTCCCAAGACCCATGTCGTCCGCCAAAATGCCGCCCAGCTTCAATTGCGAGAGATGACAGAGGAAATCGAATCCCTGCTTCTGGTATGGACGCATCTCCGCATTGAGATTCTGCGGCAGTTCGCTCGCCGGAACTCCTTTGAATTCCGCGACACGTTCGCGGAGCGCTTTGGCAAACGGCTGATCACCGAACTTGGCCAGTGCGTTCTCGTCGAGATGAGTCGCATGCAGCATATCGACCTTCTGCGCGACCGGTGAGAGCCCATCCAGTCCGAGTTCCGCGAAAGTCTCGTGCGCGCTTTGCACGGCTTCGACATCCAACTCCATCCAGCCGCTGTCTGGCAATTTTACGAAACGTCCCGTTGCACTCTGCAACCGTTCCAAATCGGCCGGCGAAAGTTTCATCCCTTCCGCTTCCCACGCTGCGCAGACCGCAAACCAATCGATCCCGCTCCCTTGAACCATCAATTTCGGCTTGAGCTTCTTTGGGCTCAAGAAAAGGCGCTGGAATGCCTGGTTCCCCAAAAACTCCGCTTCACGCGGTTTGTCTGCCCACGTCTGCGCGAGCGAATCGAGGAATGATTCGTTCGCATCGCCGACCCACAAGCCCGGCTCAGGCGTGAACCAATCCAACTGGCGCAACCAATCTGTCGCTGCTTCCAGGCGGGGATCATCCAGAATTTCTGGTTTGCCGTTGCCATTACCATTGCCATTCTTGTGCGGGCTGGCTGAATTCTTCTGCCACTCGTGTCCGTTCCATTGCCACTCGCTCTTATCGCGCTCACTCGTGGCAAGCAATCGCAGGCGAACCGTCTCATCGCTCAGTTCAAAAATGAACTGCGGATTCGCGGTATGCGCCACGCAAAGCTGTTCCCAATCAGTTCCGTTCTTCCCATTGGAACGGCGCAGATGCGTCAATAACCGATGGCTTAACTTGCGCACCGGCAGAAAAGGCTTCGGCAACCAGGTGCTGAGCAACTCATCCGAGGGACTGTTGCGGACGAGATAGGCCGTATTTCCAATGAGCGTCACGCGCGGGTTCGCGGCAAAGAACTTCGCCTCGGACAAAGACACGGTGTGCCCATCCGGAAATTTCAACAAATGGGTAAAGGCCAGTTCAGCCCCCTCTTGAGCCAAATCCGGAACCAGTTCCGCCATTTGTCCGCGGAAAACCAGACTCCCCGGAGGCGCGCTCAGCTCCAGCCGGCCGGTATCGCCCCACCGTGAGAGCCATTCGAGAAGCGCCGTTCCTCGCACCTTAACGCAATCACCCGTCTCCTCGGATTTCCCGTAGAGATCTGTAATCCACTCGATGCATTCCCAATCGCTCGTCGGAAAGAGTTCCTGCTCGTGGGCCGCCCGGGTCCGCAAATCGACCAGTTCGGGTATGGTCCGCTTCTTTTCACCCGCGCGCGGACGGGAGATAACGAACTCCAACTTTAGTTGATGAAGTCCGCTTCCTTCGCTGATCACTTCTGGAGTGCAAATTACCCGCAGGCCCGCCTTCGGCGCATCCAAATGCACTGGACGCGGGGGCAACATCCATTGCTCCAGTTGCTCGATGAATTTCTGTTCCTGCTCCGCGGCTTCGATTTCGGCGAACCGCGACAAATTCGCATGCTGTGTCAATTCCGGTGGCAATGGACGGTTATTTTTCAGGAACAACAGGGCTGCTTCCTCCAGGCGCTCCTTGCCCGTCACGGCCAACATTCGCGGCCACCAGGTTGTGCCGGGGAAATCCTTTCGAGCCAGCGCGAGCTTCTCGAAGTAGTCCTCCAATAGAAGGAACGCTCGTTGCGAATCGGAGCAGGTGGCGAAAATATTCAGCAGATCCGAGCGTTCGGCGACCGCAGTCTTTGAATCCGCCAATTGGCGCCGCAAATCTGCAAACGCCCCGTAAGCTTTATCCAGAACAGTATGATGAGCATCGTACTTCGCGGTCTGGCCACCACGTGAAGAAGTACCGTTACTACTACTACGACCTTTTTTCGGCATCTTGGTTTCTGCCATTCGCCCGACGCGATTAGCAGTATTTCATCTCGCCATATCCCCGTGAGACTGGTCAATGAGAAAAAAAGAAAAACGAAGACTCTTTGAAGATTGAAACATGAACGACAGGCTCCCATCTTTGCGCGTGCATCCAGTCCGCTGGAGAGTCTAAGCTGGCAGCATGCTGCCAGAGACTGAACATCCGACCGGGCGGCGTGACGTTACCCAGATTCTGCAAGCGATTCATCTGGGAGATCGTCGAGCTGGCAGGAACTGATTCTGGCCCTATCAGGAATTGCGCGCTCTAGCCGCTCGCAATATGGGGTGCGAATGCCAAACCCAGCATATGGAAATTAAAAAGCCGTTTGCCGGAAAAATAGCACTCGTTACAGGCGTCAGCAGAACCGTCGGAATAGGCGCAGCGATCTGTCGTCGTCTGGCGACGGCGGGTTGCGATATATTTTTTGGATACTGGCGCCCCTACGACCGGCAAACTTACTCCGACCCTTGTGAAAGCGACCCGCTCAACATCCTTGCCGAAATAAAACAACTTGGTGTGCGTGCGGAAAACCTGGAAATCGATTTAGCGGATCCGCATTCGGCTGAAAGGCTGTTCCGAGCAGTTGAGGACCGACTCGGTGCACCGACCATTCTCGTGAATAACGCCTGCCACGACTTTGAGATTCCTTTCGTTGAGCTCACCCCGGAGATCCTGGACCAGCATTATGCCGTGAATGTCCGAGCGGTCGCTCTGTTGAGCAGCGAGTTTCTCAAGAGACGAATCGCGGGAAGCATTATCAACGTCACTTCCGGGCAATCGTTAGGGAGCATGGGTTCTCACAAAATTCCTTACACCATTACGAAGGCGGCCCTTGAGATGCTTGCGCCACAGCTCGCACCCGAGCTTATCAAGGTTGGTATCACAATACATGCTGTCGACCCCGGCCCAACCGATACGGGCTGGATGACCGAAGAATTGAAAGCCCAACTCAGGAAGGATTCGAAAGGTGCAGAGGTAAATAGTCCTGACGAAGCGGCGCGGCTGATCCTTTCCGTTTTAATGAACAAGGAGAAAAGCACGGGGGACGTCATACACGCGGTTCGTTAAACCGTCCGCCCAGTGCTCCCGCGCTACCCGGCCGACCGGACCAAAAGGGTCGGCACGGCGATGATCGTCGCTCCCGGCGGCGGCTTTCGCACTCTCGTGATGGGCTACGAAGGGGTGGATATCGCCCGCCGCCTTAACGCCGTGGGGATCGACTCCTTCGTCCTGAAATACCGCCTCCTTTACAGCGGCCCGGGCGCTCCCACGAATGCTCCGACGCCATCCGCCGAACGCCCTCGCAAAATCACCGTTACCGGAACTTTCAAAAACCAGGCGGATCAGGATCTTGTCGCGCTCGCTGCGGATGACGGGCGCGCGGCCATCCGCCTTGTCCGAACCCGCGCCGCCGAATTCTCGGTTCGTCCCGACCGTGTCGGGATGATCGGCTTCTCCGCAGGTGGGATTGTTACCTCCGAAGCCCTTTTCGGCGTGGTCGAAACCCGTCCCAATTTCGCCGCGATAATTTACGGCGCAGGCGAAATCAAAGAGATTCCCGATCCCGCTCCGCCGCTGTTCCTCGCCGTCGCCGCGGACGACGCCCTGTCCGTCACTCGCACCGTCGACCTCTTCACGGCCTACCGCAAAGACAGCGGCCCGGCCGAACTCCACATCTTCCAAGCGGGCGCACATGGTTTTGTGAACAAAGGCGGCGGCGCCGACCATTTCATGGACCGAGTTGAAGAATGGCTCACGGTCAACAAACTGCTTACAAAATAGTCCGGGCCAATCCTTCGGACCTGTTAGGTTTGGCTTTTGTCGCCAGAGTCTGGTAACCTTCAGAGATGAGCACGGTTTTACAGGCGGACGAAAAGGGAAATCTGCTGCTACCTCCTTCCCTCCTTCCTGACTCCGAACCGCTCGGCTCTTATCAAATCGAAACGTCCGCCGGAAAAATCATCATCGCGAAAAAGACGCAGGACAAAAAGAATGGAGATCCCCTTTGGAAACTTCCGCGTGAAGAGCGGATCAAAGCATTCCGTGAGTGGGTTGCCAGTTTGCCCCCCGGCCCGGGATTGTCGGAGCAAGCAGTGAGTCGCGATAGCATGTACGACTGATGGACGTTGTCGCGGACACAAACGTTTGGCTGCGCATCGCCGATAGCCAGTCCTCGCACCATGTCGCTGCGAAGGAAAGCGTAACTCAGCTTCTCGCAAAGGATGCGCGCATTTATCTGGTCCCGCAGAATCTAATTGAATTTTGGGCCGTCGCCACGCGACCCGAAGCAGCCAATGGCTTAGGCTGGACGATTGAACGAACTGTTTCTGAGATTTCTCGAATGCGGTCGAACTTCGAACTTTTGCCCGAGAATGAATATATCTTCCAAAAAATGGCTGGAGATTGTTACTGCCGAGCAAATATCCGGTAAACGAGTACATGACGCGCGCCTCGCAGCTCAGTTATCCACTCACAACCTCTCAAATCTCCTTACTTTCGACGATCAGGACTTCATAAAGTTTTCTTGGATCAAAATATTGCACCCGCTGGATCTGGTGCCCTCAAAAGCGGCAGCGGAACAACAGTCGCAGAGCTAATCAGCTCGACTTTCGAGCGCGTTTTTCATTCCTTGTTTTTATGCGGACGCTCTTTCAACTGGCGGGCATCGCCCTGATCGTCGTCTCTTTGCTGACACGCATTCGCGCGGCCGAAGAGATTCCGGCCAATCCGCACAAGCCCCGTACCGTCCCGAAATCAACTGACAAACGTGAACGTGCACGCGTCTCCGCGGAGGACCGTCAATTTTGGTCCTTTCAACCACTAAAGAACCTCTCTCCTCCGCGCCTTGAAAACGATAGATGGTCTCGCAACGACGTCGACCGATTCGTCCTGGCGAAGCTGCGGGAGAAAAGGATCGAGCCCAATGGCGTAGCGGAACGTCGGCAACTCATTCGCCGTGCGTACTTCGATTTGATCGGGCTTCCGCCCAGCCCGGAGGAAATCCAATCGTTCGTTCATAGTAATGATCCGGAAGCTTACCCGAAGTTGATCGATCAACTCCTCGCCAGTTCACACTACGGTGAACGTTGGGCGCGGCATTGGCTCGACGTCGCGCGTTTCGCGGAAAGCCACGGGTTCGAACACGATTATGATCGGCCCTACGCGTATCATTTCCGCGATTTCGTCATTCAAGCGCTCAATCGCGATCTGCCGTACGATCAGTTTCTCCGATGGCAATTGGCAGGCGATGAAATTGCGCCTGAAGAACCACTCGCTCTAATGGCGACCGGCTTTCTCGGTGCCGGCGTTTTCCCTACACAAATCACCGCGAACGAAGTGGAGCGCACTCGCTACGACGCGCTGGATGACATGAGCGCCACCATGGGCACTGCCATGCTCGGTCTGACCATTGGCTGCGCGCGCTGCCACGATCACAAGTTCGATCCGATTCCCACTGCCGACTACTACCGTCTGCTCTCCACTTTCACCACAACCGTTCGCAGCGAAGTCGATTTGGATCTGAATCCGAAAACTTATACGGAAGCCAAAGCCCGCTTCGATAGCGAACATGCACCGCTCGTCGCTAAACTGGAACAGTACGAAACGGCCGCACTTGCTTCAAAATTCTCAGCCTGGCTCAAATCAAAACCGACGTCCCGCTCCGATGCCGTTTGGTCTATCGCAGACGAAGCTTCCGTTCTCTCTACCAACGGGACGGTGTTCAAGAAACTCAATGATGGTTCATTCCTCGCCATGGGCAAAAGCCCCGATTCGGACACCTACACAGTCAAAATCTCTCCGAAACAAACTGCGATCACGGCAATCCGCATCGAAGCGCTCGCTGACGATTCTCTCCCAAAACACGGGCCCGGCCGCGCCGACAACGGAAACTTTGCCCTTTCCCGCATTCGTGTAACTGCTACTCCCGAAAACTCGGCCGATTCAACGGAAGTTGGACTCGTCAATCCCATCGCCGACTTCGAGCAAAATACCAACGCACTCTCCGTCGCCTCTTCTCTCGACGACAAGCCAAGCACCGGTTGGGCGGTCGACGGCCAGATTGGCAAAAGTCACGCTGCGGTTTTCCAGTTTGCTCAACCGGTTACCTCACCCGCTTTGTTGACCATCACGCTCGATTTTGGCGTGAATACCCGCCATAGCATCGGCCGTCTCCGCGTAGCCTTCGCATCCGGTGAATCGCCCGTACCTCTAAAAGGCGAAACGATCACAGAATCGTTGCAAAGCGCCTTCGCAGAGATTGGGAAGGAATCTCTTTCACCCAAGTCTCGCGAAACACTGCTCGGATATTTCAAACAGCACGACTCAGAATGGATCTCATTGAAAGGGAAAGTCGACGAGCACTTCAAATCCGAACCGCACCCGCAGCTCACCAAAGTCCAGATCTGCAGCGAAGGCTCAAAAATCAAACCGATGCGTCATCACACCCAGGGGGCGGATTTCTTCAACGAGACCTATTTCCTCAGTCGCGGCAACACTGATTTGAAGAATGGTGTCGCGACGCAAAGCTTCCTTCAGGTGCTCATGCGCTCGCCGAAACAGGAGAAGCAATGGCAGCTCGAACCTCCGGCTGGTGGCACTACCTCCTATCGACGTCGTTCACTCGCCAACTGGATCACCGATGTCGATTACGGCGCGGGACAACTCGCGGCACGGGTGATGGTCAACCGTATTTGGCAGCATCATTTCGGACGCGGCATCGTCGCGACGCCCAACGATTTCGGCACGCAAGGCCAGCGCCCAAGCAATCCAGAACTCCTGGATTTCCTCGCCAGCGAATTCATCCGCTCTGGTTGGAGCATCAAACAGATGCACCGCCTCATCATGACCAGCGCAACATACCTGCAAAACACTGATTCAAATCCAGTTTCAGAAAAGCTCGATCCTCTTAATGAGTATTGTGGACGCCGCGTCCCGCAACGCCTCGAAGCCGAAGTCGTCCGTGATTCTGTTCTCGCGATCTCCGGGCTGCTCGACGAACGCATGTTCGGCCCCGGCACACTTGATCAGAACCACAAACGCCGCAGCATTTACTTCACCATCAAGCGCAGCCAACTCGTCCCGATGATGCAACTCTTCGACGCGCCTGAACCGCTCGTCAGCATCGGTGCTCGTCCAGCCACTACCATCGCGCCGCAAGCATTGCTCTTTCTGAACAGTCCCCAGGTGCGCGAATGTTCCATTGCACTCGCCCAGAAATTGCAGAACAGCGACCTGTCTGCTGCGATCGATCGTGGCTTCCAACTCACCATCGGACGCCATGCCACCGCGGACGAGTCGCGCGATTCCGCTGAATTCCTCCAGTCCCAAACCGCTTCCTATCGCGAAAGCCGCCGTGAAAAACCGGAACATCTGGCGTTCGCCGATTTCGCTCAAACTCTCTTTGGCCTGAACGAATTTATCTACATTCCATGAACGCGCCTCTCAATCTATTCTCCCGTCGCGAACTTCTGCGGCGTTGCGGCAGCGGCGTCGGCTTTCTGGCGATGACCTCGCTCCTACAACAAAACGGTCTTCTCCGCGCCGCGCCTCAACCGCTCGCGCCGAAGACACCTCATTTTCCCGGCCGCGCCAAATCAGTCATCTGGCTCTTCATGAACGGCGGTCCGAGCCATGTCGATACGTGGGATTACAAACCGGCTCTCGAAAAACGAGATGGCAAAGAACTGCCCGGCTTCGACAAAAACACCGGCTTCTTCACTGACCAGGTCGGTCCGCTCATGAAGTCGCCGTTTCAATTCGCGCGCCACGGCGAAAGCGGTGCCTGGGTTTCTGAACTCTTTCCTTACATGAGCCAGCATGTGGATAAAATGGCGTTCATCCACTCCTGCTTCACCGAATCGAACAATCACAGCCCCGCGCTCTTCATGATCAACACCGGCATGACGCGGATGGGCTTTCCGTGCGTTGGCTCCTGGGTCACTTATGGCCTCGGCAGCGAAAACCAAAATCTCCCGAGCTTTGTGGTTATGTCCGACCCGCTCGACCGTGGGCTCCCCAAAGGGCACGCGCAAAACTGGGGCGCTGGCTTTTTGCCCGCAATTTACCAGGGCACCTGGCTTCGCCCCAAAGGCGATCCGATCGATAATCTCGATCGTCCCGCCGGCATGACCGACGCTCAGCAGCGCGCCCAACTCAATCTCCTCGCGAAACTAAACCGTCACGAACTGCACCACTCACCCATCGACGCCGATCTCAACGCCCGCATCGAAAGCTTCGAGCTCGCCTATCGCATGCAGACCGCCGCGCCAGACGCCTTCGATGTTGACCACGAACCCGACCACATCAAAGCCCTCTACGGCCTCGACAAAAAGGAATGTACTCATTTCGCCCGCCAATGCCTGATGGCCCGGCGCATGGTCGAGCGCGGCGTTCGTTTCGTGCAGATTTACTCCGGCGGCATGGAAAACGAACGAAGCTGGGACGGCCACGCCGACATCGTAAAAAACCATACCGGATTCGCCCGCGAAACAGATCAACCCATCGCCGGCCTCCTCGCCGATCTCGAACAACGTGGCCTGCTCAACGAAACGCTCGTCATCTGGGGCGGGGAATTCGGCCGTTTACCCATCGTGCAAAAAGGCGGCACTGGCCGCGACCATAACCCCTACGCCTTCACCGTTTGGATGGCCGGCGGCGGAGCCAAAGGCGGCGTCCACTACGGCGAAACGGATGAAATCGGCTTCAAAGCCGCTGTCGACAAAGTGAGCGTGAATGACCTCCATGCGACTATCCTGCACCTGCTCGGTTTCGATCACGAAACGCTCACCTACAACTACAACGGTCGCAATTTCCGCCTGACAGACGTTGCCGGAAACGTCGTGAAGGCGGTCCTGGCTTAGTCAGGTTCGGTGATCGACGACTGTCTGTCTCGTCTCACCACGCGTGAGACTCCTTGAGACGGCGTCTCATTCGTCTTGTGCGCATGGTGAGACGAGACAAAAACGAAAGCATTGAAGGCAGTTGTCACATTTCAAATTAAGGTCCGAGCCTCCAATTGCCTCCCGAGCATTTTTGTGCTCTCTTTGTGCCATGCAGAGAACGGAAGTCTTACGCACACGAGTAGATTCCCGGCGCAAAGCGCGGGTGGAAAAGATTCTTTCAGATCTGGGTCTCACACCGACTCAAGCCGTAAATATGTTCTTTGCCCAGATCGAACGGCGCAAAGGCATTCCGTTTCCAGTCGCTAACGACCTGACGGATATTGTGCCACCCGTTGAGCATGTGGCCGCGATTTGGGATAAGCTCGATAATGAAGATTTTTCACACCCCGATAAGCGATGAGCCCCAACCCAGGTGAAATCCATTTGGTGGACCTGGGTATGGTCGGCAAAGTCCGTCCCGCAGTCGTTGTATCGAGAAAAGATCCTGAGGCACCACGAGCCATAACGCTTTGCGTCCCCGTCACAACAAATAATCGCGGTTCTCGCTATGAAGTGGCGCTGGGCAAATTGAGATTTCTCCCAAAGGAGTCCTGGGCCAACATCCAGGGGTTGACCAGTCTCGAAAACGTCAAACCCTTGCGGCACCTTGAGCACGGCACCGCGAATCAGTTGGACGAAATCAAGGATGCACTCCGGTTTGCCTTAGAGCTGTAAGGCAAACAAATCGGTTTGTTTACCGCCTTAACGCAAACTCGATTTCTCTTCGGTCGGAAAATCGGCGGGAACTTTCTGCGTCACTTTTCCGGTGGCCGCCCATTCTGTCCCGCGCTGAAGCGTGGTGATAAATCCAACACACCGCTGGGCCGTGAGATCGGGTCCGTTGTTGTGCCCCATGGCTGTGTGAAACACGCGCCCTTTCCCGAACGAAATCACCATCAGCGACGGCTCCTCTTCGCCGGACCCAGCCTGTTCTTTACTGGAAAAGGTGCTCGCCAGCACCGTCACATTCTCCGCTGGACCGCGCAGGCGATCGTAGAGTTCGTCTTTCGCGTGCATCCATTTTGGCGGCAGTCCCTTCGTGATCGGGTGATTGGGATCGCGCGTTACGATCACGAATTCGTGTTGTTTCCCATGGCTGCCACCGACTCCCGGCGTCATATCCTTCACCCACTTCCCGTCACGGAATCGCAGATACGGTCCCGACTTCTCGTTGCGCCCTTCCCATCCGCCCACCGCGATCATCTGGTTGTACTCCGGCCAATTCGGAAACGCGTTGTCTGCTGCGTGCACGCTCACGAATCCGCCGCCGCCGCGCACATATTCCGCCAGCGCGTCCTGTGTCTCCTTTGACCAGGGCTGGCCGTTATAATTCGAGATCACCACTTTGTACTTTTTGAACTCCGGTTTGAACTCGCTCATATCGCCACCTTTTCCCGGCGACGTCGCCACATCCACGGTGAACAAACCGGTTTCTTCTAAAATCTTCTTCAGGTGCGGCGTGGTCGACTTATAATCGTGATTGTTTTGACCATGGATAATCAACGCCGGCATCGTCGCGGCTCTCAGCGACACGGTAAGCCCAAGGAGAAAGAGACAGATGGCTGATTTCATTGCGCAACTCCTACCCGATTTTCACTCCCGCTGGCAACGATTTGGTTCGATCAATTCCTGCCCTTCAGTTCTACTTCGACGCATGAACTGGCCACTCCTTATCCTGTTTGCACTCTGGTGCGTGACGCACCTGAACGCTCTGGAGCTGTCGCAAGCCGCCATCGCACTTCCCCCCAACCCGAGCGAAGTCCAGCGAAGCGCGGTCCGAACGCTCGATGAGGAAATCGTGAAGCGCACGCAAATCCGCCTCACTCGGAATCAGCCGGCTCCAGATCGTCCGCTCATTGTTCTCACTAATTCGAGCGCCTTGAGTAATCCGGAGAGCTTCCGCATCTCGACAGATGGATCGCGCGTAATCATCGACGGCGCGGACGACCGCGGAATTCTCTACGGCGTTGGATATCTTCTGCGCAAACTCGACCTCGGGAAACAGCACATCGTCCTGGCCGATAACTTCGAAATCACCAGCACCCCAAGAATAAAGTTGCGCGGCCATCAGCTCGGCTATCGCCAAAAAACAAACTCTTACGATGGCTGGGATGTCCCGGCCTGGGATCAATACTTGCGCGACCTCGCAATCTTTGGCTGCAACGCCATCGAACTGATCCCGCCCCGTTCCGACGACGATCCAGACAGTCCGCACTTCCCCCTCCCGCCGATGGAAATGATGATCGAGATGTCGCGCCTGGCGAACAGCTACGGCATGGATGTCTGGATCTGGTATCCCGCGATGGATCGCGACTATGCTGATGCGGCCACCGTCGAAGGCGCTATTCGCGAGTGGGGCGAAGTCTTTCGGCAACTCCCGCGCGTCGACGCGGTTTTCGTACCCGGCGGCGATCCGGGCCACACCCAACCGAAATACCTCTTCAACCTCCTCGAAAAGCAGACCGCGAACCTCCACCGCTATCATCCGCGCGCCACGATGTGGGTTTCGCCACAGAGTTTTACATCAGAGTGGATGGATGAGTTCTTCGAACTCGTCCGTAAAGAGCCTGTCTGGCTGACCGGCATTGCCTACGGGCCGCAAGTTCGAATCCCGCTGGGAGATTTGCGCGCCCAAACTCCCGCTCGTTATCCCCTTCGCGATTATCCTGACATCACCCACAGCCGCCATTGCCAATATCCTGTGCCGAACTGGGATCTCGCTTACGCGCTCACGGAAGGACGGGAAGCGATCAACCCGCGCCCAATGCAAATGGCGAACATCTTCCGCAAAACCACCGCCGTGCACAGCATCGGCATGATCACCTACTCGGAAGGCTGCAACGATGACGTGAACAAAGCAATCTGGAGCGGACTCGCCTGGAATCCTGACGTGGACCCGGCCGAAATTCTGCGCGACTACAGCCGCTACTTTATCGGACACGACGTCACTCAACCGTTTACTGAATTGCTCCTTGGTCTCGAACAAAACTGGACGGGCGCGGTTGAAACCAACTCACTCATCGAAGCGCATTTGAAGCTCGCGCAAGAACTCGAATCGCGCGCAACGCCGCAACAAAAACTGAACTGGCGTTTTCAACAGGCGCTCTACCGCGCTTACTACGACGCATTCGTCCAGCGGCGGCTTCATTACGAAAACAAACTTGAAGCCGATGCTTTACACGAACTGCGCGACGCATCCGATTCGATAAAAGCGATTGCTGCCGCTGAAAATATTTTCAAGGAAGCTACAGACAAGCCCGCTGCTCACGACCTCCGCGCACGCCTTTTCGAACTGGGCGAGGCCTTATTCCAAAGCATTCATATGCAACTCAGCACCGAGCGTTACAAGGGCGAGGAAGGTCGCGGCTCCAACCTCAATGAAATCGATCGGCCACTGAACAACCGCGTCTGGCTCGAAGCGCAATTTGCCCGGATTCGAAAACTTCCTGCTGAACAGGATCGCCTCAGCGCTTTACACGACATCGCGCACTGGCGCGAGCCCGCGCCGGGCAGCTTCTACGACGATCTCGGCGATCCGCGTCGCCAACCCCATCTCGTTCCGGGGATTGGTTGGGACAATGATCCCGCGTTTTTTCACACGCCCCAGGTAGGCTTCACGGACGTGAAATCTGCGTCGCAATCCTATCCGCTCTCCTGGTGGACAAGTGCAGAGAATCTGTACGATGAGCCGCTTCGGATGCGCTACACCGAACTTGATAAATCCGCGCGTTACAAACTCCGAGTCGTCTATGGCAAATACAAGAACAACGCGCCCGTCCGGCTTGTTGCGAACAGCCAAATCGAGATTCATTCGTGGCTGAACCGTCCCGGCGAAATCCTCGAATTCGGTCTGCCCTTAGGGACGACCGCCAGCGGAACACTTGAACTCACCTGGTTTCCGACTGCAGGCCGCGGCGGCAATGGCCGCGTGCTGGATGTCGCGGAAGTCTCGCTGCTAAAACAGGAATGAATCCTATAAACGTATCGGACCTAACCCTAGTTTTTGTAAGGAAGATTTACGCTTTTTTCTAAAGGCAGACCAAATCCGTTTGGAACCGAATACTCGTCCTTCGTAAGGAATTAATGGGCATGAGTCTTCTTTCTGAATTAATAAGGCGCCTGATCGGCATTAATCATGCGTACAAGGATCACTTATGCGTAACCTACTGAACAAAATCCTAATCGGCTTCTCCGCATTTTTGGCCGCGAACAACTCCTTCGCAACTTTTGTTTCCTTCATCGAAGGTCCTGCGGAGACCGATGTTACAGTCGTACTGACCGGTGTGGTGACAACGGAACCTGTTATCGCCACGCCTGAATATGCCAAAGTCGTTGGCTTTCACCATCCCGGCATCAGTCCATCGCCGCTCACTGTCGGCTCCCGTTCCGCTGGCCTTTGGGAACCAGGTGCGCAAGGCGTTTTGAGCGATTATGTTCTCTTGACTGCGGGAGAGATCCATGACAATCCAGACTTTGGTTTGGCGCAAGACCTTACCATCGAATTCTTTTCCGAAGACACGCCGTTAGCCGACTTCCTTCAGAAATATCCAAATTTTCCATTCGGCGGAGCGATCGAGGAAACCGGAACACTGCAAGATATCTCTGAGCTTTTGGGAACCCTTCCGGAAGGGTTGATTGTGAGTGTTTTGTCCTATCCGGGAGAAGAAAACGTTCCTGACTCTGGTTCAACCTTTGCCCTGCTCGGATCGATTTCTTTCGGGCTCGTTGCGTTCCGCCGGAAATTCATCCGCTGAACACCAATTCTAATTCGATATTCGAGAGAGGCCGGATTTCCAGCCTCTCTTTTTTTGTACGCGTCCGGAACGCTTGGATTTATCATCGTTTTTCCAGTATAGTCCGAATGGTTTCAGAGGAACGGAGGATCGCTTCCACTTGTGGAGGAGGAAAGTCCGAACACCAAAGGGCGCGGCGCCATGTAATCCCGGTTCGCCGGGAGTACACGTGGGCGGCACGTTTCAAGGCGTGCTGACGGATAGTGCCACAGAAAAAAGACCGCCCGGCTGGCAACAGCCGGGTAAGGGTGAAAAGGTGGTGTAAGAGACCACCGCTGCGTGAGTGATCGCGCGGGCACGGAAAACCCCGCCCGGTGCAAGGCCAAATAGGAAACTCAAGGAGCGGCCCGCTCCGCGGTTCGGCAACGAGCTAGAGTTTCGGGTAAGGCTGCTCAGATGAATGATTCTCTCCGTTCCGCTTCGGCGGCGCGAAGACAAAATTCGGCTTACAGTTCCTCTGAAACCCGCTTCCCTTAATCGTAGCTATTTATTTAACCACGAATGGACACGAATAAACACCAATGAAAACGGGCAGTGTTTTCAGGCGCGTGCGATCCGTGTGCGGACCAGTCATCGTTTGAAGACCGGGCTCGGCTTGAAACGCGCGCAGTTAAATCAGATGGTTCGTATTTATTCGTGTCCATTAGTGGTTTCTCAACTCTATCGTTACGGCTTAAGCGTTGAGCACATCTGATATCACTTCGCCGTGCACATCGGTCAACCGGCGTTCAATTCCGTTGTGGTAGTAGCTGAGACGTTCGTGATCGAGGCCGAGAAGATGGAGAAGGGTCGCGTGCAGGTCGTAAATTGTCGTGACGTTTTCCGCGGCCTTGTAGCCGAATTCATCGGTGGCCCCATAGGAAAAACCGCGCTTCACTCCGGCACCTGTGAGCCAGACAGTAAAGCCGTGGGGATTGTGATCGCGGCCGCTCGCGCCTTTTTGGAAGGTGGGCATACGACCGAATTCGGTCACGAATGCGACAACAGTTTCTTCAAGTAATCCCCGAGCTCTCATATCGCGGATCAACGCGGCACAAGGTTGATCGAGAATGGCACGGTGCACTTCGTATTGCGTCTTCAGTGTTTTGTGCCCGTCCCAATTGCCCACACCTTCACCCATGGCGTAGGCGCCATTAAACAGTTGCACAAAACGAACCCCTCGTTCAATCAAGCGGCGCGCGAGCAGGCAATTGCGCGCGAATCCAGCCTTGAGCTTGTTTTCATCCTCCGTGCCATAGAGATCCCGCGTAGCTTTGCTCTCGCGGCTGAGATCGCCCACTTCCGCTGCGCTTAACTGCATGCGGGCGGCGAGTTCATAGCTGGCGATCCGCGCACTTAACTCACCATCGCCCGGATGTTCGGCGAGATGCCGGTCGTTGAGCATCTTCAAGAAATCGCGCGTGCGTGCTTCGGAGGATGCGGCAATTTGTGATGGCGTGGAGAGATTCGGAATCGGCTTGTCCGCATTAAACGCAGTCCCCTGAAACGCCGCTGGCAAAAATGCAGAGTTCCAATGGTTCGGACCTACTTGTGGAATCCCGCGCGGATCGGGAATCGCGACAAACGCCGGCAGATTGTGATTCTCGCTGCCGAGGGCGTAAGTGATCCACGATCCCATGCTCGGAAAACCATCGAGAATAAAGCCGGTGCTCATTTGGTTTTCGGCGGGTCCGTGGGTATTAGACTTGGCCGTCGTCGAGTGGATGAAGCAAAGATCGTCCGCCAGAGACGCCAGGTTCGGCAGCATGTCCGAGATCATTTTCCCGCTCTGACCGCGCGGGCGGAATTCCCAGATCGGCTTGACGAGATTTCCGTTCTCGCCTTGAAAGGTGATAAGCTTATTACTCCCCGGCATCGGCTGATCATGCCGTTTGATCAACTCAGGCTTGTAATCCCAGGCATCGATATGGCTGAGCGCGCCCGAGCAAAAGATGACCAACACATTCTTCGCGCGCGCCTGAAAATGCGGAGTGCGCGCAGCATAGGGATTTTCCGGCGACCAGTCCGGACGTAGTGGCTCTTTCGCCGCGAGCAACCGCTGTTCGTTGAGCAAAGCCAGTAACGCCACGCTGCTCAGTCCCGTTCCCCCGAAACGCAGAAAGTCGCGCCGGTTCAGCATCCAGCGTCCGGCATTTGAAATAGTCGAATCCGCTGACATCAGAATAAATAAACAAATTCGTTGGCGTTCAAGAGCGCCCGGCAGAGCAACACGAGACTTTGATTTCGAGCGAAATCGCTCGAATCCTTCAACTCATCCATCGTGGGCTCCCGCTGAAATGCCAAACGAAAGGCAAGGCGGACCTGATCTTGTAGATCTGCGCCTGCTTCACGTTTCAAACGCTTCGCCAGGAACTCCGATTGCTCGATGATGAATCCGCTGTTGAGAAGATTCAACGCTTGCAGCGGCGTCGTGCTGCTCGTTCGCTTCGGCGCGATTTGACCGGCATCGGGACAATCGAATACACCAAACACGCCGTCAGGTCGTTGGCGAACTACCGTGCCATAAACCATCCGGCGGAAAGTGTTTTCGGGCCAGGTCGCGCGCGGGTTATAGACGCGAACGTAATTTTCGTTCGGCTCGAAGAAGCTGAATCCGGGACCGCCAGAACGCAGATCGATTTTTCCGCTGACCATCAGGATGGAATCGCGAATCGATTCAGCATCGAGGCGGCGCGGCGGGAAACGCCAGAGCAAGCGTGTGGCAGCGTCTGCCTGAAGTCCATCCGTCCGGCTAGCACTGGATTGCCGAAAAGTCGCGGAGTTCAAAATGAGTCGCTGAATATGTTTGATGCTCCAGCCATGCTCCATGAATTCAGACGCGAGCCAGTCGAGCATTTCCGGATGTGAAGGGCGCGCGCCGTTCACGCCGAAATCACTCGGCGTGCTGACCAGTCCCTGGCCAAAATGATATTGCCAGATCCGGTTCACCATCACGCGCGCAGTTAAAGGATTGCGCGGGTTGATGACCCATTCCGCAAAGGCGAGGCGGCGTCGCTGATCTTCGCTCAGATTGACTTTTGCATTACACGTGAAAGAAATTGGCAGGGCGGAAAGAGCTCCCGGCTGAACCGCTTCACGCGGTTGCATCGGATCCCCCCGATTCAATCGGGGTGTCGGATCAGGATCGCCTTTGAAAGAACCGGCATAGGCCATGGGAGTTTGCGAGAGTTCGCGCAGCCGGGTCTCGAGCTTCGACTTGCGAGCCAGTAACTCATTCGAATTCCCGATCGCTTTTATCTCAGAACCGAGCGGAAAACGATCTGCCGAACTCGCGACCAGCTTCCATTCATCGTCCGGCGTGCGCACCTCAATCCGGTAATCAGTCGCCAACCGGTCGGAGAACTTCTGTTCGCGGTCTCGCGCCCAGACGACTTTCGAGATGGTAACGGCCTCTGGAAATTCCAATTGCACCCAGCCTTTCCCTGCTTCACTCGAAATCCAACTGCGACCGTTTCCATAGCGGCCATCATTAATGTGTTCCAATCGATGAATGTCGGAATTCGGGTAAACACCGGAAGCCCGCGCCTTCGTTCCTGTGCTCGCCAATGCAACATTCCGTCCCTCCGGCGTGAACACCTCCAGTTCATCGATGCACGGCTCGGCACCTGTGGTCCTGTAAATCGTGAACCGCAGCTTGCGTGCGCTCACGGGCGAAATGCGTTCGACATTCCGGCGGGCATTCACCGGGAGCCGGCGCGGTTCGGCTTCATGGGGCGAAGCGCTTGGTTCCAATTCCTCCAACTGCCTTTCGAGGTCGTTCAGCTCCTTCTTGAGCGCCGCAATCTCCTGCTCGTTGTTTTCGCCATGAGGCAGACGGCGTTTGCGTTCCCCATGCTGCACCCCTTCAAAAACGGCTTTGATCGCGTAATAGTCCCTTTGCGGAATGGGATCAAACTTGTGGTCGTGACAACGCGCACAGCCCACGGTTAATCCCAGAAAAGTGCTGCTAGTCGTGCTCACGATATCATGCAACTCGTCCGCCCGTTGATTCGCAGTCAGCACCGGGTCGGGACTCTTCACCTGATCCCATGGTCCAGCCACCAGAAAACCCGTCCCTTCGTCCGCGCCGAAGACATCGCCCGCCAACTGCTCGAGAATAAACTGGTCGTACGGTTTGTCCTCGTTGAACGCGCGGATGACATAATCGCGATACGGCCACGCGTTGGGCCGGGGGTTGTTCATTTCAAACCCATGCGTCTCGGCAAAGCGAACGACATCCAGCCAATGCCGCGCCCATTTCTCCCCGTATTCAGGAGAATCCAGCAATTCCTCGATCAGCCGCGAATAAGCGTCCGGATCGTTGTCCGCCACAAAACTATTCACCTGCATGGGAGTGGGCGGCAGACCGGTGATTGAGTAGAACAAACGCCGGATCAAACTTCGGCGGTCAGCCTCCGGCGATAGATTCAAACCGGACTCATGGAGCTTCGCCGAAACGAATTGGTCGATTGGCGAGTCCGCCGTCTCCCGACC
Organism: Limisphaerales bacterium; assembly: GCA_044226545.1. Classification (GTDB taxonomy): domain Bacteria; phylum Verrucomicrobiota; class Verrucomicrobiia; order Limisphaerales; family SXQI01; genus DASVNK01. Next base: position 166,003 of record JBGAGW010000006.1, read on the forward strand.
GATCGGCAGACTCCCTCTTCTCAGCGGCCGCAAGGCCCAATGGTCGCTCTCGGCCATAACGGCAATCGAAAACGAAACCCAGAGAACTGCGTAACGTACGAAACTCATCTAAAACGCATTGAGCGGCGCACTCCCGGATTCAACCGAGCTCTGGCCCTTTTCTCGGGTCTTTGCTTCCGAGGATTGGCACTTGTGCTGCGCATGACGGGAGGTCAGGTAACCTCACTTGATCATGGCGACACTCCCTTTCGCAGGCAAGCTGTGAAAATGTTTTGGTTCTGGAAGGAAGGGGTGGAAAAGAGGAACATCTGTCCCGCCTCTTAAGCAACCATCCTCCACCGCCTTCTCGACCGGTGTTTGGGGAAGGGTCCTTCACCACTTTGACGCTTCATTTCACATAGCCGCCTAACTACTATTTATCTTCCGGCATGCGAGGAATCTGCTAAGATCCCGAGCATAGCACGTTTGTTGGTGGACCCTTCGGTGGGACCGGTGACGCGGGGTCTTTCTCGTATGCCAGATCAACCCACAACAGCGGCGGCGAAGTTTTCGGGCCTGAAAGTGGACCTGCCCGGTCTCGGCCGTTTGGGCCTGACACATCTCTTCACGCAGACGACGGAGACCGCGATTTACCGCACCGAAAATCCGAACATTGTGGTGAAAATGTTCGATTTGGATTGTGGCAAACCGGACGAGGTGAGTTACGGGCCATATATTCGCTTTCAACTCGAACTGGCGAACTTCGAAGACATCATGAACGTCGAGGCGCTCCGTCGCTTCGTTCCGATTTACTACGGCGCAAACATCAACTACGAGAAGAAGTACGCCTATATCGCGATGGAATTCTTTCATGGCGAAGATTTGCAATCATGGTGCGACAATGCGGCGAACGAGAGTTTTCCCGAATCCTGGGTGACGGAATTCAAGGAAGCGATTTTTGAGGCTTTTTCCATTCTGACGCTTTTCCACAAGCATGGCATTGTGGTGGTTGATTTTAAGCCAGATAATATCCTGCGTCTCGGGGAGCGCGGCGTGAAGTTTGTGGATTTGGGTGCCTTTTTCACGCCGCGCCACTATAATGCCCCCGACAAATACGTTTATTCCGCAACGCCTGACTACGCCGAATTGCTGATCGATGTTTCGAATATCGATACGGGCATTCCACCCAGCGGCGCGGCCGACATTTTCTCGGCGGGGGTCGCGCTCTTCGAAATGGCTACCGGCCATTCACGCCTTGAGATCGCTGAGCAAACAGCCGAAGAAGTGCTGGCGCGTCCGGAACTGTACCGCTTCCGCGATTCGCAAATTCGCGATTTATGGAAGCAATACCCGCACTTGAAGGAGCTCCTGCCTTTAGTCGAGACACAACTGAAGGAGCACCGATTGCTGTTCGCGGAAGTTTGGCACCTCTTCAAAGGGTATATTGGGAGCAAGGTGCCTGATTGGGAGAGTCTCACCCCCCAACAGCGCGACCAGATCATTCTCGCAACCGGAACGACGTTCATCAGCGAGCAGTTGCCCGAACAGTTGCACTGGCTCGCGGGGCCCATTGCGCAGAGCACCGCGTTGCGGAGCATTCGCCTGAAAAGTGTGAATGAGCTTCTCTCGCTGCTGCAAAATCCAGCAACTGAACCGGCGCGCGAGGATTTGGATCATTTTAATACCCTGGTCCAATACATGCGCGACCTGGAGCGGCCGACTGAATTCCTGCAGCGCCTTAATACCTGGGACACGCGGTTTAACCGGGAAACCGGCCATTGGGGCGTTGCGGCACCCGTCGCTTACGCACAATTGAGCGAGAACGCACTTTTCACCTTCGTGAAAGAAGCGGGGCGCGACCCATACGGACATCGTTTTTTCGAAATTGTCCCGGACCTCGAAGCGGACGACTACCAGGACTGCAAACTGACCTTGTGGCATTTGCAGGATGACCACCGAGCCTGGCTCGGCGGTGCGGGCTCGCCCGTCGCTGCGGCCGCCCCTCAGGCACAGTTCTGATCCGCTCTGTCACTTCTGACAGTGTCTGCCGGTCTCGTTAAGCCGTTTATTCACTCCATCAGATAAACGTTGCGCGATGGCCGTCATGAACACACCCGAGTTCCTCAAGCAGAAGGTCGATCTCCTCAAGGATTTCTCCAACGACTCGCTGCAACAACTTGTAAGCGTTTCCCGCGTCGAAACCTTCGAGAAGAATCAGGCTGTCGCGCACGCCGGAGATGAAGTTTCGCACTTCAGCGTCATTCTTGATGGCGAACTGAATGCGTCGCTCCCCTCTGACGGCGGAAAACGTGAGATGCTGGGGCGTCTTGGCGCCGGTGGAACGTTCGGTGAAATGGCGATCATGACCGGCGAAAGGCTCGCGGCGGATCTTATCGCGGAGTCGCCATCGAAAGTTCTTCGGATACCCGTTTCGCTCTTTAAATCGAAAATCATGACCGAACCTGCGGCCGTGCAGCATTTGTCTCGCACCATCGCGGAGCGCCTTAAAGCCGTCATGTCCGACCCCGGCAAAGCGGCGGCCGCTTTGCGTCGTGGCGGAGACCCTTACGGGTTGAAGTTAAAGGGCGAGCGCCCGGAGAAAATCTTGGTGATAAATTGCGGTTCGTCATCGGTTAAATACAGCTTCTACGATACGCAGGATGAGGCCCGCAAGGCGCGCGGTGGTGTGGAACGAATCGGCATTGCCGGGACACGGCTGACCCATCATGGCCCGCGAGGTGAGTTGAAGAAGGACCTTCCCTCAGCGGGCTTTCCGGAGGCCTTCAAGGCAATCGTCGCCGAACTAACTGCGAAGGAAAGCGGCGTGATCAGTTCCGCGGGTGACGTCAGCATGGTCGTTCATCGTGTCGTGCATGGCGGTGAACGGTTCACGGAAGCGACCGTCATTACAGATGAAGTGCTGGCGGAGTTGGAGAAACTCAGCCCGCTTGCACCGCTGCACAATCCGGTAAATCTGGCCGGAATTCGCGAGATGCGACAACTGTTTGGCGCGGTTCCGCACATCGCCGTTTTTGATACCGCATTCCATCACACACTCCCTGCCTTCGCTTATCTTTATGGACTGCCTTACGAGTATTACGAGAAAAAGGCGGTCCGCCGTTACGGTTTTCACGGATCATCGCATTCCTACGTCACGCTCGCTGCGGCCCAGCATCTGGGTAAGCGCCCGAATGAACTGAAAATCGTCAGTTGCCATCTCGGCAACGGTTCGTCGCTCTGTGCGGTGGACCATGGCCGCTCAGTCGATACTTCGATGGGTTTCACTCCGGCTGAAGGCCTGATCATGGGCACACGTTGCGGCGATATCGATGCCGGCGTGCTCGCGTTTCTGGAGCGATCTGAAGGGCTTTCAGCCATTAAATCCGAAGAGCTGCTGAACAAAAAGAGCGGTTTGCTTGGGCTTTCGGGCGTCTCAAGTGATGTTCGTGAACTGGAAAAAGCCGCGGGCGAAGGGAACGCTCGAGCGCTGCTCACCCTGAAAACCTTTTGCTACCGCGTGCGCAAATATATCGGTGCGTACGTGGCGTCCATGGGCGGGATGGACCTTCTCGTTTTCACGGGCGGCATCGGGCAGGGCAGCGCTCTCGTGCGCGCGGTCGCGTTGCAAGGACTCGATTGCATGGGCATAAAGTTGGACGAACAGCGCAACCGCGACGCGAAAGGTTTTCAGGAGATCTCACGCATCTCCGCGGATGATTCCAAAGTCACTGTTCTGGTGGTCCCGACGGAGGAAGAACGAATGATGGCCCGCGAAGCTTTGCGCGCCATAAGTCGCTCCTACCTCACAAAAACGCTCGAAGCACAAAAGCAGACACCTTTCCTCGTCGAAGTCTCCGCCCATCACATTCATCTCACGCAGGAGCACGTTGAAGCGCTCTTTGGCAAAGGCCATCAGTTGACGAAGCACGCTGATTTGTCGCAACCCGGCCAATACGCATGTAAAGAGCAACTCACCATTGTCGGTCCCAAGGGGCGCATTGAGCGCGTCCGGGTGCTGGGTCCGGCCCGCAAATATACGCAGGTGGAAATTGCCATGACCGAGCAGTTCAAACTCGGAGTCCAGCCGCCCGTCCGGGAGAGCGGTGACATCAAGGACACACCCGGTTGCACACTCGAAGGAACGTCCGGCAGTGTGAAGATCGACCGCGGAGTTATCTGCGCACTCCGGCACATCCACATGACGCCGGCCGACGCGCTGTGCTACGGCGTTCGCGACAAATCAGTGGTGCGAGTGCGGATCGAAGGGACTCGCGAATTGGTGTTTGGCGACGTTCTCGTCCGGGTCGACCCGAGTTTTGCTCTTGCGATGCATATCGATACGGACGAAGCCAACGCGGCAAACGTCAAAACTGGCGCGCAAGGTTTCATCGACGGGATCCAGAGCGAAGGATGATCGATTTGAAGGCGAGGAAAGTGAACGTTGGCGTCGCGTGGGCCTGGCAATTGTGGCTCTGCTCTTCGCTTTCTCTGTTGGTCGGTTGTGCGTCGCTGCCGGAGCCGAAGGTCGAATGGCACGAACACCAGGCCCAAGACACTTCCAACACCGCCTGGGCACGCACGATAGCTCAACCCGTCGCGGAGCATCGGGGCCATTCCGGTGTTCAGCTCCTGACGCACGGACTTGATGCGCTCTCCGCGCGCCTCGCGATTGCGGATACGGCCGAATCGACCCTCGACGTGCAATATTATATCTGGAAACCGGACAACACGGGCCGGTTGCTGGCCAACCGTTTGGTCCGCGCGGCGGATCGGGGTGTCAAAGTTCGGCTACTGATTGATGACGTCGGGACCGCAGCTTCGGACGATTTGTTGCTCGCGCTCGACACGCACACCAACATCGAAATCCGGCTGTTCAACCCGATTGCCAACCGCATGTTCCGAGTCTTGAGTTTCCTCGGCAGTTACGGGCGGGTGAATCGCCGCATGCACAACAAGTCGTTCACTGCGGATCATGCCATCACCGTTGTCGGCGGGCGTAACATTGGGAATCACTACTTCTCCTCTGGCGACGAACGGGAATATGTAGACCTCGACGTGATTGCGGTCGGTCCCGCGGCGACCGAGGTGACTTCGATGTTCGATCTGTACTGGTTTGCACCGACGACCTATCCGATCGACGCGCTGAAAAGAAAAAATATATCGCCGGGAGAGGCAGCAGACATCGCAACGAGTCTTAGAACTGAAGCAGAAAAAATCGCTGCTCTACCCGAATTTGCAGCTTTGGCTCAGAATTCAGTTGGCGCTAAAATCACTCATCGAACTCCTACCCTGACGTGGGGCCGCACCAGGCTCCTATATGATCAGCCGGAGAAAGTGCTGCTCGATCGAAAAGACCAGAGCACCCACATCCTCCCTGAGCTCCGGGAATTAGGCGAACAAACGCAAAAAGAGCTCTTTGTGATCTCGCCCTATTTCGTTCCGGGCGATTCCGGTGTGGAGTTCTTTCGAACGCGTCGTGAACAGGGCAATCGCGTGATTGTTTTAGCCAATTCTCTCGCTTCGAATGACGTAACTCCGGTCCATGTGGGCTATTCCCGTTATCGCAAACCACTTTTGCACGCGGGCGTCGAGCTGTACGAGTTGAAACCGACGATCCAGGTTCGCGCTTCCGCTCAGGACAAATCACGTCGCGAGCATTCGGCTGGAAGCGGGCTTCATGCCAAGGCTTTTATATTCGATCGGCGTGTCCTCTTCGTGACCTCGTTTAATCTCGATCCGCGGTCCGCCTCGTTGAATACGGAGATGGGGCTTCTGATCGACATGCCTGAACTCGCCGGACCGTTTGCCGAGAGTCTCGAAAAGACCCTAAGCGCAGACGCGTATCGCGTGGAGTTCGTGCCGGGCCCGGGACCTTGCAAAGAATGCGGTTCTCTCGTGTGGATCACACAAGAGAACGGCGTCGAGGCGCGCTACACCAATGAACCAGAGAGTTCGACCGGCCGTCGCATGCTGGTCAATATCATGTCCCTTTTGCCGATCGAGGATCAGCTCTGACCACCTTTAGAACCTCATTACACAAACCTTAAAACGCTTATGGAAACGAACGAAAAGAATAACGGGACGATCAATTCAGGAATCGATCGCCGCTCTTTTATCATGCGCAACGCTGTCATTGGTGCTGCCGCAGTCATGACGGGTCGCAACTGGACGCCCGAAGCTCGCGCCGCGCAAGCCGCCAAAGAAGCAGGCGCACCAAAACTCGGCGCCACTCTTTCACCCGACCTCGACGTGGTGAAGAAGTCCAAAGGCCCGGTGATGACGATCCTGGAAGAGTTTTACAAGGTCGGCCCTGGACCTTCGAGTTCGCACACGATCGGGCCGATGCGCATCACCTACGATTTTTATCAGCGCTGCGCCAAACTGCCCGCGGATCAACTCGCCAAAGCAACAGGCCTGAAGGTTCACCTTTACGGCAGCTTGAGCGCCACTGGCAAGGGCCATGGAACGGAACGGGCGTCACTCGCTGGGCTTATCGGCAAAGAGCCTGCCACCGTCGATCCGCTCTTCCTCGACGAAATGATCGCGAAACCGAACCAAACCTATCCGGTGAAACTCGGCGACAAGACTTTCACCCTCTCGCTCGCTGATATTATTTACGATTCCCCCAAGGGGGAATTCCCGCACCCGAATACGATGACCTGCAAACTCATGGGCGGCGACAAACCGATCTACGAGTTGGAATACTATTCCGTCGGGGGCGGGTTCATCGAATGGAAGGGATTCACGCCGCCGAAGAAAGGGCAGCCGAAATATCCCTACTCCACGATGAAGGAACTGCGTCAGCACGCGGAGAAGAACACGCTCTCCATCGGAGACGTCATCATGGCGAATGAAGTCGCTGTCTCTGGCAAGTCCGAAGCCGATATCAACGCGTTTCTCGACAAGATCGCCGGGGCCATGTTGGCCACTGTGAAGTCCGGGCTATCGGTGAAGGAAGGGGTTCTGCCCGGCCCGATCAAACTCCATTCCAAAGCAGCTACCGTCTGGGAACGGGCCAATGACGACAAATATCAGAGCGATAAAGCCATCGGCCTGGTGGCAGCCTGTGCACTTGCCGCGTCGGAAGAAAATGCGCGGGGACATCTCGTCATCACCGCGCCGACCGGCGGTTCAGCCGGTGTTATGCCTGCAGTCGTTTATGCCATGGTGGAAAGTCAGCGCAAGGTGCCGATGGATAAGATCCGTAAAGGATTGCTGGCGGGCGCCGCCATTGGATACCTGTGCAAGCACAACGCGACCCTCTCAGGCGCCGAAGGCGGCTGCCAATCGGAAATCGGAGTCGCCTCAGCCATGACCGCGGCGCTGATCGCGGAGGCCGCGGGCGCTTCGCCCCAGACAACTGAAAACGCTGCCGAATCAGCGCTCGAACATCACCTCGGACTGACTTGTGATCCCGTGGCGGGTTACGTGCAGGTTCCGTGCATCGAGCGTTGTGCGTTTGGCGCGGTCAAGGCCTGGACTGCTTACATGATCGCAAGCAACGAAATCGAGACCCGCCATCGGGTTGATCTCGACACCACCATCAAGACACTCGCCGAAACCGGCCGCGACATGGGCGCGAAGTACAAAGAGACAAGCGAAGGCGGTTTGGCGGCGAATCTGGTGCTTTGCTAGTTGAAAATCATTAGGGCCAGCGCGCCCGCACGGTTTCGCGGGCGCGCCACTCTCTCGATAAGCTTTTAAATTCACGACGGTTTTATGGAGACAACCAAGACCCAGGATGCATGGCGCGGCTTCAAGCCCGGGCTGTGGCAGCGCGACATCAATGTGCGCTGGTTCCTCCAACAGCATTACACGCCTTACGATGGTGACGCTTCCTTTCTCAAGCCGGCCACCGAACGCACCCGTGCGGTTTGGAAAAAATTGCAGGATCTCTTCGTCGAAGAGCGCAAAAAAAGCGTTCTCGATATTTCGCAGATCCCCAGCTCCATCACGGCGCATGCGCCGGGTTACATCGACAAGGAGAAAGAAGTCATCCTCGGTTTGCAAACCGATGCGCCGTTGAAACGTGCGATTATGCCGAACGGTGGTTTGCGCATGGTTCTCTCTTCTCTCAAAGCGTACAATTATGAGCCCAATGCCTCCGTGGTCGAAGCGTTCACGAAGTATCGCAAGACGCACAACGACGGGGTTTTTGACGCATACACCGCGGACATTCGAGCCTGCCGAAGCTCACACGTTTTGACCGGCCTTCCCGATGCTTATGGTCGCGGACGGATCATCGGTGATTATCGACGTGTGCCGCTTTACGGTGTCAATCGGCTCATCGAGAAAAAGGAAAGAGAGAAAGCCGCGCTCGATTCCGAAATGTCTACCGACTCGATCATTCGTGATCGGGAGGAATTGAGCGAACAGATCCGCGCGCTCAAAGAATTGGGCGTCATGGCCAGGAGCTACGGCTTCGATATCTCCGAGCCTGCAACCAACGCTCGAGAAGCAGTGCAATGGCTTTACTTCGCGTATCTGGCTGCCGTTAAGGAACAGAACGGCGCAGCCATGTCACTGGGACGCGTCTCAACATTTCTGGATATTTATTTCGAACGCGATTTTGCCGAGAAAACACTCACGGAAGAGCAGGCGCAGGAGATCATCGACGATTTTGTGATCAAGCTGCGGATTGTGCGCTTTCTCCGCACGCCAGAATACGACGAGTTATTCGCGGGCGACCCGACCTGGGTCACAGAATCGATCGCAGGCATGGGCGACGATGGTCGTCCCCTCGTCACGAAAACCAGTTTTCGTTTTCTCCACACGCTTCATAATCTCGGGCCAGCCCCGGAGCCTAATCTCACGATCTGGTACTCTCCCCGGCTGCCGGATAATTTCCGAAAGTACGCGGCGAAAGTCGCGATTGAAACCAGTTCGCTCCAGTTCGAAAGCGACGCTCTCATGCGCACCGCGTGGGGGGACGATGGCGCAATCGCCTGCTGCGTCTCGCCCATGCTCATGGGCAAGCAGATGCAGTTTTTCGGCGCGCGATCTAATCTCGCGAAATGCCTGCTCTACGCCATCAATGGCGGTCGCGACGAGATCAGTGGCAAGCAGGTGGGTCCCAAGGTCGAGCCGGTTAAAGGGGAGTACCTCGAATTCGAAGATGTCGCCGGGAAATTTGATTGCATGATGGATTGGCTGGCGTGCGTGTACGTGAATGCGATGAACGTGATTCACTACATGCACGACAAATACTCCTACGAGCGCATCGAAATGGCCCTGCACGATTACGCCCCCGTGCGCACGATGGCCTTCGGCATCGCAGGTCTTTCAGTCGTGGCTGACAGCTTGTCGGCCATCCGTTACGCAAAAGTAAAAGTAATTCGAGACGACACCGGCCTCATCGTCGATTATCAGATCGAAGGCGATTTTCCGAAATTCGGGAACAACGACAACCGCGTGGATCAAATGGCGGCGACAGTGGTTTCAGCTTTCATGAATAAACTGCGCAAGCATCCCACCTACCGAAACGCGATCCACACGCAGTCCGTTCTGACGATTACCTCCAACGTCGTTTACGGCAAAAATACTGGCCACACTCCCGATGGACGTCGCAAAGGCGAACCTTTCGCTCCAGGGGCGAATCCGATGCACGGACGCGATTCACACGGCATCATGGCTTCCGCCGCTTCCGTTTCGAAAATTCCTTATCGCGATGCGGCGGATGGTATTTCCCTAACATCAACCATGGTTCCCGAAGGGCTCGGACGCAGTCCGGAAGAGCAGGTTGAGAACCTCGTCGGCATCCTGGACGCCTTCTTTGGTTCCGCTGGTTATCACATGAACGTGAACGTTCTGAATCGCGAAATGCTTCTCGACGCCATGGATCATCCGGAAAAATATCCACAACTCACCATCCGCGTTTCCGGTTACGCCGTGAATTTCATCCGGCTCACGCGCGAGCAACAGATGGACGTGATCAACCGCACTTTCCACGGAGCCTCCTAGATGATTACCGAGAATCTGAATCCCGATGTCCCGCTGATCGCCAGCCCGTACGATCTGCGGACTTCACTGAGCGAAAAGGTATCTGAGACCGACACGCGGGGGGCAATTGAAAGCGGCGACTGGGGTTTCGTGCACTCCTTCACCACCGGCTCAGCGGTCGATGGACCCGGTGTCCGCATTGTTGGGTGGCTGACGAGTTGTCAATATCGATGTGTCTTTTGCCATAATCCAGACACGTGGAAGCTCAGCAACGGTATGCCTGTGAGCCTCGCTCGCGCCGTGGAACTCGTAAAGCAATATCGCCACGGCCTCAAGACGATGAAGGGCGGCCTTACGATCAGCGGAGGCGAACCGTTGCTGCAACACCGCTTCGTCATTCGTCTTTTCAGCGCGGCGCGGGAGGCCGGGGTTCACACCGCACTCGATACCAACGGTTATTTCGGGTCAAAGCTGAGTGACCAAGACCTCAAATCAGTGGACCTGGTGATGCTCGGCCTCAAAGCGTTTTCGCCCGACTTGCACAAACGCATCACAGGAATGGATAACGAACCGGTCCTCGAGTTTGCCCGCCGCCTTGGCGCCTTGCGACGCCCAATGTGGTTTCGTTTCGTTCTGGTTCCCGGGTGGTCTGATGATCCTGAGGAAATAGGTCGTATCGCCGATTTCGCTGCCAGTCTGGGAAACGTAGAGCGCATCGATCTTCTGCCCTTCCATCAACTCGGCCGCTTCAAATGGGAGAAGCTCGGCATGGATTACAAACTCCGCGACACGAAACCGCCAACGCGTGAAAGTCTCGATCAAGCTCTCGCTCGTTTCCGCGCGGCTGGACTAAAGGTGGTTTGATGCCGGCGAAACTTCCCAGGGCAGCGGTCGGGGCGTGGCTTCTTGTCGCCGTTTACTACTTCTACCAATACGCGCTGCGCTCCGCCCCGAGCGTGATGATGCCGCAGCTTACCGAAGCCTTTGCGGTCAACGCTCTGGGAGTGTCTGCGATTGTCGGCATGTTCTACTACGGCTATTCGCCGTTCAGCCTGGTTGCCGGCGCGGCGATTGATCGCTTCGGCGCTCGCGTCACGATTCCCATCGGTGCAGCATTGGTCGGAATTGGGTCGATCCTGTTCGGCACGGGAAATCTCGCCGCGGCAAACGTTGGACGCTTCATTCAAGGTGCGGGCGGCGTGTTCGCCCTTGTCGGCGCCGTTTACCTGGTGACCAAAAATTTCCCAGCTTCCGTTGCGGCTTCCTTTATCGGCGCGACTCAAATGTTCGGGATGGCGGGCGGGTCCGCAGGCCAGTTTCTGGTCGGACCAATGATTAAAAAGGGGCTCTCCTGGCAGAGCTTCTGGATTTACGCGGGTGTTCTCGGACTGGCGATCAGTGCGTCTCTTTTTATCCTGCTGCCGCGCGAAGAGAAAAAGACCTCTACCGGCGGATTCTCCTCAGTCCTCACTTCGTTGAAGAATGTGTTCCTGAACCCACAATCGATTCTCTGCGGGTTGGTTTCCGGGTTGCTCTTTATTCCGACGACGATTTTCGGCATGACCTGGGGGGTGCGTTTCCTCCAGGAGGCGCGTGGCCGCGAGTACGACGCCGCAGTCACCCTCGCCGCAACCGTCCCTCTCGGTTGGATGATCGGCTGCCCGTTGCTCGGCTTCATTTCCGATAAGCTCGGCCGGCGCAAACCAGTGATTTTAGGCGGTGCTCTCTTAATGGTTGCCACCATGGTTTGGATTCTCTTCGGCGATCCCGCCATTCTGCGTGGACCGATGGTCGGCATCATCATGGGGATCGCTTCAGGCGCGGCGATGATCCCCTACTCTGTCATAAAAGAGGCCAACCCGCCTGAACTGGGCGGCTCGGCGACCGGCGTAATCAATTTTATCAACTTCACCTTCAGTGCCCTGCTTGGTCCGGTTTTCGGATCGCGTCTCACTGCGGCGGCGGAGGACAAGGAAAGCGCTGCTCTCGCTCATTATCAGGCCGGGTTCACGCCGCTGATTTACGGGATCGTGCTCGCCATCGTCCTGGCCTGTTTTCTTCGGGAAACCGGCCCTGCCGCCCGAAAAAATCCCGAAAACAGGGCAAAAACATAGCAAAATACGTTTAGCCCTTGACGCTTCGGCGCATTTTGCTTGCATAAGTCGCACATGAGAAAATTTGCACTGCTTGTAGCCGGGATGATGACCGCGGGGATACTCTCCGGTTGTTATAGTACGCCCGAGGGCAAGATGAAGGCGGGCGTTCCCTTCGTGAAGGATCATTTCGAAGGCCGCTACCAACGCCCTGTTGCCACCATTTTTGCCGCCTCCCGCCAGGTGCTTGAACTGAACGGCACTGTCACTGGCGAGAACCGGATCACGAACAGCCTTGAAGCCAAAGTGGATAACCGCACCGTGATGGTCCGGGTGGATGAAGTCGAGCCCGGCGTCAGCCGCGTCATCGTAGCCGCCCGCAAGAAAGGTGGCGGCGCGGATCTTGATCTCGCGTCGGAAATCGAGAAACAAATCGCGCTGAAACTCGCGTCCGGTCCCGTACGGACACCCTAAGCCGCGCGATCTCACCCGTTTAAGCCTAAATTACCTTCGTAAGAGCCAAGCTTCAGAGCCTGGCTCTTCTTATTTTTGAGCATTTCCGTTTCAAGGTAGGCAATGCGCTGCTCGGCCTGCGCCGCCACTGCGCTCTTTGGATAAAGCTCTACGACGCGGCGCAATGCAATCTCGGCTGCGCGTTTGTCCTGGTCAACGCGCACATGAAAATCGGCGAGCATATTCAGCCAGCGCGTTACTTCCTTCTGCGCGGCGCCGGGAAACGCCACGAGCTGCTCCACCTGATCGGTCGCCAGATCCATCCGTTGATAATGATCCGCGTATATCTTCGCCAATTCTTCGCGGGCTTCGACATCGTGCGGAAAATCCGTTAGCCGCCCTACCAATCTCGCCGCGGCCACCGCAGGTTCCTCCGCAGGCGGACGTGGATCGGCGACTTCGCCTTTCAGGCCAATGTATTCGTTATGATGCGTAACCACGAGGCGCGGCCGTTCCTTTTGATCAGCCAGCATCCGGTCGGTCGTTAAATGCGCGACCCGCTGCTCGGCAGAATGGGCTAATTCGCTGCCGGGGAGCCGCGCAATGATCTGCTCCAAACATTCGCGCGCCGCCTCCCGATCGGAGGCCATGCTCAAGTGCCAATCCGCCGCGCGATTCAACGCGAAGGCGACGTTCCTGGGCGTGTGATTCTCATGCCGTAAAATCTCCTCCACGCATTCAATAGCTGCGTTTCTATCCTTCAGGTCGTTTGCGTATATTTCCGCCAACAGCATCCACCCTTCGTAGTCCTCCGGAAATCGATGCAACTGCTTTCGAATTTCCGCGATGGCATCCTGATACTTGCCTCGTTTCTGTTTCGCTCTCGCGATCGCATAGAATGGCCGCTCCTCCACTTCCTGGCCGCCTCCATCATAGAACGCGGTTAATGGTTTCGCTATGATCGCGCCGAGATGCGGCGCCCACATGATTCCGAGGAAGACGCCGAATACCGCCGCAATGGGGGGGACAATATAGGCCGATCCGATTCCGCCTCGATACAGGCTGAGCGCGATTCCGATGAGAATCACAAAGATCACTGCGGTGACAATCCATTTGAAAAGAACTCTTCCCGAATCTTCCGCTTTTCGAACGGTCGTCCAGATGAACCAACCCACCACGAACAACCCGAGCAGCAAGGCCACTAAACCGTATAAGAATTTGCCGGCGTTTTGCATATCAATGCTTTTTCGCCATTCGTTCCGGATTTCGCGCGCGGGTTAGAGCTGTATCGTAAGTGATCAGGGCTCGGCAATACAGGTCATAAATGCAGGCATCCATCAGCATCATCCCATCCTTGCCGCCGGTCTGGATCAAGGTCTCCAGCATGTGTTTATTGTTTTCGCGAATCAGGTTTCGCACCGCGCCAGTTGCCACCAGCAATTCATAGGCAAGCACGCGCGAATTTCGATCCACGGACGGCAGCAGATCCTGCGCGATGATCCCTTGAAGCGATGTCGCCAACTGCATGATGATCTGCCGCTGCGCGCTTCCCTCAAAAACACCCACGATTCGTTCGAAGGCGTGCGCCACGTTCGGCGAATGCATGGTCGCCAATACAAGGTGCCCTGTTTCGGCAGCGGTAAGCGCCGCTGAAATCGTATCGTGATCCCGCATCTCACCTACCACGATCACATCCGGGTCCTGCCGCAAAATATGAATCAATGCACGATTAAAGGAATGGGTGTCGGTCAAGACCTCCTGCTGCACCACGATGGCGTTCTTGTTCCGGTGCACGAATTCGATGGGATCTTCCACCGTAACAATTTTGCAACGCCGCTCCGTGTTGATCAGATCGATCATGTAATTCAGCGTCGTTGTCTTGCCGGCGCCGGTCGGTCCGGTCACGAGCACCAGCCCGTTCGGCTTGCGCGCCAGGTCATCGATCTTTGGAGGCAAACCGAGCTGTTCTCTTGATGGAATTTTCTCGCCGCAAAAACGCAGGCTCAACTCGGGGTGACCGTTGCGTTTGTAGACAGTCGCACGAATCCGCCCGGCCGCGGGATGTGGCACCGAAACACACAATTCCCATTCCCGCTCGAACTCGTTCCGCTGTTCCGGCGTCAGCAGTGAGTAGGAAATTTCCTGCGATTCTCCCGCCGTCAGCGCGTCGTGATCTGCAAAAAGTATTTCCCCGTTCACGCGAAAGGAGGGCGGAACCCCCGCAATGATGTGCAAGTCCGAAGCTCCCAGATCCACCGCGGCCGCGATAAATGCTTCCAGTTGTAGATTGCTCATCGCCGGAACATCTGCCGCCAGCGCCCCGACAGCTTCTCAAAGAATCCAGTATCCGCCGCCTGATTCAACCCAGCCTGCGCGTTGCAGTCCGGATCAAGTTCGCGCGCCTGCTCAAATGAGTTTTGCGCCTGCGTCACCAACCCGAGTTGCAACTGGCAACGTCCCGTCTCTAACCACAGCACCGCGCGTCCCGGCTCAAGGCTCAACGCCTGTTGTGCAAACTTCATCGCTTTCGCGAAATGTTGATAAAAGGCCTGAATGCGCGCCGTCAGCCAAAGCACGAACCAATTTTGCCCTGCCAACGCCAACGCTTTCTCAAAGCAATATTCTGCCCGCTTTTCCTTCCGGGCCAGCAACACGTCTCCCCGCGACAGCCAGATATATGGCGTGCTGATCTGCGATTCAACCGCTGCATCCGAAAAGGAGAGGGCTCCCTGCAAATCGCCCAGCCGGGCGAGCGTCACGGCTTTCGCGGCGAGCAGTTCGGGCTCGTTTGAAAAGGAAGCCAATGCTTTGTCTGCCCAAACCTGTGCCTCGGCGAACTCGCCCAACTCGACCAAACTCCGCACCTGCCCGGTCCACGCTGATGCCGACTTTGGATTGAATTCAAGGACCTTGGCGTAACCGCGCAGCGCTTCCTCGAATCGCCCGTTCTCGAACGCCGTCTGTGCCTCCTTCAGAAAATAAACCTCCGTCTTCGCCGGCGTCTCTTCGCCCCGCGACAATTCATGCCCGGAATCAAACTCCAGATTCCCGAAACGGCTCATAACCTGATCCTATCCAGTGGCAGTGCTTCTTCCAGTCCAAACAATGGGTTGCCAATTGGACAGGCCTGATCTCTCAGGCGCACGCGAAATCTGGTGGGACTCCCTCGCAGTGCGGGAGATCGCACTTATCCGGTCGCCTGAGACCCGACGCTTCGCTGCCTACATTGCGCGCGCTTCGGTCCCCGCAAACAATCTCGGAAAATAGTTGAAACGGCACGATCTCATTTTCGCTGGAGCGGACAATGCCTCCTCAAACTCGGTGCGATTGCGCACATATTTGATGAGCGGCTGCTCCACCGTGTTAATCAGCGGGAAGGCCACTCGCAACTTTGAATCCCATTCTTCCCAGAGTCGCGTGAGATCATCCGGCATGATCCCCTTACGGCAGCTCGGATGATGACAAAAACAGCGGAACATCTCCGTCAGGTTGAGTGTTCCATAATCGTCGGTCAGTTCTTCGCCTGGCAAAATATCCCGCACGGCGATTTCAAACTCATAACCCGCGCTCAGGCAATTCGCGTTACAGGAATGATTTAGATAACGCGCCAGGTCCCAACAAAGCACCGCGTTTCCTGCGCGATCCACGAACGTATACTTCTCCAGAAGATCCTGATACTCCGGCGGGAAGCTGGCCACCTCGCCGGGCGCAAAAGTCTGGTCCAACTCATCGCGCACCCAGGTGATGGTGCCCTTTGGGATTAAGTGGGTGGCGAATACGCCATAACCGATCAGCTTACTGACGTGCCTTAGCTCAGTGTGTGGATGCAGCATGGTTGGCTTCCACGCGTGCTCTTATCACGTTTGGCGCAAAAGGCGAGCGATTTCGCGCAGCCTCTCTTACCTTTCGTGTTTATCGCTTCGAGGGCCACAATTGGTTGCAATTTAGCCAAGAAAATTGGCGGATGGACGGTTGACGGATGTGGCCCGGTGGCGGTTAAATTTGGCCAATGCGAACTATAATCAATGCCGAACAACTCCGGATCTTGTTGAACGATACTCGCAAAACGATGAGCGAACAGCCCTGGCTCAAAGCGATGGATGATCACTCCGAAACCGTGACGGTGCCCCACGGAAAGATGGAAGCGCTGCATCGGTTGGAATGCAACGATTGGGTCTTCGTTCCGGTCGTCCGCACCCAGGCGAAAAAAGGGGGGCGCGTGATCGAACATGGCTTCGAAGTGCATCGCCGCGAAGCCGGCTGGGAGGTCGTGACCGCCGCTTTGGAGATGCAGGGAGATAAAGCTGCAAAAGTTCATGCCGAGCCCGCGCGGAACCACGCGGTGCAGCAGGAACTGGAAAAGATGCGTGTGCGCTTGGCCAATGGCGCAATGCAGGCAGCCCACGCCTGATCGTTTTGGCTTTTAGAGTTTCGGGAGTCGGGTAAGCAGGGCTGGTGTTTCCCGCACCGAGTGATTACTTTGCCGCCATGGCGCTGATCGCAGTTTTGATCGCGGCAGGGTTGCTCTTGCTGTTTTTGGAAACGGTTCTGCCGGGGCTGATCGCGGGCGCACTCGGATTTCTCGCGCTGGTCGGTGCGGTTGCTTACGCCTATCTGGAATTCGGGGCAAAGACGGGGAACGCAACCCTCTTCATCGTCGCTTTTCTTCTGATGGCTGGCGTTATTCTTTGGCTGAAGTTTTTCCCGGACAGTCGCATGGCCCGTGTCTTCGTCTCACAACGCCAGATTGGAACCGTGGGGGCGGAAAAGCCAGAACTGCTCGGCAAAACTGGTGTCGCGCTTACGGCACTTCGGCCCGCAGGCACGGCCGTATTCGATGGCAAGCGGGCTGATGTGGTGACCGAGGGCGGCTTTATTGAAAAAGGCCAACCGGTTATGGTTGTTGGAATCGAGGGCCTGAAGGTGATCGTCCGCGCAACGGCCGATTCGCCAGTGCGCTCAGCGGTGTAACCGACGCAGCGATTCACGAAGTTGCTCGATCTCGGCTTCGGCGACATCCTTTTCGTGTTCCGCACGAGTGAGTTGCTCGGCGACATTGTCCAGATCCTTCAAAATTCCTTCCAGCACATCTCGAACGGTATCCAGTTCAGCTCGAGCTTGCTCGAGCAGCGAACGGGTTTCTGGAGGAAGAGAACTTTCAGACCGTGATTCGCGGTCGCGACGATCATCCTGTTGACGATTGTCATAATCCGGGCGGTTATCGCGCCGACGACTACGATCCTGAGGACGGCGTTCGCGGGGTAAAGGACGGCGACCTCTGCGGTTTCGCCCGCGACCACGTCCACGATCACCGCCACCACCTCCCTGGCTGGAAGCGCCCTGCTCTGGTCGCGAAGCTTCGCCACGATATTCATCGGCGGGAGGACCGGATTCGCCGGTATCGCGAGAACCATCCTCACGATCCGGATCGCGGTATTCTTCAGCGGCTTCGCTGCGGTCGGGATTTTCGTGGTGAACCGGTTCCGCGTCGTCGTACTGCGAAGGACGCTCCTCGTCTACAGGGCGCGCCGATTCCTCGCGAAACTGCGGTTCTCGTTGCTCTGCAACAGGCTGATCATAGGAGTCTTCCCTCCGTTCGTTTTCCACGGCGGTAATCTGCCTATTCGGCTTTCGACGGTCAATAAGTAACAGCCGCTAAACTCGATTATGCTACTTCCGCGGGCTCAATAGCAACCCGATCACACAACCCACCGCCGCGGCAATTCCAAGGGCTGCCCATGGATTTTCACGGACGAACTGGTCGGTGGCATCGGCAGCTTCTTTACCCTTTTGCGAGAGAATCCGCTGAATATCCTCAACCGAATATTTGCCGGATTTAATCCCAGCCTGGATCTCATCGGTCATCTCATCGAGTTCGCGATTGTATTTCTCTTCTAAACGCGCTGCATCCATTGCTTTTCTCCCGATCTTCTTTTGCTTCTTACAGTAACGTAAGTTTAGAGCCAGTTTATCAGGCTCACCCCTGATTTGCGAAGTTTTTGTAAAAGAGTGTTCGGAATTGTAGATGAGGTCCCAGCCATCATCCCAACGCGGACAATTGGGCTGTGAATATCTGGTGAATAGAATTCAATAACCTTCTTTTGCCCCTTTCACGTGAGTTCGTCATTTTCGGCTTCGAACATGGATGCTGCGTCTCTGCCAACGCTTTTGCCGCCGGACGCTTCGTGGAACGGGGTGAATCAGGATGCTCCGCCCTCGGGTCGGCTGGTGCTGTATCGAACCGCCTATTACCAGATGATGGGCTACATGAACCGCCTCGGCCACTGGATCGGTTCTGACGGCGAAGAAGAACTCTTCCCGGTAATCTGGTGGCGCGAAGTGGGCTGAGGCCTTACTATCGCGCACGTGCTGGAAGCCGGGCTCGTAACGAAGAACGAAAAGGCCCATCGTTGCGTCTAGAGTTTCGCACCTCGGAGAGGTTGCTCGCGGGGGTAGGTATTCACGCCGGGCGGGGCTTCGTTCACCTCTTCATTATAACGCCAGTTGCCGCGCTCGAGAAGGATGTTGAAATCGGTCAGGTCGCCATCGAGGCGACCGAGAATGCCACCGTTCAACCAGTCGAGGCTCGGGTTCTTCTTGGAGAGCTTGTAACCTTTGATGCGCAGGCTCAGGTTGAGCGTTTCGGCGGGGACGCCGGTGAATTCGAAGTCGCCGTTGGGGCCGACGATGGTTTCTGTATGATCCCAGGCCTCGTCGCGTCCGAGGAAGAGGCGGGTGTTCGGCGGAATTTCTTCGGCCTCGGGGAGAATCACGCGACCTTTGATCGTGTGAGCAGTGCTGAGCTTAACGGCGCCCAGATCGACCGTGCTGTCCGTCTTGCCCGCATAGATTTTGCGAACGGGCAATGCGCCGGAACGACCGAAGGAAGCCATTTTTCCGAAAAGGAAATAGTCGCGTTCAGGTGTGACGTTGAGGATCGCGAATTTGCCATCCTTGCCGGTAATCGCTTCGAAATCTTTCATGTGCTTGCCGGCTTCACGTTCGACGGTAGCCATGGCGACAATCGCGTTGGGCAGGGGCTTTCCGGTTGTGTCGAGAATCTCGCCTCGGACGATCACACCATCCTGCACACGCAGAATGTGGTCGCTGCCAGGGGTGAGGCGCACCCAGCGCTTGGCGTAGCCCGATGTTTCAAGCAGCGCGTGCACGCCGGATACCTTCTTGGAGCAACGCAACGTAAACAGGCCGTTCTCATCACTGACCGCGACTGGATCGACAAAGCGCTCCATGCCGCCCCAGCTTGTCATGCCGTTGCCTTGCTCGACGCCTTCGACGCTGAGAACTGCGCCGAAAACAGGTTGTCCCTCGGGACTGATCACGATGCCTTGGCTTTTGATACGGTCGGGATCGTCGTCGATCTCCATCAGTTCGATTTCTTTCGGACCTTTTTCGGGATCCACCTTGCTGACGAACTTCGGTTGCATTCCCCCGGCGACAACGAGCAGCTTAAAAAGCAAATTCGGGTCCAGTGACTCAATTTTGAAGCTGCCATCGGTCCCGGTCTGTGCCTTTTTGTGGCAATCGGGATAGCACGATGGACAGATCACGCCCGTCCCGACTTTGGGGCCAGCCGTATAAACGAAGACTGTGGCGTTCTTTACCGGGCTCAGGCCGGAATCAATGACCTTTCCGGTGAGGTCGGTTTTATCCTGCGCGAATGCCGCAGTCGCGCAGGCCAGGAGCAGACCAGTTATGAGGGGTTTCATTTTCCTTCCTTTGATTCTCGTTTGAGAGCGGATTGCAACGACCGCTCGATGTTATCGCCTTTCAAATCACGCGCGATCACCTGACCTTTCGGATTGATCAGGAACGCTGAAGGAAGCGCATCGACGTTCAAACCTTCCGTCACTTTGGCCAACGCTTCACCCGTGAGCATTACCTGATCAGTCGTGTAACCATTGTCGCTCGCTCGTTTGCGCACTTTGTCTTCCGGTTCGCCGAGATTCACGCCGATGAATGCGAGCCGCGCGTCATCTCTGAATTTCGTCTGCAGAGCGCTGACTTCGCCCATTTGCTCCTGCGAGTTCTCGCTCCACGTGGTCCAGAAATTCAGGATCACAAATTTGCCGCGCAGTGAATCAAGTGAGAATGGTTTTCCTTCCAGCGTTGGTCCGGAGAGAGAAATGGGCGGCTGCGAAATCTGCGGGCGTTTCCAATCCAATTCGAAGGTTCCAATATCAACCGGTTCATCGCTGCGACCGTCGGGAATTTCGGGAATAACCACTTCTCGCGTCACGGAGGCTATCACTTTTTCGTCACCGGCCGGGCCGTAACGGTTTTCACCGGGTTTGAGCGGTTCAGTGACTTTGATGCGCAATTCGTAGGCGCCTGCGGGAACATCCTCCCCGCGAAATGATCCATCTTCGGTGAACTTCAGGTAATAGGCGTTCGGGCGATTGGCTTGCTGGCCTTTCTGATTGTATTCGGCCCATGCTTTCTGGAATTCCTCAGGATCGAAGTAATCCTCTGCGCTCGGCCGAGCGAGCGCGTTTGTATCGGCTTTCGGTTTCAGAACCAAAAGGTGAACATCATTCTTCCAATCAGCGTTTCCCTCCACCTGGCCGATCACTGGCCGGCCTGTTCCGCCGTAATCGATGTGCGTCGTTTCTCCCGGTTTGACGGTAACCGTTTGTTGATACGTTTCGGTGATGGGACCCGGCACACGGTCGAAGTATCGATACAGATGCGCTTCGCCCGGTGGTACTTTATCGAACGTGAAATTCCCGGCAGCGTCCGTCTGCGCATTCAGCCCGAAATGCCATCCGCCACCCTTTCCGGAAAAATTGTTCGCGGAGAGATTGATGTTTGCATTGGGTTCCGGCTTCGTCCCGACTTTCAGCGTTCCTTCGATTCGGCCCCACGGTTGGAGGGTAAGTTTAGGGTGGGAGGCGAGTTGCTCAATGGAAGTTCGGAGAAAGCCCTCTTCGTGAGTGATCAGGACGAGTCCGTCGAAACCGGGATCCTTGAGTTCAAATTTGCCCTGGTCGTCAGTAACAACCTTCAGCGCCTGGTCGTTCCGATAAATCTTCCCGGGCGTGTTCATGAAGAGATAGCCCTGTTCGCGCATGGTTGCATTTACCTCGGCGCCCACCGCCGGAGTACCGTCACTTAGAAGAAGCGTGCCGCCAGGTTTGGAGCCGCGTTTCATCCGAATCTCGATGCTGAAATCGCCTTCATTGAAATCGCGACGCTCGCTGTTGTAAGTGGAATACCCTTCCGCTTCACACTGAATCGCGAAGTCAGGATAGTTTCCCTGCTGAAAGCTTGAAGAGGGCAAGGAAACCCGAAAGGTGCTGCCGCTGACCTCCTGCGGGATGGGTGGCGACCAGGGCTGCGTCGCGATACGCAAGGCCGAAAGATTGACCGGTTCTCCTGTGTCCGCGTCGAGAGCCTTTCCTGTGATCACGATTTCCTTCGCCATTTCCGATCGAAGCTGAATCCGAACGTCTCGACTTTCCCCGGCCTTCACGCGGAAGGTCCGACGCCTTCCCGGATTCGTCGGTGAAAAGGTCGCCAGAGCGAGATCAGCCAGGGGAGCGTTCGTCCAGAAAACTGCTCCGTCGGCGCCCGTGGTCAGATCGAGGGAGAGCGCGAATTTGCCGGACCGCGCCGGGTCCAGGCCAACTTTGGCTCCGGGAATTCCGAGACCTTTTTCGTCAACGATCTGAATTCGCAGAGGACTGAGATTTTCCAGTTGGAGTGTGACTTCAGCGCCTTCGGTCTTTCGATCAATAATCTGCGCTTGCATAGCGTAGTTTTCAGGCGAGGCGATGAGCAGCAGTTGTCGGCGCTGACGGTTGCGCAGTTCGAATTTGCCACTAGCGTCGGTGCGGAACTGAATTCCATTGCCCGGCATGTAACGATTGTAAACCTCGCGAATGAGGAGATTCGGCACCGGCTTGCCGGTGGGATCGAGCACTTTACCGTGCACGGACCATCCATCTTTGAGAATGAAGATTTCCTTTTGCTCTTTGAGTTTCACCGCAGAGATCGGTTCCGCGGATGGCTGGCCGAACGGATTTTCGGGCGAATAGCTGGTGAACCCATACATTGCGCCATCTGGTCGGAGAAGCATCACCGTCAGGCGATCAAGATCGGGGGGAACATTTTCGGCAATCCAACGGCCGTTGGCGTCAGTAGTGGCTGCGGGTTCGTAGCGGGGATCGCTCCAATATTGCGAGTAGGTTTGGTTCGCGTTCGGACCGCCCTGATAAGAGTAGGTGCTGCCAAAGACACCCACGCGAACACTGGGGAGCGGTTGACCGTGCTCGTCCTGGACGATTCCGCCGATTTTCGTTCCCTTCTTCAGGACAGCTTTGATCTCCGCCGGAACGTCGCGCCGCGCATCGCCATTCTGCGTGCTCCAACTCATCCCAATCGGCGAGTAATCCGGGTGGAAAATCGACATTGTAAACCAGCCATTTTGCATCAGGTGATCTTCCGAGAATGCACCGAGTCGAATTTCCGCCATTCCGTTTTGATCGGTCTCCCAGGTTGGCGAGTTTGCCTGCCCCATAAAAAAGACCGCCTGGTGCGGAGCCAGGACCTTCGCGCCCTTGAGCGGTTGCCCTTCTTCATTCAGGACAGTGACCTTCACTGTAGGGCCGTTCGTGGGCTTCGTCCCCACCGATTGAATTGGTTCAAAGACTGGCGGCGTGGCCCCGTTCAGATTCAGAGTCGAAGCGACCTCGCTTGCCGCTGCTTCAACCGCCCGTCGCGCATCTGTCAATCCAGCAAGGCCCAGGGACAGGAGCAGGAGAATCGCAAGGAAGGACCAGCGTTTCCGGGGAGAGAAGGAAGCGATCATTGAGATTCTTTCACGTAACTGGCTTTTGTCTTCGAGTATCCCCACCATCGCGGGTGTGCCGAGGACGTTTCGAGAGGCTTCGAGCAGGCGCAGAATTGTGCGGCCATAATCCTTCTTCTTTTCCTCGCCGGCCGTCTCAAGGGCTAGAGCGTCGCAGGCTAACTCGCGATCAGCACGCCAGCGGGCGAAAGCAAGCCAGACCAATGGATTAAACCAATGCAGGATTTGCAGGATCGTTCCGAGCCAGTTTTGCAGAATGTCTCGGCGCTTCACGTGCGCCAATTCATGCAAGAGGATGAAGCGAAGCTCGTCCCAACTCAGTTCCTCGCGCAGTCCCACGGGCAGTACCAACCGTGGCCGCCAGAAACCGTGCAGAAGCGGGCTGGTCGCGCTCGCGCTTTCCACAAGTTGCACCCGACTCGTGACGCGAAGTTCATCCGCACAGCCCTGGAGGAGATCCAGGATCGGGGGGTCACTGATCTCTTGTGCATCGGAAAGCTCACAAGACAATTGCCGGCAGGCACAGGCCACGCGTCCGAACAAAAGAGCAGCGCCAAAAAACCAAAATGCGAAAAGAAGAACCGGCCAATTCAGTGCCTGAGCTTCTGCCTGCGCAGGCGTCACCCTCGGTGTTGAAAGGAGGGGCGACGCATCGGTCGAACTCGCTTCTCGCGACGTGTTGGGAACCAAGGCAATGAGATCAGCTTCCGATAGACCATGCGCTGCTCGGCTGAGGTCGCGGGAAGGAGGATCGAATTTGCGCAACGTTTCCGTCTCGGATTGCGGACCCTCCGCCGAGGCACTGAACGGGTGAACAAAGTTCCGTTGGTAAATCGTCACACGCTCGTGCGGTGCAGTTTCGGTCGAAACTGCACGTCCCTTTGCTGGAAAATCCAACGATGGTGCGAAATTGAAGAGGCTCAGTCCGGTGCTGAAACTGACCGGAAGCAGAAGTCGCAGCGCGGGAAGGAGCCATAACGCGCAACGCCAGCGAGGCGAGAGCCGCGATTTGAAAAGCCGCTGGACCAACAGAACCAGTACAACCAGCAACGCCGCTTGTGCTGAAACGCGGAAGAGTGCGACAACAAACGTATTCATTTCTTTCCCGCTTTCCTTTCGAGCAATTCCGAAAGCTCACGCAAATCTTCGCGCGTGAGCTTCTTCTCTTCAGCAAAGTGCGCCAGCATTGGCTTGAGTGACCCGCCAAAAACTCTGTCCAGAAACGAACGGCTGGCTGATGCCTGACACTCCCTTTCGCTCACCTTAGGCTTATAGACATAAACCCGCCCTAATGGTTCATATTCGAGAGCACCTTTTTTAGCGAGGCGCGCCAGCAGGGTGCGAGCAGTTTTCGGATGCCAGCTTGGGTCTTTCCGCGTGAGTTCATCGAGAATATCGGCAGCAGTGACAGGATAACGCGCCCAGACCACGCGCATGATTTCCCATTCGGTTTCCGAGATTTTCGGGGCTCCTTTCATCAGTGGCTTACAGATGTAGGCGTAGGATTACAGATGTGGTCATGCGCTGTCAATAGTGCTTTAAGCCCGAATATTTTAGAAAACATTCCAAGTAAGGCAGGCCCAGGTAATAGGCGCACTTGATTCCAGCTTATTCGGCTTTTAGGTTGGCGCCCATGCTGAATTTCGTGAGAAGAGCCCTCGCAGCGGGCTTTTTTTTATCGCTAGTCGCTAGTCGCGTTTCGTTGAACCGGGCGGCCGAAGAAGTCACACCCCTCGATCCCAAAGCGCCGAAAGTTGCAGCCGCTTCGGACGAAGCCGAACGCACGATCAAATCGCTGCAATTGCCGAGCGGTTTCAAAGCAGAAGTTTTTGCCGCTGAACCGCACCTGGCCAACCCAGTCGCGTTCGACATCGATCACCAGAACCGGTTTTGGGTTGCCGAAACTTTCCGCCTGCATGCGGGTGTGACCGATATCCGGGGCAAAATGAGCTGGCTGGACGAAGACCTGGCGTCCCGTTCCGTGAGCGACCGCATCGCGATGATGCAACGCCACGAAGGCGAGAAGTTCGCTGACTATGAGCAAAACGCCGACCGCGTGAAGCTCATCCTCGATACCGATGGTGATGGCAAGGCGGACGCCTCAACCGTTTTTGCGGATGGCTTCAGCAACGCCGCAGATGGGATTGGCGCTGGAGTGCTTTCATATAACAACAAGGTCTATTACGCCGATCTGCCGAACCTCTGGCTGCTTGAAGATACCAACAGCGATGGGGTTGCGGACAAGAAGACCTCTTTGCATTACGGCTACGGCGTACGCGTAGGCTTCCTTGGCCACGATTTGCATGGCCTGATCATGGGACCGGACGGTCGCATCTACTACAGCATCGGTGATCGTGGCTCGAACGTGGAAACCGCGGACGGCAGTCACGTTGGCTTTCCGGACACGGGTTGCGTATTCCGTTGTGAACCCGATGGCTCGAATCTTGAGGTATTTGCCTATGGTCTGCGCAATCCTCAGGAGCTCGCCTTCGACCAATACGGCAATCTCTTCACCGGCGACAATAATTCAGATGGCGGCGACCGCGCCCGAATCGTTTACCTGGTGGAAGGCGGCGACAGCGGATGGAGGGTTGGCTTCCAGTTTATCGAGCGCCCCAATGCACGCGGTCCGTGGAATTCGGAAAAAATGTGGCATCCGCAAAACGAGACTCAGCCGGAATTTCTTGTCCCGCCCATCGCCAACCTCACTGATGGACCCTCCGGTTTCGCCTACTATCCGGGGACCGGCTTGCCTGACACGTACAAGGAACATTTCTTCCTCGTCGATTTCCACGGCGCGCGAAGCAGCGGCATTCATTCTTTTACTCTCAAGCCGAGCGGCGCTGGTTTTGAATTGGAGAAGTCTGAAAAATTCATCTGGCAGGCACTTCCCACTGACGTTGCGTTCGGTCCTGAAGGCGGAATCTATTTTCTCGACTGGGTGCAAGGTTGGGGGATGACCGGTAAAGGCCGAATCTATCACGTGACCGATCCGGAAACTTCCCGCCAGCCGATCATCGCCGAAACGAAGCATTTGCTCATGGACGGAATGAAGAAGCGTTCCGAAGCCGATCTACAAAAGCTCCTCGGTCACGTCGACATGCGCGTGCGGCAGGAAGCGCAGTTCGAATTGGTGAATCGCGGCCGGCAGGACGTGTTGGCCAAAGTCGCACGCGCCAGTTCTTCTCAGTTCGCTCGTTTGCACGCGATTTGGGGACTCGGGCAACTCGCCCGCACGGCCGGAATCGAGCAGAAAGCCGAAATTGCCAAAGTCGTTTTTGCCCTCGCGGGGGATAACGATGCCGAGGTTCGCGCCCAGGTTGCCCGAGTGATCAGCGATACGAAGCTCACCGGAGCAAAAGATCAAGTCCTTCGCCTCCTCGCGGATTCGTCACCGCGTGTTCGGCTACTGGCCGGCATTGCCGCTGGTAAGTTGAAAAACCCTGAATTTCTTCCGGCCGTCCTCACCTTGTTGTCCGAGAATCAGGACAAAGATCCATACCTTCGCCACGCGGGGGCGTTCGCGCTCGCGGGTATCCAAGATATGAGCGCCCTCAACGCAGCAGTTAAGAGTGAATCTGCGGCAGTTCGTATGGCCGCTCTGATCGCGATGCGCCGCCTGGAACGCGCCGAAATCGCGCAATTCCTCCATGACAGCGATCCCCGAATCGTCCTCGAAGCCGCGCGTGCTATCAACGACGTTCCGATCAGTGGCGCAATGCGCGATTTGGCCGCATTGGCGAACAGCCCAACATTCGCGACCGCTCGTCCGGAACTGCAACGGCGCGTTGTCAACGCGAATTTCCGCTACGGCACAACTGCCACCGCGAAAACTCTGGCCAGGATTGCTGCCGATGAAAACATGACCGACCGTTTCCGTGCCGAAGCTCTCCGCAATCTTGGACACTGGGAACATCCTTCCGGTCGAGACCAAATCACCGGACTTTGGCGGCCGGCCGAAGGCGCTCATCCCGCCCAGGACGCGATTGAGGCGATTGAGCCGCAACTCGCAGCTTTGATCCAAAGCGCGCCGGATTCCGTTCGTCAGGCGGCCGCAATCGCTGCTGCTTCGCTCCGAATTACCTCTGTAGGAGATTCTCTTTTAGCATCCGTTCGTTCCAGCGGTGCTCCTTCCGCTCGTGTTGAAGCGCTGCGCGCGCTTGCGACCTTGCGTGATTCACATCTTGCCGAAGCGGTCCAAAGCGCGCAGACCGACGCCAGTGAAGAACTCCGTCGCGAAGCGCTCAAGCATCAGTCTGAACTCCAGCCTTCAGGTGCACTGGCCCAAATCGAAACCGTTCTGCAAAATGGCACTATCGGCGAGAAGCAAACTGCTCTTGGTACACTCGGCTCCATGACGAACAAGGAAGCCGATGGAATCCTTCTCGCCTGGCTGAACAAAAACGATATTCCCAAAGAACTTCAACTCGATCTGCTCGATGCCGCAGAGAAGCGAAACGATGTGGTGATTAAAGCGAAGCTCCAGAGCTTTAACGTCGCGCAGCCGAAAGACGATCCGCTCGCCCCTTTTCGTGCGGCCCTCTACGGTGGGAACGCCGCCGACGGGAAAAAAATCTTTTTCGAACGCGCCGAAGCTGCTTGCGTCCGTTGCCACAAAATCGTCGGCCAAGGCAGTGAAGGAGGAGAAGTCGGTCCCGAACTCACACACGTCGGAGCCAACAAGCCGCGTGAGTATATTCTGGAGTCTATCGTTTTCCCGAACAAGCAGATCGCGCAAGGCTTTGAGAGCCTGCTGGTCACGACCAAAGATGGCACCAGTTACGCCGGAGTGGTTAAATCCGAAAATGATACGGACCTCGTGTTAAACTCCCCTGAGGACGGTCTAGTCACGATCAAGAAAACGAACATCACTGCACGCGAACGCGGACTGTCGTCCATGCCGGAAGGGTTAAGCACCCTGTTGACCAAGCACGACCTGCGCGATCTGGTCGAGTTCCTCTCCTCCTGCAAGTAGCCGGTTTGACCGCACAGAGGTTTTAGTTCAGAGTCGCGCGTAGGAGAGCCGCCATATGAAAACCGCTATTCTTCTCTCGCTGCTGGCGATCAGCAGTGCATTCGCACAGGATCTCACTGTCGAGAGACCACCGACAGCGGCTCAAGCCCAATCCGAGGAGCAGAAGAAGCTCGATGCGGAGCGCCGCGCTAAAAAGGCGCTCGAAGAAACGCCGATCACATACAGCGGGTTTTTGGTCGACCTTTCCCGAGCCGAACGTGGCAGCCGACCCCTGAGCTTGCGAAAACCACGGGATTCAAAGACTGACTACAAAAATGTCTACTTCGACGAGAAAACGTCCCGCCCGAAGGGATTCGTCCTTTTCGCGCTGAGTTTTTGATTAACGAGGCCTGACGAAAGTCGTCGGATTGTTGTGAATTTCGCTCGCAAGCAACACAACGTCGGGCAATGACGTTCCAAAAGTCGGGTGGGTATACATAGCAATCCTTCTCACCAGTTCTGGCCAATCGCTTCGACCGGGCAACCGCGCATTGCGTCCCGCGCGAGATCTTCCTCGCGGTCATTCCTCGGCTGAGCCCAGACAAAAGAGTAACCAGCGTTACCGACGCTGTGCCTTTTAAAAACCTGGGGTGCGCTTTGCCGACACAAGTCGCAATCGATGCAATTATCCATCACGAAAAACGCGCCGGGAACATTTTCCTTCACTTTCGCGGATGCGGTTAGAGCGAAACTAGCCATGCAAGAACCTGCTCCACCGCAAGCGAATGCGAAATAAGGCGTGAGGCTCATCTTTTCTGCGGGAGCCGGGAAGAAAAGGTGGAAGAATTTTCCCTAGCCAACCTCAGGAATAATAGAGAAATCCCTGAACAACAATGTTCACAACGCTTGCACGGAACGCGAGCATGCAGTAGTTTCCGCCCCACGTTTGCTCACGTTTGTGGCAAATTCCAAGGAGTGGGTTGGTAGCTCAGTCGGTAGAGCAGCGCCCTTTTAAGGCGTTGGTCCGGGGTTCGAGTCCCCGCCAACCCACCACTTCTAAAATTTTGGCTCTCGGCTCGCTGTATGCTTAAGTTCTGGGAAAAACCGATGAAGCTTCCATTCAAATCGTCCTTTGCCGCGCTCCTCGGCACCCTCGCAGCTCTTGTTCTGAGCGCCTGCTCGAGCGATGAACGCATGACCATGACAATGGAGGAACGCCTGCAGGCCTCCCTTCCTGAGCCGCCGCCCATCTTGAGTGTCCCGGTGCTGACCCTTTTTACGAATCAGCCCGGCTTTGGCGCCCGCTGCACTATCGAACGTGGAACGGGAACAAAGCCCCTCCACGGCGAGTTGGTTCATCGGGGCAACCAGTTCCTCTTTGCGGCCGAAGCTCAGGAGAAACGCGCCCGGGGCCGTGAGATGACTTTCACCTGGAATCTCGACAACAACAACGGTCACGCACTGAATGACGCATTGCCCGGATACGCACCTCTGGTTCCCAGGGCGCAATTGGTCAGTGTGCAAAGCACCGGCAAAGCTCCCGCGAATGATAAGATTGATGGTCACCCCTGCACTCAGGAACAACTGACTGTCACACTGAGCGACGGAAGCACCTCTCAGATTTCCGTGTGGCGCGCCACGGACCTGCGAAGTTTTCCGGTTCGGATCCGAGCGGATTCGGGCAACCCGCGCTTCCTCATCGACCTGACGGAAATCCGCTTTCAGGAACCTTCGATGGCGTTGTTCGATATTCCCGCCGATTTCACGAAATACGACAGTCCAAAGGCGATGTTCGACGAGCTTTTTCGACGTGAGAGCCTTGCGCGCCGCGACACCAAGGCCGCGCCAGTTTTTGACGAAGAAGCCTTCCAGAAAACTGGCGTGATGCGTCAATACTGAAACGGAGGAGTAGGTAACTTCCCCGATGAAGATTGAGTGTTACCCTCAATTGAGCCCACAGGCCGAAACGCGCTACACAACAGCGCGTTGAATCCGTTGCTGCAATATTGTCTGGATGATCTTAAGATGATCTGCTTCGACGAGAAGAAGGTCACCGTGATTTTGCGGAGAACTCCTCCGAAGGAGTTCCTTTTTCCGAGCAAAGAACAAATGGACGCGGCGGTCGAGGAATGGTTCAAAGGCCGGAACGCTACCCGAAGAGCAACTGGTTTGAAATTGGTGCCAGAGGAGGGAATTGAACCCCCGACCAAAGGCTTATGAGTCCTCTGCTCTACCCCTGAGCTACTCTGGCATCCAGCAAGTTAGGGCTTTCTTATTTCCCGCACGAACAAGGGTCTGTCAAACGGTTTTGGCGACGCGCGAACGGAAGATGTTCTCACCTTTGGTGTGACTGACCGCAAAAGTTGCGGTGGCACGATTAAAAACATCTGTGCAGCCGGGCTTCAGTCGATCGTGCAGTTCGATCATCACGGTCTGCACGTTATCAATCCAATCGGGTGCGGACTCAAACAATTCCTTTTCCGCGCCTTCAATATCGACTTTTAAAATGTCGATGTGATCAATCCCGTAACGTCGCATCAGCGTCCCGATACTGAGGGCTTCCACTTTTTCGATTCGTGCGGCAGCTCCGGCTTCGCCGTTGGCCGCGACTTGAAAACCCCAATGACCAATGCCGGGGTCAACCACGTCCATGGTTGTGTCTTCCCGCCAAAGCGCAGCGTGGACGGGGACCACGTTCTTGAATGGACGGACGTTTTTTTCGAGGAGCTTGAAATTCGAGAGTTCCGGTTCAATCGCGATGATTTTAGCGTTCGGAAAACGTCGCGCGAAATAGACCGAGGCGAAACCGATGTTCGCGCCGGCGTCTACAATGACCGAAGGAGTGCTGGCGACCGGAAAATCATAATCGTTTTGGAGGAAGACTTTGTCGTAAGCGTTCAAATCGGAGGTTTTCAGCCGCAGGTAAATCGGTCCGGTGGGCGTGTCGGCACGCTGCTCGTAAGGGGCGCGAGCGAAGCGGGTCTTCAGCGCCAGCCAATAGCCGCTTAAGCCGAATACTTCGGAGTATACTTTGAATTTGCGGAGAGTCTCGCTCATCGGGCGGTCACAGCAGGTCAAGGCTCCGCAGTTTCGCGCGCAGCTCTTTCAGGTCAATCATCGCGTCAAGCTTGTAATCACACGGAAAGATCATGAAGTGATAATCGACCTGCACACATTGTGCAATCCACTCCTGATCGCCAGCCAGGTAATCCGCCGGGAACATTTCGATAAATTTACAGCCCGGCGAACACCAGACCATGTTCGCGGTGCCGGAGCCGTGGATCGCGCAAACCGCTTCTGCGTTCGCGAACCATTGAACCTGCTCGGCAAACTTGAGAGCCGCAGCATCAATGATTGCCCAGCCCAGATCGCGAAAGAAGTCGAGCACCTCCTGTTCGTTGATCATGTTTCTTCCCACGCTGGTGCGACGCACAAAAAACCGTTTCGGTCCTCGGGCGTTGGTTGGAATGCGCGGGAGAAAAAGTGATCGAACCGCTTCCACCGAGTAAGGACTGTAGCAAACAATCATGCTTGGGGGTGAGCTAAAGTAGTAATCTTCGATCAGCAGGTGTGTCTCCGGTGTTGGCCGGAAGCGACCCTTTAATCCCAGGATTTCCAGACTTTCGGACTGTGACTTGTACATCTCCGCAGGAACGATGACACGCGTCTCTGCCGGGAAATGTTTGAGTAAACCGAGACGAGGAAGAGCATCCAGGAGCCAGTGCGCGTAGGGACTTTTCGCGTTATTCGGGAGCCAGCGGTTGACCACGCTCGTCCATGCCCCGTCCAGACGGAGAGGCTCCCTTCTTGGCCAATAAGTCCAGGCGGGTTCCAGAGGCAGGCGCGGCACGCCATACACTGCGTCGATGGAAAGCTCACGACGGTCATTCAAGTGAACAAGGCTGTTCCCAACCAACCGGGCATTACGATCGTGCCGCCAGAAAACCGGCCAGGGCTGTTGCTGATGCTGGGTTCGCTTGCAGAGCAGAATAATGGAGGGGTCCGGCAGCTTCGGATTTCCCTGGTCTTCCAGAATAATCGCCCCTTCGCCCTTGCCGCTTTTCAGCTCCTGGTAATCGGAGAACCAACCCCTCGGAGGCGCAAACCAGAATCGTCTCGGAATCAAAAACCTCAACAAACCCGCGCCGAACCGGAGGAAGCAAGGGATAAGAGTCCGGTTTACAAAGGCGAGCGGCAGATGCACGAGAGGAAAACGCCTCAGCCGCATCCGAAACGCAGGGCTGAAGATTGCCGCTGTGCGGGCCATCCGGAGCGCAGACGAAACCAAAAAGCGCGCGCGATTGCAACCCAAAGCTATCCAAAGCTAAGCCCCTATTGCCAGACTTGCTCCGGCTTTGCTATACGGATGCGCCTGTTCGATCCCGGGAAAGGAGTTTGAATGAAAGAACCGCCGCTGCTGCTCATACACGGATATCCGTTTAATCACACCATGTGGTTCAGCACGATTGCCTCACTCGGCTCGAACGCTCGCGTGATTGCCCCTGATCTGCCTGGCTTCGGCAAGAGTCCGGCGCGCAATGAGGACAAACCTTCCATGAGCGCTTACGCCGATTACTTGGCGCACCTCCTCGATGACAACCAACAGGAGAGCGCCATTGTCACGGGGATGTCCATGGGTGGTTACGTCGCCCTGGCGTTCGCCCAGAAATATCCAGACCGGACGCGCGGGCTGGGTCTGATCAGTTCACAAGCGGCCGCCGATACTCCTGAAGCGAAACAAGCGCGCAACGAAATGATCAAAAAAATCCGCGCGAACGGCCCCTCAGTTGCGTCCGACGCGATCCTCCCCAAAATGTTTTCCGACGAAAAAGGAAAGAAGCCTGAACTCAGAGAATATCCGGTGGAAGGAGCGGCGGCGGCCGGTGTGGAAGGACTTTGCTGGGCCTTGGAAGCGATGGCCAAACGCCGGGATCGGACAGAGTTTCTCCAGTCTCTGCGCATTCCCGTTCTGATTGTGCACGGCTCGGAGGATAAAATCATTCCCGGAGCCAAGGCGCGTCACTTGGCGGAGACCTGCAAGCAACCCATCCTGGTCGAACTGCGTGGAGTGGGGCACGCATCCCCCCTCGAAGCACCGGATCAGGTCGCCGCAGCTCTCGCGCGCCTCGTGCAAAAAGTGCGGGAGCAAACAGAAAAGGATGCCATGTTAGAGTCGGCTCAGAAGGTTCAAAAACCCGCGACCGTGTAATCAATGGCTGCTCGGCAGCCCCGTGCGCAAGTAAGCAATCAGGTCCAGAATCTCCTCTTTGCTCATCACGTTGACCAATCCCTCCGGCATCGGCGACACTTTGGAAGGAGCTAAGGTCGCCACTTTCTCTCGCGGGATCTTTTCCGTCGTTCCAGAAAGCCGATCCGTTTCGAGGATAATTTCTTTGTCCGAATCCGCGACCAGACGTCCACTGATGCTTTCGCCGTCCTTCAAACCAGCGGTGTGATTCTGGTATTGGTCGGAGAGAACCTTGGAGGGTTCGAGAATCGATTCGAGAATATCTCGTGTGCTGTATTTGCTGCCGACGCCGGTGAGTTCCGGACCTACGATGCCGCCGTCATTGCCGAAGCGGTGACAGGTGAGACATTGAGCATCCGCCAGGGCTTGCCGTCCGCGCGCAAAATCTGGCGCAGAGCCTTTGAGCAGTTCGACATCGAAGTCCGCCATTTTCCACTCACGGACGAATCGGCGATTGTTGGCCGGGACGTTCAGCGCCGGAGAAACCGCTGCACTTAAGAGCGGTGCGAGCGCCTGCCGCTCTGCGAAAGTCAGCGTCGCTGCCGCCTGCCGCTGGAAATCGCGCAGGTAGCGGTCGAACCACGCACCATCCACATAAGAACGTCCGACGTCTTTGAAGTATTGGATTATTTCCGGGGGGTGGGCTTGCGGATCGCGCGGCTTCAGAAACCACGAAAAATAGGCCTGTCGGTCTTCTAACGTCCATCCGTCTCGGACATTTCGCAGTTGCTCGACATAATGGAATTGTTCTTCCTGGGTTTTCGCCGACTGAAGCAGACGCAAGCATTTCGCAACCGCACTGCGTGAACCGAGGTGAAGCAGGATGCGCGAGAGTTCGCGGTTGAGTTCCGATGTCCGGGCGGGAAACTGGCGACCAAGACGCTCGGCAAGTTGTTGACGCGTTTGCTCGCCGAGACTCGCGCGGGATAACAACACTTCCACAGCTCGAAGATTCGGCAAAGTCGCCTGCGATCCGCGGCGTTGCAAAAGCCGGGAGGCAATCGCTTCCCCGTTTGCAGCTTTGCCATTAAGGCGGATTATGGGAAGAAGCTCATCGGCATTGAGGTCCTGCGCGAGCTTCTGCGGTGTCCAGCGTGATGGATCCTGATTCTCAAGAGCAACCCGCGCCGCGTATTGCAGCCAGCGATCTGAAGAAAGGAGTTGAGACTGAAGGACGGTCAATTGGGCGGCATTCGCTTCTTGGGTGTGAAACGTTTCGAGCGCGCGCCGAACCTTCCGAGCGCTGGCCGCAGATTCATCTCTGCGTTCGTCCCTTCCCACTTGAGGACCGATATAGCTGACGCGATAAAGCCCCGACTGAGTTCCTCGGCCGCCTGTAATAAAATAAAGAGCTCCATCTGGACCAAAGGCCAGCGACGTGAGATTGAGCGGCGTCCCTTGAACGAACGATTCCCAACGGCCAGTGTACGTCGAGTTCGTCCCCGTGAGATGAACCGCCAGGATGCGTCCGTATGACCAGTCCGCTACGTAGAAAGCCCGACGATATTTTTCCGGGAAATTGCTGCGCGTGCCAAACTTTGCGCCGGTCGGAGAGCCAATCCCGATGTAAGTGACAGGCGAAAGACTGTCCGGATAGTAATCGGCCCACATGCGAGTGCCGTCGCGCCAGCCGTACTCGCCGCCCGACACGAGATGCAAGACCCGGGTGGGGCGATACCATGGAGTGCCCCAATCCCATTCCATATCGCTGTCGAAGGTGAAGAGTTCGCCATCCTCGTTAAAATCCATGTCGTAGGCATTACGCATCCCTCCGGCCCAGAGTTTCCATTCGTGGCCCTCAGTGTCGGTTTGCAGAACATGGCAGGCCGGCGCCTTCGCACCATCCTGGCTTTCGTCTATTCCAAGCCCGCCGGAGAGAGAATCTTCGGCATAGTTGCGATACGGCGAATTCGTTGAGATGCCGTCGGGCAACTTCGTCCCATTGCCATTGAGTACATAGATTTTCTTGTCCGCCCCGAGCGCGAGGGCGTGGTAGCCATGCTCACTCTCTCCTTTGAATGCTTTCAGGAAATGGATCTCGTTCGTTTCGAACTGGTCGTTCTTGTTTTCGTCGATCAGCCGGTAGAGACCGGTTCCGTTTGGGCCGTGGCCGTTCACGTAAAGGCTGTCGAATGCTGAAAGCAGCCCCATGGCATAATGAATGGGCGCACCGAGCTTCTCGACGTTTGCAACCTGTCCTCCGCTCAAGTTTAGTCGAAGCAAAGGTCGCTGGTCGCCTTGTGGCGAGATGATCAGTCGGCCACGATCATCGAACGCCATGCAAATCCACGAACCTTCGTCGGGTTCGGCGGAGCGCAGCAACTCCACGCGGAAACCATCCGTCACTTTCAAAGTCTCGGCCGCCGTGGCGGTGGCGCGGAAGAGAACGTCGCCCCAAGGTTGCGTGCCATGTTCCGCCACCACCGAAGCATGAGCCCAGTGCGCCGCATTGAACGCCAACGCAGACCAACCCGACTCTTCGTTCGTCGAGATGAGCCATGAGCTGTCGCTGAGGATGTTCGTTTGCCCGTTGATGTTGAAGTGGACGAGCAATCCGGCAGGTCCTTGGCGGTTCTCGCCTTTGACCGCGATCACATTTTCGCCCTGATTCAGCCGCACGCTCAGTTCATTACGCATCGGCTGCCGCCAATCATTGCAAGTCCCGACGGAGACGCCGTTGAGGAAAACTTCGGCCCGATCATCGGCAGCGACGGTTAAGCGCGCGTTCCAAGTGAGCGGCGGTGTGCGAAAGGTCTTCCGGAAATAAACCGCGTGCTCGTTTGTGGTTGAATGCCAAATCCATTGCGGCGTTTGTGCATGGAGGCACGCAATCGTGGCTAAAAAGACTACCAAAACCGCGGTTCTCATGGATGCATCACTTATGCCATTCTCGTCTGGCCGTGGCGAGCGGACAATTGGTCTTGCGTGTGTGCACAGTGTGCACAATACTGACGATATGAGCAGTGCCTTTGTTTCAGCGCGCGTTTCGTTAAAGGTCGAGCAAATGGTGGTCAGGCAGGCGCGCCATGCAAAAACGTCAAAAAGCAATCTGGTTGCTCGCTATGTGGTTGAGAAATCGTTGGAGAGCGATTTTCCCAGCATTTCATTTCGCGATTCGACGTCGGGCAGGGAAGCGTACGTCAGTGGCCATCGAGTGGCTGTGTGGGAAGTTGCCGATGTTTATGCTGAAGTAAAAACGCTGGAAAAGACTGCAGACCATTTTCGCTGGCCGGTGATTTTGGTGAAACGGGCGCTGGCTTATGCGAAGGCTTTTCCGGAGGAGATCGAGCGATCGCGAGAAGGAGAGCGGCACGGTGTTCCGGCTATTGGCTGATGAAAATACTTCCCACCGGCTCGTAGCGGCGTGTGAACGATTGCAGGCCGGTTTTCCGTTCGTCCACATTGCCGAATGGCAAGATGGGATTTGGTTGGGTCTTGATGATACAGCGCTGTTGACCTGCTGTGCGGAAGCCAACTTGATTTTGGTTGCGTTCGACCGCTCCACGCTCGCGTGGCATGCAGGACAAATGTTGCGCGCAGGTCAGAATCACGTCGGGGTTCTTCTTTTTCGCGGTCTCGTACGAAGCGCGGACTATGGATATCAATCGCGGCTGCTGACGAATTTTTGGTTCGAGGAAGGCAGGCGCTGGGATTGGCAGAATCGGATCGTTTATCTGCCGAAATCTTTGTAGAGCATCGGCAAATTATACTTTCGGCTTCAAATGTGTAATTCGAGCTGCTGAAATGATACCGAAGTATCACTGGGTCGTTCGATCCATTCGAAGTGCTTGAGGCTCAGGAAGAAAATTCCTTTGCGGGTGACGGGACGCTGGTAAATCGCGCTGAGGGCGGCGCCGTAGAGCTGGACTTGAGGTTTGTAACGGGCCATTGCAGCGGACACTTCCTTGCGGTCCAGACGGTCGCTCTTGAAATCGATCAGCCAGATTTCTTTGGGAGTGATTCGCACGAGATCGGCGATGCCCTGGATCATGATGAATTCGTGCTCTGGAACGGAAAGCACAGCACCCAAACCAACCGCTTGAAGATCGCTCGTTTTGGCTTTGAAGGTGAATGGAAGCTCCCGATGTAATTGTTTCTCGTAACGAAGTAGCTCGCGCCCGGTGTCGCTATTCCAAAAGGCTGTGATCGCGTCGAAGTCGATGTGGTCGCGTTGTTCCACGCTGAGGAAACCGTGCTCAACAAGCCTTTGTGCTTCGGCGCGGAGTGCGGGAACGCTTCCGACCGCGGTGAAACGGAAATGTTCGAGGAAAGTGTGAATCGCGAGGCCGCGTTCGGTCCCATCATTTTGAATACGGAAGCGAAGAGGGAGACGCGCCATCTCCTCCTGGTCTTGACCTTTTTTGCGGAGAGCGGTGACGCTGGTCTTGGCGGCCTGGCGAGTTGCACTTTGATGCGGGTAGAGAAATTCTGGGACTGAGTCGAGACTCAGTCGTCTCGACTCGGGTGCTTCCTGCCGACCGAATTGAGGAGGTTGTGCGTGGAACGCAAAGGTAAATGTGTTGGTTGCCCCCTGAGTTTCCGTGGTCCAACCCGCGTTCTTGACTGTGGCGAAGACGCCAATCCAATCGAGCGATGATTGATGACGGCAGACTTCGGGCGGAAGGGGTTCTTCACTGGCACGACTGGCCCAGCGCTCGCATGCGTTCTTCGTCGTGCTGCCGAATAAGAGGAGATGGTTTTGCGCCCGGGTCAGGGCAACATAAAGAACGCGCATTTCCTCTCCCAACGCCTCGAAACTGTCGGAGCGTCGAGCGAGCCAATGCGGAAGGCTGGGGTAACGTTGCCCGGTGTGCGGCGGTTTGATTTTCGAACAGAGCCCGAACTTTTCGTGAATGACGATTTCGTTGGAGCGATCGAAAAGGTTGAACCGTTTTCCGAGATCGGCCACGGCTACGACCGGGAATTCCAAGCCTTTGCTTTGGTGCACGGTCATCAGACGGACGGCATTTTCTTCGACCGCCCCGGCCGGTTCGATATCACCAGCGGCGTCCTGCAATTCTTCGATATGCCTGAGGAAAAGGTAGAGGCTTTGGCCGCGTGATTCGTCGAACTGCCGCGCGATACGGAGAAGTTGTTGTACGTTGGCGCAACGTTCCCGGCCGCGCGGTTGCGTCAGAAGCCAATCTCCGTATCCGGTGTCGACCAAGATCGCGTCCAATCGCTGCGCGAGGGAGGCGCAGCGGCGGGCATCCCGCCATTTGGCGAAGAGTTCCAGAAATTTGCGGATCTTTTTTGCGGCGGGACTGAGTGGTTGTGCGTCTCGGAATTCGTGCAGGGCGTGCCAAAAAAGTTTTGCATCGGACTCGATGCGAATCGACGCGAGTTCTTCATCGTTCAGCCCGACGAGAGGTGAACGCAGTGCACCGACCAACGGGATATCCTGGAGAGGATTGTCGAGGATGTAGAGCAGATTGCAGAGGTCGAGCACCTCCTGCGTGGAGAAGGAGGCGTTGCGTTTGGTCTGGAGCGGGACGCCCGCGGCGGCGAACGCCTTGGCGTAGGTCTCGACTTTGTTCTTTGCGGCGCGCAAAAGAACGACCATGTCGCGCCATTCCACGGGACGCCGTCTTCCTTCGCGCTGGTGAAAAATGATGAAACCATCGTCCTTCAGCTTGCGCAATCGACCGGCCACCAGGCGGGCCTCCTGCTCGGCTTCCTCAAGTTCAGGCTGGTCCTCTTCGGGATCGACATCGGCCTTGTCGCCTTCCGGTTGCTCGTCCGTCACGAGGACATGCAACTCGACCGGCGGCTTCTCCCCGGGCACGCATCTCATCTCGGACCGCTCGGCGCCGCCGCCAAATTTAAGCGAAGATTCCGTATCGTAATCCAATCCGCCGACATCTTCCTGCATCAGCCAGGTGAAGAGTGGGTTAACGAAGTTCAGAATTCCTTCGTGGCTGCGAAAATTTTCGGAAAGATGAATCGTTTGCCAGCCCGAACGGTTCAAATAGCTGCGAAAAATGCGCGGATCGGCCTGGCGAAACCGATAGATGCTCTGCTTCATGTCGCCGACCAGAAATCGATTGCCGGGAGGCATTTCCGAACTGAGGGCGGAGAGAATCAAATCTTGCGCAGCGTTGATATCCTGGTATTCGTCGACGAAAATGGCTTTGAATTTTTCCTGCCATTCGCGGGCGAGAAAAGTGGGTTGTTGCGTTTGCGGGTCGACCAGAAGGCGCAACGCAAACTGTTCCAGATCGTGAAAGTCTAAAGCGCCGCGATCGAGTTTCTCTTCTTGAAAACGGAGCGCGAACTGTTTTGCGAACCGCAACAGTGTGAGGAGCGGTTGCCGCATCCACTTCCAATCTTCGTCGAGGGGATGCTCTCCAGCTTTCTCGGGTTGGAGGGAGGAAAGAAACGCAGCTTCTCCAAAGAGACGGCCAAATGCCATGCGGTCCTCCTTTTTTCTTCCATCCCAAAATGGAGTGTCGTCGCGCGCGGTAATCTGAGCAGCTACATTCAGGTCGGCTTTCGCGAGAGCTTCTTCCAGAATGCTGGCGCATGTTTGAGCGTTCTTAATGGGCAGCCGGCGCAGATAAGGCAGCCACCACTTACACCATTCCTGGATGATGTTGTTGTACCAGGCGTGCCACTCCGGGCATTTCTCGCGCGAGAGGAACGCTTCCGTTTCGGTGAACCACTTTTCGGGCGCGGGCCGGGTTTGGGTGAATTCGTGCAAGCGTTCGACTAAGTCTCGCACGGGCTTATCCCAGCCGCCAAAATGAGTCTGAATAAGGTTTTTAAGTTCGCCTGAGAAAGCGTGTTGCCCCTCGTAGTGTTCCTGAAGCAGCAGATCGAGCGTGGTCAGGAACAGGACTTTAGCCTGTTGGGCTTCAAGAATGGAAACGGCAGGATCAAGACCGAGCTGCAGCACATTTTTTCGGATCAGCTCGAAACAGAAACTGTGCAACGTGCTGATATATGCAGAATCGATCTGCGTGAGTTGTTCCTGCAACGATTCGTTTGTGGGATCGTCTTGAGCCTCTTTTTCCAGCCGGGCGCGGATGCGTTCGCGCACTTCAGCGGCGGCGGCTTCGGTGAAGGTGACCACCACAATCTCGCGAATGCGAACCGGATCGTTCGGGCGCAGGAGCAGGCGAGTGCAACGCTCGACCAGCGTCCCGGTTTTGCCTGCACCGGCCGCCGCGACGACGAGCAGATTGCCCGTCGTATTGATGGCTTGAAGTTGGTTCTCGGTGAAATTCACTTGGCGGGCTTCGGTGGCGGAGTGAGGCGGTTGTAGTCTTGCGTCCAGGAGTCGAAGCGGCAAATGGG
The DNA here is from genome assembly GCA_044226545.1 of Limisphaerales bacterium. Lineage (GTDB taxonomy): Bacteria > Verrucomicrobiota > Verrucomicrobiia > Limisphaerales > SXQI01 > DASVNK01. Next base: position 206,793 of record JBGAGW010000006.1, read on the forward strand.
TTGCATATGGCAGGAGTTGCACGCGGTCGTACCGGAACTCTTGAACGGATGTACTTCTATATCGCCGTTGAAAATCCGTTCGCCGATCTCGTGAATCAACGTGCGGGCGCGCTCGAGCTGATTTTCAAATTTCTCGCCGTCCAGTGCGTTGATTCCGTTCCCGTGCGCTTTCAGATTTTTGGTGAGCCAGTATTTGAATTGGCCCCTTTTCCCTGGTCGGGCCTCTGAATCGAGGGAGCGCAGGTAGTCGTGATTGAACACACCATTGTGCGTGTAGCCGGCCACGCGCGCGGATTGCTTATCCGGCGAGATGTCCCGGCGTGTTTTGGCTCCTTCGTAGCGGGCCGAAAGAGGCACATAAAAGCAACCGGCTGCCGTCAGATTTGCAACGCCGAGGAGAGATGCGATCTCCTCCACTTCCGTGACGGCAAGGAGGTACGCAGTGAGTTGCTGCTGAATCCCGTGGTACATGAGCGTGCGATTCGGTTCTTTCACGCCTGATTTGTAATCGATGATCACGCAGAGATTCTCGCCGTCGCTCCCGCGGTGAACGTCGATCCTGTCCACACGACCGTGAATCAGGATCGATTTGCCGTTGCGCAGTTCGACTTTCCAACCCGGAAGATTTGAACCCTGGCCGAAAGCAAACTCGACCAGCTTCGGATCGAAATGGTTGGTTTCGAACCAGCGAATGATCGCTTCGATGAATTCCTGCAGATTCGCCTTATAATTCTCGGCGGTGAACCGGTTCTGTTCATTTGCGGTCAGTAAGCCGTCCCGGAACGTTTTTATTTCTTCGTCTGCAATTTCAGCGATTAACGAGCGGGCGCCGGCGACGCTGAGCTGCCTCCACTCGCGGCCGTCCTTCGTTGCTTCTTCGTGAAAGCGCGCCAGAACTGCGTGCTGAAAACTGCCTTGTTCGCGAACATCGAGCTGTAGCTCATCGCGCTCTCGCACTTTGAGGCCGCGCTCCAGAAAAAAACGGAATGGGCAGGAGGCGAATCGTTCCAGGGCGCTGACGGAGACACTGAGCGACTTGCCATAAAGGCGTGCGACCGTTTCGGGCGAGAGCTTTTCTTCTTTGGCAGGCGCGAACGAGTCGCTCTCTGCGCTTAGTCCAAGATAAGGCAGTTCAGATGGATGGACCAGTTCTTCAACCTGTTGAGGGAAGTTCCAGGCTGACGGTTCGAGCTCTGGGAAGATGCGCTGGAGCTGCGCGATAAAGCGGGAAGGATTGAGGGCTTTGCCGTCCAGCGCGGTGCGGGAGTAGCTGATGCGCAGACGTTCGCGGGCCCGCGTGCAGGCGATGTAGCCATAGAATTGCTCCGCCGCCAGCTTCAACACGGGTGAGTGGGCGAGATCGGAACCCGTGGCGAGCAGGAGGTCGCGATCCTCTTCGGTCAGCAGCGTTTCGCGGCCAGGGACGGCAGGGAAAAGCTTTTCGTTGAACCCTAGAATGCAGAGCAACTTGAGGTCGGGATTGCGCGAGCGATCCACCGAGCCGATCAGCACTTCATCCAGGACGGGCGGAATCACACCGACGCTCAGCGAACTAAGACCGGCTTCAAGGATTGGAATCCATTGCTTGAGCGAGAGCTGTTGTCCGGCGAACGCGAGCGCGATGTCGTCGAGCCACGCGTTCATCTGTTCCCATACGGTGGAGTGCAATGCATCTTCGGCAGATTCACGAGCCCACTCTTCGAGTTGCTCCTGGACCTGTAGTGCCTGCCAGAGTTTGCGCAACGCTTCGGCGAGAGTCGGGCCATCGGCACGGTTCTCCACCACGGACGCCAGCGCGAGAAATGGACTCATGATCTTCTCGCGGCGCAAGTTCATATCGCGCTCCAAGCCTGGATCTTTGGGAAGGGTGAGACCTTCGCGCCAAACCGCCCCCTTCCAGCCGCGGGCCAGCGCTGCGTTTTCGATCTGGTCCAATTCTTCCGCGGGCAAGCCGATCAGACCGCTTTTCAGAACTGAAAACCAATCACGTTGTTCCCAGTTAAAAGCGATGGTGCGGAGTGCGCCGCGCGTGAGTTCGGCGAGAGGGTGATGCGAGACGTTCTCGCGATGGTCGATGAAGAACGGAATCTGGTATCGTCGGAAGGCGCGCCGCAGGACGTGCGGGTAATCGTTGTTGAAATCGCGCACGAGCACAGCAGCTTCACGGAAGCGTCCGCCGTTTCGGACGAATTGAATGATTTCACGTGCGCAGCAGGCGGCTTCAGCTTCTGGGTCAGCGCAATCGTGAATGCGCACGGCGTCTCCCACGGGCTGTGTGGAAACGGGGTTTTCCAATCGGCCCCAATGCTCTTCCAGATGGCGTAAAGGAGGCGAACCGCTGAATCGTGTCGTTTCGGATTCGCGGCTCAACACTTCAACAGCGACGTTGCACTTGTAGCGTGTCTCGATCTCAAGTTTGCACCGGGAAAGAGTCTGGCTCACGAGGTACCACGGCGAAATGGGATTGCGCGCGGCTTTGTCTGCTTCGACACAAAAGGCGAGGGTTGTGCGCTCGGAGTGACCGACCAGCGCCACGAGTAATTTGCGCTCTTCGGGGGTGAGCTGAGCGAAGCCGTCCACCCAGAGACCAGCGATAGCCAAGGGAGAGCCTCCAAGCAGATCGGCCGCCATGCCGAGCAACGCATCGGAATCCTGCAAATTGCGGGCCTTCAGCCACTCGCGATATTCTTCATAGAGGAAGGCGAAATCGCGGAGTTTCTGAGGCAAGCCGTTCCTATCCGAGACCTGATCTGCGAGTTTGCCGACGTTTTGTGGGGTGAGTCCGTGATTGCCGAATTCGCGGATCTGGCGCGCAACCTCTTCGGGAAAACCTTGGCGGCGTGCGGCACCGCCGAAAATCGAGAGCTTGCCTTCGCAGCGGTTTAGCAAGGCTCGCAAAACCATCGTTCGTCCCTGTTCCGACACGAAACCAGGCAGAGATCGCCCGGCTGAATCGAAAACGTAACGTGCCAGCCTTTCGAAGGAGAGAATTTGGAGGCGCGAGAAACCGTTCACTGCACCCGTCTCGAGAAGCTGACGTTCCAATTGGAAAGTTGCCTGTTTCGGAGCGAGAAAAATCAGCGGCAGACCGTCTGGATCGCGAGCCAGCTCATTTCGAATGTCGGCGAGACATCGAAATGTTTTGCCGCTGCCCGCGGAGCCCAGGAGAAACGAAATCTGCACTTCTCAGTTTTTATCGCTGATGGGACGGGCGCGCAATCGTTTTTGGCCCTTGAAAAGGGCGTGAAAGAGAATAAGAGGTTGGGTGTGGCCCGGCAGAAGAATGGGATCGATAGGAGAATGGGACGCATGATCTCCATCCGTCCCATCGGCCGCACACTCGCGGAATAAATTCACGGTTGAACGTTCGATCCTTTGCCTTCTCTCTTGGATAAGCCGACGTCTATGTATTGGCCGCCGCCAGTTTGATGGCAATGGACCGCAATCACATTTGTGCCCGGACGCAGCGCGGCCTTGGCCGGACCGCTGAGCGGAAGATCTTCGTACTCGGAAGTGTAGCCGCTGACCGAGGCCGCGCGGACACCGTTGATGTAGACTTCCATGTCTTCATCGTGATGCGCGGTCAAGGTAATGTTCTGCGGAATTGAAGTGAGATTCACCTCTCGGCGAATCCAAATGTCCGATGTCTTCCATTCCGTTCCGATCACCGAGCCCGGCGTGCCCCGCGTACCGAAGCCGCCTTTACCAACCTTCCATGCGCGGGCGTCGAAGTTCGTCGCATACCACGTGTCCGCGGGTTTTTCGGTCGTGTAGTACCATTCGATATGGCGATCTTCGCGCGCAGTGGGAATCACTGGCGTGGGAGCTGTGTAAACCGGCATCGCGGCCCAGTTTGCGGCTTTGGTCTTATCACGCGAGGCGTATTTGTGGACGAGATCTTTGTTGTAAAGCAGTGGAGCAAACACGCCGCCCACCACCGGACGCGCAGTGAAACCGACTTTTTTCGCGGTTTTGGTTTGATACCAATCGTTCATTGGCGAGCGATTGGGCGTTTCTTGCAGGAAAAGGTAGACGGGATCGATGAGAGCTTCAAAATCATTGCGGTCCTGTGTGAGCGTCGCGGTCCAGACAATCCAATCGAGCTTGGTATAGGTCTCGCGATTATCGAGCGGCAGGCCGTAGCGATTCTGAATCTTGCGGTAGTAATCCATCTCTTTGCGGGCCACGGAGAGCGGAAAAAGATTGAGGCCCAGAATGCGGTCCCAGATGAGATTATATTTTTGACTCCAGGTGCCAGGTCGATCGAAGGCCAATTTGAAATGATCTCCGTCCTCGGCCTCCTTCACCCAGCGTTCCGCAAATTCCCGGGCGAGTTGCATGGAGGATTCGGCCATTTGCTTTTCACCGCGCATTTCGCAGAGCTTCGCGAAGGCTCCGATCCCGCAGATCGCTTTCGCACTCAGGTTCACGTTGTGCGCGAGATGACCGGCAAAATCATCGGTGCAAAGCTGGTTCTCGGGATCGAATCCTTTGCTCTTAAGATACTCGGCCCACTGAATGAGGCGCGGCCAATACAGGTTGGCAAAACCAGGATTCCCCTCAATCTCAGCGACAGCAGCCAGCAGCAGAAGCAGGTTGCCGGTTTCCTCCACGGGCATTTGATTTTCTTCGGTGCGCTCTCCGCCGCCGTAGACCTGGCCGTTGGCTTTCGGGTAAGTGCCGAGGTCATGCGGAGCGAACGGAAACTTCCATCGCTCCGAAACGGCATACTGCATGAAAGGCGCGATGAACGCTTTCGCCAGCGAAGGGTTCAACAGTAAGAACTGCGGAGCCATCGGATAAAACACATCGGAGGTGGCGATACAGCCGTTCGAATGATTCTCTTTGCAAAAGTGCAGCGGTTGGCCGTTCTCATCAGCGACGAATTTGCCGGCGGCGAAACATTGTCGATAAGCGAGCGCTCCAATCTTCGCGTATTTTTCTCCACCGGCATCGCGCAGATCCGCCACCAGTTCCAAATCGAAATCAACGCAGCGTTTGAACAAAGCGGGCAATTCTCGCGCAGAGGCACTCAAGAGTTTGGCGGCATCCCAGCCATTTCGCCGCCAGAACGGGCGGAGATCTTTGTGCATGTATTGGATGGAGTAGATGTCATCGTACGCAACCATTAACCAGACCGACGTTGGCTTTGATCCCACCTTGAGGGCCCTGAGGGCTACGCCGGCTGCAACATCGCGCGCAGCGATTGAGGGCTTAAGAGACGCATTGATCACGCGAAGACCATTTTCGACAAAACTCGATTGGAGAGCAGTTCGGCTCGCAAAGGCCCGGGTCTCCACGGACTTGCTCGGAGCAGCGGCGTAGAAATACCCCCAGTCGATCCGCACATCGTCACCCTTCTTACCAAGGATCATCTGATCGGTTGAGCCGATCTTGACGGCCGCGAGATTGCCGATGTTTTGACCCGTCCAGGTTACGTTTTGGTCAGGCGTATTTACGGTCAACTCGGCGGATGCATCAAAGTAGATTTGGGCAGTGTGAGTTTTACCATCGGTCGATTCAAGGTCGTAAAGCAGATACGTGACCGGCCGGGAAAGGATGTCTAAATCGTCCGGCAAAGCTGGCGTCAGAAAGGTGAGTGTCACGGCGAGGCCCGCGCCCCTGAACTGATAGATCGTGCGGGTGGGCCACACCGCGGATGAGGTCTGATCGAGCGCCGGAACATTCGTGGGACTCGCGCCCATTAAGCGATACGTCTTTTCGTCGATGCGGATCAGACTGCCGATGCGGTGCGACTTGCCGGTCCAATGCGTTGTTTCGACATCGGTCAACCTGTCGCTCTGCGACCAGATGCTGAAGTAAGGATCACACGCCACCAACGGGGTCGCCGGCGGAAAGAAATGATTCGGGTCAGCAACACGCGTCGCGCTTTGGGCCTGGAGCATCAAACCGGTCGCCGATACGAACGCAAGAGAGAGAACCTTGGTAAAAGTCATCCTGATCAATTTTGCCATCCCATTGTGCGAAATCCGTGGATGGATTCGCGAATTGTAATCCTGCCGGCATTTTGGGCAATGCGAAAGCCGGGCTATTATATGAAGAAATGGTGAAAACGGTAACGGTGAGGACTCTGGGGGAGCTGTTGGATGCGGTGACACCTCAAGAACCAGACCCGCGAAGCGGCCGGTTGCGCGCAACTTCTGTTTACCGAGGAGTCGCAGGGACCGACCGCCGGCTGCTCACCAGCCTGGATCGTCTCGGGGGAACTGAACCGGCCCACACCAAGGTTCATCTTGAAGAACATTTGCTCCGGAACTTTATCCGTTACGGAAAACCATTTCTGCCAGAGCAGAGGGATAACCTCTGGGAAACAATGGTCATCGCGGAACATCATGGGCTGCCTACGCGTTTGCTCGATTGGACACATTCCCCTTTGGTTGCGGCGCATTTTGCCACACTGGCGCCGCGGAGCGGGACTGACCGAATGATCTGGCGTTTGGACTGGAAAATGGTTCACACGCGATTTGGTTTGAGAGATGTCGTTTTTCTCGTGGAGGACCTCGCCAGCCTGTTGAGAGAACGGAAGATGCCTGAGGCATGGGATTTCCTGCGGGGGCAAATCGCGCCCGAGCAGCAGTTCGTTTGTCTGCTTGAGCCCCCTGCGTTAACGGAGCGGCTTTCGGTCCAGGCGGGCGCGTTCACCTTCTCCTGCAGAACGACGGAAGCCCTCGATGAAATCCTCACCGACGCCGGCATCGAAAACGCGCTCACCAGCTTTATTATTCCATCGAGCCGCGTCGATTATTTGCGCGACCAATTAGATTTCTGCACGCTCAGTGAACGGAGACTCTTCCCCGGACTGGATGGCGTCGCCGCAGAGCTGCGAAGGTACTACGCGGCTGGCGGGAGGACCGTTTGATCGAGCACCATGGCGGAAGCCCTTTCTACTGCCATCGCTTTGAATTGAGGAATATTGATATCGTTCTGAAGTTTGGCCGCGAGGAGTACGATATCCGCTTGCAGATCGGCAACCCTTAGAACCGACTTTATTTGATTCTCGAATCTTCCTACCACTTTACTTGCTGGAGATACCGGAGCGTCGCCGGAATCTGGTGAACGGCGTCCAAGGCCTCGTCTTCGATAAAATAATGTTCTACTTTGGCGTCCTGTGCCGCTTTGAGAACTTCGGGCCAATGGATCTGCCCTTGGCCCACCGGGACGCTATCGCTGTCCGGTGCGCTCCCGATGAGATTGATCTCAGCCCCTTTTCGAAGATCCTTTACATGCATAAGCTTAAAGCGGGAGCCGTACTTCTTGAGAAGCGCTGCCGGATCCGCGCCGCCCTGGGCGGCCCAAAAGACGTCCAGTTCATACGAAACGAATTCCGGCTTGGTTTGATGCATCATTAAATCGAATAATGTGCCGGTCGTATCCGGTTGAAATTCGTATCCGTGAATGTGAAAAGCAAAGGTGAGTCCCGCGCGCTTCAGCTTTTCACCGACCGTGTTAAAAAGTTCTACCGCATCGAGCGCGTTCTTTTTCGAAAACCTTCCTTTTTCATGAGGAATCCAGCCGCAAACGACATATTTCACTCCGAGTTCCTTGGCAGCGGAGATCACGCCATCGAGATTCGTTTTAAGCCGAGCGTAATCCGCGAAGGTGCTGACGATTCGGATGTCGCGATCTTTGAGGAGTTGCAGATATTCCTGCGGCGGTAAGCGCCCGGAGGAACCTTCGATCGTGCGCAAACCGTACTGACGCACTTTATCCAGTGCCGCGATGGGATTAGTCGCTGAAATGTGCCGGAGACTGTACATCTGGATACCCAAAGGCCCTTTGAAGAAGTCACCCGTTCCCGCCGGTTGATTCTCGGCCGCGCGCACGGGATCCAAGCAAAGACACAACATGGTGACAAGCCAAAGTGGTTTCATGGCGCAAGTTTAACCCCAATCGGGGGCGGCAGGAATCCAAATCAGAAGGATGGACGCGCAGCGAAAATGCACCGTAAAATGCCGTATGCGGATCATTGCAGGGAGATCAGGCGGCCGGTTGCTCAAAGTGCCGAAAGGCTATGACGTCCGCCCCACCCCCGATCTCGTCAAGCAGGCTATTTTCAACAGTCTCGCAGAACGCGTCGCGGGCGCGCGCGTGCTCGAACTTTTTGGCGGTTCCGGCGCACTCTCTCTTGAATCCTTGAGCCGTGGCGCCGCCAGCGCTGTTATTGTCGAAAAATCCAGCCGCACGGCCCGCATGATCCGGTCCAATTTCGAATCCCTGGAGCTCACCCTAAACCAACTGGAACTCCGCACGCAGGACGCCTTTGTTGCGATCAGCCAGCTCGTCCAAAACACCCGCGTCTTCGACCTGGTTTTTGCGGACCCGCCTTATGGAGAAAAAAACGTGGGCAGGAGATCTCAATCGTTCGCCCAGAAGCTCTTGGATGACGCGAACCTTCCGGGGGCCCTGGCTGAGGGTGGAACTTTTGTGCTCGGTCACAGCAAGCGCGACACGCTGGATATTTCCGCCAATTGGAATGAGCGCAAAATGTTAAAGCACGGCGATTCAGTGATTCGATTTCTCGAATTAAGAAAGGTCTAATGACATCCTGGCTCCCCGTTCTTCTGGCGCTCGCCACTTCGGCTGCGGACTCTCCGCCAGATAAGCTGGCCAAAAGCGTTCACCACGCGGTTACGCGTACGGTCGCGGCATTCAGCCAAAAAAACTTAAAGAGTGACGAGATGGCAGTCACGCTTTGCGAGCTCACCGCGAATCCCATCCGGACCGTTTCACACCGCGGGGATGTTCGCATTTATCCAGCGAGCGTCGTGAAACTGTTTTATCTCGAAGCGGCCCATCGCTGGATGGAGGATGGCAAAATCGCGGACACGGCTGAGCTGCGCCGCGCCATGCGCGATATGATCGTCGACTCTTCCAACGATGCGACTCATTACGTCATCGACCTGATAACCGGGACGACCGCCGGCCCCGAACTTCCCGCGACCGAGATGGCGGAATGGGAGTTCAAACGCAATGCGATCAACCGTTATTTCCAATCGCAGGGCTACACCAATATCAATGTGAATCAGAAACCCTGGGGTGATGGACCGTACGGGCGCGAACGCCTTTTCGTTGGTGAAAAGTATACGAATCGCAACGCGCTCACGACCGATGCGACCGCACGGTTGCTGAGGGAAATTGTGCAGAGGGCGGCCGTGACGAAAAAGCGCAGCGATGAGATGATCGACCTTCTGCGGCGTGATCCTTTTGCGAAAGCCAGCGATCCTGATGATCAGGCGCACGGATTCTCTGGCTCTGCTTTGCCTGCAGACACGAAACTTTGGTCAAAAGCGGGCTGGACGAGCGAAACCCGGCACGACGCGGCATACATCGAACTGCCGAACGGAAAAAAATTGATCCTGGTGATCTTCACGGTAAATCACGCAAACGAGCGTGACATTATTCCGACCCTCGTGAAGCAGATTCTTTCACAACTCGAACTATGAAAGCGCGAAAATCGTGGAACGAAAAATTGCTTGATGACAAAGGCCTGCCGAAAGTTTCAAAGATCGATGGGAAGATGAGCAAGCGCTGGGGTCACGGCACCATGGTGATTCCCGCGCCGATCGAGGTGAAAGAGTTGATGGATCGGGTCCCGAAAGGAAAGCTCGTCACGATCAACGAATTGCGGGGGGCACTTGCCAGGAATCACAAGACGAGCATCGCCTGCCCGGTTACCACCGGAATTTTTGCCTGGATCGCCGCGCACGCGGCCGAAGAATCGGCGGCGAACGGTGCCAAGCGCATAACACCGTATTGGCGCACGTTAAAACGCGACGGCGAGCTCAACCCAAAATATCCGGGCGGCATTGAAGCTGTGCAAACGAGAATCGAGGCCGAAGGCCACCATGTCGTGCAGCGGGGCAGTCGGTTCTTCGTAGAAGGTTACGAAAAACGTCTCTGCTCTTTTTCAACCTAGAGCATTCAAAGAAATAATGTGGCCGTTCGGAACGAGGACTTTTTGGTTCTGGCGAGGCTTTGGCGAACGAGCATGCCCGCAGCCGCCTGTAACTGAGCCGAAACGAAGGCAGAAGCGAAAAGGACCGTGCCGAATGGCTACAGTATTTGTTTAAGTGCTCTAGGCCGGTTTCCCTCGCAATATCCTTTCGCGGGCCACCAAATAGAGAAAAATGATGAGTGCAATGAATGGAATGAGCGCGAGCCCGTCTGCATTGGGTCCCTCGGTAAACGGGTTGGTCTTCGACAGGTTCGTGAAGAAGGCATCCACTTTCTCAAGCACTCCTGCCAGGATAGCGATCACGATTCCCGCGATCGCTCCCCCCGCGATATAGCCGGAGGCGCAGAGGACGCCCGGACTGCGATCCGCATCCGCAGCGAGTTCATCTTCCGAAAGTTTGGTGGCCGCCAGCTCACCTCTCCTCCGCCGATCCACGATCCAACGAATCAGCCCGCCAATAAAAACGGGAGCGGAAGTGGCTAACGGCAGATACACACCGACTGCGAAAGCGAGCGAGCCGACACCGCACAGTTCCAACGTCACCGAAATCATCACCCCCAGCAGCACCAACCCCCAAGGCAGTTGTCGGTCCAAAATGCCTTTGATGATGTAGGACATCAAAGTCGCTTTCGGCGCTTCAAATTTCCGAACTTCCGAGCCGTCCGGACGTTTCATTACTGTTCCGTTGATTCCGGGATCGACGAAATACACAGCCTCGCCTGAATCGTTTACCAGATACTTTCCGGCGCGACCGTCCTTGGCATCCACTTTGTGCCACACATAGTAACTATTCTTATCGTTTAAAGCCTGTGGGCCATGCAACGGCTGGCGGGCTTTATCGAGTTTCGAAACATCCGTTTTCAAACCGGGCGCAACCTCGGCTGCGGGTACGAACACTGTGGCATTATTGTTCAGCGTCAGGAGAATCGGTCCAAGCATCAGCGCTGACGCAAGCACGCCCACGAGAATGGCTATTTGCTGATATCGCGGGGTGCCCCCGATCAGGAACCCCGTTTTCAAATCCTGCGAGATCGTTCCGCCGTTCGAAGAAGCGATACACACGATCGCTCCGACCGAAAGAGCTGTGACGTAATATTTCGCTTCCGTCCAACCAAGAGCGAGAAAAGCCAGGCTGGTGAGCAAAAGCGTGGCCACTGTCATTCCGGAAATCGGGTTGGAGGACGATCCGATTTCGCCGGTCAGGCGAGAGGAGACGGTGACAAAGAGAAATCCGAACGCCACAATCAAAATGGCTCCCAGGGCGTTCATGTGCAGTTTGGGTGCAAAGGTGATAGCCAGCACGAGAGCAATGATCCCGATAAAAACCACTTTCATCGGCAAATCGTGCTGCGTGCGCAGGCGGCTTGTTCCGGCGCTCGCCACCCCGCCGACGTCCCGCAGTCCTTCGCGAATGCCATGCCAGATCAGCGGCAGAGACCGGATCAAGCTGATGATTCCGCCCGCCGCCACCGCGCCGGCCCCAATGTAAAGGATATAAGCCCCGCGGATGGCGCTTGGATCCATTTGCGAAATGGGCACCTTGCCCGGTTCCAACGCTTGCGGAATCGCGTCGCCGAAAAATTTGATCATCGGGATCAGTACGAGGTAAGCAAGCACGCCTCCGGCCGCCATGATCGATGCAATTCGCGGGCCGATAATGTATCCGATGCCGAGCAGTTCCGGCGATATTTCGGCGCCCACCGAAGCTCCTTTGAACCAATTGCCAAAGATTTTTTCGGGCACGTTTTTCCAAAGTTTCAGTGCCTCCATGCAGACTTTGTAGATCAGGCCCACGCCGAATCCTGCGAAAATCGTGGTCGCGCTCGTGCCACGTTGAGCCGCCGCATTCCTGGCGTTAGCCTCGCGCCACTCGGGGGAGGCGTGTTCGCGCGACTCCGCCGAGGCGCCCGCCTTCAACACTTCCGCGCAGGCGGTCCCTTCAGGATATTTGAGCGAGCCATGCTGTTGCACAATGAGCGCTCGCCTCAGCGGGATCATCATCAAAACCCCAAGTAATCCCCCAAGCACTGCAACCAGTGTTACTCGCGTGGATTCAAGATCGAACCCCAGAATCATGATGGCCGGCATCGTGACCCCCACCCCAAAGGCCAGCGATTCACCTGCCGAGCCTGCCGTCTGGACAATATTGTGTTCCAGAATCGTCGCGTCTTTCACCCCGATCTTCGAGAGCACGCGAAAGAGAGTGATCGAAATGACCGCCACCGGAATGGAAGCGCTCACGGTGATGCCCACTTTCAACACGAGATAAAGTGAGGACGCGCCAAAGACCATGCCCAAGAGAGTTCCGACCAGCACCGCACGTAAAGAAAACTCGCGCAGATGCGTCTGCGGGCTGATGTACGGATGATACGCTGGTTCGTGGTTAGCGGCGGTTGCCATGCGCAGTTCCTTCCTCTCTTTCGGTCGGCATTTGGCCGAAATAGTATCGGCCTGCCCCAAGACAGCAAGCTTCGCCGCTGCTGTTTCTACCGTTTAGCAGTTTTGCGCGCGCCTTCCGTGCGAGTATCACCTGCTCGTTACGAGCGGTGGCGGCACCGAAGCCGCTGGAATCGCTGCTCCGTCTTTTACCCAGGTGACAATCGTCATGATTTCATCCGCACTGAGCGGTTCTTTCCCCGAGGGCGGCATGGCGTCGTCGTTTTCCGACGGCAAAAGGATCCTTCGCACAAGATGACTTTGCCCCGGATCACCGGGCTTGACCGACACGTCACCGCTCTTCCCACCCTTCAATATGGACTCCGGCTGATCGAGCCTGTAATCGCCTTTTTGCTTTTGGCTTCCGTGGCAGGAATAGCACTTCGCCGAGAGGATGGGCTGGACTTTTTCGATGAAGTACCGTTGTTGCTCCGATTCTAACGCCGCGGTCTTTTGCGCGCCGGGCGCTTCGTCGATCAGTTCACGAACAAAGGTGGGCGCATTCTCGACGAGGTAGTTGGCGCCATGCGTCAGGTTTCCGCCGAGATGACCCGCAATTCCCACCGCGCACAATGCGCCGCTCAGCACCGCGCGATAAGCGTATTTCCAAATGCCTTTCGAGGCGAGCCTTTGGAAAATCAGCGCGGCGACAATCAAAAGCGGCACAGCCATCCCAAAATTCCGGTGCAGACCGACCGCGTGCTGCTCGTACCCTCCCGTCTGTGCGCGCAAAATTCCGAGACCTGCCGTCAATCCCCCGCTCAGCAAGCAGAGCCAAAGCACAAGCGCGCTGATCCGTCGCAACTCCTCACTGGGGAATCTCAAAGAATAGATCTCCAGAATAAAAGCGATCGCGATGAACCCAATCGGGAGGTGCAGCACCACCGAGTGAAATGGCGCAAGAAAGGGTCGCCAATGAAAAATGTGGCTGCTCTCCCCTGCCCCAGCGAAGGACGGAATCGCCGTGAACAGAACCAATATCGCGAGCCGTGCGAAGGAGCGATAACCCATGGTCAACGTGAGTTCGTTTCGAACAGGCTGGATGAACTTTTGACCCCATCCAGCCTCCAGTTGATCGGCAGGTCCTTCACCGTATCCAGGAGGATTTCGTATATGGCATTCCGCGTTTCCAGCGTGAGCCCGGCGTAATCAGCCGACTTATCCTCACCGAGCAGAATCTCGTGCATGCGCCGGTAAAGATGCCGGCGCACACGTTCCGGCATGGCGGCGAACGATTCGGAATAGATCAGGTAACTGCACGGATATCTAAACAGCCGGGTTTGCAAATCGAACTCCCTCAGTGACCGTCCTTGTTTGTCCGTTGGCCCCTGTTGCTGGAAAGCTTCGGCGAAATCACTTGTGCCTCGCACTGGCGCCGTAAGCTTCGCTTCGCCCACGAAAAACAAATCCTTCAACACGGCCTCGCACGCCGGGTAGACTGACTTCAAATCCTCGCCCGCACACAGCGCCTTTGTTCCATCACAAGCCAATCGCGTGAGCAGCGCCTGTAAGTGCGCCTGATGCTCCAGCACCATTAACGCCACAATATCACTCCCGCGCGCCGGGTATTTCGACATATCCAGATACCCGCACAGGTCAGAAACGTTTCCGTTGCTTGACGGTTCTTTGGCGTAACGCGCCAGAGCCTCCGTTCCGACCAGGTTGCCCAGATGAGTCTGGGATCCGTGCGTTCCCGTCACGTAATAGCCGCCCCATCTTTCGCCCAGCGGCGTGCGATGCGTCACCGCGATGCCGCTCAACAAATCTACCTCGCCATCGGCCTTCGTTCGAAAGGATCTCACCACCAGACCGGGTACACCAAGTGTGCGCGAGGATGCGTGGCAATCTAGACAACGATCATCCCGCTGTAGCTTCGGCTTATCCGCACTGTTTTGGTCCAACGTATAAAAAACCAAACCGAGTCGCGGATCGGTCGCGGCGATTTCAATCACGTCCGCTCCAGGCACGTAAGCGACGGAGGCATGATCGTTGTAGTACAGCGCTCGCGGATTTTTCGGACAGACCAGTTCGTTGTTCCACGACGTTTTCGTCGCCACGAGCATTTGCGAACTGACCGGCACATTCAGTTCCTTGAGGAGCGCCAGCAAATATCCATGCTTCGGGTCGCGCGACCATCGCGTCGAGCCGCCGTCCAACCGGTTCTGCAACCGCTTCAACTCTCCTGTGTCCGCGGTCTTCTGGTAATTCTCCATCTCCTCATCGAAGAAGATGAACCCCCCGCAATCTCCCACACGGAGCGCAAACGGCAGAGCACACAGAATCCAACAAACTATTACACCCCATGATCTCCACCTTCGGGAGCGATTTAAACCTAACCGGCCTGTTTCCTCGCGCATGGGCTTTGCTTTCCCTTTTTCGTTTCGTCTGGCTTGAAGCCAGCCTCACCCCTTGAAAGCTCAAGCGCCGCCTCTTTCTTGCCAAAATCCAACCTTCTTTTGCAGAGAAAGCGCGACACCCAAGTCACGAGCCACTTCGCCGAAATCAGAGGGTTGGACCGTCGGGCTTATGCAGGAATGATGAAGATGCACTCTGACTGCTCGCACTGCACTCAGAATTGCAACGCTCGTTCCACGATATACCGCGTCTTGTGGATCAGGACGATAGCAGGCCGCGGTCGTTTTTCAGCCAGCTTCGTTGCTAGCTTCACCGCTTTGCTCTTGGAAATTCCTGTTGCCCGCGGCTCTTTCTCATCGTCGCGCGTGACTTTCCAGTTCTGTAGTTTGCGGTCCGGCGCAACCCGGACGACGAATGGTTCCTTCACGTTTTTAGTTCGTTCGGGCGGCGGGCTTCCCGACATCAGTGAGGCTGCCGGACAATTGTCCGAGGCACGAGGGAACCTCAAGTTAAGAAAATATCGGAGGTCCGCTCATGTTCTTTAGCTCCCTACGCATTCCTCGCGCAGTGGGAGAAGTCCCGACGAATGGGCGAAACTGAACCCGACGGCGAAATGCGCTCAAGAGCCTGATTGCTACGCCTGCTGACCGCGCGAATTTGCATCATGCAGAGGGCATCTCCTGGAGCGGTTCCTGGAGAGCCGTTTTAATCGAGAAAGGACTTATGAAAAAAAATGCTGTTGTAATTGCCGGCATCATGTTCGTCGCAGGATGCGCGACAAACCAGGCGCGATACTCGAGCGACTCAGCCGATCCTTCACTGTCGGCACAATACGATCCGGCGACGGGCGGTTATCCGTCCAGCAGTTCAGGATCCGAAAACCGCCACCTCAATAACACTTCCGTAAACGATTTCCATGCGGATAGTTCGATTCGCGGGGGCTCCAATGAGGCACGTGGTTGGGCTCAAAGAGATTTCCTGCCGACCGAAGGCGCTTCGCATCCCATCAATCCCGCGGTGCAGGCCGACAGTTCAATTCGGGGCGGCTCGATGAAGGCGCGCGAAATCGATCAGTATCACTCGGCCGATTCTTCCGGCTTAAACACCGCTTCGGACAAGCGCATTAGGGCGGATAGTTCGATCCGCGGGGGTTCGAACGAAGCACGCTACGGACATTCCTTTCGCAGCAGCAGTGATCAGGCCTTGCGAAATCCGGACCGGGACAGGATCGATAACAGCACGAGCTTTGACTACGTCCTGGTTCCAACCCAACCACGCGTTGCTTCTGATGAGTCAGTTCAGTCCTCGCCAAACTGGAACCCGAGTGACGACCTCTTGCCGGACGGCGTACAAACACAACCTGCGGACGTTACGAGCACAGCCCCCAACAACGACGCGAGCATAGGAGGCGCGGCATCTTCGGAGTCCGGAAGCGGCTCGAGCAAATCAACCCTGGACGACATCGAGGCACCGAGCCAGCGAACTCGAGCAGAAACTGACACTTCGACGTCGTTATCCAGCCCCGGCAGTCAAAAAGATTTGAACGCGAGCAGCCGCCTTGAAAAAGACATAGGCGGTGAATACAACCTGGATGAGCATCGAGACGATTTGAATTTTAGCTCGACCAGCGCGGTCGGCGGGCCCGGCTCGACCGAGACCGGCGTAGCAACCTCGGGCGATTCCAATTCCGATTCTGCACCCCGCGAGGTATCCAAAGAAGGCGCCGACCATTTTCGTAATAATCGAGCCCAGGGGGTTGGTTCTGCCGCAAGCGGCGAGCTGGGTTCGGCTCATTCCACTGCTTCCGAAACGCAGAACATGACTGACAGCCAACTGGCCGAAAAAGTGAAGGGCACCCTCACCCGGGAAGAGTCCGGAACCAGCGGAGTGACACAACGGGAAATCACCCGGAATGTGCAGGTGACCAGCCTGGATGGTACCGTAGTTCTGAAAGGCACCGTTCCCTCGCAAAAAGCAAAAGACGTGTTGGAGTTGCGTGCTCGCGAAATCGCCGGGGTTCGCAAAGTCGATAACCAGTTAACCGTCACATCCGAGGCCAATCCCTCGATTCGAGACTTGAACATTGGCCGGAACCTTGAGGACTCCACCGACCAGGTTCAGAATATCCAGCAATAACCGCACGAAGTGGCCGGACCTGAACAGTCCGGCCCTCATCCCTTTTCGATTTATGAAACACGAAGGAAAGTACTGGCCGAAAGCCAACCACAAGGCGCGCGCGGTCGATCGGCACCCGGACACGAGCAAATGCCGCGAGCAACAGAGCCGAGAGCTGGCGGGCAGAACTCCGGGCGATCGCGGCATGTGCGAAAAAGCGAGCGAAGTCCAAGGGAGCGAATAAAACGAATAAATCAGGGGTCTACGTGGATTGACATGACCCCCTGCTCGGGCGACTGATGTTTTAGGAGGTGGATGAGCAATGGAACATGTTGAGAAAGCAATTGAGGTCGATGCTCCGGTGAGCACCGTTTACAATCAATGGACGCAATTCGAGGATTTTCCCCATTTCATGGAGGGGGTTGAATACGTGAAGCAACTGGATGATAAGCGGCTTCGCTGGCGCGCTGATATCGGCGGCAAAACCGTCGAGTGGGATGCCGAGATCTTCGAACAAATTCCCGATCGGCGCGTCGCGTGGCGAAGCACCACCGGGGAGCAAAATAGTGGGATGGTTAATTTCGAGCCGCTCGGCCCGGACCGCACCAGGGTTTCCGTAAAGATTAACTACAAACCCGAGGGAGCAATGGAAAAGATCGGCAGCGCACTCGGAGTTGTCTCGCAACGGGTCCACCGCGACCTCGAACGCTTCAAGGAATTCATTGAGACTCGGGGGCACGCAACGGGCAGTTGGCGGGGGCAGATCGAAGGACGGCGGGTTGAGTCGACTGATGCAGGAGAACCTCGGAGCAAACGCCAGTTCTCAACCAACGAATCGAACAAGTGAGGTTATTTATCGTCGTGCGGCGCGTCGAATGCGACCAACCCATTCTGCGCGCGCGCGATCAAAACACTGCCGTCGGGCGAAAATTGAAAATCCGAAAACGGCGCCACGTTTGAGAGGGCCAGGAGTTGTTGTTGGGTTTTTACATTCCAGAAACGGAGAGTTCCATCACTGCTGGTTGAAGCCAGCGTCTTTCCATCGGATGAAAAAACAAGGCGTCCGACTCCTTGCGTATGGCCCGCGCAAATGCCAAGCAGCCGCCCTGTGCGGGTGTCCCACAGTCGGATGGCGTTTTCTACTTCTTGCGGGTCGGATCCTGCGGCCAGCACGAGACCATCCGGTGACAATGCCGCTGAGAAGGCGGCGCCTGTAGAGAAATGCGTTAGGGCGCTTCCTGAAAGTGCATCCCACACACCGAAACCGTCACTGTCAATCGTTACCAAAACTTTGCCGTTTGTCGCGAACACCGCTCGCTCTCCCGAGATCAGGCGTGGCTCTTCGCTGCCTTCACCCAACTTCCACCATGACAAGCCTTCTCCCCACGTGCTCGTGATGATGCTCGCGCCGTCAGGCGACAGGGCGAAAGAATCAATGCGCCCAATCTTCGCGGGAAGGGCCAGTTCGACCGGTTCCGCTTGACCGAGATCGAAAACTCGTATTGAACCCCCGCCACTTGGAATCGCTACCCTCGAAAGGTCATGATTGATTTCCGGGCGCAGAAATGGGTTCCGTAACCGTTCGAGGCTGGAGCCCAGGCCGACCTTGTGCTCGATCTCGTGCGTTTTTAAATTGAAGAAGGCCAGGGTCTGATCGGCGCCGAGCATCGCCAACAACCGGCTGTCCGACGAGAAGCCAAGCGGCAACCAGCTCCCCTCGACGATCGTACTTTTCCTTTCCTCATCGGTCGGCCAGAGCGTGACGGTTCCGTCCTTGGCCCCACTTATGATGTGCCTGCCATCGGGAGCGAAAGTCACCGCCCAAACTTCGGAAAGAGTTCCTTGAAATTTGCTGATGCAACGGCGCTTCTGTAGATCCCACAAACGCACCGAGTGATCCCAACTCGCGGTTGCGAGACGCGTGCCGTCGGGAGAAAACGAAATGCCAGAAATGACCCCAACGTGCTCGGGCGCTTCGCGGTCAGTGGGGAACTCCGCAATATGTTCTCCAGTTTCTGCATTCCACAGTTCGATGCGAAACTCTGAGGAGCGAAAGGGAGTGCGCGCCGCCACGATCCAGCGTCCGTCCGGCGAGAAACGAAGAACAGGTTTGTTCAGTATCCAACGGCTGTTGAACAACGCTGACGAGTTTTCCAGTTCAGCAATCTTTTCGCCCGAGTGGATCTGGAAAAGATTGAGGCCGTCGCGCGAGTTCGCGACGAGATGGTTCGTTGTCGGCGAGAGCGCGATCGGTGGAATGACTTCCTTTAAAAACGCGATCTGCTTTTTCTCTGCGATGTTTTCAATGGCTACGCCGAGTCGTGTGGCAGAAGCGATCAGAGTTCCATCGGCCGAAAAAGTCACTGGCCCAGAATGGTCTTCCAGGGTCAGCACTTCTGACCAGTCACGCGCATTCCACACGTGAACATTCCCCGGGCTGGCGCTGCCCAGCAAACCATCACGTGAAAAGGCGAGCGAGATTCCGCTCTTCGGAATCGTTTTCACGCCATGGCCAGATTTGAGATCATAAATCTTGATGCCGTCGCGCAGACCAACGGCGAGCAACCGTCCGTCGTCTGAAGCGGCGAGCCCAAAAACGCTCGACGACTCCTTCGAGAATACCTGGTGCTCGTCCCCTTTGGCCAAATTCCAGAGGTAGCGCCATTCAAAGCCGCGAAGATCCTCCTTTCCGGGAACCAGATGTTTGCGCAGAAGATCAGCGCCGCGAGAGAAATTTCCCGCCAACAAGGCCTGATGCGCGAGGTTGATGTCCGCAATGTATTCGTTTAACTCAGCCCGTTTCTGATTGGCCAACGCATGTTCCCTCTCGCGCTCGGCCTTTTGGCGAAGGGACGCCTCATGCCATTGCAGACGTTCCGCCGCGTGTTCCGCGCGCGTTGCGCGAATCGCCTGCCAGATGCTCAACGTGGCGCCCACAAGTAGCGTCAGCGCAATCATCGCTGCCACCGCGACACTGCGCCGATGTTTGCGCAGGGATTTTTTGATCAAATAGGCACGGCTTGGCGGCCGCGCCCGCACTGGCTCATGATCCAGATAGCGCTGCAGGTCAGTCGCGAGTTCCTGCGCGGTGGGATATCGCTGCGCGCGATCCTTCTCCAAGCTTTTCATGATGATCCAATCCAGGTCCGGATCGATCTTCAGGGTTTTCTGCGGCCCTTCTGCCTTGAGCACTCGCGCTTCCAGAGTCGTTCGCCGCACGCTCGGACGCGGCGGCTCCTGCTCGCGAATGATGCGTCGCATCTCGTCGAGTCCCGAATGCGTGAGCTCTTTTGGGTCGAACGGCGTCACACCTGCAAGTAATTCGTAGAGCAACACGCCCAACGAATAGATGTCGCTCCGCGTGTCCACATCGGCCCCGGTCATCTGCGCCTGTTCGGGGCTCGTGTAAGCCGGGGTGCCGATAAAGGCGTGAAAATTCGTGAAGAGAGTTTTGTCGGTCAGCGGTTCCTCGATCGCCTTCGCAATTCCAAAATCAATGACTTTCGGAACGGGGGTGCCGTCCTGCATCGTGACCAGTACATTTGAAGGCTTCAGATCGCGATGAATGATTCCCTTTTGATGCGCATGTTGAATGGCGAAACAAAGCTGAATGAAAAGCTCGATCCGCTGCCGCACATCCAGTTCATTCGCCTCGCAATACTCTGTGATGCGCACTCCACGCACCAATTCCATGACAAAGTAAGGACGCCCCGTCGAAGTCGCTCCGCCATCGAGCACGCGTGCGATGCTCGGATGATCCATCAACGCGAGCGCCTGCCTTTCCGCCTCAAATCGCGCCACGACACTGCGCGTATCCATCCCGAGCTTGATCAGCTTTAACGCCACGCGACGGCGGACCGGCTCTCGCTGCTCCGCCAAAAAAACTGTTCCGCAACCACCCTCGCCGATCACCTCGATCAGCTTGTAGCGACCAATCATTTGCCCCGGCTGTTCGCCGCCCAAACCATCGCGGGCATCGCGGAGATTGGCCGGGGGTTCTTCAAGAAAATTATCCGCCCGATGTTCCGCCAGAAGTTTTTCGACAATCGCCCTTAACCGTGGATCGCCCTCAGTCGCGCGCGCGAGAAAGGCGGAACGGGCGTCTTCGTCAGGCTGTTCCAGCGCTTGAAGAAAGACGTCGCGTTGCCGCGCAAATGTTGGTCCGGTTTCGATGGCGGACATCATAGCGTACAGGCGCAAATCCGACGTTAAATCCGCCGCTCACCAGGATTTGCCTGCATCGCGTTACGCAACCACGCGCGTGCGAAGGTCCACATTCGCTCCGTAGTCCTCAACGGCAGATCCAACGCGGCGGCCGCCTCCTCCATGCTCATGCCAACGAAATATCTTAGCTTCACCAACTCGGCTGAAACAGGATCTTCACGCACGAGCAGATCAAGCGCCTCATCCACCGCGAGCAATTCCTCTGAACGAACATCCTGCACCCAGTGATCCTCCTGGAGTTCCTCCCGCACCGCCGCCGCGCCTCTTTTCAGACTGCGTTTGCGCCGCGCTGAATCCACTAAAATCCTCCGCATGGCCTCCGCCGCTGCAGCAAAGAAGTGTGCCCGATTCTGAAACTTCGCCCCTTCACTTCCGGTCAGGCTCAGCCACGCTTCATGCACCAACGCGGTCGGCTGCAACGTGTGTCCCGGCGATTCAGAAGCCATCTTGTGCGCGGCGATCCGTTTCAATTCTGCGTAAACCAAGGGCAACAACTCTTCGGCCGTTCGCGCCGTTCCGAGTTCGTAGAGTATCTGCGTCACCTCCGACACGCCCGAAAAGTAAGCCTAAACCTTGCCAATAACCAGAACTCTGAAACACCGCCTTCGCTCTGAAAATTTTTTGGCGGACTTCTCCTCCTCTTTCCGCATGATCATATGAAAGGGGTCAACAGGTTGCCTTTTTAAATGCTCTTTGAATGTGTTCTTTCAGAAAAGGGGTCAGAACGCATTCCGCCCTCCACGTGTGTGTGAGGGCAAGTTTACAGTCAGTTGGCTCGCCCAGGTCAACGTCTGGAAACAGTTTCCGCTCCGTGTTTAGGCGGAACGGAAAACGGACTCGCGAGCGGGTGTGTGTCTCAGTGTTACGCTCGGATGTTCGCTTAAAAGAATGGGTTAAGCCGCTTGCAGAGAACGCGCTGCAAGCGGCTCTTTTTCAATCTACCAAGCAAGGACCCGCGCTCATTGGGACTCTTGACGTTCGGGGGTCTTCGCCTGCAACTTTACGGTATGAGCTATTCGGAGATCGTTCGCGAAATCTCACGTCTGCCGACGGATCAGCAGATTCAACTTCACGATGCCCTTTCGAAACTGGTTATCGAGCGAAAAAAAACAACAAAACGAAGTTGAATGCCGCAGCTCACGCCCTCCTTCAAGACTACAAGGAAGACACTAACTTAACCGAATTCACCGTTCTCGACGCGGACGACTTTCATGCAACGCGGTGAAATTTGGCTATCGATCTTGCTCCGACGATTGGCGCAGAGATCCAGAAAACTAGACCGGCTGTCATCGTAAACAATGACGCTGTTGGAATTCTGCCGCTTAAAGTCATTGTTCCAATTACGGACTGGAAGCCACATTACGTGCAAGCACCGTGGATGGTCCGCGTTGACCCAAATTTGGACAACGGGCTGACCAAGACTTCAGCAGCCGATGCGTTCCAAGTCCGCTCACTCTCGGAAATGAGATTCGTCCGCCGATGCGGAACGATAGGTCCAGATGAAATGACGAAAATCGAAACGGCTCTTCGAGCCGTCTTGAATCTTTAATTTCCTAAGTCGCAAAGACGACACTGTCAGAAGTTTCCTTGCCGGACTGCAATTCCAACTCGCCATCCGTTTCGAGCCGGCGCACCACATCGATGATCCGCATTTGCGCCGCTTCGATTTCCTTGAGCTTGAGCGTCCCAAGGAAGTCCATTTCTTCTTTGACCGTTTCGGCGGCACGTCGCGAGATCGCGGAAAGAAGCGTGGATTTGAGTTGCTCGCTCGCCGTCTTGAGGGCCACCGCGAGATCGCGAATATCGACTTCGCGCATGATCTTCTGCAAACCGCCGATATCGATCTGAGCCAAATCTTCGAACGTGAACATCTTCTTGCGAATCGAAGCGCCCAGATCGGGGTTTCGCTCTTCGAGATTCGAGAGAATGGTTTTGCTCGTGTCCTTGTTCAGCGCATTCAGAAGATCCGCCGCGGACTTAATACCTCCCGTCTGGTTGAGCGCGCGTGTGGGCTTTGAACCAATCTTCGACACCAGCACATCCACCACTTTTTCCACAACTTCGATCGGCGTCGGGGAAAGCGTTGCGAGTCGTTCAATCACGAGCGAGCGCTGATCGTCCTTCAACATCTCCAGCACCTGCGACGCCTTTTCGGGCGGCAGATAACTCGTGATGAGCGCGATCGTCTGAGGTTGCTCCTGCCGGACCAAATGAATGATCTGCCGCGAATCCAGATCGAGCAATTTTTGCATCGCCCCCGTAGGCGTGCGTGACGGCGAAAACCGGTTGATCACGTGGCTCGCTTTGAACGAACCGACCGCCTTTTCGAGAATCGACTGGGTAACATCCAGTCCGCCGCGCACCGAAGTGCTCGCGATCAACGCCACTTCGCTAAACTCCTTCAGAATGTCAGCCTGCATTTTCTGGCTGATAAAAGTCTGGTGGCTCATCTCCGCCGACACCGCCTCCAATTCGTGCTCGTCCAGGTTCTTCAGAATTTGCGCCGCCGCATCCGGGCCGAGAATGATTAGCAAAATCGCGAGCTTCTGAATCTTGGTCAGCTTCGAGATGTCATTGCTGGGCTCAGCGCTCATTTCGATTGCCCTCGCGTCATCCAGCCGCGAATCGCCTGCGTCATGTTCTGCGGATTCTCCCGAATCAATTGATTGAGCACATCGACGGTGACAACACCGGGTGCTCCAGCACGTGCATTGGCAGTTACGGTGCTCTGAGATTCTCCATCACCGACGGGCACTCCGATTGGAATATCGAGATCTGGCGCTCGCTTGAACGTACGCCAAAGCATGGCAAACACGATCAGACCGGCTATCGGATAAAGAGAGGTTTCGACAATGCGAAGGATGAATTGCATCCGCTGATCTTTCTGAATGGTCTGCGTCACTTCCTGACTGAGCTGATCGTTAAAGGGATATTCTTCGACTGTAATGTCATTCGGCGAAGTGATTCCCAACGCGGTCTGCACGATCTTCTTGAGCTTATCCAATTCTTCTTTTGTGCGCGTCTGCGCCACGCGATTCGTCCCTGTTCCCTGCATACGGCTCGCCAAAAAGACCGCCGCGCTCAACTGCTTCACTTTTCCTGCCGCCTGCACAATATCGCTCGTCTTTTTTGCCATTTCATTTTGGACGGTCTTGACCTTTTTCCGTGTGCGATTGTTGTTTTGCGGCACGGAAGCGACTGTGTTGGTGTCGCCCGTCGTATTGGAATCGATACCGGGCGCCGGGGCGCCGCTCGTTGCTGTCAGCGAATCGGTTGTCTCTTCATTTTCAGTCGTACTCCGCACCACGATGCTGTCCGGGTCGATCTCTTCCTCATGCCGGGTGGTCGTATCAAAATTCATATCCGCCGAAACACGCACCACCGCCTGCCCCGGACCGAGCACCGACTCGAGCATTCCTTCGGCCTTTTTCGCCATGTACTGCTCCAGTTTCTTGCGAACTTCGAACTGGTTTTGCGTCATACCGGCGACCGTGTCCGCTTCGTTCGTATCCGAAAGCACGTTGCCGATATTATCCACTACGCTCACATTCGCGGGCTGTAATCCCTCCACAGCATTGGCCACCAAAAACCGTATCGCCGTGACCGTTTGCAGCGCCAGCGGAACACCACCGCGCACCTTGACGAACACACTCGCCGTTGGTTTGTTCTTATCATTCACCACCAGCTTGTTTTCCGGCATGACGATCATCACGCGCGCTGTTTCCACTGTCTCGATATGACCAATCGTCCGCGCCAATTCCCCTTGCACCGCGCGCAGATAATTCGCGCGTTGCACAAAGTCTGAAATACCGAAATTCGACCGATCAAAAATTTCGAAACCGACGCCTTCCCCGCGGGGAATCCCTTTTGCCGCGAGTTGCATGCGGGTGCTGTGCACCTTATCGGACGGAACCATGATCGTCCCGCCACCGCGCGTTTCGTAAGCAATCTTCGCCTCATCGAGTGCCGCAACCACCTTGGCCGCTTCGCCTTCATCCAGCTTGCCGTAAAGGAGCGAGTAACTAGGGCGACTGGACCAATACGTGAGCCCAAACAAACCGCCAATCAGCGCCACGGTGGTGCCAATCAGCGTAATTTTTTGATTGAGCCCAAGCTGCTTCCAGATCCCATGAAGCTGCTTGAGAAGTTGCGTAATCTGCTGGTTCATTCGTCACCGACTAAATCTGCATGCGCATCAATTCCTGATAGCTGTCCAGGAGCTTGTTGCGTACTTCCACCATTAACTGGAACGACACGCTTGCCTCCTCCACCGAAAGCATCGCCTGGTGCAACGGCACGTTTTCCCCGTTCAAAACCCCTTCCACTGCCTGGTTCGCGGTGGCCTGCTTCGCGTTCACATCGCGCACCATTTCGCCCAGAAAATCTGAAAAAGCCCGTCCGCCAGATGCATCAAATGCTCCCGAGAGCGCCGTTGAACCCTGCGGCCCTAAATTCGGAAGCTGCACCGGCCCGACATTTCCGAGGTTCTTCACCTCATCCATCGGGATTTTAATCGGGCTGGCCTGCCCCGCTTGCCCGCCCTGCTCGATCACCGGCGGATTGAACGGCGTGATGCGGCCCGCCGCCGTCATGCGCATCGCTGAAATCGGATCCATACCTTAGTGCTTGCCGATTGAGAGCGTTTGCATCGCCATCGAACGCGCGTTTTTGACCACCGCCAAATTCGCTTCGAAAGCGCGTGAGGCAGCGATCATATCCGCCATTTCCTCGTGAATATTGATGTCCGGCATCGCCACCATTCCATCCCCATTCGCATCCGGATGTCCCGGGTTGTACACGAGGCGGGGCGGACGCGAATCATTCTCGATCCGGGCCACCGTCACAGCACGCGGCTCGACGCCCGCGCCCTGCGCCTGGCTCAACGCCGCTTCAAAAATCACATGCTGCCGTTGATACGGCTTTCCATCGAGGCCGCGAACCGTGTTCGCGTTGGTAATATTCTGGGTGATTACCTCCAGGCGCGTCCGTTCCGCGGCAAGTGCCGAGGCGGTGCTATCGATTCCTCCGAGCATCTGGATCATAGGCTATCAGGCGTTTCGTCCCGTTATCGCGAGACGTAATTTGAGCAACGTGCCCGAAGCGAGCTGCGTTTCGAGCGCATGAGCCACCGTATTCTCATTCAAGCTCATCAACTCCGTTTCGAGTTGCACGTTGTTGCCATCCTTCGTGGCGGAAGTAGCGGTCGAATCCTCCACCAAAGACGGCTGAACCGAAGCAATCCTGTTCACATCCTGCGTCCCCATCGCCGTGCGCAACTGCGCCGAAAAATCGGACGCCACATCAATCCGCTTATAATTAGGCGTTTCGATATGGGCGAGGTTGCTGGCAATCGCAGCATGGCGCATCGCCGTCGCGTCCATCATCTTCTTGGTCGCGACATAGCTTGGCTGGCTGAACAACGCTTCGATCATCGGCAACTCGTCGAACTCAGCGAAGCAACCGTTGTGCCACAACGATTTCGTTCAGAAACACTTGATTTCACGCCCTTTCCCGGACCCCAAAGGCAAAATTTACCTCCTCATTCCATAACCAAGACCGTTATTGCCCTGCAGGAACTCTCCTGTCTGACTGAGAATTTTCATCCGGCTCCGTCGCGATATTCGCGACCGGCCCAAGGCGCTGCTCGATTTGGCCGGCCCGAGATCCGAGCGATCTTTCACCTTTCTTCTCCAGCCATTCGGCACTAGCATTTTGTCGCTTGCCTATGTTTGAGCGTGCCCGCTGTCCATGAAACTCCCTTCCATTCGTCCTCAGGTTCCAACTTCTGCGTTGGCCGTTCTTTCATACCTGGCGAGTCTGTCCACACTCACCGCTAGCCAGCCCCAAATCGTCCAGGCCGATCCAGGTGTAGACTCCATCACGTTAAAATGGCTCGGCACTGCCGAGACCTATGAGGTGCAGTCCGTTACCAACCTAGACGCTCCAGCGTGGCAGTTGACCCTTATCACGGCTCGCACAAACGCGACGATTCCCGCCACCGATCATGCCAGTTTTTTCCGAGTGGTTGATTCAGGATCGATCCTGAGCAACCTGGTTCTTTCTGCAACTAACGTCATTACCGACGCCGCACAAAAGTTCACTTTGCAGAACCACACCCCTGCAGACTGGAGATTCACGGAACAAACTTCAACCGTCCTGGCGGACCGGGCCGTTTCAAACGCTGAGTTCAAACAATTTGACCTGCTCTTCGATTCGAATGGCGGGTTCACCGTCATCACGGAGGACGGCGAAGGCACCGGTCGAGGCGGACGGTTGACTCGATCAGGTGGGCCGCAGGACGGCCTTTTCAAAGGTTACATCACGAACGCCACTCGCATGGTGAGCTTCTCGGGCTCAGGTAATCCTGCGCCAGCGGGACCGCTGCTGGCTTCGCTTTTGGTCGCTTCCGGGGATCGCGTCGTAGCTCCGGCCGACCGCTCACGCGTTCTTCGCGCTATCGGCGAAAAAATCGTCACACTCGTGGGAGCAGATCCTGCTGTTTCCAGTCAAGCTCTCGCTGCGTTCCTCGCGCAGTTTCCGGAACTTGAGGCTGTTGGCATCTCTCCGGACAGTTCGGTTTACGCCCAGTTCATTGACGGACGACCCCTGAACATCTTTAACAACCGCACCGGAGCGACCGCTGCTGAGCTGCAACGCACTATCGACCTTACTCCGCTGCCGGCCCCCGAACCCGGAATGTCCAAAATTAAATCCGGCCTTTCCTACCCGGAGGGAACTTTCCGCGCGCTGGCTGCTCAACCGGTCACCGGCTTGCCCGAATCTCGTCAGGCCGTACTGTTGAAGGCCACAGTCCCAGGCATTTCAGCACCTATGCTCAATTCGTTGGTTCCCGCCTTCGCCAGGCGCGGCTACCAGGTCTACGGCGACGAAGCCGGCCTCGAACAACTGATGAACGTCAGAGATTTCGGCCGCAACATCGGAGTATTCTACATTGATAGTCATGGCGGCGTCGGGGACATCCCGCGAATCACCCCCACCGAAGAGGGCAGCCGCGGCCTCTTCCGAGACCTTCCGACTTTCATACTTCTCACCTCAACCGTCACCACCGAAGAAGGCGACCGCAAATACTCCGGTCATTTCGCTCGCGGGGAGTTGAGTTATGGGGTTCTCGGGCCTGATGTCATTAAGGCTGATGGCAGCATAATACGGGCCGACGCCTATTACTGCGTTACCTCTGAGTTCGTCCGGCGTTATTGGAAATTCGGCCGGAATGGTTTTGTTTATATCGATACCTGTCACGGCGGCTCGCCCGCGGCCGCAGCCTTCCCACGCGCGTGCTTCGATGCGGGAGCCGCCGTCTATGCGGGCTGGTCAGATCGTGTCTTGGATGGCTGGGCTTACTTCGCCACACGGGTCTTTTTCGACACGATGTTGGGTGGTAACAATATTTTTACCGAAATTACCCCGAAGTGCCGCCCTTTTGATCGCGCCTCGGTTCTCGCCTACATGGCCCGTCGAAAAATCGATGTTGACCAGACTTCAAATTTTCCCGGCGCGCACCTTCTCTTTACGCAAAATAGCGCGGGCGGCGAGTTCGGTCTGCTCAATCCCAGCATTCAATCCATGAGCGTCGATGAGAGCAAAGACCAACTAAACATTTATGGTTACTTCGACCCGACCACCTCCGCGACGGTCCGCATAGAAGGTAATGGGACCGTCGAGAGGACCGTTCAACCGCTGAGTGGCACCCAACTCGTCGTGCCCTTGTCGGCCACCGGCAGCCCTTCCGCCGGCCGCGTCACCGTGACGCAGCGCCAACGCCCCAGCAATACCGTGCCGCTGACCGAATGGAAGGTTTCCGGCGAAATGATCCGTTACTTTGCCATCGGGGAGAGCCAGCCTTCCGCCACCTACGAGTATAAGATTCATCTCCGCACCGATATTCATCCTTACCGTCGCTTTCCTTACGAAACACCGGCCTTCCCGGGAAACTACAGCCTGGGCGCATCCGACTCCACCGCGCGTCTCGCTTCGGCTTCGGGCATTTATCATGACCCGAACGGTATTCGCACTGTGGAATGGCATGTCGACTCTCCGACCGAACTGCCCTATCGATTTATTAACTCGCCTGACCCCAACACGACCTATTTTTCCGCCAACGCGACCTTTTCAGAGGGCGGCATTCTTTATTTTGTTGTCAACGCACGGGCCAAAGACGGCGCGACATCAACCACAACCACTCTGGTGGACGGAAGTCCCGTTGAATCCGATGAAAAGTTCAATCCCTTGACTCGCGTCTTCAGCAGCAACGGCCGCAACGGAAGCTTTAACCTTTCTTCCGGCGATATTCCCGCGGGCGAAGGCTCGGTCGCCAGCGATTCCGGCATCGTCCGCTGGCAGACCTCTCCCGCAAGCTTCCCGCCCGATAAGAGCGTTCCGGGCTACGCCGAATAACCACCCCACCAGGATCATCAATGCGAAAAATCAATCGCGACCTTTTGTTGTTGCTCGCAACGGTTCAGCTTTTTGCGGCGGCATCAAAAATCTCTGCGTCTGAGTTCACCATCCGGCCCATTGCCTTAAGCGGTCAACCCGCACCTGGCGTGACCGCACGCCAGTTCTCCGGAAACTTCAGCGACGTGCAAATCAATGGCGCTGGAGAAGTCCTTTTTATCGATTCTCTTGGCCTTTGGAGCGGGCCTCCGGAGGATTTGACGCCGACCATCCTCCTGAATGTTCCGGTGCCGGGACAATCTTTTATCTTCACCTATCTTGGCTCGCCTTTTTTGGGAGACAATGGCGCGGCTGGCTTCTATGCGCTCGTCCGCGAATCAACGACAAACTCCCCTCGGTTTAATCTGGGACTAAACAAGACGGTCTGGACAGCAGCTCGCGAAAAGCTAACCGCGCTTAGCTCGCCCTTTGAGCATTACGAAGAAGTGGAGTTCGAATACGAATTAGTCCCGGGTTTGAAAAGGGTAATGCTCCAACTTCCGATTCATCCGAACGAACAGGCTTGTTTTGATGTAAAAGGGATAGCTCTGGGAGCGGCTGCGACCCCGTATTATCAACCAATCGCGCTGCGGCTTTTCGCGTGGTTAAACAAATACTGCATTTTCGCCGATCCGGGCACAAATCAAGCCCCGGCTAACTTCGCCACGGCGGTTACGGATCAAATGGGCATGGTCGCTCTTGACCGGGGCAAGGGAATTGCTCCCGTGGTCTTTCCCGGCTTTGCCGCGCCCGGGACCACCGACAGATTCAACCTGATACAACCCGATAGTTTCGCCGCCTTTGCAAATGACTTCGCCTTCCGGGCCAGCACGACCGGCGGCCAATCTGGCATTTGGCTGGGCCGTTCCACCAACATTCAGCTCGCAGCCTTGTCCGGCGCTCCAGTCCCGGAGTCACTTCTCGCACAGTTTGGCGCCGGCACATCGTGGTCTTTTGGCGGGCAGGAGAGACTTCCTTTCAATCACAAGGCGGAACTCGCGTTCAGCGCCGTTCTATATAAAGATCGAAAACCGCTGGGATCGTTCCTTTTGGCTGGCCCCGTGGAAACACCTCGCGTCGCGCTTAAATTCGTCTCGGACGACTCCGTCGAGCCAGGCTTCATCGATGGATACAGCGTCGTGATGAACGCCGCGGGCGATCTCGCCTTTATCGGAAGGCACACCTCGCTTCGCGAAGTCCCTGGGTTTGGAGGAACTCCAGGATCTGGCATTAATGCGCTCGGCTTCACATACCAACATGGAATTCCCGCTGTCGCCCTGGCGGAAGGCAAAAGCGCTCCGGGCTTGCGCGATGGAGAGATCATCAGCGTTTTCGGCTACGGCGGCGGCCCCTTCATGAATGCCCGCGGGGAAGTTCTGATGCATGCCGAGATTGGGACCGCCGTAGGCTCTCAATACAAGTCCGATAAGGGCATATGGTTGGTCGACCCAGCCCGTGGCGCACGACTTGTCGTCAGGGGCGGAACCGTCGTTGACCTCGGCTCTGGACGTTCCGCCACGATTGACGCAAAGAGCGTTCGCTTCGGCAGCACTCACGACCGATTCCGCAGCGGCGGCGAAGATGGCCAGGCCAAACCCTTCAACGATCTCGGCCAGTTTATTTTTGTTGCCTCCTACACCGAAACGACCGGCAAAACCGGCGCCGGAGTCTTTGTCGCCAGCCAATCATCACTTCGCATAGATGGCGCGGATCTGACTCCAACTGGTTTTCGAATCCACTTTACTGGTCTGCCTGCCCGCACCTACACCTTGGAGCGCGCCGCCGGTCTCGGCCAGGGTTGGACAAAAGTCGGTGCCGAACTAACAGGCACCGGCTTGCCCCAGCAATTCATCGCCGTTTCGTCAGCCCAAACAGGCTTCTTCCGAATCCACGAACAGTAAATTCGGAGACCCGTTGTGCCACAGGGATTTCTTTGAGAAACCCCCGATTTCCGCACTTTCCCGAACGTCGAGGGCAAAGTTTGCCGCTTCGTTCCGCACTAAAAAACGGTTATTGCCCGGTCGCCCCCCTCTCACTGAAACGGCCGGACCTTCCGGGAGGAGTTCCTCGACCCGGCCACTACCGAAGGAAGAATTCCTCTAGACTTACAAATGGACGTAACTTCCGTGCAGATTTCCTGTTAATACCATTATGCCAACAATGGGCGTTTGTTTTGGCTGCGGAGCCGAAATCCAAATGGATGCAGAGCGCGGGCTGTGCAAACGCTGTCTTGTGGAAAAGGCTGATATGACGATGCCGCCAGAACGCTCGGAAACTGTAATCCAGGCGGCGCCAGCTCCAGCGCCGAAGCCTCGGAAATGGACGGCTGTTTTGCGTGATTGGCTATCAGCGCGAGCAGGACGCCCGTAGCCTGGTTTGACGTTAGCCGAGATCACATTCCTTGACCGATGTCGTCGAGCCGTGGCGCAAACCGGAGGCGCATGCGATCTCCCGCGCTAACACTGGTTAAAAATTGTCCATCCGGAGAGATGCAAAGGCCGTTCACCAGGGTGATATGGGCCTTTAACGCCATCATTTCACGGCGGCTCGCGATATTCCAAAATGACAATCTCCACTGACTGTGCCTGCTACGAGTGTTCGGCTGTCAGGGGTAAAAACGAGAGAACGAATCGAGCCCGAATCACTACGCAATGAATAGCTCTGACCCGTGACCATCTGCGAGACGTTTATCGTCGTGGCATCGCTGTTGGTTGCCAGCCATTCACCGTCTGGAGAGAAAGCTGAGGCGCTGATATTCCCATTTCGCCTTGGAAAGGCCCTTTTGTTAACCCAACCATTGACCCGCCAGAGCTGCACTTCACCGTTGCTGTAAACGATTCCAAAATCTTTACCAGACGACAAAAATGCGTACGATGAGATTTCGGACTCCCGTCTCGGCAGTTCACCAACACTGCTCCAAGTGCGAGAATTCCAAACTACCATGGATTTGGAATCACGGGTGACCGCAAGCCAGGCCCCGTCAGGCGAAAATGCCGGAAACCCGCGCAGCTCTGAATCGCTGGAAATCGATCGCGCATATTCAGGCAAACCACCGCTGAATCGCCACAAGTGCAAACCCGATTCGCCGAGAGTAACGAAGTTCTTCCCGTCGGGTGCAAAGTTGTAATCTCTCCACGTCTCCGCTCTGGAGACCTTAAGCGGTACCGGTGGCAGAACGAATGAGTTCGTGTGCGTGCGGGTTTCGAGGAAAACGATGTTCGAACCCACCTGCCTTACGAGCCATCGACTATCCGGCGAAAACGCCGCTCCCCACCCCTCTACGAGCACCGGTGAGCGGGATCCAGATCGACAGGCGCGCGCCACAGTCGAGCTGTTCCGTCTTTGCTGCCGGTGGCGATATGTGTCGCGTCGGGTCAAAACGCCACGCTCCAGATACGATCGGAATGTCCGCCTAGAACGGCAAGGGGTCCCGGATGGGAGCAATTCGTAGTCGCCGAAGTAACGCAGTTTCATTCCCGTGAATCCGCTGACGGGGAGCGCAGCTTCTGTGGCTGGGTCTAGTCCAGTAGGCGCTGGTGGCTGGCCGACCAACTCGAGGCCGCGCGCCAACATGCAACCAGGGCAAAGCCCTTCAGGCGCGTTACCGGATATCTCAGTGCCGCAACTGGAACAATGATGGGAACTCTTCACACGATCTGTCACTTCCGCTGGAACTGTTGATGCAGATTAGCCCTTCTTCGCTCGCCCGGAAAGACCGTTCGAGCAGCTCACCGTCACGGGCAAGCCGCTCGCGAATGATTTGGCACGAACAGACTATTCCGGCAAGCAGATCTGCCCTTTGAAGTCGATGCCGCCCTCCAGGGTAAAGAGGTTCGCTAACCCATGCGTGTGAACCAACCCGGTAGCTCCCGCAAATGCGCCAGTTCCGTCGACAATATGCAAACGTGAGTTAATTCGGCCCCAACCGGGATTATTTTTATCCAGAAGAACTACGCCTTCGTCACTCGTATGGACAGTACTCCCATCCAGGAACGTCCACGTATGGTTGAAGGTCGCCTGGATCACGCCCTTGCCTTTTTGCTCGAGCACGTAATGCGCCTCCGCGTGGCCAACGAGATTGCCATCCATCCATATTTCCGCCAGGCCGACCGCCTGGGTCAGCTCCGGGTTTAGAAACGCGAATGAAGTGAAAATGAAGGTGCCACTGATTTCGCTGCACGGTGGATTCACTGGGCCGGCCGTAGCTTTAAAGCCAAACGTAAGGGCAAGCACGGTGAGCGCCCGTACGAGAGCTGTTTTTAGGTTGTTCAAAACTGCTACCTGAATGTGTCGCATATTATTCCTTTCTGGATTTTCTGGCGAGTCCCTCGCCATCAGCCTACCGAAGGAATTTGCGACGATGGTTACAGAGTATTGAGCACGTCCCGACGGAAATCCAAATGGGCTTACCCGCTGAGGACCCCAACGAGATAGCGAACCTCATCCTCAACGTCTTCGGGTGCCCTCAGTGTATTGCTGATCTCCGCCCGCAGGAGTTGCCCGTAGCGGCGTCGCAGTCGATGGACCGCTACTTTCACAGTCCCTTCCTTCAACCCCGTGCGCGCTGCGATCTCCGCGTACGAGCAGCCCGGTCCGTCCGTCGAAATAAAGATTTTGAGTTCGTCGAACAGCTCGGCTTTTTCGGTGGCCACAAACTCCTGGCGCAACGCAGCGAGCACGCGCTCCAGAACCGTCAGCGCCCACCGTTTTTCAAAGAGCCTCTCCGGCGTGATGTTCTCGGCCGGTTCGAATTGATAGCGCCCTTCAGCGTCTTGCTCGTCCAGCGAGAGAATCGCTTTGCCGCCGCCGCGCTTCAGGGTTTGTGCGCGATCCCATTCATTGGCCAGATAATGTTTAAGGCTCGTCAGCAGGAAAGATCGAAACCGCCCCACGCCCGGAGTAACATCGCTGATGTAATTTTTTTCCAGCAGTCGAGCGAAGAAGCCCTGCGTCAGGTCTTCGGCTTCAGAGGGACTGTTCCCTCGTCTTCGAACGTACGCATACAAAGGGTACCAGTACATCTGGCAAAGCTCGCCGAGCGCTTTCTCCGCCCGCGCATTGCTCGGTTCGCGCGCTGCAAGGACGAGGCTCCAATGCGTCGTCCGGAATTCCGCGTGAGCGGCGATTTTCCGCGTTGAGAGCATTTGTGTGAGAGGCTACCAAGCTGGAAAGCCGGCACAAGACCGTGTTTGTCGGTGAAACTTTCGCGCAAATCGCTCGTCCAATGCAAAAAAGGGTCAGCCAAAAGAAAATTCGGTAAAGCCTATGCCGCTATGCTATAGTTACTTTCTACCAATGATTCGCCACCTCGCAACCAGTGCGCTTCTTGCTGTTTCGTTCGCGATTTCCTTCCAAAACAACGCCGCGGATTTTCAGGGCGCGACGCATCTGGTGCCGATCGACGAGGACACGATCAGCTACGGCAAAACGCAACCCGACAGCGCGATCAGCCAGTTGCAGGCGAAAATAAACTCGAATGAGTTGAAGCTCGAATGGAACGAAAGGTACGGTTACCTGCCGTCGGTTTTAAAGGCGCTGCAGGTGCCGGTCGAATCTCAGGTGCTGGTCTTCTCGAAAACTTCTCTGCAGCGCGAACGAATTTCGCCGCAAAACCCACGCGCACTTTATTTCAATGACGATGTCTACATCGGCTGGATTCCGGGTGCGCCCTTGATGGAGATTTCCGTTTCCGATCCGAAACTGGGCGGTGTGTTCTATGCGCTGGAGCAGAAGCGGGTCGAGCGTCCTCAGTTCAAACGAAATGACCAATGCCTGGAGTGCCACGCTTCCAGCAAAAGCATGGGTGTGCCGGGCCATTTGGTGCGATCCTTCGCCACGGACGAGGATGGCGTGGTCGACCTGAGCAGCGGCACCTCCCTGGTGAACGACCGCACGCCGTTCGAAGAGCGGTGGGGCGGCTGGTATGTGAGCGGCACCCACGGGAAACAGACGCATCGCGGCAACCTCGTCGGCAAGGCCGCCTTCGAGCGGCAGGAGAAAGAACCGAACTTCGCCGGAAATTGCACGAACCTTTCGCAATATTTCACGACCGACAAATACAGTTCACCCCACAGCGACATCGTCGCGCTGATGGTTCTCGAACATCAGACGCACATGCACAACTACATCACTCGCCTGAACTACGAAGCCACCCTCGCTCTCAAAACGTACGGCCATGTCAATTATCTCAAATCCGTCGTGGAAGGTTTCGTTCAGTACCTGTTTTTCGCCGAAGAGGCCCCGCTCACCTCTCCCGTGAAAGGCACCTCCAACTTTGTGAAGGAATTTGTGGCGATCGGACCCAAAGACAACAAGGGCCGATCCCTCCGCGAATTCGATTTGCAGACCCGCATGTTCAAATACCCGTGCAGCTTCCTTATTTATTCCGACACGTTCGACGCGCTCCCTCAACCGGTGAAGGAAAAAGTATATGCGCGAATGTTCGAAATCCTTTCAGGCAAAGAACAAAGCGAGGCCTACGAAAAACTTTCTCCGGCCAGCCGCCAGGCCATTCTGGAAATTCTCCGCGAAACAAAAAAGGACCTGCCTGGATATTGGAACGATGGCCTTCAGGACGCGAACACAGGTCGCTCTTGACGCGCCAGCAAAGAGGGGCAACATTCGCTTCCGCTCTTGAGCGCGCTTAGCTCAGTGGTAGAGCATTACCTTCACACGGTAGGGGTCGTAGGTTCGAAACCTACAGCGCGCACCATCTTCATTCTCCGCGAATTTCGAGTTTGTTATTCCGCCCGGTTGGTCGAAAATAGATGGCATGTTCCCTAACGCCCGGAAAATCGGAAGTCCAGCGCTGTGGCTGTTGGCTTGTGCCTGGCTTTTCACGGCGGCGCGAGGGGCTGAATCGCAGAAATTCGAAACGGCGGATGCAAAATGGGTCAATCCATTTGCCGCCGAAAAAGCAAAGGCGGTCGTTCTCGTTTTTGTTCGCACCGATTGCCCGATTTCAAACCGGTACACCACGGAGCTGACCCGCCTCCGCAAAAAGTTTACCGGGACGGATTGGTGGCTGGTTTATCCCGATGACGATGTGAGCATCGCAGCCATTCGGGAGCATCAGAAAGAATACAAGCTCGATATTCCGGCGTTACGTGATCCACACCGTGAACTGGTGAAACTTGCTGGTGTCCGCGTCACGCCTGAGGCCGCTGTCTTCTTGCCGGGACGAAAGGTGGCGTACCGAGGAAGAATCGATGACCGGTTTGTAGCGTTTGGGGATTACCGCAGTGAAGCCACCCGGCGTGATTTGGAGGAAGCCTTGCTGGATGTCGTGAGCGGAAAGCCGGTGCGCGTCTCCGAGACGAACGCCGTTGGTTGCACCATTGGTTCGGAACCGTGAAGACGGGCGGGAAGAAGGCGACGATCTCTTATGACTCGGAGCATCAGAGAAAATGCGCTGCGGTCGGGGACCGACCGCCGTCCGGAGCGCGCGAGAATTCGACCTTGTGGTGAGAACCATGACAAAAGAAGACTCCAGGCGAGTCGGCTGAATGACCATCTAGATCAACTTCACGATCATTTCACTTCGTCCGGCCGGCGAGTCATGGCAAAGTAGATGACGTAAAACCAGGAGAAGATGCCGGCCAGAATGGCCCAGAAGATCGAACGGTTCCGTTGCCACGAACAGACCACAGCGATGACAGACCCGAGGCCAATGCCGGATTGGGTAACGATCTGAGTCGTTTGGCTTGCGACTTGGGCGAAGAGCATGAAAGGGAGAGTAGCCGTTCCAATCGCCGCCGCGATAAATTTTGACCGACGAAGAGATGACGAGATTAACAGTCGCCCGAAACGCGATGGCCACGCGCTTTGAATTCGTACTCCTCGGAGAAAACGAAACGCAGTTGCGCGCGGCGGCCGAGGAAGCGCTGGACGAAATCGAGCGAGTCGAATCGCGCTTGAGCCTTTATCGTCCCGCCAGTGAGATCGCCGAAATCAACCGTCGAGCTGGAACAGAATGGGTGCGCGTCTCACCCGAAATCTTTTCGTTGCTGACCCGCGCCGGAGCCTATTGGCAATTGAGTGGCGGCAGTTTTGATCCCACCGTCGCGCCGCTGGTCCGTTGCTGGGGATTTATGAAAGGGAGCGGTGCGCGACCAACCGAGGAAGAAATCGCCGCAGCGCGAAAGTTGGTTGGGATGGCTCAGGTTGAATTCGATACGGCGAACACCAGCATTCGCTTTCAGCGCGACGGAATGATGCTGGACCTCGGTTCAATCGGAAAAGGTTATGCCCTCGACCGCGCGGCAGAAATCTTGCGCGACGCGGGTGTGGAGAATGCGCTGTTGCATGGCGGGACCAGCACGATTCTCGCGCTCGGAAACGATCCCGATACGGAAAAATGGAAGGTGGCCATCGAAGATCCGAGTGCAAACGGCGATGACAAAGTACTCGCGGTCGTGGAATTGAAAGATGAGTCGCTTTCCGTGTCCGCTGTCTGGGGGAAATATTTCGAGGTCGACGGGAAACGCTACGGTCACGTGATTGATCCTCGCTCTGGTTGCCCTGCCGAAAGCGCGCTGTTGGGCGCTGTCGTGTTGGAAAGTGCAGAAGGCACTGACGCTCTCTCCACCGCCGTTCTTCTGGGGGACGAGCAAGAGTTGCAAAAACTTGGCGAAAAACTGCCTACTCTGCGATATCTGCAAATGCGAGAGCAGGGTCGGATACACACGCGTGGAATCGAGCTCAGAACCCGGTCGTAAAGTAGAACCGCCGGCACACTCGGAAGCGTGCCGGCGGTGAACCCATTCTATTTTCTGCGTCTCCGCAAAAATTCAGTTTCGAACGTTACGGCTTGGTGACGGTCACTTTCACCGGCGCGGAAATGGTGCGCTGGCCGAATTTGTCGATGGCATGCGCGCTCAGCGTATACGTGCCGGGTTCAAGGTTGTTCAGCGT
Source organism: Limisphaerales bacterium (assembly GCA_044226545.1). GTDB lineage: Bacteria > Verrucomicrobiota > Verrucomicrobiia > Limisphaerales > SXQI01 > DASVNK01. The sequence continues at coordinate 245,266 of JBGAGW010000006.1, forward strand.
GAAGCTGTAGGGACTTGTCGTGTCGGTGCCCAGACGGCGATCCCCGACCCAGAACGAGACGTATTGCAGCCCGTCATCATCACTCGCGTCCGCTTTGACTTCAATCGTCGCAGGCGCAGTAAAACTCGCTCCATCCGCAGGTGAAGTGATGCTTACTTTCGGCAACGGATTGACGACGGTGATGGTCGATGCGGCCGAACTGAACGCGCCGAAAGAATCGACCGCCGTGGCGATGACCACATGCTTGCCTGGCGCAACGTTCGGCCAGGTGACCGTGTAAGGCGGCGCGGTCACTGAACCCAGAGCTTTGCCATCGCCATAAATAATGACCTTGGCGATCCCATCCGAATCGGAAGCGTCCGCTTTGATCTCGATATCCTTCGGCCCGTTGATCACCGATTTATCCTCAGGCGAAAGGATCGAAACCTTCGGCAACGTATTGTTGACCGTGATTTTCACGCTCTCCGAAGAGGCGCTCGAACCATCCGTCCCGAGAACTTTCGCCCGCAGCGAATATTTGCCGGGAGCCACGTTATTCCACGTAAATGAGTATGGCTCTGAATCATCCGTGCCGAGCAGCTTGTCGCCCGAATAGAAACTCACCGATTTCACCGGATTCGCGCTCGTCACCTTCGCCTCCAGCGTGATATTCGCGCCTGCGTCGAACGAACTTCCCGCAGTCGGCGCGGTCAGTTCCACCTTTGCCGTGCTCGGCGGCGGATTAACCACCGTGATCTTGACTGCAGGGGAGAGCGTCGACTTTCCAAATTGATCTTCAGCCCGCGCAAAAAGAGAGAAAGAACCGGGCGGGAGGTTCTCCCAATTCACTGAGTAAGGGCTCTTCGTGCTGGATCCAAGGAAACGGTCGTTCGCGTAAAAACTCACCTTGGTAACTGCATCATTTGCATCACCATCCGTCGCGTCCGCGGTGATGGTTAGATTCGAGTGCGAGGGGAACGAACTGCCATCTGCGGGGCTGGTAATCTTCACCGTCGGGGGTTGATCCTCGTAAACGTTGCCCTTGATCTCCACCGTCGCCTTGCTCGGACGGCCAATGTCATACGCGGGATCTTCCAGGATGCTGAGCGTTACCGCCCGACTCGGTGCGGCGGAAGCCCCACCCAAAGGATTCACACTCAGTCCGACGGAGAAGAATCCCGCCGGGATTGTGACGCTCGAAGGTAACGCCTGGTAATCCGTCCCGCTGATCGCCGAACCGCCGACTGCCAACTTAATGGTGAGATCATTATTGGTGTCGTCGCGATGCAAAAGAAATGCGCCGGAGCTCAGCCCGCGGAAAGCGACTGGATCGGAGGCATTTACACTGACCCGCTGGAGGTCTGAAACCGGTGCCTTTTGCGTATTATCCGCATCGCCATCGGCGAAGGCGGATGCGCCAAACGCCAGGACTGCGGCCATTGAGAGAGTATAAACGATCTTCATATTGTCTGAGAAGCTGCTCGGGGGCTTCTGTTCGATGAGACCTTTAGCTAATTCCGTTCCAACTCAGTCGTGGAAGTACGACTGGCGCGGCAGGGCACGCCGATCTATGGAATCAGGCTCGGTTCATGTCCGACGTCACGACTCTTCCCATTACCACTGCAATCCCTGCTCTCACTCTCCTTTCTTCTGAAAGCAGTCCTGCCATTTCAAACCTGATGTGGCGCGCGGGCACTTTTTCGATGTGCAGGCAATGGCGGAGAGGTATTCATTGACGGCAGGTTTCCACATGATATGAATTTGATATGAAGAAAGCCAAAGAATGTGGCTACGCTTTACGGCTGCCGAAAAAGGACAAATCCGCCGTATCTAAAGTCGCGAAGCAGACAGGCCAGTCGATAAATACGATTCTCGTGCTGAGCATTCGAAAAGGCCTTTCGCTCGCTCAGGAATCCCTCTCCGCCCCGCCCGCTCGAGTGACCGGCGTTGATCCATTGCCGGAAACGGTCCTGCGCCGCGCCTACCGATTGCCTGACGACTCCGAGCAGACGAGCGCAGAGGAATTGTTGAACTTCCAATCTCAACAAGAACCCGAGTGAAGCCTTGGGAAATATGGGACTGCCCTTTCCCCTGGGGCGAACACCCTGCGGTCGTCATCTCCAACGCGCTCCGCGTCGAACTCAAAGACCAGATCGTTGTGCTTTCCTGCCGAACCATGCGCCCCGCGGCCCAGCGTGACCCGATCGGTTGCGAAGTCCTTCTGGATGAAGCCGATGGTCTGAATTGGAAAACTCTCTGCCGTTGCGACCTTCTTTACACGATCGACAAATCCATCCTGAAGCGAAAGCGCGGGGAAGTGGTCACAAACCGTCGCCGTGAAATCGCGGCCAAAATTCAGCAAGGACTTGCGATAGCAGGTTTGTAACGGTTCACTTTTTGCGATTTTCTCCCACCTCATCAAACGCTCCCCTCTCCTCACCTACCGCCTCACCCGATAAATGATTGAATCCGTCACATCCCTGACGCCACATACTTGACGCTTGCACCACGTCCATAGCTTTTCGAGATGAAAAGCCGCCGGCCAACAGAGCGCGTCGAGTTGGGCGAATATCTCGTGGCCGATCCCGAGATTTGCCATGGAAAACTGACCTTCAAAGGCACGCGCATCTTTGTCTCGGACGTTCTCGAAGATCTCGAACGGGGTGATTCGTGGGATGTGATTATCCGTCGTTGGGGCGAAGGAAGGCTCACCCGTCCCGCCATTGCCGAGGTGTTAAATATCCGAACATCATCGTAGTTCTGCATCAACTGAAACAACCAACCTTTTCACCCGCGATGAAGATTTCTTGGTTCCTCGCCGTTTTCAGTGGAATAGATCGTCGCGCTGAAGTCCTCTTGTGCACTCTGCTCGCTGGAGGTGAGCGCAGCGATCCGAAACCCAAGCCCGGACGGCTGAAATGATAGTAGCCAGGGGTGAGCGACCAACGGGAGCGTAACCCCTGGTACGACGTTCTTTGATATCTTTCCCCCTCCCGCGCTTTGATTCCGCTCTCGCAACGGGGCTTAACGCGGGAGGGGGATTCAGGGGGAGGGAGATCAACGGGGAGGGCTGACAATCAAATCTCAGCTATAAGAAGTTCGCCCTCGAGTTTCAATTCCACCGAAAACAGCGATGAAGATTTCTCTTCACGTGACCTTCGCCACAACCCGTACGCCCTCGTGTGGCTGAACGTCCCGTGTGAAGAAAGTGCCCGTTCCATCCGCGCCTAGCGACGAACGTTGCTCGAAAGATCCATTCAGGATGTGAGCAAATGGGCCGAGGCCGGCGCGTTGAACGGTGACGAGGCGAGGAACGACGTTGAATTTGCCGGTGGCCGAACCGGTGGGGCTAGGTGATCTCCGCTTCATCAGCGACGACAAAAAAGAAAAAGCCCGATCCACAATGCGCGAAATCGTCGCCCGCAATCTGCCCGGCACAAAAGCCAAAATCACCTTCACCGACAGCCTTCCCCGCCATTCCCCCCGCCGAAGGCAACTACACCCTTCTCAAACTCCTCGACCAGGCCAGCCGGGACCTCAGCCTCGGCACCGTCGAACCCCTCGATCCCGGCGACCGCGGCGCCGGAGACATAGGCTACATCTCCGACCTCCTCCCCAGCCTCGACGGCATCGGCATTGGCGGCACCGAAAACGCCCACGCACCCGGCGAATTCGCCGACCTCGAATCCCTCCCCAACCTCATCAAACGCTCCGCCCTTCTCATTTACCGCCTCACCCGTTAAATAGAGGTTCGGCCTCGGATGAAACAGCCCCGAGTCCCGCGATAACAAAGGCGGAGCCTTTAAATATGCATAGCTCCGGGCGCAGCCCGGAGCTCGACGATCACCAGCTTCCTCAACCGCAACGCGGTTGAATTGGTCCGCTATGGCAAATAAGGCCGTCGAGGAAACGTAGCCGGTTTTCCGCCAAATTCTTGTAAATTTAGGGCAAACGCCAACACCTCTGGATTCCAGCCGGCGGCGATTGAGCGGGCATTTTTAACTAGCCTTTTGCTTCTTTTGGGCAATGCCAAAAAGAAGGGCCGCGCGGCCTGAGCGCCATGTGGCTCCAGGCAATGGTCGCCTGCGCGGGGACAGAGCGCGGTTATTCTTTTCACTTGGAAAACCGCCGTATCCGCCTTTATCATTCCTTGCAAGCTAAATGTAATCGTTATGAGCAGACCTAACTTTATCAGCGCGATGGCCCTTGTTCTTTGTTCGATTCTGACGGTGCGGTCTCAAGTTATTGTCGACTCGTTCGATGCGGGTCCGTTTTCGTTCACGCTCGACCCAGGGCAAGATAACGGTGTCATTACCGTCGACGGCGACCAATCCCAAATCTTCGGAGGAAGGCGTGGGGTTGATATCGGTCAAGAATTCAATGTGAACGTGTCGCATAGTACCCTAACCGTTCAAAGCGGAACCGGTTTTCTCGATTACAATCGTCAACAGAACGGCGGGATTAGTCTTACCTATGGGGCATTCGTTTCGGTGCCTATGAATGCTGACCTAACGACCGGAGGAAATAATCGATTCGCACTAAATGTCTTGGCTGCGCCGGGCTCGTTCCAGCTGGGCGTTCAAGTGAGCGACAATTCCTTTTTTGGATCTCACAACGTAACGGTCCAGCTATCCGGAAATGGGGCAGGAATATACGAAATTCCCTTCTCGTCCTTTGGGCTCGTTGAGTTCGACAAGGTCGCGGGAATAAGACTTTTTATGAACCCTGGAGCGGCTCCAAACAATGGCCCTGGTAATTATCGGTTCGATTATTTGGCGGCTGTGCCTGAACCGAAAGCATCAGTCGCCATCACCGGGTTGCTCCTGCTTGGCTTCGGCCTTTCACGAACGAGGGGGTCTGCGAGGGTGCGGAAGCTTAGTGCTGGGAGTTTTTAAGTTGTGCCGCTTTTTGTGCCACTTCGTCGATTTGTTCAAAGGCAATGTTCCGAACGCGCGGTTGAACTATCTCGAAGCCTCTTGTCAGTGGTTTTGTGACCATTTCTGAAACGAGAAGCCAGGTAGCGAAATCGCTAAAAGCCGAATCCTAAGTCCGGCCCGCTTTCACACAATTATGCAAAGGGATGGCGGCAACCATTCGCGCTTATCCGCCGTCTTCGCGTTTTGGATCCTCTGCTTCAGCCCCTCAAAAAAGAAATCCCACCCCTATCATCAACACACCACCAATCGGATAAGCCCATTCCGATCCTGTGGTGGAAGTATCCAGCATGCAATTCGCAGGCTCTTTCGGATCATAATGCACAACGACCACGCCACCGACCGGATAACTCGCCAGGATTTCAGTGACCCATTGTTGGCCACGATAATTCCGCGGAACGATCGTCAGTCGCGAACTCTGGTACTCTTTGCCATCCACCTCGTAGCGGTAAGAGACATTCGGCGCATACGTGGATTTATCCTTTTGCCGGCTCACCATCTGCGCTTCAGAGCTGAGCACGCGCCCTTGCACTGTCGGCCATCCCGCGCAAGCCCGAGCATCCCGCACCAGCCCGATTCCATAGATCAGCAGCGCAACTCCCGCTAAAAAGAAAACTAAAGCCCACATCCGATTCCTTTTCATCCCTACCTTAAAAGCCGTTGACCACCACCTGCCTTCTCTCTCTTGATCTTCGTCGGAAACTTAGTCGAAAACTTTGTCGGATCGCCATTCCCCGACGATTTTACCAATTTCCGCCAAATGACCCATCTTTGTAATGTTTGTTGTGCTCTTTGTGGTTAAATAAAATCTTCAATGTTGACAGCTAACCACACCAGCTCTACCATTCGACACAGATGACTAGGATCAACCATCCCGGTCACGCGAATCGGCTCGCGATAAAAGCGCCGACCCTTTGCGGTTCTCTTATCCCCAGTCCCCGCGCGGCCAAAGTAAACCGCACTCTCTCCCGATGCGAGTTCCCAACCTTTGTCGGCAGACTTCGTCGCAAACTTCGTCGATCCGTTCCATTTTATCCGCGTCATCCGCGAAATCCGCAGTCAACTCTCCGTTCCCTCAGTTTCCTCCTGTTAATCCTTCCTTCCCGTCCCCCCTGCACAGAATCTCATGAAATTTCACAGAATTTCACGCCAATTGCAAACCCAAGTCACTATACTCAAGCAGCTTGCATCAAAACTTGCAAAATCGCCCCCCTCCGAAATTTTTTGGTTCGTTCCATTCACCTCCTCTTCGTTGCAAAACCCTGATTCCAGCCTACTCTGAAAGTTTGCGATGAACGCTCAGGACACAAAACACACGCAGACGCCGGCCAATCCGGTCCGTCTGCCTGAGCTTTTGGCTCCAGCCGGCGATTGGGAATGCGCCAAAGCCGCCGTCGAAAACGGCGCGGACGCCATCTATTTCGGGCTCGAAAAATTCAACGCCCGCATGCGCGCCCACAACTTTACCGAAGCCGATCTTCCCCGCCTGATGGAGATCCTCCACCTCCGCGGCGTGCGCGGATACGTCACCTTCAACACCCTCGTCTTCCCCGACGAACTCACCCAGGCCGAACAATACCTCCGCTCCATTATTGCCGCCGGTGTCGACGCCGCCATCGTTCAGGATGTCGGCATCTGCCGTCTCATCCGCAGTCTTTCACCGGATTTCCCGATTCACTCCTCGACGCAGATGACCATCACCAGCGCCGCCGGAGTAGAGTTCGCTCGTGAACTCGGCTGCAATCTCGTCGTGCTCGCTCGCGAGTGTTCCATCCGCGAAATCGAAAAGATTCAGGAATCACTTCAAGCAAGGACCGGCGTTGAACAAACCACTTCGATGCCGCTCGAAGTTTTCGTCCACGGCGCATTGTGTGTGGCTTACTCGGGTCAATGCCTCACCAGCGAAAGTCTCGGCGGTCGTTCCGCGAACCGCGGCGAATGCGCGCAGGCCTGCCGCATGCCGTACGAACTGATCTCGGATGGCAAAAACATTCCGCTCGGTGATCGTAAATATCTGCTAAGTCCACAAGACCTCAGCGGTCTGGAAGTTCTTCCGGATCTCGTTCGCTCGGGTGTGGCTTCTCTCAAAATCGAAGGGCGCCTGAAGTCTCCGGAGTACGTTGCGAACATTACACGCGTTTACCGCCAGGCGCTCGACAACATCGCGAGCCAAAACGCCGGAAGTCACTTCGGCGCGGAAGACATTTACGATTTGCAGATGGGCTTCTCGCGCGGCCTCTACAGTGGTTGGTTTCGCGGCATCAACAACCAGGAACTCGTTCACGCCCGCTTCGGAAAAAAGCGTGGTGTTTTAATTGGACGGGTCACACGGCTGAAGGATGGCCAGGTTTTCATTACCAAACAAGCCGCAGTGAAACCGGGCGACGGCGTCGTGTTCGACAACGGTCATCCCGAACAAAACGAGGAAGGTGGACGCGTATACCAATCACAATCGCGCACAGACGAAACCGTGCTGGGCTTTGGTCGTGATGATATTGATTTCTCTCGCGTGCATATCGGCGATCTCGTCTGGAAAACCAGCGATCCCGAACTCGACCGCCGTCTGCGCCAAACTTTCACTTCAGAGCAACCGCGCTTTCAACGCCCGATCAATTTCGAAGTTCATGGGATCACCGGCAAACCGCTCACTGTAATCGCGCGCGACGAAATCGGTCATATCGCGCAAGCCCAATCCGAGATGCCGCTGCAAACAGCGCAGAACCGTCCTCTGACCTCAGAGATTCTTTCACAGCAACTCGGACGTCTCGGCGGAACTCCTTTCCAACTCGGTGCTGTCACAAACCAACTTCAAGGCGAAGTCGTCCTTCCCATCAGCGAACTCAATCGACTCCGCCGGACGCTCGTCGCAGAACTCGAATCGCAAAGAAAAACTCCGAAACGCTGGACTCTCTCCAACACCAAATTGTCTGCTCCGTCCTCGGGTTCGACTCCAGCGTCGTCGGCCGATTTGATTGTCCTCGTGCGCAATCTTCCGCAACTCGAAGCAGCACTCCGCTGCGGAATCCAAACGCTTTATTGCGAATTCGAAGATCCCAAAAAATGTCGCGAAGCCGTTTCGTTCGTTCACTGCTCTGCTGGTTGTGCCGCCCCGAATCGGACAATCTGGGTAGTGCCGCCGCGCATTTTTAAATCCGGCGAAGACTGGGTTTTAAAACAAGTTCTTTCGGCCAACGCGGATGGTTACCTTGTGCGGAATTACGATCACCTTGATTGGTTTCGCTCATCACGTCGCATCGGTGACTTTTCCCTGAACGTCGCGAATGCTTTTACTGCGGATTATTTCAAATCGAAATACGGCTTGGAACGGTTGACCGCATCGTATGATTTAAACGCCGAGCAACTGGCCAGCCTGCTTCGTTCCGCGCCACCCGAATGGTTTGAAATTACGCTGCACCAGCACATGCCCATGTTCCACATGGAGCATTGCGTCTTTTGTGCGTTTCTTTCGGACGGAACCGATTACCGCAATTGCGGACGCCCATGCGACAAACACGACGTGCGCTTACGCGACCGCGTCGGCGCGCAGCATCCACTGAAAGCAGACGCCGGTTGTCGTAACACCGTTTTCAATTCGCAGGCCCAGACCGGTGCGGAATTCTTTGACCTTCTTTACGAACTCGGCGCGCGCCATTTCCGGATCGAATTCCTGAACGAAACTCCCGACGAGGTTGAGCGCACCATTGCGCAATATCGCAAACTCCTGCGCCGCGAAATTTCCGGCACGCAGCTTTGGCGCGAATTGAAACTGATTAATCAGCTTGGTGTGACCCGCGGTCAACTGGCTGGCCAGCGCCTCTGAGTCAGGTGATCCCCCGATTTTTGTAGATTCCACGCGCCCGCACTTGCACCCCGGCATTGAATCTGCTTTTTTACCTCGCCCCTGAGACGTGACGCATCGCCGATTAGGGACTAAATTAGCTTAGGACAATAAGAAGTTGCAGGAAGTCGGATGTTAAAAGTTGGTTCAGCAGTCGGTGGAGCGAGTCGTTATTCGGCCAAGAACAACGTGAGGCCCACGAACTTTCTCTTTTTCGCCCCGCAAGCGAAAAACGTTTCAATCATCGGTGATTTCAATAATTGGAGTCCGAACGCGAATCCCATGAAACGCCAACCGGATGGCGGTTGGACCCTGCAGGTGCCGCTCACACACGGCCACCATCATTACGTGTATTTGGTCGATGGCGTCCGCACGCTGGACCCCCGCGCACAAGGCACAGGTCGCGATCAAAAAAACGAGCGGGTCTCGTTAATCGCGGTCAGCTAATTCTCCTGCGGTTCGACTGTACCTTCAACCGCCTCGTCGGGTGAAGCCCACGCCAGAGGTGTCAATTTCCCGCCGCGATCCACGTGAAACCGTTGATCGCGCCAGCTGATCTCGTTACCGAAAAAGGCCAGCGCCCAAACAGGCACTTGCAGCAAATCCTTGACAGGCGCGAGCAAACCGGCCTTCCATCCCTCCTGTCCGATCAAGCGCTCGTAATTGAGTTGTGCCGTCATGATTCTGACGAAAACAGCTACGATCAGAAGTTCCATTCCGCGAGCGCCATTGCCCAGGACCGCAAGCAACGGCCAGAGAGTCGCGTTACTGAGAATACTCAAAAAATAGGGAAGTGGCTGGCAGACACGGACCGTGCGAGCCCATCGCAATTGATGGCTCCAAACCTCTTCTGCGTCCTGCGGTTCGGACCGGCATTCAACGGGCATGGAACAGATCTCGATCCGGGCGCCGGTATTCGCGATTCGATTTCCCAACTGATAGTCGTCCGCCAGGTAATCCACCAAACCTTCAAATCCACCGATTTCTGCGAGACGCGTTTTGGTGGTCGCCATGGCCGCGCCTAGAGCAAAATCCATTCGTTTGATGGTGTTGCCCTGGAGAACGTGACTCCAAAAATCTGAGTTGATTGCGACCGCTTCGATCCACATCGCGAACCCTTCGGGATTCCCTAAACTGTAAAGGCAATTTACAAGTCCAACCTTTTTGTCGTGCAACGGCGAAACCAGACTCGAAAGAAACTCAGGACTGACGAGCACATCCTGATCACTAACGACCACCACCTCATGCTCCGCTTTGCGCAGAAGATGACATAACGACGAAACCTTCGCGTTCGCGCCCAGCAGCGGTCGACAAATGATCAACTCTGCTTTCTTCGAGGGATATTTTGAGATGAGACGGCGCACTACATCGCAAACCGGGTCCCATTCCGAAGCCACGCCGAAGAGAATTTCGCAGTCACCCTCGTAAGCGTGTTGGAACCAGCTTTCCAGGCACCGTTCAGTTTCCGCGTCGCAACCCTTCAATGGACGCAGGATAGAAACCCCGGGTTTAAACCCATCTCGCACTTTCGCGCCGAACCGAAAACGCTTTGCGGCGAGCCACTGCCACAAATTCAATCCGATGCTGAACGCTGCGAGCCATATTAATATTGTCGCAATCAATACCGCTTGAACTTAGCAGCAACAGGTTCTTTCGTCACGTGGTCCTTCGATAGAACGCGCATAATGCTTTCCATCAACACCAACAGTTTTAGCCTGCATATGGCAAAGAAAGGCGTGCGGCCTTCAGCCGTTGTCGCCACTCTTCTGCCAAAAATGAGTTCGATTCGTCCGAGTGTCAGTTACAGCTTCACGATGCGCCTGCATATCCCGAACCGTCCGGGGATGCTCGCAAAAGTTCTCCACGCCATCGCCGATCAACAGGGCGACCCCGGGGCGGTTGACGTCGTTCAAGCCAGCCGCGATGTGAAGGTGCGCGACTTGACCGTTAGCGCGCGCGATGACGAACATTGCAAGGCGATCGTCGACGCGGTCAAAAAAATCAGAGGCATCATCGTTCACAACGTTTCGGATCGAGTGTTCCTGTTGCATCTCGGCGGCAAAATTCAGATCCAAAATAAAGTTCCCGTAAATACACGTGACGCCTTATCGATGGCCTATACTCCAGGTGTGGCGCGCGTCTGCACCGCCATCGCCGAGGATCCGCGCAAAGCCTCGACGTTGACGATCAAACACAACTCTGTCGCGGTGGTGAGCGATGGGAGCGCGGTACTGGGCCTCGGCAATATCGGTCCTTTCGGGGCCATGCCTGTAATGGAGGGCAAAGCAATGCTCTTTAAGGAATTCGGAAATATTGACGCCTACCCCATTTGTCTTCAAACACAGAAAACTGAGGAAATCATTTCGGCGGTGAAGTGGATCTCTCCCGGCTTTGGCGCAATTAACCTGGAGGACATCAGCGCACCACGTTGTTTTGAAATTGAGGAGCGTTTGAACGCAGAGTTGGACATTCCTGTTTTCCACGATGATCAGCACGGGACTGCTGTCGTTGTGCTGGCCGCGACGTTGAATGCGCTGAAGCTGGTTGGAAAAAAATTGCGTGACACGCGGATTCTCATTCTCGGCGCGGGTGCTGCAGGGGTGGCGATAACAAAGAGCCTGCTTGCCGCCGGGGCTCGTCAAATTATGTGCTGCGACCGGAAAGGGGTCATCTGTAAAGAGAGATTTGCAGAATTGGATCGCAGCAAGCAATGGCTCGCGGAAAATACTAATCCCGAAAATCGCAGCGGCTCTGTTGTAAAGGGCGCCGAAGGAGCAGAGTTGTTTGTAGGCGTGAGTGGTCCGGCGACATTTCCAATGGCCGCCGTTAAGAAAATGGCGAAGCACCCAATCATCTTTGCGCTGGCCAATCCCGTGCCGGAAATCATGCCGGAACAGATTGAGAAAATCGCACGAATCATCGCGACGGGGCGAAGCGATTACCCGAACCAGATCAATAACGTGCTCGCGTTTCCCGGCATTTTCCGCGGTGCGTTGGACGCAAAAGCCCGCGATATTAACGACGCAATGAAACTGGCTGCCGCGCACGCGATCGCCGACTGCATTGCGGATGATGAATTGAGCGAGGAATACATCATCCCGAGCGTGTTCAATAAGCAGGTAAGCCGACGCGTGGCGCGAGCGGTCCAAGCTGCGGCACACCAGAGCGGAGCCGCAAAGAAAAAGAAGGTGTCCTGATTTATTTTAGGGCAGGCAGGACTGCAGGCGCATAAAGTCCCGCAGTTGAGGCACTACGGAGGGAGCGCTGGTGGCGTGCATACCGGGATCAGTCGGATCCTTCGGAGCGAGCCAGCGCCAGTATTCGAAGTGGCCGTCTGCAAACGAGATATTGCAACCCTGCGCGTGCCGATCAGATGGGGTGCTGTACCAAACTGCGCTGCTGGCCGCAGAAATTTCAGCAGCCGATTTGCGCGGAGCCGGAACCAGAAAACTGCTCAACCAACGGCTGGATTCATGCTCTTCAATGAAGACAAACACACTGTCTGGCCGCGAGATTTCCGAAAATTTGAACTTCGGCCCCGGCTTCAAATCAGCATCGCCGCCGAGGTAGGCGTTCATGGAATAGCTGCGCGTCCGTGGTACGTCAGGATGACCGACAACCGTCGAGGTATCCATCGGGCAGTGAAAAGCAGCAGTCGAGGGCACATGCTGGAAGAGTGTTCCGCGAGCGATGTTATCCGTATCCAGATCTTGACGAGGGTTCCCGGCGACCCAGGAATTTTTTGAAAGCTGAAGCTCCGGATAACGGCTATTGGGCTGTTCGGCCGAGGTTTGATTCAGCGGCAAGGAATCATCGTTTTCCGCGGCATACATCCACCATCCATGCTGAAGCTGCTTCATGTTATCCAAGCAACTGATACGCAAAGCCTTGGCTTTGGTATGGTTTAGCGCAGCAGAGAGAAGGCTAACCAAAACAGCCACGATGAAAACCACAGCCGTAAGTTCGACCAATGTAAAGCCTGCGCGACGGGGCTCACTCCGTCGCGAAAACCATTTAACTGGCCGCGTTATGCTCATCTCGTGCTGTGCTAGTTATGTTAGCAGGCGCGCGTTAGGCTGTCCATCATCCCAACCATGGCTTTTGGATGGTCGTCCGCGAGTAATGGCTGTTAAAACCTGTTTAGCCGGGAGATGAGAGGCCGTCAACAGAAAATGGATTCCAAAATGCGTCCTCGGCAACGTTGTAAACGCTCGAAACCCTGGCCTGGCGTGCTCAGGCCGGTAGACACGGGTGGCCCCAAACTCTACGTTCAGCCGAATGTCGCGTGAGTATGTGCTGCAAGAATTCCGAGGCTCGGTCGAGCTGAAGATCGATTATGCGCGCGAGTTAAATGAGCAACAGTACGCGGCTGTGACGGCGCTTCCGGGTCCCGCCTTGGTCATCGCAGGTGCCGGTTCGGGCAAAACGCGCACGCTGACCTACCGCGTCGCATTTCTCCTCGAACAGGGGATCGCTCCGGAACGCATCCTTCTGCTCACGTTTACGAACAAAGCGGCGCGCGAAATGATGCGCCGGGTGAATGATCTGATCGGCTCGGATCTCGGCGCGCTTTGGGGCGGAACGTTTCACTCGATTGGCAATCGCATTTTGCGCCGCCACGCGGATCGTCTCGGTTACAAACCCGACTTCACCATTCTCGACCGAGAGGATTCGAAGGACCTGGTGCAAGCCTGCATTGATGCCGCGAAAATCGACGTGACCGCGGTTCGCTTCCCCAAGGCGGACATGCTGACCGACATTTTTTCGATGGCGGTGAATACGCATCAACCGATTCACCGGGTGCTGGAGCGGAACTATCAGGCGTTTGCCGGCATGGGAGAAATCGTGGGGAAATTGCAGGAGAGTTTCCAGGAACGGAAGCGGGCGAACAACGTGATGGACTTTGACGATCTGCTCGTGCTCTGGCTGAAGCTGCTGCAGGAGAACGAAGACATTTGCGAACAATATCAGCGCCGGTTCCAGTTTCTGCTGGTCGATGAATATCAGGACACGAACAAGCTCCAAAGCGATCTGATCGATCTTCTGGCGGCGCGTCATCGCAATCTGATGGTCGTGGGCGATGATTCGCAAAGCATCTACAGTTGGCGCGGCGCAAACTTCAAAAACATCCTCGAATTTCCGAAGCGGTACGAGGAAGCAAAGATTTACAAAATAGAAACGAACTACCGAAGCACTCCCGAGATTCTCTCGCTGGCGAACGCCGCTATTTCGGCGAACACGCGCCAATATCCGAAGCAACTGGTCTCGGCGTGCAAACCGGGTGATAAGCCGGTGCTCGTGGTTTGCGGTGATGCGCATCAGCAAGCCGCTTTCGTTGCACAAAGGGCGCTGGAGTTACGCGACGAAGGTGTGAACCTGAACGACATGGCAATTCTCTATCGATCCCATTTCCATGCGATGGAATTGCAGATTGAGCTTACCCGGCGCAACATTCCTTTCACCATTACGAGCGGAGTGCGTTTTTTCGAACAGGCCCACATCAAGGATATTGCCGCTTACTTGAAGTTGTTGAACAACCCGAGCGACGAACTCTCTTTCAAACGGCTCGTCCGCATGCTTCCGGGAGTCGGCGCGAAAAGCGCGGATAAATTATGGATGAATTTCGAGGCCACATTTCGCGCGCGCAGAGTGGAAGATAAACATCCGATCGCGACGGCGCTTCAGGGGTGCGCCGGTTCCGTTCCGAAAAAAGCGGCAGTCGGTTGGGCGCAATTCGCCACTACGTTCGCTCAGATCGAAGCCGAGGATGTTCGTACGAAACCGGCGAAGGTCCTGCAACTCGTTCTCGAAGCAATTTACGAAGATTACGCCAAAGAGAACTTTGCGAACTATGCGGTTCGCCTCGAAGATATAGATCAGTTGATCAACGTAGCTTCCCAATATGGCGACACGAACGAATTTCTGACGCAACTGGCTTTGCTCTCCAACGTCGAGGCTGAGCAGGACCGTCCGCGCGACGATGAGGAGGAAACGCTCAAGCTCACCACGATTCATCAGGCCAAAGGCCTGGAGTTCGAAGTCGTCTTTCTGATCATGCTTTGCGACGGCCTTTTTCCATCCGGACGATCGCTCGAGGAAAATGATAATCTGGAAGAGGAGCGCCGCCTGTTCTATGTCGGGATTACGCGTGCGAAACAGCAGCTTTATCTTTCTTACCCGATGATCCGGATGTCCGCCGGTTATTCGGGGGACTTCATGCAACAAAAGTCCCGCTTTCTCTACGAACTTCCAAAGGAATTGTTCGAGGAATGGGTCCTGAAACCAGCGAATCCATGGGGTGGATACGCGGGCGGGGCTGGAAATATTAGCTGGGACCGAACGGCATCGTCGTCTGAAAATTTGGAGGCGGAAGAGCCGTTTTAACTTCTTCGGCCCGGGCGTTAAGTCCGCCCTTATCGCGACGATAATCCCCTATGAAGAAGCGACTGCTATTCGTCGACGACGAAGAGCTGATCCGGGAACTCTACAGCACCTTGAGCGGCGTCCTGGGATCAGGACATGAAGTGCGCACCGCCGCCAGCGGAGAAGAAGCGCTATCTTTGCTGCGAGACAAGCCTTTCGATATCGTGGTGTCCGATTTGGCCATGCCGCAGATGGACGGCATGCAATTCCTGAACGAAGTCGTGCGGCAATATCCCGAATCGGCACGAATTGTCGTTTCCGGCTTTGCGGATCGGCTGAAGGTCGCGGAGTGTTTGACGGTCGGTCACCGCTTCTTCAATAAGCCATTCAATTTCAAAGCGCTCGCTGAACTGCTCAGGCGTATCTGCCAGTACAACTACCTGTTGAACGACGAACGTTTGCGAAGGATGGTGTGCGGGAAAAAGGCGTTGCCAAGCCCGCCGGACACTTACCTGCGGCTGACCGAGGCCTTGAACAATCCCTACGTTGAAGTCGATGAGATCGGCCGAATTGTCGAGCGCGACGCCGGAATGACGACAAAGCTGATCCAAATCGTCAATTCAGCGCAGTTCGGAGTCGGCCGGCAAATCGTCGACGCAAACGAGGCAGTCCAATTTCTCGGGGTCGAAGTGGTTCGTTCGCTCATGGTCGGAGCGCAGGTGTTCAGCTTTTTTGATGGAAGTGATTTCGTGAAGCAGGTCTTCGGCGATCTTTGGAATCATAGTTTGCGGACCGCCATTGGAGCCCGCAAACTCGCGATTGAAGAAAGGCTTCCGACCAAGCTTTGCGATGAATGTTTCCTCGCCGGTTTGCTGCATGACATCGGCAAACTCATCCTCGCCGCCAACTCCGAAAACGAGTACCGCCTGGTGCTCGATCTCGTAGAGAAAAAAGGGCCCATGTCGCTCACGGCCGCCGAAGCGGGAATTTACGGATCGGACCACCCGAGGGTCGGCGCCTATTTGCTGGCGCTTTGGGGAATGCCGGACTCAGTGATAAGCGCGGTCGAGCACCACCATTCGCTGGATCGTGCGAACATTGCCGAATTCAACCCTCTCCTGGCCGTGCACGTGGCGCAAAATTTGGAGCCTGGCGCCGGACGCGAGAAGTTGCTCGACAACCCATGCATCGATCACGCCGGCTTGCGTGAGCGCATTCCGATTTGGCGCGAACGGCTGGCCAACCCGGACGAGGTTTGATCGAACTCTCCTCTCAGCGTGCGCCGGGCGATTCGCGTCTCGATGGACCCACAATGGTTTGCGTTTTGCTCCGAAAGTACTCCAGCCATCCCAACGTCAAAGAATCGCCGACTTCGTCGGGTGTTTTCAGGTACTGTTCAATCGTTTTGCCCCAGTAAAATCCAATCCACCCAGCCGCCAGCTTCCGGGAGCCTTCGATGAAATCGTTCAGTTCCGAGACGGAACAATTCAGTGGAAACATTTCCTCGATGATCATCGGTTTTCCGATGTCGTAGACCGCCAGCGCCTGCAACGCCCTGTCCACTTCACCCTTCTTTGGATAGAAATGGAGACTGACAAAATCCAGGTGACGGCTGACTTCTGAGGAATAGAAAAGCGGTTTTGCAGTCGGCCAGGTAAGCGCCCACGGAATCGCACCGACCGTGATCATGTGTCCCCGGTCTTGCTTGCGGATTGCGTCCACCATTTGATCGACCCACGCTTTGGCGATTTCCTTTGGCGTGCGGCCCTTGAAGTCGAGCGTGAGCCGCTGCACGAAATAGCGATCGCCGAATGCACCTGGCGTCCAGTCGCGATGCTCTTTGTCTTCGGTGATGACCGGTTCATTCATCAGGTCGTAACAAAAGATCGCTGGACTCGAAGCGCATACCCCGGCGACCGCCTTCCAAAAGCGCTCCTGTACCGCCCAGCGTTCCGCTTCGTTTAGATCGTTGAACCAAAGAGGCACATCCGCTTTGTCGTAACAACCGAGGCCGGTGACATCGAGGTAAAGACCGGTCTGTTCAGCGAGTTGGAGCAGGCGGGATAATTTATCGAGCGAGTCGCGGTGGATCTCTCGCTCGGACTTCATGAATTTTGAAACCTGGAGATGGATGCGCACGGTATTCGCGCCCAATTCCTTCATCTCGCGAAAGTCACCTTCGACATCGCTCCACCCGGCTTTCCAGTATTCCTCCAGGAGCCGGCCGCGCGCATCGTGATCGTAATTGAAACCCCACGGAGTGAACCGCCGACCCGTATTTGCGAATTCGAAATGCCGTCCATCGGGGCTTACTCGAATAGATTCTGCCGCCTCAATTGCGAAGCAAAGAATCGTCAGTAAGAATCCAACCACGGATTTCATGCTGTCTCAACTCAACTCAACCAAGCCATCTTGCGGATCTTCACACAATGCTCGAACCTTGTCGCGGCTTATGAATCTTCAGCTCGAAAATAAAACCGCGCTTGTCACCGGATCAACAAAAGGGATTGGTTTCGCCATCGCTCGCCACCTCGCCGGGGAGGGGGCCAATGTAGTCATCAATGGACGCCGGCCGGACTCGACGCAGGCCGCGGCTCAAAAAATCGGCGGCCGCGCTCGATCCATCGCAGCGGATGTTTCGACGGCGGCCGGTTGTGCGGAACTGTTACGCCAGTTACCGACCGTCGACATTCTGATAAATAACGCGGGCATCTTCGAGCCCAAAGCCTTCGGCGAAATTCCCGACGCGGACTGGACTCGTTTCTTCGAAGTGAACGTAATGTCGGGCGTGCGGCTCACACGCGCTTACCTGCCTGGCATGTTGAAACGAAACTGGGGACGTGTGATTTTTATCTCTTCGGAAAGCGGCGTTCAAATACCGGACGAAATGATCCATTACGGCATGACCAAAGCCGCCGAACTCGCGTTGGTCAACGGCATTGCTCAACTCACCCGCGGCACCAATGTGACCGTGAACGCTGTTCTGCCCGGTCCCACAGCTTCTGAGGGAGTCACCGATTTCGTCCAAACCCTGGCCAGTGGAGCTGGACAGAGTTCCGAACAGTTCGAGAAGGAATTCTTTCGCAGCGTGCGTCCGACTTCGCTCCTGAAGCGCTTTGCGACCGTGGACGAAGTGGCCAGCACGGTGACCTACTTCTGTTCGCCGCTGGCCAGTGCGACGAACGGAGCAGCGGTGCGGGTGGATGGCGGCGTGGTCCGGGCTACGGCGTAATTACGCAGCGGAAACTAGAGCAGTTAAACAAATACTGTAGCCATTCGGCACGGTCCTTTTTGCTTCTGCCTTCGTTTCGGCTCAGTTACAGGCGGCTGCGGGCATGCTCCTTCGCCAAAGCCTCGCCAGAACCAAAAAAGTCCTCGTTCCGAACGGCTACATTATTTATTTAAATGCTCTAGAGGTTAAGCGGCAACTTCGAGAAGCCGCTCGATGGATAGAGGGCATGGCTAGGGCGTTCTGCGCCAGGGCGAATGTTCGACGTGGCGGACAAGAGCTCTTCCATGAAAAGCCGCATTTCCAGACTGGCGAGTGGCGCGCCGGGACATACGTGTATTCCCGCTCCATAAAGAAGGTTCTTCGATTGATCGCGACCGAACCGGAAGATCTGTGGATCGTCGAATGCCTTTTCATCGCGATTCGCGGACATCCAGTTGATGGTGATTCGCTCCCCGGCAGCGATCTGTTTCCCACCGACCTCAACCGGACATTTGGTCACCCGCCGATTCGAAACGAGCGGTCCATGGATTCGCAGCATCTCATCGATGGCGTAAGGGAGTAGTGAAAGGTCCGAACGAATTTTCTGTTGGAGGACGGGATGTTCGGCCATGTACGCGGCGAGAATGCCCACCGCGGCCGAGATGGTGCCGATTTCGCCGGCGGTCCAGTTGCGCAGGATGCTCGCGAGTTCTTCGTTGCTGAGTGGCCTTCCGAAAACCTTTTCGTGCATGAGAGAACTGGTCGCATCCCGATGAGCGGCAGCGCCGGTTCGACGTTCATCGATCAGATCGTCGATGATTTGTTCAAAATCGCGAGCGAGCCGCGACAACTTCGCACGGTCCTGGGCCAGAGTTGCCTGCTGGTTCTCCCGTACCCAGGCGATGAGCGTGCTGTGTAATTTTTCGGGCCAGCCGAGGAATGCGCATTGCACCCGCACCGCGAACGGCAAGGCTATTTCGCTCATGAACTCCGTTTCCTCTTCTCTGCGGCGTTCAGCCAGTAAACGCTTCACCACATCTCGGCAAACCGGTTCAAACCCTTTCATCCGATCGGGCCCAAAGTACGGTTCGATAATTTTCCGATACTCGGTGTGCTCCTCAGGATCCATACCATTGGGCACCGAAAGATGTTGGGAGACCGCGTTGCTAAAAGTCTTATGATCCAGAACGGCGCGCGTGACATCCGCGTGCCGAAAAAGGGACCAGCCGAGTAACTCGCTATAAGCCACGGGGCAATGCTCCCGCATGCGGTCGTACTCCGCTCGCTGATTTTCGCAGCCGCTTTTCGGGTCCCAATCCGCCTCGTGTTCGTTCTCCATATTGCGCTCCAAGCAAGATGATGACGCTCAGCACGGAAGAAAAATCGGGTTTTCCCCGAGTTGAATGAGGAGAAGCCTCAAAACATTCTTGGGAAATGAGGTACAAGCGTCTCTGGCTCATACTGTTCGCGGTGATCTTTGGCTCTCTCGGGGTGCTATCCTATTTCGGGTGGGAAATCTATCAACTCGCGCCGCCCGTTCCAAAACGCGTAGTGACCTCTGACGGAAAAGTGATTTTCACTGGCGAACAGATCAAGGATGGACAGAACGTGTGGCAATCCATCGGCGGGCAGGAAGTGGGCAGCGTGTGGGGACATGGCGCGTATGTGGCTCCGGATTGGTCGGCCGATTGGTTGCATCGTGAGGCGGTGTGGCTGCTGAATGCGTGGTCGCAGAAGGAATCTGGCAAGGCGTACGAAGCACAGAGTGAGCCGGATAAAGCGAGCCTCCGTGCGCGGCTCAAAGCGGAATTGCGCACAAACACGTACCATTCGGATACAGGAGACCTGACAATTTCGCCTCTTCGCGCAGAAGCGATTTCCGCCGTCGCCGATCATTACAGTGGGCTGTTCATGAACGACGCAAAACTTAGCGGGTTGCGCGACGCTTATGCGATTCCAGCGAACACAGTCAAGGACGCAGAGCGGATGAAAGCGATGAACGCCTTCTTTTTTTGGGCGGCGTGGGCTTGCGGAACAGAACGTCCGGGCAGCAAAGTGACGTACACCCAGAATTGGCCGCCTGAAACGCTGATCGACAACGTGCCAACGGGTCAAACCATCGTCTGGTCGGTCATCAGCTTCGTTTTACTGCTCGCTGGGGTTGGAGCACTCGCCTGGTACTTCGCCGTGCAACGGCACAAGGAAGCGGATGAACACATGGAACCGCCGCAAAGGGACCCGCTTCTTGCGCTGAATCCGACTCCTTCGATGCGTGCGACCTTGAAATATTTTTGGATCGTCGCGCTGCTGGTCGTCGTACAGATTCTGCTTGGCGCCGTTACAGCGCATTATGGCGTGGAAGGCGGCGGCTTTTATGGAATCCCGTTGGCTGAGTGGATTCCATATTCCGTCGCACGAACATGGCACACCCAACTGGGCATTTTCTGGATCGCGACGGCGTGGCTCGCGACCGGGCTGTTCATGGCTCCGGCGGTTTCCGGTTATGAACCAAAGTTCCAACGCGCGGGGGTGAATTTCTTATTCGCGGCGCTGCTGATCATTGTATTCGGCTCGATGGCCGGAGAACTGCTGGGCGTGCATCAAAAACTTGGGCACGAGATGAATTTCTGGTTCGGCCACCAGGGATTGGAATACGTGGATCTCGGGCGATTCTGGCAATTGTTCCTGTTTGCCGGGTTGTTTATCTGGCTATTTCTGATGGGACGGGCGCTTTACCCCATGCTCAAGAAGCCCACCGAGAACAAACACCTGCTTGCCCTTTTCTTTCTGGCGTCGGCGGCCATTGCGGCCTTTTACGGCGCGGGCTTGATGTGGGGCCGACAGAGCAATCTCGCGATCATCGAATATTGGCGCTGGTGGGTGGTACACCTGTGGGTCGAAGGCTTTTTCGAGGTATTTGCAACCGTGGTGATCGCATTCCTTTTTGTCCGCATGGGATTGCTTCGTGCTCCGGCAGCCTCGACCGGCGTTCTGTTTTCCACCATCATTTTTCTCTCAGGCGGTATTCTCGGCACCTTTCACCATCTCTATTTCAGTGGCACTCCGGTGGCGGTGCTCGCGTTGGGGGCGACCTTCAGCGCGATGGAGGTTGTTCCGCTGGTGTTGATCGGTTTTGAAGGATACGAAAACCTGACGCTCACCCGCGCCCGCCCATGGGTTTCCGCCTACAAATGGCCGATTTATTTTTTCGTGGCGGTCGCGTTTTGGAATCTCGTTGGAGCGGGATTGTTCGGGTTCTTCATCAATCCGCCCATCGCCCTCTATTACATGCAGGGGCTTAACACCACTCCGGTGCATGGGCACACCGCGCTTTTCGGTGTCTACGGAATGCTCGGTATTGGATTGATGCTTTTCTGCCTCCGTGGGCTCACCTCGCAGCAGGTTTGGAAGACCGGCGCTCTGAAATTTACCTTCTGGAGTATTAATGTCGGGTTGCTCTTGATGGTGCTCTTGAGCCTGCTGCCGGTCGGTTTGCTTCAGGCTTGGGCGAGCGTGGAGCATGGTATGTGGTATGCCCGGTCGGCGGAATTCATGCAGACCTCACTAATGAATTCTTTGCGTTGGCTCCGCGTGATTGGTGACACGATTTTTGCGCTCGGGTCGATTTCGCTCGGCTGGTTTGTCCTTGGGCTAAAAACCGGCTGGTCTCTGGAGACCGAGAACATCGATCTGGAGGCCGGACTGCGCGAACGAACCCGGCGTTAGACCTCCGTCCCGCCCTCGCGCGCTTCGACAATCATTTTGCGATCGAGCGGCAGGAGATGGACTGTTCCCGGATCAACCATCTGCTCCTTTATCACCTCCATGTTGATGAGCGAGCTTAGATCCTTCTCACCGGTCTTCCAATCAGCTCCCTGGCACAACTCGCCAAAGACGCGAAATAAAGTGGCTTCGCCGTACGGTCCGCGACTGCTGAAGGGGATCCAGACTTCCGTGTCCTCGAGCAACGCGGTTCCTTTGCTTCGGACAACGCCTGCAATCTGATATAGTTCGCCGCTCGCTTCGAAACTGAGGCCAAGGACATCCGGTGTTCCTCCGAGAACGCGCTTCCAGAATGCCTCGCTCACGTAGACAGGTCGGTCGAGCGAACCCGGCTTGTCGCGGAGCACAAATTGCGCGTTCAACACTGAAAAAATATCGCCCGAATAACGGGTTACAATCGCGAGCTGCCGTGTCGAACCGGTATCGACAAATGTATGAATCTGGTCGTAGCCGACGAATCGTGCCAATGAACTGAGGCGGGAATTCAAGGATTGAACGCCACGCGGAGAACAGATTAGCGGGCTAACATAATCGCTTGCCACCACCGTGAAAATACTCCCTGCGACTGTCCGGTAATGCGGCGCAGGTATCATCGCCGCGAGTAGTAAAGTACAGCCTAATGCCGCATAGGCTCTCGCTTGCCTGAGTTTCGCACCACTCAGATTTACCCGTCTCCTCATCACGTTTTTCAGATGGCAAGTTGCATGCCATACACTCCTCCCGCTCATTCGGTACCTCCTCATTGCGGACTTTTGCTCACGCCAGCTATTATTACGCATTCCGAGGCCGTTTGGTTGCAAACTTTCTGACCGTTTCGGCAATTTCACTCCTTGTCCACTCCTGCCGGCATTGCGACCATTCCGCACCTTACACGCATCCTGATGAAACCTGTTCGGACCGCATTGATCGGCTGTGGCAAAGTCGGCGGCCTGCATGCCGCAGCCCTATCAACTTTACGAGAGTCACAACTGGTCGCGGTTTGCGACGCGAGCCTGGAGCGCGCCGAAAAATTCGCGGCGCGGTACGCTGGCCATGCTTTTCAGGATGTCTCCAAGATGCTCCGCGACTCCGGAGCAGAAGCTGTTTTCATCTGTACGCCGCATCCGTTGCACGCTGAGCCTGCAATTGCCGCCGCGGAAGCGGGCGCGCACGTGATGATCGAAAAGCCGATGGCCGCCAGCCTCGCGGACTGCGATGCGATGCTTCAGGCCGCGAGGAAATCCGGCGTGACAATTTCCGTGATGAGTCAGCGCCGCTTTTACGAACCGGTGCAACGGATGAAAGCAGCTATCGAGGGAGGCAAGATTGGCCGTCCCATTCTTGGCCTCTTTCTTATGTTTAGCTGGCGCGACCAGGCTTATTACGAGTCGGATCCATGGCGCGGAAAATGGGCGACAGAAGGTGGTGGCGTGCTCGTGAATCAATCACCGCACCAGTTGGATTTGCTGCGTTGGTTCATGGGTGACATCGCCGAGATCAGTGGACGCTGGGCGAACCTCAATCACCCTTACATCGAAGTGGACGACACCGCAGTCGCCACTTTGAAATTCAAGAACGGCGGACTTGGCTCCATTGTAACGAGCCTCTCGCAGAACCCCGGCCTCTTCACAAAAGTGCACATTCACGGATCTAACGGCGCATCAGTTGGAGTCGAGACAGATCGTGGCGCGACCTTCATCGCCGGTGTTTCGAAAATCGCTGAGCCACCTTTAAACGATCTTTGGACTATTCCGGGCGAGGACAAGCTATTAGCGGAATTCCAGTCAATAGATCGCGCGCGCTTTCAATCGATCGACCCCATCGCGCATTATCATGCCCTGCAGATCCAGGAATTTCTGACAGCAATTCGTGCCGGACGAGCACCCGCCGTGACAGGCGACGATGGCCGCGCGGTTGTGGAAATTTTCTCGGCAATTTACGTATCGAACAAGACCGGCAAGTCAGTGGCGCTTCCCCTTCACATTTCCTGACTTTCTGGTTGAATTTTTTCTATTTATTGTCGTAAGGGCTTTATGAGGAAGTAAGGTTATGGCTACGGTTTCACGGGGGCTCCCAAAGAATCCCCTTCTCGATATTCCAAAACGGGAAGCGCACGCACTTCTGAAAGGCTGGAGAGTTGGCTCGCCCGAAGCGCTCGAGCGAATCGCAGGGCGTCATCCGAAATTCCGCGACGCGGATCACCCTACAATCTCGGCGGGAAAATTCCTCCTGAACGATGCGCAGCTTGTGATCGCGCGCGAATACGGCTTTTCTAATTGGTCGCAGTTGAAAGAGCGGATCGGCGCAGACAAAGTCGCCGGGGTTTTGCAGGAGGCCATTCGCAAAGATGACCGCGATACGGTGGTCCGGTTGCTGCAGGCGCATCCCAATCTGCTGCACATTCCCTTATGGAGCGGAAATTGGGGACCGCCCATGAGTCACGCCGCGAATTTGGGCAGACTGGAAATTGTCAAAGCGATCTCCTCGCTGGGCGCACGAGATCATCAGCACGCGTTTGATCGCGCCTTGCTCCAGGGAAAACTGGAAACCGCGCGCTGGCTGTTTGAGCACGGTGCCAGGCTCCTGCCCGGTATTGTCATGGGTGCATGCGAAACCCTGAACCCGGCAGGTCTTGGCTTCCTCGCCGACCTGGGCGCCCCATTCAGCGATACAAAAGGAAATCGACTGGCGCCACTCGGCCTTGTGCTCGAAACGTACGGACGGAATCCCGCGGGCAAGCACGCAGTGTTGGAGATTTTCGCAAAGCAAGGCTACACACTGCCGGATACCGCCATCATGGCATTTCATCGCGGCGATTTGGAACGGCTGAAGGATTTCATGCGGCGGGATCCGGCCTTGATCGGCCGACGTTTCAGCTTAATCGAAATCTACCCGCCCGAACTCGGGTGTGGAAAAGATGGACGATCCGGAATGCATTGGACGCCTATTGGTGGAACCACATTGCTCCATCTCGCGATCGATTTCGACGAGGAGGAAATTGTCGATCTCCTCCTTGCCCACAACGCGGACGTGAACGCACGCGCCGATGTGGATACTCAAGGCTTCGGCGGCCACACGCCGATCTATAACGCAGTGGTCAGCCACGGACATCGCCAGGGATCGATGGCCAAAAAGCTATTGGAACGTGGAGCCTCCACCAGCGTGCGCGCATCCCTCAGAAAGTTTCTCGACTGGTGTGCAACTCCGCACTGGCACGAGGCTCGCAACGTAACGCCGACCGAGTGGGCTCAAACCTTTCCCGACCAAGGGTGGGTCAACAAAGAGGCTTTAGGCCTTTTAGAAAACAGGGATCGCATCTCAACCTCGACTCCTCCCCGACGACTCGGGGGTTAATAAAAATAGGTCGTATCGGGTGACGGCCCGCCTTTTGCGCGCGGACGAATCAACGCTTTGCGGATCACTTTCACGCTGCCATCGGCGTAGCCGGTCGGTTGATCCGGCGCGATGGAGAATGCCCACAAAGGTTTGCTCGCGGTCCCAGCGAAGTGTTTGCCCAAGTGTCCCGCATCCCACAACGCCACGCCTGGAGTGTCGCTAATCCGATGAGTCACAAACGCTCGTCGACTGTCGCATTCTGCCACTGTCGTCGGCCAGGCCGGCTCATTCTCGTCCGCGTTTTGGCTCACCTTCCCATCGGCGGCGACGAATTTCATTCCTGTAAAATTGGCCAGCCACATGTATGGCGTGTAAACGAACTGGGCGGTCGTGTCCCACCCGCCGTAATCTTTGCTATTCGCGTCGGCAAACGAACTGGGGTTCGCATAATTCAACCACACCCGCCCAAAGGTTCGCGCGGTAATCGGACAAATGGTGATCCAGGAATTCGGCACGTAACTCTTTCGCATCACACTCACAATACTTTGATTGCCGGTGGCCGGTGTGCGGTGATAGTCGGGGCTCACGTCGGTGTGCGGCGGGAACTTACCGCGGAAATCATCCGCATACATGATCTGACTGAGATACTGCTGGCGGATATTGCTGATGCATTGCGATTTCGAACCGCTGTACTTCGCTCGCGCCATGGCAGGCAGTAAAAGCGAGGCGAGAATCGCGATGATCGCTATGACTACGAGCAACTCAATCAATGTGAATCCGCGCGCTGTGGGCACAATCCTCCCGTTCGTTCTGCTCATCTGGCGTTGAACTCCCGGAATCATTGCTGCGCCGATCCGTTCATCGCGTCAACAGCTATTTGCCAGCTCCGAGCCAGCACGGCTACGCTCTACAAGGCTCGGTTTCCTTTGATACACCCCATGCTGTATACGCTGGGATTTTTCGGCCTGTTCACAGTTGGCGGATGGACGAGCCTGTTACTCGCAGCAGTCGCGGTGGACGTTCATGTTGACGGATGCCTATTTCGTCATAGCCCACTTGCATTATTGGTGGCCGAAGATTACTGGCCGGATTTACCCGGAAAAACCCGGTAAACTGGCCCCAGGTCAAAGCCAAAAATTCCCGAAGTTCTGGCATGCTTCGCCGGCGATGTGACCGTTTTGTTCATTTTTTACCGTTCCTTGACGCCCTCGGACCCATCCCGTACCGTCCTTCCCTATTTTCTCAAATGATCGGTTACATCATTAAAAAGGTCATAGGGTCCAAGAATGACCGCGAGGTGAAGCGACTCCGCCCGGTTGTGGCGCGCATTAACGAGATCGAAACCTCGTTGCAGAATCTTTCCGACGATGATCTCCGCAAGAAAACTGCGGATTGGAAAGAGCGCCTTTCGAAGATCGAAGACAATACAGAGCTCAAAGCGGCCCTTGACGAAATTTTGCCCGAAGCCTTTGCAGTGGTGAAGAATGCGTGCCGGCGGCTCAGTGGCAACGACGTTATCGTTCGGGGCCATCCGCTTCGTTGGGAGATGGTGCCGTTCGATGTTCAATTGATCGGTGGTTGGGCGCTGCACAACGGACGCATTGCGGAAATGGCGACCGGCGAAGGAAAGACGCTCGTGGCGACGATGCCGGTTTATTTGAACGCACTCACAGGCCGGGGCGTGCACGTGGTGACGGTCAACGACTACCTCGCCGCGCGCGATAGCGAATGGATGGGCGCGGTGTACAAATTTCTCGGCCTGACTGTCGGTTGTATTTTGCACGATCAGCCACCGGATGTCCGACGCGCGCAATATGGCGCTGATATCACTTATGGAACGAACGCGGAATTCGGGTTCGATTACCTGCGCGATAACGGCATGGCCAGCACTAAAGACGAACAGGTGCAACGCGGCCATTACTTCGCGATCGTGGACGAAGTTGACTCGATCCTGATCGACGAAGCGCGCACGCCGCTCATCATCAGCGGCCCGGCCGTGGTGAACGTCGATAACAAGTACGACCAGTTCAAACCCAAGGTGGAAGGAATCGTTCACGCCCAGGAACAGCTTTGCAATCGTTTCGTCCGCGAAGCCGAGGAATTGCTCAAGAAGCTTAAGCCTGAGACTGGTCCTGAGCCCAAAGATAAACAAGAGATCGAAAAAGAATTGGGTCTCGCGCTTTATCGCGTGAAGCTCGGGATGCCGAAATCAGAGGGCCTCATGCGTTTGCTGGAGGATCCAGAAAATTTGCGGCGAATGAACACAGCCGAAACGGAGCTGCATGTCGATTCCTCCAAAAAGCAGCTTTACGAGCAGAAGGAAATGCTCTTCTTCGCAATCGAAGAAAAGAATCACGAGGCCGACCTCACCGAAAAAGGCCGCAGTTTTCTCAGCCCCCAGGATCCCGATGCCTTCGTACTGCCCGACCTGATCACTGGTTTTCACGAAATCGATCAAGGGCCCGAAGCCGACGTGAAGAAACGACTCGAGATGAAGGCGCAACTCCAGCAACTGTTTGAGGGACGCGCCCAGCAGATCCATACCATCTCGCAGCTTCTCAAGGCGTACGTCCTCTACCAGAAGGACGTCCAATACGTCGTGCAGGACAATAAAGTCATTATTGTCGATGAAAATACCGGGCGCCTCATGACCGGCCGTCGTTGGAGTGACGGATTGCACCAGGCGGTCGAAGCCAAGGAATGCGTCGAGATTGAACGCGAAACCCAAACCTTCGCCACCATCACTATTCAAAACTACTTCCGGCTCTATTCAAAACTGGCCGGTATGACCGGGACGGCCGAAACTGAAGCGGGCGAATTCTTCGACATCTATAAGTTGGGTGTTCTCGTTATCCCGACGAATCGAATCGTGAAACGCAAGGACGCGCACGACACTGTTTACAAAACTCGCCGCGAAAAATACACCGCGGTCATGAACGAGATTCAGAAGGTTCACAACGAAGGACGGCCCATCTTGGTTGGCACCATCTCGGTCGAAGTGAGCGAAGTGCTTTCGAAAATGCTCAAGAAAATGGGCATTCCTCACGCGGTTCTCAACGCAAAGTATCACCAGCAGGAAGCTGAAATTGTCGCGCGTGCCGGGCAACGTGGATCCGTCACTATCGCCACCAACATGGCTGGTCGTGGGACGGACATTAAGCTGGGACCCGGGGTGGCGGAAGTCGGCGGCTTGCACGTAATCGGCACCGAACGTCACGAAGCGCGTCGTATTGACCGGCAGCTCCGCGGCCGCTGCGCGCGTCAGGGCGATCCCGGCTCATCTCACTTTTTCATCTCTCTCGAAGACGATCTCATGCGGCTCTTCGGCTCTGATCGCATTACTAAAGTGATGGAACGGGTCGGTCTCGAAGAGAATCAGGAGCTCGAGCATCCGCTTCTGAACCGGTCGATTGAAACGGCACAAAAACGAGTCGAACAGCACAACTTCCAGATGCGAAAACGCACTCTGGAGTACGACGACGTAATGAACAAGCAGCGCGAAGTCGTTTATGGCTTCCGCAACGAAATTATCTACGCCGACGATGTGCAGGATCGCCTCATGGACATCATGGAAGAAGTGGTGATCCAAAAGGTGATGGAATACACCTCGGAAGAAACGACCGACGAATGGAACATTCGCGGCCTTTCCGATTGGGTGAACCTTACCTTCCCGCTCGGCATGCCCGAAGCCGAGATCAAGAAGGTCGCCGACGCTGGAAATGAAACTCCCAGCCCCGGCTCAATCTACGACGGCCTCACCCCGGCCCAGTTCGCTGCATGTATTTTCATTTCCGAAGCGGTCCGCAACGCCTACAAGCTCAAGATCAGCTTCGAAAATCCTGACGCACTCAAGAACGTAGAGCGTTACACCATTCTCAGTGCGATTGATAAACTCTGGCAGGAGCATCTCTACGGCATGGACAGCTTGCGCAACGCCATCGGCTTGCGCGCCTATGGTCAGCGTGATCCGCTGATTGAGTACAAGGCCGAAGCGTTCAAGATGTTCGAGGAGTTGATGGTCAACATCAAAACGGAGATCTGCCGGAACATCTTCCTCAGCGCGAGTAGCCTGATGGCGTTCGAGAATTTTCTGCGCAAGCTGCCGCAGAAGACGCTGCACCAGGAATCCACCGCGTTTGGCGGACAGACTACGACCAACGCTCCGGCGGCCGGTGCGTCGGACATTGTGACCGAAGCGAGCGAAGCCGTCTCCAGAGCCAAGCCGGTCCGCACCGGCCCCAAGGTTGGGCGGAACGATCCGTGCCCCTGCGGCAGCGGCAAGAAGTATAAGCAGTGCTGCGGTAAGATGTAGTCCGTTCAGGTCGCTTCCCCGACCCTTGAATGCGTAGGGCCACTCATTGGGTGTGAAGTAGGGCGGCAGTAGTGTGATTCGTTCGACGATCACACTATGAATGGACTTGCTAGACACCTCACACGGCCAGTTCCTCAGAGCCAGCAACAACTCGCGCGCGCTCTGGGCTGGTTCAGCATCGGATTGGGCGCAGCCGAAGTGTTGCTCCCGGGAACTCTTGCCCGGCTGATTGGCTTGCGGCGGCGTCACAAGACGTTGTTCCGCTTTTTCGGCCTGCGTGAAATCGCCGCGGGCGTTGGCATTCTGAGCGAAACAAAATACCCCGCCTGGGTAAAGTCTCGCGTCGCTGGGGACGCGCTTGATCTCGCCTGCCTGGGACTCGCGCTCGCTTCACCTTCGAATAAACAAATGCGTGTCGCCGCCGCAACGGCTGCGGTGGTTGGCGTGACGGCTCTCGATATCATGTGCGCGGACGAAATGACCCGGACGCGCAAGCTGGGTGGCGGCAACGGCGTCAGTCCCCGACAACTGCGGTTCAAAAACTCCGTTGTGATCAACAAACCGGCTGAGCAGCTTTATCGCTATTGGCGGAACTTCGAGAACCTGCCGCAGATCATGTTTTACCTCGAATCGGTCCACGTCACCTCTGATGGGCATTCACATTGGATAGCCAAAGGACCCGGTAATAAATCGATCAAATGGCAGGCGGAAATCACCGAGGACAAACCGAACGAAAGGATTAGTTGGCGGACCCTTCCCGGCTCGGACGTGAATCACGTCGGTACTGTTACGTTCGAGTCAGCTCCCGGCAGTCGCGGCACGATCGTCCGCGTTGAGATCGATATGAAAATCACCGCTGGTCCGCTGGGCGCGGCGTTCGCCAAAATGATGAATCGTGACCCGCAACAGGAGATTCACAACTCCCTGCGCTATTTCCGCCAATTGATGGAGACCGGAGTTATTCCGACCACGGTCGGTCAATCCGCCGGCCGCACATCCGGCACATCGAAAAAATTCGATTTTCCGATGCCTGAACCCACCCCGAACCGTCAACCGGCCTTCGCACACTAAAGGAGAATTGTTTTATGAGAGCCAATTGTTGGTACGGGAAAAAGCAACTTTCGGTCGAGCAGGTGCCCGATCCAAAAATTCTCAATGCGCGGGACTGCATCGTGAAGATTACTTCGACTGCGATTTGCGGTTCCGATCTTCACCTTTATAACGGGTTTATTCCAACCATGGAGAAGGGCGATATTCTCGGCCACGAATTCATGGGCGAGGTCATCGAATTGGGCAAGGACGTGAAGAATCTCAAAGTGGGCGATCGCGTCGTCGTTCCGTTCCCGATCGCGTGCGGTAATTGTTACTTCTGCGAGAAGCAACTTTATTCCTGTTGCGAGAATTCGAACCCAAACGCCCCGATTGCCGAGAAGCTGATGGGCCAATCGCCCGCCGGAATTTTCGGCTACAGTCATATGCTGGGTGGATACGCGGGCGGCCAGGCGGAATACGCACGCGTGCCGTTCGCGGACGTGGGTCCCATAAAGATCGAGAGCGATCTTACCGACGATCAAGTACTTTTCCTTTCGGATATTTACCCGACCGGGTGGATGGCGGCGGAGAATTGCAACATTCAAGGTGGCGATACGGTCGCTGTCTGGGGTTGTGGCCCTGTCGGCCAGTTTGCGATCAAGAGTGCCTATATGCTGGGCGCGGAGCGCGTGATCGCGATCGACCGCTTCCCCGATCGCTTGCGAATGGCTCGCGACAAAGCGGGAGCTGAAACCATCAATTACGAGGATGGAGACGTTTACCAGATGTTGATGGATCTCACCGGCGGGCGCGGACCCGACGCGTGCATCGATGCTGTGGGAATGGAAGCGCACCACCATGGCCCGGTTGGGGTCGCCGACCGCATGAAACAAGCGGCGATGCTCGAGAGCGGCCGGCCTCACGCTATAAGGCAGGCCATCATGTGCTGTCGAAAGGGAGGCACTGTCTCCGTGGCTGGCGTGTACGGAGGCCTGGCTGATAAAATCCCGCTCGGTTCGTTCATGAACAAAGGACTGACCATCCGTGGCGGGCAAACGCACGTCCAGCGTTATATGAAGCCGCTCCTTGAGCGGATTGAAAAAGGAGAGATCGACCCGAGCTTCGTTGTCACCCATCACCTGACGTTGGACCAAGCCCCGCAGGGCTTCGCCATGTTCAACAACAAAGAGGATGAGTGCATCAAGATCGTCTTGAAACCTTAAGCCCTCATTTCGTCGGTGCGGGTTGAAACGGCGGTTGCCGGAGTCGGTTTTTGCAAAGCCGCAAAGGCGTAACCGATACCCGCACCGAACCCAAAGACTTGTGTGCAACGCCTTCAGCGTGTTTCGAGCGTTGTGCGGTAAAATGTAGCAGGAACAGGCGCGTGTTACGCGGCAGCCCTTGTGCGGAGGCGCCCTCGAAGCACCGCCCGTGAGTTGCTGTCGGACTGCGGCGAATTTTTTTCCGTTCGAAGCCGGATGACCAGGTAAATGACGATGGCGAGGTTCAGAGCGATAACAAAGCCTTTTATCACTGTCGCGTGGTGAATTATTTCATAGACCTCAAGCGGCAAAAAGCTACCTGTGACGATTACCGTAAGATACTCACCCCAACGTTTTCGCATGATCAATCCGATCCCTTCCCCAAGGAAAACCAGTCCGTAGCAAAGAGTACCTGCGGTGATTAGCGGTAACTTAGGTGACAACCGGAGAAATCTTTCTGCGAACATCCTGAAATAGCGCGCATGTGGATCGACGCTGAATCGGTGCACCAGATTGGCGAGCAGCACAGCCTGATTTTTGTGCAGGATCGAAAACAATCCGAACGCCATCACGACGAGTAACATGCCTTTGACGAGTTTAAACCCGCCAATCAACTGCACCATTCGTTCGCGCTGACCCTCTGCAGCCATAAGAAATCTTCGTTCTTGCCCCGGTTCACAACAATGCGCCTGCTGTCCGAATACTGCCTAATGGAGCGCGCAGAATTTGTCTCAGAAAGCGTCTGCGACTACCCTCACGCGCATGAGTGGGGTCCTCTTTGAGGTGGTTGTCATATTTGTGCTGCTGCTGGCCAATGCGGTGTTCGCAATGGCTGAGATCGCCCTAGTTTCTTCCAAAAGGGCGCGACTGCGACGCATGGCGGACAACGGAGATACGAAAGCACGAATTGCGCTGGAACTCTCAGAATCGCCAAATCGCTTTCTATCCACGGTTCAGATCGGAATCACTTTGGTCGGCATTTTCGCGGGCGCTTTTGGGGGAGCTACCCTTGCGGCGAAACTGTCTGAGCCTATTCGTCACATCGCGATGCTCGCAGGTTATGCGGACAAAATCGCATTCGCGATTGTGGTGATGCTGATCACTTACTTCTCGCTGGTTCTCGGCGAACTTGTTCCCAAGCGGTTTGGTTTGAGCAATCCGGAAGGAATTTCACGGGCCTTGGCCAGACCGATGAACGCGCTTTCACACATCGCGGGACCGCTCGTGAATTTTCTCAGTGTTTCCACCGATGCTCTTCTGCGCTTGCTCGGCTTCAAACAACAAAAGGAAGTGGCGGTTTCTGAAGAGGAGGTGCGCGCGATGATGCAGGAAGGTCTGAGAGCCGGTGCGTTCAACAAAGTCGAAAGCACCATCGTGCATGGTGCGCTCGAGCTGGATCAATTACCGGTACGCGAAATCATGACACCTCGCCCGAAGGTGATTTGGTTGAAGCAGGACGATTCGCACGATCAAATCTGGCACAAAATCGTCGTCAGCAATCACTCTTATTTTCCGGTTTACGAGGGTAATCGAGATCGCACTGTGGGCGTCGTCTCTGTAAAGGCGATCTATGCGCACCTCGCTGCCGGAATTCCCGTGCATTTAAAAGATCTAATGATTCCTCCGCTGGTTGTCCCGGAATCGCAGACCACGCTGCAACTGGTCGAAACATTCAAGCAAACCGGGAAACACATCGCGCTGGTGAGCGACGAGTTCGGCAATTTGATCGGCCTTGTGAGCCTGAACGATGTGATGGAGGCGATCCTCGGGGACTTCGCTTCGCAGGGAGAACGGGCACGGCCCGAAGCAAGGAAGCGCGAGGATGGGTCGTGTCTGATTGATGCTTTAATTGACCTCGAAGCTGCGGAGCGCGCTCTGCCTGGTTTCCAGTTCGGTCCCGAAGCCTACAGTGAGTATCAGACTCTGGCCGGTTACGTTGTGAAACAACTCGGGCACATTCCGAAGGAGGGAGAAACGTTCGAGGCGCAAGGTTATACGTTCGAGGTGCTCGACATGGACCATCACCGAGTAGATAAGGTGCTCGTCCTGCCGCCCAAACCTTTGGTGAAACCTTAGCCGTGGCTTGCCACCTTTTTGAGAACGAGCAACATCATACCATAGCACGCTAACATGATTCCGGTGGCGAGAGTGAAGCTCGCGTAAAAATTAACCCTGATTTTGAGGAGGGCGGGTAACACCAGGAAGAAAGCCAGTGAGGGCAGGACCAACCAGAAAATGCTCGTTGATAGATCCGCAACCTTGCCGGAATCTTTTGTATCCGCATAAAGCCACAAAATTCCGAGAAACGAGACCAGAGGGAGCGACGCTACCAGGCCTCCGATAAGCGCGCTGCGTTTCGAGACTTCCGAGACCGCGACAATGATGGCGGCACTCACCAGAATTTTTATCGCATAATGCATCATAGATTCGCTGCGATTGGAACTTCTTGCTTTTTCCTCGATTCAAACCAGCAATAAAGCACTGGCAGAATGACCAGCGTTAGCAAGGTCGAACTGATAATGCCTCCAATGACAACGGTGGCCAGCGGTTTCTGTACCTCGGCACCGGCGCCGGTCGCAATGGCCATCGGCACGAAGCCAAGACTTGCCACCAGCGCAGTCATCATCACGGGGCGCAGACGTGTGAGCGATCCTTCCATGACCGCTTCTCGCACCGATTTGCCCTGTTCGCGCAATTCGTTGAAGTACGAAATCATCACTAATCCATTCAGAACCGCCACTCCGCTCAAGGCGATGAAGCCCACCGCTGCCGTGATACTGAAGGGCATGCCACGCAGCCACAGCGATAGAACCCCGCCCATGACCGCCAGCGGGATGCCCGAATAAACGAGCAGCGCCTGACGCAGGCTGCCCAAAGCGAGGAAGATCAGGACGAAGATGAGCATGAGCGCGGTTGGAACGACGAACGCCAGGCGCGTCCGGGCTTTCTGGAGGTTTTGAAATTGCCCGCCAAATTCCACGATATAGTTGTCCGGCATTTTCACTTCCTGCCGGATGCGTCGTTCCGCTTCGCGGACGAAACCTTCGATGTTTGAGGTTTTCAGGTTCACCAGGAGGGCCGCGCGTCTGTGTCCGTCATCACGCAGGATCGGTTCGACACTTTTTATAGTTTGGAAATGCACGAGCCTTCCCAGTGGCACCAGGCCGGTTTGCCCGACACGCACTGGCAGTTTTTTGATCTCTTCATCATCCGCACGAAGTTGCTCTGGCATTCGCACGCGAATTTCGCGGCGCATATTGCCTTCCGAGATGAATCCCACCTGCTGTCCCGCGAGAGCAGAATTGATCACTTTATTGACCTCCGCGGCCTGCAGTCCAAAGCGGCGCAACGCCTCGTGATCCACATTGATTTGTAATTGCGGTGTGCGTCCCTCCGTCTCGTGCTCGACCTGCGCGACGCCGGGAGTTTTTTGGAGGATTTCTTTGACCTGTTCAGCGAGTGCTTCCAGGAGGTCGTAGTCCTCCCCGAAAATTTTGACTGACAACTCCGCTTTCGTCCCCTCGAGCATCTCGTTAAACCGCATTTCTATCGGCTGCGCGAAGAGCATGTCGTATTCGGGATTTATCTGTTTAATCGTGGCTTCGATCTGCTCACGGAGTTCCGCTTTGTCTCTCGGCCGGCTGCCACTTCGCGGCCAATCCTTGACCGGTTTGTAAAAGATATAGACGTCACTTTCGTTGGGTGGCATCGGGTCGGTCGCGATTTCGCTCGTGCCGATCCGTGTAAAAATGCGGGTAACTTCCGGGAACTCCCTTCTTAAACGGTTCTCCACTTCGATATCGGTCTTCAACGATTCCTCAAGACTCATCCCGACAGGTTTATACAACATCGCTGTGATGGAACCTTCATCGAGTTTGGGGACGAATTCTGCCCCCAACCGGGTGAACATCCAAACGGCTCCCAGGAAAAGCGCCCCTGATGAAATCACCACCGGCCATCGCCAACGCAATGCAAGCGCGAGCGTTCCTGCGTACAGCCGCTTCAACCAGGCAATAAGGTTGCTGTCCTCCTCACGGATTTTGCCACGCAGAAGGAAAGAGCAGAGAACTGGCATGAGCGTCAAGGCCAACAGCAACGCCCCGCCGAGAGCGAGCATGACCGTCAAGGCCATTGGATGGAACATCTTTCCTTCGATGCCCGTCAAAGTGAGGATCGGGAGGTAGACAACCGTGATGATCACCACGCCGAAAAACATTGGGGTTCCCACCTGCTTGCTCGCGGCGAGCACCACGCGCCCACGTTCTTCGGCGGTCAAGGCTCGACCGAGTTGATGCTGCTTGTGCCCCAATTGGCGCACGATATTTTCGACGATGACGACCGCGCCGTCGATAATCAGGCCGAAATCGACGGCACCAAGACTCATCAGGTTCCCCGAAATTCCGAAGCGCGCCATGCCGATCAACGCGAACAAAAAGGAGAGAGGAATGGCGGTCGCAACGATGAGCGCAGCTCTCCAATTTCCAAGCAGGGCGAGCAAAACCACCACTACCAAAATGGCGCCTTCGAAAAGATTTGTTTTTACCGTTTGAATCGTTCGATCGATCAGTTCCGAACGATCGTACTGAATTTCGATTTCCACGCCGCCCGGCAGTTTGGTTTGGATTTCCGCAATTCGCGCCTTTACCCGCTCGGCCACGGCGCGGCTGTTTTGTCCCGCGAGCATCATGGTCGTTCCGATCACCGCTTCGCTTCCATCCAGCGTCGCGGCACCGGTGCGAAATTGAGTTCCGGTCCTCACGTCCGCGACGTCCTTCACCAGGATCGGATTGACTCCGGCGCCGAACTTCAGAGGCAATTCTGCTATCTGGCTCAAATTCGTAACGCGGCTGACCGCGCGGATGGTTAACTGTTGTCCCCCTCGATTGATGATTCCACCTCCTGCGTTCTGCACGTTTTGGCTCACCAATTCGGCCAACTCGCTGAAGGTCATGCCGGCTGCTTCCAGCGCTTCCGGCCGCGGTTGAATGACATATTGTCGCTCGTAACCGCCGCTTTCATTGATCTCAGCGAGCCCTGGAACGGTTCGCAGCAATGGCTTGATCGTGTATTCCTGGATCTCACTGAGAACGAGCAACTGCTCGAGCTCGGAGGCTGGTTTGTTGGTTGCGTCCGATCGGTAACGCACGCTGTAATAAAAAATCTCGCCCAAACCGGTGCTGATGGGTGCGAGCTTCGGCGTGGTACCCTGCGGGAGATCCTCCGCAACACTTTGCAGCCGTTCCGCCACGAGCTGGCGCGCGCGATAAATGTCCGTTCCGTCGCCAAAGTTCAATGTCACCTGTGACAACCCAAATTTCGTCAGTGACCGCATCTCCTCCATCCCAGGCAGCCCGGCCATTTGCCGCTCGATGATTTGCGTCACCAATTTTTCGGATTCTTCTGCGGCCAACGCTGGGACTTCCGTATTGATCTGGACCTGCACACCAGTGATGTCCGGTACTGCATCAATCGGGAGGTGCAATGCGGACCACAATCCGCCGGCGAGCAGAGCGAAGGCGCCCAGCAGAACTACTGCTCTCTGGCGGAGAGAAAACTCAAGGACTTGTGTGATCATGGCTGGCCCTTCACCGCTGCACCCCATTCAATTCCGGTCAAGCGGTGCAATGATTGCCACGCATCGAGTGCCTCCTTTTTCAGATTCAGCAGCGCCTCGACTGCTTCGAGGTACTGCTTTTGCAATTCCACGTAAGTTGCTACGGGAACTGCTCCGAGTCTGTAGTGGCGATCCGCCAACGCGGCTGCCTCCTTAAACTGCTGCACTGCGTCGGCGCGCGTGGTTGCGAGCGCTTCAACTCGCGTTTGATAGGCCAGAGCTTCGTCCAGAACCTGACGTTCCAGATCTCTGTGCGCTACAAGTAAAACGGTTTCCGCCTGGGCGCGTCGCGCCTCCTCAGTTTCGATCTTGCCTCGATTCCGATTCCAAATCGGAAGTGGAATCGATACGCTCACACCGATTTGCGTCTCTCGATCTCCAGACCGTTCCTGGGAAAAATAGGGCCCGACCGTCACCGCTGGATATTTTTCGTTTTGAGCGAGCGAAAGCCGGAATCCTTGCATCTCCAGTTCTGCCTCGCGCATTCGCAGGTCGAAGTTGTTTGTGCGGGCGGCGGCCAATAAGGTCTCCAGTTCGGGTAGACGTGAGAAGGTCAGTTCTGGAGTGCCGATTTGCAACGCGTTCGTCCACGCTGTTCCCCGGAGTTGGTTTAGCTCCAGTTGCGCCGATTGTTCCGCGAGCTGGCTTTCGGTGGATTTTTTTCGCAGCGTCAATTCTGTCGCCTCAATAATCCGCGTTTCGAGGAGGGGAGTTAATCCGGCTGGATCACGCTGGACCAGCGTCTCACGCAACGCCTGAAATCGTTCCGCTACTTCGCGGGCGGCTGCCGCTTTTTCCTGAGCTGCGAACAAATCAAAGGCCAGAAGGCGGGCTCGTCCCGCGAGCGCGGCTTTAAACTGTTGAAACCCAAGTTCGGCGAGCTTGATTTGATGATTTGCAATGGACTTGCGCAATCCCATCCGCCCCGGCCATTCAAACGTCTGTCTCACGGAAGCGGACCAGGCCGGGCCGTCCGAGAGCGTTCCTCCAGTGTTCAAACGCTTGTTGCCGATTGTGGTGGACAATTCCGGATTCGCCAGGGCGCCGGCGGACCGTCGCTCACCATTCGCGGCTGCGATTTCCGATCGGTAAAAATTGAGTTCAGGATTGTTCTCCAGGACGTCTGCAACCAACACGTCGAGTGAGACTGCGTTTGCAGCAGAAGCAGGCGGGGACACTTCCGCGGCGCTTAATTTGAGCGCGGCCAGAAACACCAGGCAGAAATTCAAAGGACAAGGAGCATAAATCTTCATAAGCAGACAATCGGGAACAGTTTTTCAAAACGAATAGGACAGGCCAGACAGGCGCCCTGTGGGCACACTGCATCCGTACGGAAATCCCAAACGGGACTACTTATGAAAGAAGCGAAGGCGCACGAGGCGGCAGGGCCGTGCGATAGGAAAATTGCCAGAGTCGCGATAACACCTTTGGAGTGGTGTCAAAAAGCCGTGTAAGGGAAGGAGCCGGATCTTCGATAACGATCGGACTTACGAAGACTACGGGGAGAAGAGCCGGTGCGGGAAGCTGGACTTGCGCATTTTCACTCTTGTAGAGCTGGTTTTCGACGGCAGCGCACCCATCTGTTTCGCAGTCTTTGTCCTGCTTTCCGGTGCAATCCGCCTGATTACCACACGCCACAAAGGAAAACGCCGAGATCAGCTCCAGGCGACAGTGGTTGGAAGCCAGCGACCAAACGGCAACCAGCGTCACGATCATGAAAGTCTTGAACCACTGCACGAACACTAGACTACCCATCGACAAGAAATGTTCAACTGTTAGCGATTTCGCTTCAGCACCATTTGTGCTTGTATGCGTGGAAGAACAAGTGAAGCATGCGCGCGTGAAAAATTCTTTGATCGCAGCAGTTGTCGCAGTTTTGATGTGCGGTTGTGCTTCCGATGGTGGGAGCGGAGGAGGAAAAACTTACACGGGTCCCGAAGGTGTTACGTATCACCAGGACCACGACATCCAAGGTGTCTGGATGGCGGATGGTTTCAATTTCAGCGGGTACGACACCGTTTACGTGGCTGAACCGACCAGCAACGCCGAGTCGCGAAGTGATGAGGAACGCAAAGTACTGGACACGGCGAAGCGATCTCTTCGCAACGATCTGACGGGTTCGCTACAAGACATTCATCTTTTTCAGCATGTCGTGACGTCGATGAATGACATCCCTGCTGGAGCGAAGGTTCTGACTCTCGAAAATAACATCTACCACCACGAGAAGGGCGGTGGCGGTGCGCGCTTTTTTGCCGGGCTTTACGGGGCGGGCCAACCCGTCATCAAAGTTGCCGGGAAAATGCGTTCCGGAGACCAGGTTTTGTTCCGCTATGACATGACCCGCAGCGGAGAATCGGGTGGGGCGCACCTGGGCGGCGGCTACATGAGTGACGAGAATATTCAAACGGAAGATATCAAAGATCTGGCGAAGGATCTGGCAGCTTTTGTGGAACGCACGGCGAAAGGTTTGCCCGCTAAATAGGCCTGCTTTCTTTGCCTGCATGCCATTCATTGACACTGCGAAGTCCATTGACCAAAGTGAGTGCGGTTTATGAATTTCGATATTTCCGACCTGCTGGGCTCCTGGGAATACCAGGCAGGTCAGATTGTCGTCAGGCGGTTTAAAGGCAAAGACGGTAAGGAGAAAATCCAACTGCGCGTCGACCTTGGTTTGCTCCAGATGGATGCATTCGGACGGCCCGATGGAAAGAAGCCGTTTGGCCACGATACGCTTTTCGAGCATTACAAAAATCGTCTACAGAAATATGTCGATTCGCACGAGGGAAATGACGAAGGGTTCAAGCTCGACCCTGAGGATTGTTCCAAGCTGCAACAGGAAGCAATCCAGTTTCATCACCGCTACATCTGCCTTTTTCAGCTCAAGGATTACGCAGGCGTGATTCGGGATACGGAACGCAACATTGCCGTTTTCGATTTTGTTGAAAAATATGCCGAACTGCGGGAACTGGCCTGGTCAGTGCAGCAACTGCGCCCGCAACTTCTCATGATGCAGGTGCGTGCCCGCGCCACCATGGCGCTGGACGCCGGGAAGCACGACGATGCGATCCAGGCCGTAGAGCAAGGTTTGGAGGAACTGCGCGAGTTCTTCACTCGAATCGAGCGGCCTGAGTTGATGGAGCAGAGCGCTGAAGCTGCTTCGCTCGATGCTTATTTGAATGAGATTCGTTCGACTCGTCCGCTTTCGGAGCGCGAACGCCTGGAGCAAGCGCTGGATGACGCGATTCAGCGCGAAGATTACGAGAAGGCGGCGCAACTTCGCGACAAACTGAAAAAGGCCAAAAGCTAAGCATGACGCTCCAGGAAAAACTAGGTCAGGAGATCAAATCCGCGATGCTCGCGAAAGATGCGGACCGTCTCGGCGCATTGCGGATGCTCAAGTCGGCCATCGGCTACATCCTCATCGAGAAGAAAGCTGAGACTCTCTCCGATTCCGATTTCGTTTCAATCGCGCAAAAAGAAATAAAGAAGCGGCGCGACTCCATAGAACAATACGAAAAGGGTGGCCGTCCTGAATTAGCCGCAAAGGAGAAGCAGGAAATCACCGTTTTGGAAGGATTCCTCCCGCAGCCGCTCTCCGCCGAGGAATTGGAGAAGATGATCCGGGACGCCATTGCGGAAACGGGCGCAACTTCCAAGAAAGAGATGGGCCCCGTGATCAAAGCGGTGCAGGCCAAAGCCGCCGGTCGGGCGGAAGGCAAGACGATCAGCCAAATTGTAGGCCGCCTTTTGCCTTAAGAGTTCGACACGAATTTCACAAATTTTCACGAATTGTTTTTCCGGATTCGTGTAAATTCGTGCAATTCGTGTCAAAAAAACTATTCCTCCTCGACGCGATGGCGCTCGTTTACCGGGCGCACTTTGCGTTGATTGCGCGTCCGATTTTTACGTCGAAAGGTGTAAACACCTCCGCACTTTACGGTTTCACCCAGACTCTTCTCCAGATTCTGAACGAGCAGAAGCCGACTCACCTTGCTGTAGTGTTTGATACTGACGCTCCGACGCATCGGCATAAGGAATACGCGGAATATAAATCACAGCGGCAAGCCATGCCCGAAGATTTGAGCGCCGCGCTGCCGAGCATCCGGCAGATGATCGAGGCTTTTAACATTACCTTGCTCGAGTGCGACGGTTGCGAAGCGGACGACATCATCGGAACACTGGTCAAAGAGGCGGAAAAGCAAGGTTTTACCTCGTACATGGTCACGCCTGACAAGGATTTCGGTCAGCTCGTCAGCGAAAAAACATTTCTCTACAAACCTTCGCGGATGGGCGATGGCATCGAGATCATGGGCGTGCCGGAAATCCTCGCGCGCTGGGGAATTCAAAATACGGGGCAGGTCATTGATATCCTGGGCCTGATGGGGGATACGTCAGACAATAT
This sequence comes from Limisphaerales bacterium, assembly GCA_044226545.1. Taxonomy (GTDB): domain Bacteria; phylum Verrucomicrobiota; class Verrucomicrobiia; order Limisphaerales; family SXQI01; genus DASVNK01. Next base: position 287,311 of record JBGAGW010000006.1, read on the forward strand.
TCCAGGCGTACCCGGTGTCGGTGAAAAAACGGCCAGCAAGTTGATTTCGCAGTTTGGCTCGATTGAGAACCTCGTGGCCCGCACGGATGAATTGAAGGGAAAGATAAAGGAGACGATCGAGTCTCATAGAGATATCGCACTGCTTTCCAAACGTCTCGCCACGATTCATTGCGACACACCGGTACGGCGCGATATCGAAGCATTGCGCCTGCGCGAACGAAATGACGAAGCGGTCAAAGCCCTCTGCATCGAATATGAATTCAACACGATCGGCAAACGGCTGTTTGGCGATGAGTTTAAGGCGGGCCGCGGTTACTCCGCCGAAAAGCCGGCCGCTAAAAAAGAGCAATCCGCCGAACTCGACTTTACGGAAAGTCCGGTTGAGACAACGCCAGTTTTCGCTGAACTGAAAGCGCTCAAGGATGTTTCGCATCATTACACGCAGGTGCACACTCCCGAGGAAAGGGCTCAAGTTTTGGATCAACTTAGAAAGGTGGGCCGTTTTTCGCTCGCCATCGAATGTTCTCATCCTGACCCGAAGCAGGCGTGCATCACTGGAATCGCCCTGGCACTGGAGCCGCACAAAGCGTGGTTTGTTGATCTTCCGCACGAAGGGAATCGAGCGGAAATCCTCAAAGAAATCGGCACGTTGATTTCAAACGAAAAGGTGACGCTCATCGGCCACGACCTGAAACGCGCGCTCAGTGTGCTGCGCTGGTCTGGAGCCTGCAGCGGCGCGTTGCTCTTTGATACGATGCTCGCGCATAGCCTGCTTGAACCGGATATGCGACACACTCTGCAGTATCTGGGCGAGTCGCTCATTGGCTATACGCCCATTCCTCCAGCGGCGGAAGGAGGCGAGTTGAATTTGCAGAGCGACGGAGATCGGTTGAACAAAGCGTGCGAGGAGGCGGATCTCGCGTTGCAACTGCGGGCGCTTCTCGAGCCGAGGCTGGCCGAGAAAAAGCAGGAACGCGTCTTCTACGATATCGAAGCCGCTTTGATTCCCGCGCTCGTTGAAATGGAGTACGAAGGGATTCGGGTCGATGCCGGAACGCTTGAAGTCTTTGGCAAGGAACTCGCGCGGCAAATCGCGGAGGCCGAGAAGGAAATCTACAACCTCGCGGGCGGTGAGTTCAACCTGAACTCACCAAAGCAACTCGGAGACATTTTGTTCGACCGGTTGAAACTCCTGGAGAACGCCAAAAAAACCAAGGGTGGCCAATACGCGACGAACGAACAGGTTTTGCAGGAACTCGCCGGAGCGCACCCGATTATCCAGAAGATTCTCGATTATCGTTCGGCTACTAAGCTAAAATCAACCTATGTCGACACGTTGCCGACGGCGATCTGGTTGAAGAGCGGACGGATTCACACGACTTTTCGCCAGGCCAGCACCTCGACGGGACGGCTCGCGTCTGACAATCCCAACCTGCAAAACATTCCGATCCGTACCGAGCAGGGCCGCGAGATTCGAAAGGCCTTTGTTCCTCGGGACGATGATTACCTGCTCCTCTCGGCTGACTATTCGCAAATCGAACTACGCATCATAGCGGCCCTGGCGAAGGAAGCGGCGCTCATTGAAGCGTTTCAACAGAACCTCGACATTCACACCGCGACGGCCGCACGAGTTTTCGGAGTGATGTTGCCGCTGGTCACGCCGGACATGCGCCGCAAAGCGAAGATGGTCAACTACGGCCTTGCGTATGGAATGTCCGCATTCGGGTTGGCGCAGCGCCTGGCGATTCCAAGGCGGGAAGCCGCTGAAATAATCGATCACTACTTCACTCAATTTCCGGGGGTTCGCCGCTACATGTCGGACACAATCGATTTCACGCGCGAACACGGATACGCCGAAACTGTGACCGGCCGGCGCCGCTATATTCGCGATATCCGTTCGTCAAACATGACCGTACGCGGCGCAGCGGAACGAAACGCGATCAACGCTCCCATTCAGGGAACCGCGGCGGACATGATCAAGATCGCAATGGCCCGCATCCATCGCGAGATCTGCCAACGCCATCTAAAAAGCCGGATGCTGCTTCAGGTGCATGACGAACTTGTTTTTGATGTGCATAAAAAAGAGGAGCCGGAATTGCGCGAACTCGTCGAAGAAAAGATGCGGACCGCGATTCCGCTGGCAGTCCCCATCGTCGTTGAACTCGGCGTTGGGAAGAATTGGCTGGAAGCGCATTGATTCAATGGCCGGCTAACTGCAGCCAGGTTAAAAACCAGGGCGCGAGCCACCAGTCCTGTTTCGACACGCTTTCAAACAGCTTCGGGTTCGTCGCGGCGAAATTCGCGTCCTTCTCTTTCGGATTGCGGGCATCCATAAGGCGTTAGCTCTTCCCCCCAAGTATCGGTATTAGGCGGTCCGCTTTTGATAGCAAAAAATGTAAATAAGAGTTTGTTGATATTTTGCGGACCTGTGCATATCCTCCCGAGCGTAACCCAAACACACACTGTTAGTCGGCTGACCGTAACCTGTCCGCCGCCTAAGGAAAGACACACATGCTCCTACTGAAAGACATTCCGAAGTACGAGACTCTCCTTGCGTACTCGAAGCGTTACCCAAACGTAAATCCGGACGGGCTGGAGGCCTATTTTAACCTCCTGCGCGTCGCCAGCGATGTGCTCGAAGGTCTCGAGCGCTACTACTCACACCACGGCACTTCACAAGGCCGTTTCACCGTACTCGCATTGCTCAACCGCGAGCCAGATAAGCCTCTTTGTCCTGCTGACCTCGCGGATCGTTCCGGGGTAACGCGTGCGACCATGACCGGTCTCCTGCAAGGGCTTGAGGACGAAGGGCTCATCAAACGGACGGCATCTGTTGAGGATAAACGGATGTCCTACGTTGCTCTGACCGCAAAGGGACGCAAGTACCTCGATACCATATTGCCCGACCTTTTCGGCCGACTCGGTAATTTGATGGACGGCGTCACGGAAAGGGAAGGTAAAAGCATGGTCAAGCTTCTCGAGAAGGTCAGGGACCGAATTGAGGTGCTGAGCGCGCCAGTAGCTGAGGCGCGCGACGAAAAACGCATCACCCGCTTACCCGCAATGGCCCCAAGCCGGGCTCGAGCCGCGTAGCGAGCGGAGGCTCTATTCAGGGCTTGCTTTAATTGAATTACAGGAAGCAGAACTCGCCGTGCAGGTGCACAACCTCGGCGAAGTACGCTAGTACTGTCATCAAGGAGTATTAGCAATTATGCCAACAGCAAAGAAATCGATTTCCCCCAGGTACGCTGGGGAAGACTCGCTCACCCCGATCGATTGGGACGAATTCTTCGAAAAGTTCGAAGAAGCGAATCTCGCTTTCCTCTATGAAACGAACAAAAACAGCAAGTTCAATAAGTTCGTAGCCCGAGGGAAGAAACGGTTTTAACCTTCAAAGCTACGACCGCTGTTCAGTGGTCGTGGCTCAAGTCCCTAATTTTAATGTTTTTGAAGCTCGCCGCATCATTGTGGTAGGTGAGCAGAATGTGTCCCTTTTGTTTCAGGCCGAACCCGGGGACTGACTTGAATTTGCTCTTTTGCACTCCGGCCAGGACTTCCGGGCTCCCCAACTCGTATTCGAGCACCTTCTTCCCATTGAGCCAGTGCTCCACGTGATTTCCCTTTACCAGCACCCGCGAAGAATTCCATTCACCAGGCGGGTTGAGGGGCTTGTTGGGGTCTGGAGGAAGGACGTCGTAGTAAGAAGCTGTGCTGTGCAACGCGCCATAATCGTGCCCGTCTTTGTCATCGAGCATCTGATATTCGTGTCCGATTGCTTGCTTCAGGTCATCACGAATAAAATATTTCACACCATTGTTGCCCCCCTTTTCGATCTTCCAGTCCCACATCAGATCGAAATCAGAGTAAAGGTCATCCGTGACGATGTCACCCGCTTTGCTGCCGCGAATCAGTTCCAAAACTCCATCTTTAACCACCCAACCTTTTTCCGGGAAGGCCGGCTTGCCGTAGCCGTGCCACCCCTTCATCGTTTTGCCGTCGAAGAGCAGTTTCCATCCGTCTTTTTGTTCTTGCGGCGTGAGTTCATTGTCCGCCGCAAGTGACGAAAGACCGAAGGCGATAGCAGCAATCAAAACGAGTTTATTCATGTCCTTGTTCGAGTTTGACGTGAAGCGCGCAATTTTATTTCAAAGCCTGGTAGTAACCTGTTTGAAACTTCGCGAAAAAGTTGTGTTCGTTGAACGGAAAATGTTGCGCGAACGCCACTGCGACGATCTTTTCCTTTGGATCAACCTGGCAATAGGTAGTGGCCGCTCCATACCACCCGAATTGGCCGAGGGAGCCGGGCATGGAGAGTTGGCCGAGATCAGTGGTGACTTCGACTCCCAGGCCGAATCCTTTCTGGCGAGTCGCCGACTGATTATTAGGCAGCGTTACAGTGTGATTCGCGGTCATGAGCTCGACGGTTTTGCGTCCAAGGATTCGATGTCCTTCGAGCGTGCCACCATTGCACAGCATCTGCGCAAATCGCGCGTAATCTCCGGCGGTCGAGAAAATGCCCGCACCACCCGCTTCAATACCCTGCCCGGCTTTCGGCCATGTTTCGATGAGGGGCTTGTCTTCTACCAGTTTTCCGTCCGGCCCGTGTTTATAGATCTTGGCGAGCCGATTCAATTTTTCATCAGGCACGTCGAAGCCCGTATCCTTCATACCGAGCGGAGCGAAAATCCGCTCCTCCAAAAAGGCGCCGAACGTCTTTCCGGAAATGCGCTCGATTAACGCACCCAGCACGTCCTGATTCACACCATAGGTCCAGGCATCGCCCGGTTGGTGCTTAAGCGGGAGCTTGGCGAGTTTCGTGATGAAACTGTCGAGCCCTGGTCCTTTCCATAACTCCGCGCTTCGCCACAGCCTGGTCAGTTCATCTTCTCCCGAGAAATCGTAGATCAAACCGCTCGTATGGGTGAGCAGATGCTTGATGGTGATCGGTCGCTTTAAGGACTCGATCCTTCGATTCTCCTGCGTACCGCCGGCCCAGACTTTCATTTCTTTCAGTTCAGGAATGTAGTTGGAAACGGGATCATCCAGGTTGAATCGTCCCTCTTCGAACGGGATCAAGGTTGCCGCACACGTGATGATCTTCGACATGGAATAGACGTGGCAAATCGTGTCCTTTTCCATCGGTAAATGGTTTTCCAGGTCGCGATAACCGTACGTCTGGAAATCGACAATCTTTCCGTCACGTGCGACCAAAGTGATCACGCCTGCGTGCTGCCCTTCGCCAACGAACCGCCGGACAGTGTCATGCAGCACCTCCAGACGCGCGGGATCAAAGCCAGCGTTTTGGACGGACGTTGTGGGCAACTGCGCGCGAGCCGAGCAAAGCGAAAAAAAGAGAACCGCGAGGGCAACGGGCTTCATGACGTCGTATCTAGCCGAAGAAACGGACCGCGTCGCGCAAAATAATATCTGTATTTACATATGTATTGACAGGCGATACCGGGCCCCCGAGCTTTATTGAGCGTGGATTTTGAATTTGATCCGGCGAAGAACAAATCGAATCAACACAAACACGGGATTGGGTTCGAGAAAGCGCAAGAACTCTGGACGGGGAAGACGCTGAGTGTGACGCTCCCATTTTCGGGTGAAGTTCGCCGCCTCGTCGTGGGTCTTATCGCGGGGAAACATTGGACCGCGATTGTAACGGACCGGGCTGGCGTGACTCGCATCATTTCGGTCCGCCGGTCCCGAGAGAAAGAGATCGAAATTTATGAGCAAACCTCGTAAACACGAAAACGCCACTTTGAAAAGTCTGGACAAGAAGCGCACCATCACAACCAGCGAGTTTGAACGTCTGTTTGATGAAGGCAGTGATGAAATCGATGATTTCGTCGATTGGTCGAGCGGCGAGGTTCTAACGCCGCCTTCAAAAACGCCCATCACTCTGCGTCTGGACTCAGACGTCTTAACATGGTTCAAATCGTTCGGTCCCGGATACCAAACACGAATCAACGCGGTTCTGCGGAGATACAAAAGGGCACGCCAAAAAGCCGCGTAAGATTAACCACTGAGACAAGTCCGGTTGTTCACCAAATCCTTAGGTTTGAAAATTCCCGCTGGAGTGATGATTCCAGTCACCAGTTCCGAAGGCGTAACATCGAAGCTCGGATTAACCGCGTGGCTGGTTGGGTTCGCCACACGAACGTACTCGCGCGCGCCAGCTTTGTTCACGCCCCAGGCGCCAAGCACTTCACTTTCGTCGCGATCCTCTATCGGAATGTCGAATCCGCTCGTGAGATTCCAATCAATGGTGCTGAGCGGAATCGCGACGTAAAAAGGAATATGATGGCGCTGCGCCAGCACGGCGCGGGTATACGTGCCGATTTTGTTTGCTACATCCCCGGTTTTGCCGAGCACGCGGTCCGCTCCCACGATCACCAGGTCGACCTCGCCGCGCTGCATCAGATGGCCGGCGGCGTTGTCGCTGATAACCTGGTGTGAAACACCTTCCTGCGCCAATTCCCACGCGGTAAGCGATGCGCCCTGCGAGCGCGGGCGAGTCTCGCTGCAGTAGACGTGAAATTTACGCCGTGCGGAGTGCGCCGCGTACATTGGCGCTGTGGCCGAGCCAATATCGACGAAGGCGAGCCAACCCGCATTGCAGTGGGTGAGCACCCGCGCTCCTTCGCGAATCAGGGGCATCCCTTGCTCGCCAATCTCGCGACAATGCTGAACATCCTCTTCCGCGAAGCGTTCTGCTTCACGCAAAGCAATCTCCTTCTGATCTGCAATGCTTCCAGAAAGTTTATGCCGGATTGCATCCATCGCATTAACGGGGTCGACTGCCGTGGGCCGCGCCCCTTTGAGAGTCTCGTAAACCGTTTGGACTTGTGCTTTGAATGCTTGGGGCTCCGTTCCGGTAAATGCGCGAAGACCTTGCGCAAAGCCGTAGGCAGCCGTAGCGCCAATCGCGCCAGCCCCGCGGACCACCATATCTTTGATCGCTCGGGCCGTTTCGTTGAAGTCCCGGGTCCGAAACAGTTCGAAGGAGTGAGGGAGGAGCCGTTGCTCAATCAGGATCACTTCGTTCGAAGCGGGATCGAAGGAGACTGTCCGGTAACTCTGTGTCTTTCCTCCAACCGTAACTTTCATCTGTGATGCTGAACAAAGACGAAAGGCACGGAGAATTTTTTCTCTGTGCCTTCCCAATTCCGATGGTCAAAATTTACCGTACCCGCACCTTCATCTGGCGCAATTTTGACCGGATGCGCCGATAAACCGGCTGCTTCCGAAGGTCCTGCAAATCGGGATCTTCAGCGAGCCACTTGAAATCACGATAACCGAGGTTGATCGCCTGCTCCAGGGCGTCAGCCGCTTCGTCGTAGTTTTCGGTGAGGCAAAGACTGCACGCGAGGTTGTAAAAAACCAGCGGGTCACGCGGGCGCAGATCGGACAGTCGCTGGTCGATGTCGAGGCCGGACCGGAACTTGCCGCGCTTGGTGTAATCGTCCCCGAGTAATTGGAGTGCGTCAACGTAACCCGGATCGCGCTGAACCACCCCCTCTAAAAACCCTATTTCGATGTCCAGGTCGCGCTTCTCCTGACGAGTCAGGTGTCTTCTAGAAGCCACTTTCTTGGGCATAGGATAATATTGCGACGAGATCATTCCACAACACGGAACCGAGTCAAGCTATCAGCGTGCCAGGCGCTCAAAATTTCACCCCCCTATGTGTGAATCAGACACGACTTGCGGCAACCGCTGCCAGGCACTCTCGAACGGGTAACGGAGAAGGGATTGCCGCAGGATAGCCTTGATCTCTCTCCGGGACACCTTGATGCGACTGTCCGAATTCAAGACATTAGCAGCGTTCAGCAGATCCAGTGTCCGCAAGCCGATTAAAACCGGCCAGGCGCAAGCCAACCGCACCCGCCACCAGCTCCGCGGCAGGCCCAGTACATACTGCCACGCCACGCCGAGGTGCTCCTCCGCAACTTTCAGCCATTCGTTGTAAACCGGGCGAAGCCTCGGTTCGTTTTGAGAATTCAAAAGATCGGGCGGTTCCAGGTTGACAATGCGCAACCCCGGCCAGGGCAGATAGCATCGTCCATTCGCCAGGTCCGCCGGGATATCGCGCAGGATGTTCACCAATTGCAGCCCACGCCCGAACCGAATCCCTCGTTCCACCAGGAGTTCCGTGCTCACCTCCGGTTTCGGACGAAGATGAGCGACGCAAATCCGGGTCCAGAATTCTCCGACGCAACCGGCCACCCGGTAAGTGTAATCGTGCAACTCGTCATCCGAGTTCAGCGCGGAGATATTCTCCCTCGAAGCATGACCAAATCGGAGCAAATCGAGTTCCTGGCCCTCGGAGATAATCGAGAGGACACGTTGAATCAGCTCGCGGTCGGGCGGCGCGAATTGAAAGAGCAGCGCCAACGCTTCGTTGATCCGTTCGAGCAACGTACGTTCGGCCGGTGAACTTTGCAGCGACCTGAGCTCCGGCAGTTCGATCCGTTCCATCGACGGAGCGAGTATACGGCGGCGCAGATCTCCAAGCGCGGCAATCCTTTTTTCCACCGCGACGGCGCCCGTATCGGCAATTGTATCGGTCGCGCGAGCCAGAAGATAAGCCAGTCCAATTTGATCGCGGACACCTTTTGGGAGAATTCGAAGCGTTAAATAAAAGGAACGCGAGACATCCCGCAACAGATCCTTCAATAAAGGCTGGTGCGTCCCGCTCACAAATTATTCGAGCTGCTTCTGCCAGCGCGCGATTTGACGCCGCACCTCTTTTGGGCCGGGAGCGCCAATCAGATTTCGGTGAGCCATGGCGTTCTTCAAATCGAACAGCCCGAGGACATCACTCTCAAAATAAGAATCAACCGTTTGAAAATCTTCAAGCGTGAGTTCATGCAGTTTCCGCCCTTGTCCTTCCGCGCGGCCCACCAAGGCTCCGACCGCATGATGCGCCCGTCGGAACGGAATTCCTTTGCGCACGAGATAATCGGCCAGATCCGTTGCGAGCAGCGAGCTGTCGGAGGCGGCCGCGGCGCAGGAGGAACCGTTGACCTCAGTGTGGCGCAACATTGCGGCGACGATGCGTACCGTCGAACGAACCGTGTCCACTGCGTCAAAGAGCCGCTCCTTATCTTCCTGCAAATCGCGGTTGTAGGTCATGGGAAGCCCTTTCACCAGGGTAAGCAGCGCCATCAAATCACCAATGACTCGAGCGGATTTTCCGCGCGTCAGCTCCGCGATATCGGGATTCTTTTTCTGCGGCATGAGCGACGAACCGGTGGTGTAGGCGTCAGCGATTTTGATGAAGTTAAACTCACTCGAGGCCCACAAAATCAGGTCCTCTGAGAGACGCGAAAGATGAACCGCGAGAATCGCGGCTGCGCCGCAAAACTCAAGCGCGAAGTCCCGGTCGCTCACCGCGTCCATCGAATTTTGCGTGACAGCCGGTTTGCGTTTTACATCTAGAAAAAAAAGCTCCGACGCGACGAATTCCCGATCAATGGGCAGGGTCGTTCCGCCAATGGCGCCGCTCCCGAGGGGACACACGTTAAGTCGGACAAGGCAATCTTCAAATCGCCCGATATCGCGACTCAACATTTCAACGTAGGCGAGCAAATGATGCGCGAAGTAGACCGGCTGGGCCCGTTGCAAATGCGTGTAGCCCGGAATGACCACTTCGACATTGTCACTGGCGAGCCCCACAAATGCCCTCTGCAAATCGCGAATTTCTTCGCGCAGGAAGACAATTTCCTCGCGTAACCAGAGACGGACGTCCAGCGCCACCTGGTCGTTCCGTGATCGCGCCGTGTGCAACTTCGCCCCGGCAGGACAACGCTTCGTGAGAGCCGCCTCGATATTCATGTGGACATCTTCCAGTTCGGCATTCCATTTGAACTTTCCGGCCTCGATCTCTTCCGCGATTTCGGCCAGGCCCTTGAGAAGCTCCTTTAGTTCCCTCGCGCTCAGCACTCCGATTTTCTGCAGCATCTTCGCGTGCGCTGTGGAGCCGAGAATATCGTGCTTCCAGAGCCGCCAATCGAACGAGATTGACTCTGTGAATTCCGCGACGTCCGCGCCGGGCCCGCTGCTGAAGCGACCGCTGCGGGAAACTGGTGATTTCTTCTTCATCCGCCTGAGCGGATCATTATCGTGCCTCAGCTGTGTGCAAAGCAATTTTGGATTTCCTCCCCGAGATTTTCGATCTATAATTCCGTTGACGAACTAATTGAATCAGCCATTCTGTTCATTCAGGAATCCATCGTCGTCTCCCATCCGGCTGCTCGTTTGTCGGTGCGTGAGGCAGCTTTCGGGACGCTCTGAATTCCATGATACCTATGAACTCGATTCCAGATACTGCTCTTAAGGCGGCCTTTCTCTCGGTCCTCACCATTGTTGGCACTGCCAGTGCCCAGTCCGTTTTCTCCAACGGTCAATCCAGGACGAACGTTGCCAACCTTTCCGCCCCAACCGAAGAAGGGGTGGAAGCAGTCGCCGATGAAGTGTTGATTGTTTTCAAGGATAACGCCGGTCAGGCGAACATCGCCGACGCACTCAACCGGATTGGTGGTAAAATTAAGGAAACGAAGCGAAACCCGAACGCCGGAGCCAATCACTTTCCCGATTTTCACAAAGTTTCGACCAGGCTCCCGGTTATGCAGGCGATCCGTGCGCTCGACAATCATTCCGCCGTAGAAATCGCGGAGCCTAATTTTATATATCGAACGCAAAACGTGAAACCGGATGCGGTGGTAGATGATTTTTATTACGCGGACGATTCAGCTCATGCCACGCAGTTCCGTCTCTGGGGCATGGAAGGAGATCCCAACACCGGCTTCATTACTTCTATCACATGGCCGTACAACAGTACATTCGGCAGCCAGGCAGACGAAGCATGGCACTTGGAGGCGGGCTGGCCTGTCGTCGATCCACCCCGAAAAGCGGCAGTCGTCGGAATTATTGATGAAGGCGTCTGCTTTCGTCATCCCGATCTGATCCATAACGCCTGGTTCAATCCAAATGAGACTGGTGAGATATTAGACGGGAATGGCCAGGTCATTGGCGACAAGGCGACGAACGGGGTCGATGATGACGACGACGGCAGTGAAAGCCCAGCAGAACTCGCGACTCATAAAATCGATGACGTGAACGGGTGGGACTTCTTCAATAATGACAACAGTGTTTATGACGATGTCACGAATCAACCGGACGGTGACGCTCACGGAACGCATGTTGCCGGAATTATCGGCGCCGAGGCTGGCAACGGAATTGGGGTGGCCGGGGTCGCGGGAATTCCCGGTACGGTGCAAATGATTTCCGGTAAATTCCTCGGACCGAACGGCGGCGACACCGCTGATGCGATCGACGCGATCAATTACTTCATCCACCTGAAGCATTTCCACGGCGTAAATATCCGAGCGCTGAACAATTCCTGGGGGGGTGGCGGCTACTCGAGCCTTTTGCACGCGGCCATTATCGATGCAGCCAACGAAGGCATTCTCTTCGTGGCTGCGGCCGGGAACGGCAACTTCCTTGGGGTCGGACAGGACAATGACAGAACGCCGGTCTACCCGTCATCTTACGACACCACGCAGATCGTTACGATCAACGGTCAGGTGCACGAGGCAGGTTACGATTCGGTTATTTCCGTTGCGGCCATCGACCAAAATGGCGCGCGAGCCAGTTTCTCGAATTACGGCGCGTCGTCGGTCGATATCGGCGCGCCGGGCGTCAGTATACTTTCCGTTTATCCATGGGATGTTGACTCCTCCAGCAGCAAGCCGGATCCGAGCGCACTCACATTGATGGACGATGCCAACGCACGGGAATGGTGTTATCAACCCTTAAGCGGTACCTCCATGGCTACGCCGCATGTGACCGGCGCCGCCGCGCTATACGCGTATCTCTATCCCAATGCGAGCGCGGCCGCGATTAAGAGATCGATCCTCAAGACCGCTTTGCCAACCGCATCCCTCAACGGTAAATGCGTTGCCAATGGTCGTCTGAATCTCGCCGGGATCACCGAGGCTCCCTTGGAACCCGCCACCAAACCGACATCATTCAAAGTTGGTCCGTGGATTAACAATGGCTCAATCGTGAAGAAAGCCGCGCAGGTAACGTGGAACAATAGTGCCGCTGAAACAGCTTACGAATTGCAACGCTCAACCAGTTCTTCCTTTAACAAAGCTCTGTCGACGACCACGATTCCTGCAAACCAGACGTTTTACAATGATTCGGGCCTGAATAACAACACCACGTACTATTATCGGATGCGCGCGGTTACCACCGTGCCGAACGGCAACTCCGTCTACACTGCAACCGTTTCCTTCCGACCGCAGTAGTGTGGGCGCCTGGGATCAACGCCCAAGGTCGTCCAACGTCCTTGTCCAGAAGCTTTGGGGCGCGCCGGAATTTCCCCCATCTGCGCCGATTTGAACTTCATTCTTCAACTGCGCGAAGCAGAAGCGCGGCGCCGCCGCCTTAGCGATGGTAATGAATTGGAGCGAGCGAAGGGATTCGAACCCTCGACATTCACCTTGGCAAGGTGACGCTCTACCAGACTGAGCTACGCTCGCTTCCGAAGAAGGTTCGCTAAGGCTAACTCAGGGTATGGAGTTTGCAAGTTTTCTTTAAGGCGATTTGCCGATCGAAAGGAGATACTGGTTTCCTGCGATGATCGTTCTCAAGGGGCGATCGCAACCTGCGAACTTTCAACCCAACCGGTGCGGTTCGAACGGTCGCTCACTTGCAGCCAATTGTCCCGCCGGTTCTCGATGCGCAGTTCGGTTCCGTCAGGAACGGTGAAGGCCGCTTGCGATTCAGCAAGAGGGCCGAGATGAACCGGGAGTTGTGATTGAACTGCGATCGCGACGGGATCCTGGGCCAGAGCGGGAACGAGCAGCGTTAGGCAGATCAGAAATAAAATCGCTGCGAGTGAAACGTATGGCCGAGCGCTCGTTCGCAGATTCGGACGCCACCGTATCAATGTGAGAAGCGCGAGACAAACCCAGAAAAAAACACCGGCAGCCACGGTGAGTTCATTCGCTTTGAAGTAGTGAAGACGCGACCAGAGCGGCGGCTGGATCGAGGCCGAACCAGCGATGCGGTCGCGCGCGAAGCGCAGATTGGCCTGAATATCCGGATCGCGAGGGGCGAGCTTTTCGGCGCGACGATAGTTGTAGATGGCGCGACCGATCTCGCCGTTTTTGAAATAGGCGTTGCCGAGGTTGAACAACAAGGGAGCGGACGCGCCGTTGTTCTTCAAAATAGTTTCGTAGTGAGCGGCGGCTTCGTTGTATTTGCCCGCCTCGTAGAGCCGGTTCGCTTCGTAGAAATCGTTCAGGGCGGCCACGCTCCGCGTCAGTGAGAGGCAGAGGCAGACAAGAAAAAAAATTGTCTTTGGCCAGAAGGGCGCGCGCATCAGTCGGGCAATTGTTGAAGCTCAACGAGCGCTTTTTCAAGATTGGAAGCAACGGCCTGCAATTCTTCGTGGCTGCGGACGGGTGCGTAGCGGACTTGATTGCAGATCTGAAAGAGTTCATGCAAACGCTGGATCAGCTCGGGTGACGCGCCACGTTTCGGCAGACGCTCGCTGAGGACAGCTTCGGTGATGGCGGAAGCCGGGAGAGCCAAACGTTCGCCGAGTTGCTCCTGAAGCAGGCGAAACACGAGGACAAAAAACGCGTCGGACTGATTCGATGCAGTGAGCTGGTGGAGTTGGGCGAGACCGGTCGAAACCGTTTTTTGAACCTCGATCTTTCGGCGCAGGCGCGGGTTGTTCGCGAGTTGATCCTGGCGCTTCCGCCAAAGACTGACGCCGACAAACCCAAGCAGGGGGAACGCCTGGAGAATGAGAAACCACGGTTGACGAACCAGAGGTGGCGCAAAGGCAACCAGCGCTCCGGGGTCGGCTTTGATGTGGACAATGTCGGTGCGATTTTGTGGCTCGTCAGGTTCGCTGTTCTTTCCCGCCACGATTGTCGGCACGACAGGGCCGCCAGACGAAGGACGCACGGTCAGCGGGAACGCGGCCTGGCTGAGGAGTGCGTATTGTTTCTTCTCGGGATCGAAATAGCTCATTGAGAGTGCGGGGATTTCTTTCACCGAGGCGCTTTGCGGAACGATCACCTGCTCGAACGTCTTACTTCCGGAGAGACCAAGCTGATCTTCCGGCGAAACGGTTGGGCTCGGCGGATAGGCTTTAAAGTCGGGCCAGTTCAGGTCAGGCAGTTTCAGGTTGTCGAGATTACCGCGTCCATTCACGACGACCTTGAGCGTGATTGGATCGCCCGCGCCGACGAAAACCGGCCCCGCGGTCACTTGCCAGTTAAATCGTCCAATGGCGCCGCTGAAATCGGTCGGGGCGTTTGGCGGCAGCGGAAGGACCGTCATTTCGACGGTAGGACTGGTGAGAGTAACGGGACGCCGCTGATACCGGCCAAACATTCCGAACAAATCGTTCGGGTCGGGTTGGGCGCGAATGCGAAGGGTGAGGTTTCCTTCGGCGGGCCCGAGCGTGAGTTTACCCGCCTTCGCGGCGGAGATCGACCACTTAAACGAGAGGACGGTGTACATCATGTTGCCGATCTGCGTTTGGGAGCGGGTCGGTTCGATTTGTTTGTGGATGACGAATCCGTCGCTCTTGAGTTGAGGCGTTTGAAGGTTTTCTGCTTCGGTCACGTAAAGTTGCAGCTCGATTGGAATGATTTCACCGACGTAGATTTCCTGTTTCGGAACGTTCAATTTTAGGAACGCGTATCGATTTCCGCCAGGGACGTCGCTCTTGGTGATCGTGAGGCGGATCGGATCCGTCGGATATTGAGCGCCGTCCACAGTGACCTTTACCGAAGGAATAGTGACCTGCCCCGGCTGACTCCCCTGAACCGAGAAGTTCAAAATGTTCTTCGAACTGGTCTGACCATTGACGATCGTCATGTTCTGCGAAGTGCCGTGATACTGAATGGTGAGGCCAGTGTTCGGCGGAAAATTTTCGATGGCCCGAGGAGTTCCACCTTCCACGGAGATGGTTAGATTTGCCGTTTCACCCACCATGATCGAATCGCGGTCGAGTTGCGTTTTGATCGAAACGGCGGCGCGCGACGTGAGCGCGCAACTGAGTGCCATCAGGAAAACAAACAGGAAGTTGCGCACGTTGCTCATTACCAATCCTTGAACACGCGGTTTTGAGGTGCACCTTT
Organism: Limisphaerales bacterium; assembly: GCA_044226545.1. Lineage (GTDB taxonomy): Bacteria > Verrucomicrobiota > Verrucomicrobiia > Limisphaerales > SXQI01 > DASVNK01. The sequence goes on from JBGAGW010000006.1 coordinate 302,482, forward strand.
GCGGTCCTGCGGAATAAATAGCAGCGCCTTTTCTTCGCCGCGCTGGGCGTCGAGCAGTTGTTTCGCCTGGGCGGGTGACATTTTGCCGAGTTGAGCGTATTGAGCGGCGGAATCGTCACCTTCAGGTTTTTGATCCTGCGATTCTTTACCTTGTTGCGAGTTGGCCTGATCCTTTTTTGCGTCCTGCTTTTGTTGATCGCCTTGCTGCTGCGGTTGTTGTTGCTGCTGGTCGTTTTGCTGGTCCTGCTTCTTTTGCTCCTGGCTCTTTTGTTTGTCCTGCTTGTCCTGATTTGATTTGTTGTTCTGCTGTTGTTGATCCTGATTCTCCTGCTGGTCAGACTTGTTATCCTTTTGATCCTGCTTTTTATCGTCCTTATCTTTCTTGTCCTGGTCCTTCTTATCGTCCTTGTCGTCTTTATTGTCTTTGTTGTCCTTCTTCTGGTCTTTGTCTTTCTGTTGCTGTTGTTTGAGCTCTTCCAGCTTTTTCTTTACGACATCCCGATTGAATTCCGCGTCCTTGTCTTGAGGATTCAGTTTCAGGGCCGCGTCGTAATGCTGAATCGCCTGCTCCCACACAGCGGAGCGTTGCTGAGGATTTGAATCAGCTTCGCCGACGCGGAATTCGGCGTTGCCGAGGTTATAGAAAGACTGTTGTTGCAGATCGAGGTCCGGGGAGGCGGCTGAAGCTTCGAACTGTTTCACCGCTTCATCGAACTTGTTGGCCTGGTAGGCGGCAGCCCCGGCATTGTAGCGAAGCTTTGAATCGTTCGGTTTCTTTGCGATTAACTCCTGATACTCAGAAAGAGAGCCTTTGTACTCTTTGTTGTTATACTGGCGCTGAGCTTTAGCGGCGCTGGCGTGCGTCTGGGGAACAAACATGAGCAGAAACAAAGCGGCCACGGCGGCGACAGGAATTGATTTGGTTTCCGACTTCCGCGCAGCGCGCTTCTGCTCCGGGATGAAAATCTCGAGGATAAGAAACAGGATACCGAGCGCGAGCGGCCAATAAAATTGTTCTTTCAATTGCTTCATCAGTTTGGAATTGCGCTCGGAAGTCGGGAGTGGAGCCAATCCTTTCTGGTAAAGGACATCCATGGCATTGCCACCCTGCAACGGCAGATAAAAGCCTTTGCCGGTGGTGGCAATCTCGCGGAGCAATTGCTCGTTCAAACGGCTCTTCACGACGTTCCCTTCGTCATCTTTGACGTAAACGAGGCTGCCTTGTTCGTCACGAACGCGCAGTAATTCACCGCCCGGTGTGCCGACGCCCACCGTAAAAATCCGAACGCCCGCGCCCGCCGCGCTTTCGGCCGTCTCCTTCACGTGTTCCTCGTGATCCTCGCCGTCGGTAAACATGATCAGGATTCTGTGATTGTCTTCGGCATCCGTCCCGAACGCTTCGCGGGCGGTCTTGATCGCTTCAGAGAGTGCGGTGCCGCCTTGAGGAATGATGCCAGGCTGAAGGATTTGGACACTTTGACGAAACGCTTCATCATCGAAAGTAAGAGGGCACTGCAGAAACGCGGTCCCCGCGAAAGCGATCAGACCGAAACGATCGTAATTGCCGATTTTGAGCAGATCGAGCGCGGCCAGTTTGGCCCGCGTGAGACGGTCGGGCTGGACATCTGTCGCAAGCATACTGCGAGAAGTATCGATCGCGATGATAATATCGCGGCCACGCTGAGCGGCTTCTTCCCACGTAAATCCGAATTGCGGGCCAGCCATGCCCAGCAGCAGGAAAGCGACAGCGATAAACAGAATCACGCGCCGGAGTTTCTGCCGCGGAATCGAAACGCCGAGAGCCAGTTGGGCGAGCGCCTTGTTTTGAACGAAAAGTGAGATCAGTTCCTGCCGTTTGCGCCAGGTGTACCAAAAGAAAACCGCAAGGAGCGGCAGCAGCGCCACTCCGAACCATAAAACTCTTGGATGCGCGAAATTCATGCGCGCCGCAAAGATGCAACGCAATGCGGGTCGGTGCAAATGTTTGTGTGGCCGTAACGGCAGGTCGCGTCTCGGTGCTTTACACCAAGGGTCAAAGCGCTTTCCGCCTGCCATTCAGCGACGCATCCAACTTTACGAGATCTTTGCGCAGGTCTTCGGCGGATTGGTAGCGCCGACCGGGCGAACTCGCGCACGCTATGTTTATAATATCCATCAAGCGCATGAACTCCCGTTGGTCGGTCCGCTCGCCCAACGCGGTCGGCAAGCCGGGCTGGCGTTTCGGATCGCAACCAGTGGCAGCTTGATAAAGCGTTCGGCCGAGACTGAAGATATCCGCCAACGGCGTCCCTGGCCCTTCCGGAGGGATGAAACCTTCCGTCCCGGCAAAACTCTTCGGTCCCTCCGTGGTCGCGACCAGGCCAATATCCGCTAATTTCGCATGCCCTTTTGCGAAGATCACGTTCGAGGGTTTCACATCGCGATGGACCAGCCCGAGTTTGTGCAGGGCGGCGAGCGCATCTGCTAATTGAATACCAATGCCAGCACAATCGACGACTGGCAGCCACGGTTTTTCCACGAGCATTTTGCCGAGCGTTTTTGGGGTATAATTATTCGGATCGATCTTGCTGCCGGAGGCCATGTCATCCGCCGCTTCCATGACGTAGTAAAAGAAACCGCGAGAATCGTCCTTGCCGACATGCAGCACAGCGACCCAACCGGGATTTGTGAGCGAAATCGGTTCAAACGTTCGGACCCCTTCAAATTCCCGCTCGAAAGGCCGTTGCTCCGAAAAGCGATTGCGATGAATAATTTTGATCGCGCGATACGCGCCCGTGAGGCTGCGCGCGAGCCAGACCTCACCGTAAGCCCCTTCGCCAATAGGGCGGAGCAACTCGAAATCGCGTATTTCGAGATCTTTGTTTACTTGGGGCCCGCCTTCGATACCGGCGAGTGGGGCGAGCGGCGGAGCGGCCGGAAGCGGGGTGTGTTCTTTCGAACGAAGGGTTTCCAATTCCTTCTCAATGCGCTGCTTTTCGCGGGTCAGAAACTCAGCCTCCTGCTGCAGCTTTTTTGAATAACCAATCGCTGATACTGCGTAGGCCGCCGGTATCTGAACGCCCGCTACCAAAGCCCAATCAAAAAAGTAGCGGAACAGCCAGAATGAAAGAATGCCACAGGCCGCAACCACAAGGATACTTAGGACGGCAACCCCCGCGCCTGGCGCAGGGCGAAAAAGCGAAAGCAGATAACCGAAGAAAGGACCTGTCAGCAGCACCATGATCAGCGCACCAATCGGCGAGATCTCCGTCAGCCAGTCGTCTTTCATCAGGTTTAAGAACGTAGTCGCCACCAACTCTACGCCTGCGAAATGTTCCCCAGTCCAAAACGTAAACGGAGTATTGAATTCGTCTGCTCTTCCACCGGTTAGTTGCGTGGCTGGTTCGCCACCGACGAACACAACTTTGCCTTTAAAATCCACTTTCTCGTAATCCGAATAACTCATTCCAGCGATCGTTCCGTACGGTCCGTAGTAACGCAGCCAGCGCGAGTTTAACCGATCCCCTGGTCGCAATTTCGCTCCAAACAGCTCCGCCGCGCGCCAGGCGAGACTTGGATATTTCTTATTTTCCGGGCAATGCCGTCGAATCACATCCCGATCCTTCTCCTTATACGCCGCGGCTATGCCCCACCGGTTACTCACGGCCTCCAGAAACACGTCCGCCGGAGGAATAGGCTCATCCCCTTTCATGAAGGAGGGCAACACGTAATCGGGTCTCGAATGCGGCCTCCGCACCGCCGCCAAAACGACATTCCCGAACCGCTTCATCGCCTCGATAAACTCCACATCCTCCTGCTTTTCCTCGTTGCTTACACCGGCGTCGGCAAGGAAGACGTCGAATACCACCATGCTGGCGCCGGCGGCTTTCAGATGGTCGAGCAATTTCGCATGCAAAGCCCTGCTCCAGCGTCTGCCCGGGTCCTGGCGGAGATCATGATATGCTGCATCATCCATCTTAAGCACCACCACTTCATTCTGTGTGCTCTTTCGCATGAACGCATACGGCAGGTCATAACTCAGCCCCCGGAAAATCTCACCGATGCCGGACATCAAAACATACGCCCCCACAATCGTTGAAACGACCATCGCGAGAATCGCCCGCGGACGATTCTCGGCGGAGATCACATAGTTTCTCCACGGGCGCATCGGTTCGAGGAGCTAACAACAGATTCTATACGAGAGTCCCGTAACTCTCGCCGAAAATCGAAACCTTTTCAAACCCGTTGGAGACAGAGTCATAATGAATAGGAGGCCACGCAGACAATTCGGGACGTGCTCTCCTGCAGATTCACCTTAGAGCGGGATGAAACCCGGAGGTGGCCTTTGCCTTATCCAGCGGACCGTGGACTCATTAGCCAAAGCCCGTATGTTGGGAAACGATGTGCTGACGGACCAGCTACCCGCTAAAGCATACGGTTCAGCGTTCGTACCGTATTTCTGCAACACCTGTCTCGCCTGTTCCGGTGGAATGTTCCGATAAAAAGTAACCAGGACCCGCACCTTCCCGTCGCCTGTCTGGGCCGAATCATCTGCCTTTCCGCCCCACAATTGGACGTCCGTCTTATCCTCGGCCTTCAGTACTCCCATCCATCGGACTAGATTCGTCACAGTTTCCACCCTTACAGGTTCGGAAAACTCAGCGAAGTAGGCCGTCTCTCCCAGAAACTCGCGCAACCGAATCGCTTTTTGAACAAGGTTTGTCCGCTGTTGCGCCGAGGGAGAGTGGAAAAGCTGAACGACGCCATGCACGGGAAAATGGTCGGTCTGCTTAAACATATCGCGCAACGCGGGATCAATACCTGGAGGTGGAATGAACCGCCGGTTAGGTAGTTGTATTTCATATAGGGGCGGCTTCGGATCTTCACTCACCGAAGAAGAAACGGGTGCACTTTCCAGGCGAAGATCAATGGATAGATTTGTCCCAATCTTTTCGTATGCGAGGAAGAAAAGCCGCGTCCCTGGAGGATGATCGGGCACAGAGAGCAATCTATTTGAATCCGAACCACGGACCTCTTGAAGGATTGCTCCCGAGTCGTTAAAGACGACCAACCCTGCTTCAGCCCCAAGATCTCTGATATTCAGCCTGAGAGAAGAACGCCAGGAGGGTTCGTCGCAGTGCCTGGCGCTGATCGACAGGTAAGGACAGAGTTGATCCCACGGAATTGGGATCAACGTTGGCACCCGAATCTTGCCCGAAACGATATCAATCTTCGGAACGGAGCGCGTTTGAGTCTGACAAGCCATTGGAAATCGATCACAAATATTCGCGGTCAAAGTCGTGGTGATGCGCGCCAGCGGTGGCGTGTTGCAAAAAACAAAGGGATAGGAACCAACCAGGCTGTATGATTGGCCATTGGCGAACGGGATTTGAAAGCCCGTGATCGTTGCCGTCCATGTTCCGCTCATTGGCATCGGAACGGTCACCATTTCCACGTTGTTCGTATGGTCGGTGCCGTGCGTCGCAGGGACCACATCAGCAAGATGAATCGGGTCCGGCGCTCCGCTGCCGGCAGAGGCTGTCAACGGAAGAGAATTCAACACCCACGGTCGGAAAACATTTCCACTCGGATCAGTCAGGGTCAGGTCCAGATCATTGACGAGCTTGGCAGCGGTTTCGGCAGTCAAAGGGCAACCCGGCCGATCGTCCCAGCTTAAGACGACCTTTAGCTCTTCGGCTGCGACCGGCACCTCTATGCACCACGAATGCGAAGCGCCTGTCGCGATGATACTCCCTTGTGCTCTACAGCTTGAGTCTGCGATCTTGGCGCGCGCCCGTTCTGCGTGAACGAGTCCATAGCCAGTCGCAAAGTCCGGTCCCGCAAAGTAAACGGTTCCCAGGTTTTGGCCCACTGATACGTGGTCTGGATTAGGAGATAGGACATCTTCTGGTTCCTGGCCTGTTTTTTGCAGATCGGTGGCAGTCTGAACAAGAATCGCCTTATACATCGAAGGCGGTAATTCTGGACACCCAGGACAACTCATTGCGTACTGCTGCATCAAAAGTGCGATGATTCCCGATACAACCGGAGCTGCAATAGAAGTTCCACTTCCACTCCCGTAACCCTGCGGAAAAAAGTAGGCGCCGAGGAGCCCATCTATCCCGGCATTCTCCCACGTTAGGTTGCCAGGCGCGACGATATCAGGCTTGATCCTTCCGTCGAACGTCGGTCCTAAACTTGAAAAAACTGACCGACGCAACGTTGCCGTGTCGATCGAACCCACACTAACGGTATTCTTCGCTGATGTTTCAACGCTGTAGTAGCCTTCCTCATCGGTGTAGTACGGCGAACTCGTGCCATTATTTCCTGCGCCCCAAACTGAAGGACGCGCCGGAATAATGTTTCCGTTGCTGTCCGTGCCCGTTCCGCAGATTAGCTCGTCAAGACCGCTGGCGATCAAATCATATATTGTAAGCGATTGAACGTACGAATGATTACTGATACGCATCGACTCAGTGATCAGCGCGTGTGAATGCAGGTCGGCATCGGCTCCGAACTGCCCGTAGTCAGCCACCAGCGCGAGTGGAGCATGCCCACGAATCTCAAAATCAGAATACCCTTCATCGCTGGAATGGAATCCGTTTCCTGCGGCGATCGAGGCGACCAGCGTCCCATGTTGTCCGCCCCCCGATACCGGACTAATGACCCGGGAACCCCATGCGCTTCCGGTGATAGGATTGATATTCCAAAAATCGTGATGGGTCTGCTCTATGCCATCATCGCAGATCGCAATCCGGATGCCTTCTCCGGTTACCCCCGTGTAGTGTGGAACAGGTCTCATCAATGCAGTACTTGCCGGAGTAACACTGAAACCCTGAGCTGCATCAGTATTGGCTGCAGCACGGTCGTGACTCTCAAGCGGCAGGAAGGGTAGCGGACCTTGCTGAACCACTTTCGTTCCAGGAAGCGTGCAGAGGTTTGTCAGCGTTTGTCGGAAAGTTGCGGCTGGATCGACCTGTATTGTGAGTGCCCAGGAGTTGTCTGCCCCATAGCGACGCCCCTTCAGTCCGATAGTTCCAAGCTGTTGAGTCACGGTCATGGAATCAAGAGAGCGCCAGAAACCGACGAGGAGGTTCAGGGTGTTGGCGGCGGGATCAAAGAAAAGTCTGGAAAGCTGGTTTGTGTCTGTCGGAACTCTCAGTTTGTCCATCGCGAGTAATGGCTCGGCTGCGCGAACGAGCGAGGAAATTGAATTATTTGTCATTAACCCCGCGGAGGACACCAGGGCGATATATGCAGTCTGGCCGAGAAATTCTTCCAGACGGACGCCCGAAGTCTGCAAAAGTTGATGGTCTGCAGGTGAGAGCACACTCTTAAAATCGACGAGTGCGGCAACGGAGTTGCTGCCGGCCTGATAGATGTTTGTTTGCAGTTCAGAACTTATGCCTGGTGTCCAGACAATCGTCCGCGAGGCCAGAAAAGTGTTTGTTGACTCAGCGATTGCCTTTGTTCCGAATAAGCAGGCAGAGACCAAAAGAAGGGTTCTCAGCGATTGTATTCTCATGAATGCTCCCCATTCTCACATACGGCGATTCTAGCGTCCCGACCTTGCCGCTAAATTTTCTCGAACCTTTCGACGATACAGAATCTCTCGTTCATTACAAGAATTTTCTCCTTTACTAAGTTCATTTAATGTGTCACTCCACGGTAAGTTCAAGAGAATCGTGGAGAACTGACCGCAAGCTCAGCGACAAATAACCTCAACCAATCAGCAAGAAGCTTATGAAGCTCAGCATAAAAAAAATTAGCGGCGTCCTTCTGGCATCAATCACACTTGTGTTTCTTACCGGGTGCGAGTGCATGAAAAAGAATGGAGGCTATTGCAAGGCGAACCAGGAAGCAGGCCTGCCAATCATTACCTGCCAACCTATGGACGTAGACACACGAGTAGGTGGACAGGCCCAATTTGCCGTAGAGGCCACCGGCCAGGATCTTGTCTATCAGTGGTACTTTCGCCCCGGTGCCCCGGGAGCTGCAGTTCAACAATTGATTACTGGAACTCCGCAATATAACGGCGGAGAAACTCCAACCCTGTCAGTCATGGCGGTCAACGCCGCAAAGGTCGGCTTTTACTGGTGCGAAATTGATGGCACTGGCAAGTGGGGTTTTCCCTTGAGAACCAGAACCCGCGACGCGCAACTCGGAATTACGAACGGAATACCCCCGACGGCCGGCCCGTCTGGCCCGTCTCCGGCCATTCAGGTGTTTCCTCCCCAACTCGGAAGCATGCCCCAAGCAAAGAGCGGAACCGTTACGTGTGGAAGCTACTGTGGTTGGCTTAACTTTCAGAATAGCGGACTTGGTTTTCGACCAGCTTCTGGAACGACCACCGGTCGTATCAAAGTTAAGGTTGGAACTACCTACTTAAGCAACAGTGCTTTTCTGGTGAGGTGGTTCGACAACCTCGGAAACAGCGGATGCACTAGCAACGGAGCGGATGCGAATCAAAAGGTGTTTTCAAGCGATCCCTCGCGGATTTACTGCTTTACGGTGTATTTTGTCTCGCCGTGTCCTGCCTATGGCTCGCAAATCTTTTTTGAACTGGAATTCGCTTAAATCAAAAGCTGATCTGAAGTTTGCTATAGAAAGTCCGTTCGCGCGGCAGTTCGGAATATAAATTAATCGGGTGAAAACGGTAATCCTGATCAGTAATATTCAGAACACCTACCGTAACCTCGACGCGTCGTTTTGGCGACCGATAGCCGGCGAACAGATTGAACTGCCACACCCGATCATCTGGAAGGCCATTCAACCCGCCTCCCAGTTCCTGAAACCACCACAGTGCGTCCGCGCTTGCGAAAAATCCAGAAGGATGCCGAAAGATGTGTTGCAAGTACAGAGTGTGGTAAAGTCCGCGACTCGTATCATTGTTGAGTTGCGCGAACGCGTCGTTTACGCTTGGGAAAGTCGTTTCAAGTTCCGCCTCGGAAACCCTGTACCGGTAAGCGATGCCAAACCACTCGCCAATCAACTGATGTAGATCAAAGCCGACTGAGTTCTCTTCGTATTTTAACCTTTGGCGCAGCTGGACGGCTGGTCCCTGAGACGTGAAGAGATCGCGGTCGAATGCGCCTATCTCGTGCTCTGTGTTTGAGCGAAGAGCCTGACCGGCGAGCGCGATGTAGGTCCGGGTCGGAAACCGATATTCGAGCGAAAAGTCGATGGTTTCCAAGTGGTTGCCTGACGTACTGCCGGTTCCGAGTCCCTCAGGAATGAGATCGCGATAAGTCTGAACAAATCCGGCGATCTGGGTTGGCTCAAGACGCAGGCTTTGGTCCAAGGTGACACCAGTCAAGGACCGCGTATATGCTGCCCGAATTGCACTGTTAGACGTCGGCGTCCAGACCAAGCCTGCTTTCGGCGAGAACTGATCAACATATTCTTCCTCCGCGCTTACCGGCGCAAAATAAAGATTGTTTGGCTGATGCTGGTAGTCGTAGGAAAGTCCTCCAATCAGCCATAGAGATTCGGTAGGATTCCAGTGGGTGTACAAATACGGACTAACCCTCTGGGCCTGAACTTTGAAAGATTGCTGGGTAATAGTGTCGCCGAAGTTCCCGAAATACGGTTCAAGATCGACAACATTTCCAATATCCGCAATCTGTTGGTTGAAAAGATTGTAGGTGCTGTCTTGAAAGCGCAGTCCGAAGATCGTCTGGAACCACCTGCTTCGGTTAACATGCTGAAACTCAAACGAATTCGCGCTTAAATCGGCTTCGAACTGCTGTGTGAGATCCGTGGGAAATAATCCAAGCGGATTTCCAAAAATATTCGCTAGCAAATAGGTGCTCCCCTTTGGATTCGAGACATGCAAAGAAGCGTCAACATGGCTATAAAGAAATAGTGTCCGATTCGCTTCGTTCCATTGATGATCCAGCCCGACCAGGATTGTAGGGAGTTGCTCTTCGCGTGTATGCAGCCCGTCGACCGTCGCCGCGGGATCGTACTTGCGGCTGATATCGCCAGCATCCTGGGAAAAGTAAATCCCCTCAACGTAAAGACCATCATCCGGCGTGAGCATTTGTTTGAAGCTCGCCGATCCAACGCGCTCTTCCCTGAAAGCATTTGGGCCATAACCTGGGTCCCACAGGTAGTCACCTTCCAACGCATAACTACTATTGCCAAACGTGCCGTGTTGGACGGCTAGTTCGGTCCAGGCACCACGGCTGAAGTATTCTGTAATCGAACTGAATCCGAGGCGGTTCCTTTCAAAAAGAGGAGTGTATTCGTTTTCCGAAATCGGTTGGGCCAGCAAGCTGCCGTCTGCTGGTCCCATCAGGTTGGCGAGAAGGTACTCGCCGAAAGCAGCCGATTCAAAACGAAGGTCCGAACGATTCGCGCGGCGGAGCGCGTTGTAGCTGTTCGCCAGGAAATAATGCGCGGAATAGTTCCCATACTCAGCCGCAACGGAACGTGCCGCCTCTCGAACCGCGACCTCCTTCAACCCCGCATCTTCGTAAATGCGCGCGAGATTTGCCGAGCGCACGGCGCGGTCCTGGTCCAGAAGGAACTGAGAACGATAGATGAAGCGGTTCGTGTTCAAGGATTGGGATTGTTCCAGATCGGCGACGGATTCGTTCAACCGATTCTGTTGTTCGCGCAAGAGAGCGGAGTAGAGCCACGCGGTCGGGTCGCGCGGGTCAAAGTCTTTGGCTAGCTGCAGTTCGTGCTCGGCGTGTTTGCGATCACCGACGTCCGTCCAGGCTTTGCCCAGATAGCTGCGGAGGACGGCGCGATTTGGCTCAAGGGCAGCGGCCGTGAGCAGGTCGTCTCGACCGCTCTCCCGGTCGCCGGAGCGAATTCGGCAGAGCCCCCGACCAACCCAAGCGTTGGCCAGGCCCGGATCGATGGCGATGGCCCGTTCAAACTCTGAAATGGCGGCGCGGATTTTGTTGCGGGATGCGTACAGAAAGCCGTTCAAAGTTATCGCCTGGGCGTTGCGCGGGGAGAAGTCCAGTGCCCGTTCGAGTGCGCGCGTCGAATCGTCACGCCGGCCGAAGCTGAACTCGAGTTCGGCCACGCGCGCCCAGGCGAAGCCATTGACGGGTGACTTTTCGGTCGCATGACGAGCCGCCGCGAGAGCTTCTTCCAGGTTCGCCAGGGATTGCTGCCGGTAAGATTCGACCATCCATTCGGTTCCTAGTTCAGGGGGAGGAGGAGTGCCGGCGCGCTGTTTGACCACAGCGATCATTTGCTCCAATGCAGCGGCTAGGCGGCTGTTTGTGTCGCCAGAGGCGCGATTCACCGCGCTGAGAAGCGGTTGCGAATCGTCCACCTGGCCCACCGCCAGCAGAAGCGTAGCGCGATAAATGCGCTCGGCATCCGATTGGGGAACTCGATTGGCGGGATACAAAGCGAGCGCCGCCAGAATGTCCCCGGATTCGTACGCGGTGATGGAACTGTCCAGCGCAGTGCGTTCGGCATCGCTAAGCGGAAGTTCACGCACGTCCAGAACTCCCGGATAGTAGAGCGTCCACTGAATGACGTTGATGGTGTCAATCGCAGCGCGACGCACCGGCGCTTGCCCCACTGCGGTCACCGCTTGCTCGCCATCAGTCAGGGTGACCGGCGCGACGGTTTGGGCGTTGGTCAGATCAACGATTCCGTCCATTACCGTCACCGTGGTGGTCCCATCCGCCTCGACCTGGACCGTGAATTCTGTGCCCCGCACGGCAGTTGAGACGCTCTGCGTTTCCACCTCGGCGTCCGTCGGTTTGTCCCGGTGGAAAAAGCTCATGAACCCCGAGAACAAGCGGATGCGCGTTTTCGCAGTCGTGGCAGAAAGCGGCGCCTCAATCAGGAAATCGGAGTTTTCGTCATAGCGTTGGATCTGGAGGTGCCCATTGCGCAACGCAAGCTGGCTCTCCGCATACACCCGAACCCGGTCGCCAATCCTCACCACCTCGTTTGTCGAAAGACGCTCAAAAACTTGCGCGCCGCCCCGTGCCACTCGCGCTGTTCCCTTCAACATCACGACAAGGTAGTCGGCATCCGGGACTGACTGCTGCGCAACAATGGAGATGACTCGGAAAAGAAAGAGGCTTAAGAAGACCCACCGCCACCGCAAGATTGGATTCCTTGTCCACATAGGCAGAGAAACTTGCGTCCGATCACCCGCGCTTATCGTCAGGATGTAAGACACGGACATTGATGACAATCAAAAACACCGCCCAGAATACGAAGTTGCGGGGAAGAATCTTTCAGACGAACGACAGAACAGAGCGGTGGGCACCGCAAATCGTCGACGATTAAATTGCTTGCTTCTTCAGTTCGGTAACCTGCTTCTTTAGAAGTCTGATTAGCCGAAATCGCGTCATGTGCACGAAGGCGCTCGTGACGCCCAGTGTTTTTGCCACCTTCGGAACCGGCCAGTTCTTGAGCATATGCAGGTCCAGCACCTGGAAATGTTTCGGTTTAATCTTGTTCTTGATCTTTTGAACGGCCACGTCACGAATGTGCTTTTCCCATTCCGCTTTACACATCGATTCCACGTCCAGTGAAACCGGGTCCGGCACGCGGTCGATCGTCGCTGTGCGGTCGTCGTATCGAGTCCGCGCAGTGCCCGGAGAGGGGAGTTTCTTGCGTTTCCGGAGTTGATCGAGCACGCGGAAACTGGTATTCTTGATTACCCAATTCCGGAATTTTCCAATCGTCGGATCGTAATTGAAGTCTCGGATGTTCCTGGCGATGGAGATCATCGTCTCCTGCACGACATCATCCGCTTCCGCCTGGCTAAGGCCGGCTTTGAACGCCACCGAGTAAACGAGCGGGGAGTAAGTGTCCATAAACAACTCCCAGCTCATGTGATCTTCCCAATTTTTGACGCGGTCGATAAGACTGCGCCGGGTGGGATAAAGGTCATCCGGTTTGACCGACAGAGCCATACACTCTTCTAATTACCAGAAGCAGCCCGTTCGCGATAGCCTTTTTCGAGGCACATCTCAGTCAATGCGGAAAGCGCTCAAGGAAGAACCCAGGAACTGAGAAAGATAAGACATTCAGTTTCGGAGCTCCTCATTCGAAATTTAAGCTTTCAGGTCTTTATCGAGAGTCTGCTTCTTCGCGCGGCGGTTGAAGGCAACGCAATCTTCGTAGCGGATGCCGCTGCCACCGAAAATATCGAGCGCGGAACCGATGGTGAGATCAACGCGATTGTTGCTCACGCGACTGACTTCTTCCAGGTCGGCCAACGATTTTGCGCCTCCTGCGTAAGTGGCAGGGAGATGGGTCCAGTCGGCTAGATGTCCGACAAGCTCGTGATCGATCCCGCGGCAGAGTCCTTCGACATCGACCGCGTGGATGAGGAACTCCGCGCAGAAGGGCACGAAGGAGGCGAGCGTTTCTTCGTTGAGAGCGGTTGACGTGAAGTTCTGCCAGCGATTGGTCACCACGAAATATTGATCGTCGCGTTTACGGCAGCTCAAGTCGAGCACGAGACGATCTTTTCCAATAGCGGCAACCAGACTTTTGAGGCGATCCCAATCAATTTGGCCGTCACGAAACACCCACGAGGTCACAATGACGTGTGATGCGCCAGCCTCGAGATATCGTTTTGCATTCTCGATGGAAACCCCCCCGCCGAGTTGGAGACCGCCGGGGTAGGTGCGCAAGGCTTCGATGGCGGCAGATTCGTTGCCGGCCCCAAGCATGATCACGTGCCCGCCGCGCAACTCATCGCAACGATAAAGGTCCGCGTACCAGGAACTCGGTTTTTCCGAGACGAAGTTGGTGCGCAGGGCGGATGTATCGAGTGTCCCGCCCACGATCTGTTTCACCCGCCCTTCGTGCAGGTCGATGCAAGGTCGGAACATGCTCAGACTTACTTCAACAACTCTTCCGCGATTTGCACCGCGTTGAGTGCTGCGCCCTTCAGGAGTTGATCGCCTACGACCCAGAAGCAGAGACCGTTGTCCAGAGCGCAATCTTTGCGGATGCGGCCGACCTGGCAATTATCGCGTTCAGCGACGTAGAGCGGCAACGGATATTCGGATTTCTCCGGGTTATCGACGATGTCGAGGCCGGGGGCTTTTGCCAAAACTTCGCGAGCAGCTTCGACGGTGACCGGTTTGTCGAACTCGGCACTGACCGCCACCGAATGCGCGCGATAAACGGGCACTCGGACGCAAGTGACACTCGCGCGGAAGTTGGGATGGTGCATGATTTTGCGTCCTTCGTTCTCCATCTTCATTTCTTCCTTGGTGTAACCGCTCGGCAGGAAAGAATCGACCTGGGGCAGGACGTTGAATGCGATCTGATGCGGATAAACTTCGCGCGTGACAGTTTCATTCCCAACCACCTGCGCGACCTGGCGCCGCAACTCTTCAATCGCTTTTGCACCTGTTCCTGAAACGGCCTGGTAACTCGAGGCAAAAATACGGCGAACACCGAAGGTTTTGTGCAGGGGATAGAGCGCCATCAACGTGATAGCGGTGGTGCAGTTCGGATTCGCGATAATTCCTTTGTGCAGCTTCACATCGGCCGCGTTAATTTCAGGCACTACAAGCGGCGCGTTCGGATCCATACGGAACGCGCTGGAATTATCCACCACCACGCAACCAGCTTGCGCCGCGATTGGCCCGAACTCCTTCGAGATACTGCCGCCGGCGCTGAAGAGCGCGATGTCGATCCCTTTGAAGGCGTCTTTGGTCAACTCCTGCACCGGCAATTGAACCCCTTTGAATGGCATGGTTTTCCCCGCGGAGCGCGCGGAGGCGAGCAATGTGAGTTTGCCAACGGGAAATTTGCGCTTTTCGAGCGTCTTGATCATTTCCACACCAACAGCGCCGGTCGCGCCCACAATTGCTACATGAGGAGTCCGATTCATAAAAAGGGCCTGAAATATAGGGGATTTCAAAGGTGTGTCAACGTGCGGAGATCGGTTGGCGCCCCTCTCGACACGCTGCCGGTGCGTGGACTGATCGGTCAATGAATCCGTCCGGGGGCTGGACCTGTGGCGCAGTCCCAAAGCTATTTGTGTCACGGGAAAAGCCAGTCAGCCGCATGATATCCGCCCGCGCTTGCGAAATGGTCTTCGAACGATTCGGCCACGGTCGACTATTTAGCTCCGTCCACAACACGGGCGACCCACGGTTCGGACCGAACGTTCGTGCGCTTGAAATATTCTTCCGCCAGCCGGCGCATGAATGTGTCGGCGGCATCATGCTGCACGAGATTGATCGTCGCGCCTCCGAAGCCACCGCCGGTTAAACGCGCTCCGTAACAGCCCGGCAGCCGTTGCGCGATGTCCACTAGCGCATCGAGTTCCGCGGTGCTGTTCTTGAAATTGTCGCGCGAACTGGCGTGGCTCTGAAGCAGATACTGGCCGAACTGGTAAACATCGCCTTCCCGCAACGCACGCTCGCCATAAGTGACCCGATGATTCTCGCCGACGATGTGGAGTGCACACTGGTATTCACGAACGGTCAGCTCCGCCTTGGCGGCTTCGAGTTGATCAAGGCTTACGTAGCGCAAGAATTGCACCCCGAGTTTTCGCGCGGCACCTTCACAATGCGCACGCAGCTCATTGTACTGGCCGGCAGAGAGATCGTGCTTCACCGCCGAGTCCGCCACGATCACGACGACGCCTGGAGGCATTGGATCGTGCTGAACGCTGTTGGTCAGAAAGTCTGTTTGAATGACATGGCCTTGTTTGCCAAACATTGACGAAATCTGGTCGAGCAAACCGCAACGCACCCCCACCACTTCGCTTTCCGCTTCCTGGCCTACTTTTGCGAGCCGTAACTTCTCGGCCTGCGTGAGGGGTGCAAGCGCTCCGCCATCACGGCGCGGTGGAACATCGAGACCGCTCTCCGCGAGTGTGAAAGGAAATAATTCACGCACAACCAAAGTGGTCGCCATTTCCAGCGCAGCGGAACTGCTCAATCCGGCGCCAAAGGGAATCGTGCCATGAACGGCCGCGTTAAATCCTGTGAAGTGCACACCGCGCTCCCGCAATTTGAGCAGCACCCCTTTGATGTAGTTGGCCCATGGAGTGGCAGGATTCTTTTCGATGCGGTCGATGAAAAACTTCTCGCGTTGCGGAAAGGAACTTGAAGCCAGCTCGATCTGTGCGTCGTTACGCGGTGACGCGGCGATGTAAACGTATTTATCCACCGCCAGCGACATGACGAGCCCGCCGTTGTAATCGGTGTGATTGCCGAGCAACTCCAAACGTCCCGGCGCGCGTACCACATGCACTGGCGGTTTGCCAAATGCGCTCTGAAAAAAACTGCTGACCTCTTCCTTATCCATCACCCAATCAACCAGTCCCATCAGTTTTCCCCAAGGTCAAACGCTCAACGGGGCAAAAAAAGAAACAAATAAACCCAGTTCATCGCAACCGCTGCCACAAAGAGCGGCCAACCGAAACGTGCGTACCTTAGGAGAGATCCGCGAAACAGAAAGCCCACTAAAGTGAAAGGAATTGCGCTGACCAGCAGCGGGTTGAACCGTAGCGCGTCAGAGAATCGCATTTCACTCAACGCGGCAAAGGCGCGAGTACCCCCGCAACTCGGGCAAGGGAAATGAAACAGCGCCATCACCGGACAACGCCAGCTCAGGCCGGTTTGGAGCGCAAGTTTTGCAGCCAGGCAAAGCCCGACAACAACCAACGCACCTAAAGAGCTGAGCACGAACCCGTTCAATGTCTGACCTCGCAGGACCGGCGGAACCGATGTGCGTTCGTGAATCATCGCGGGAAATTGCGAAGAACATGCTCAACCGCGCCGCTCGCAATTGCGATTCCCACGAAGACAAAGTCCAGTAGCGCGACGATAATACCGATGATCGGCACAACCTTGGTCGTCGTATATTGCTGTGGCGTGTTTTGAATTTGAATCAAACCAACCACGCAAAGGATTAGGCCGATAATGGAAAGGGGCGAACAACAGGTTCCTAGAATGCAAAGGACCAGGCCGGAAACTGCTGCGGTATTGGTCCGTGCGCCAGGATATGCAGTTTGCGCTCCCGCGAAAGGGAGCGACGGTTGTCCGACCGGCGGTGGAACAACGGTGCGCAGCGCATCCGCAAATTCGGGGTAGGTGGAGAGAGGCTTCCACGGCGAACCTTCGAAAGCCGCCAGCGTCTGGCCGTTGGCCCGTCCTTGCGCAATCCATTCGCGCACCTGATCCGACGTTACCGGCCCATACTCGCGTTGATCGACCCCCACGATCTTGTACATGCTCCACGTGTACAAGTGTTCCTAAAGGTGCGCAAGCTTGGCAGCTACATCTCGATTTTACTAGAGCTGTCCGAGGGCGAGCGTTAACGTGCGCGAGCGATGCCAGTAGAGCTCTACATTTTACGTCACGGCCTGGCCGAGGAGCACAGTCACAGCGGGCGAGACCGGGACCGCGCGCTCACCCCGGAAGGCATCCAACGAACTCACTCTTCCGGCAAAGCTTTGTGCAAGATGGACGTGGAGTTCGACCTCGTTCTTTCCAGTCCGTTCGTTCGCGCGTGGCAAACAGCCGAGATCATCGTCGAAGAGCTCGATTGTGCGAACCGTCTGCAGAAATGCGAGGCGCTTTCCTCCGGGCGGCCGATGGGAGAGGTGTTGAAAGAATTGAAAAAGGTCGAGGGAGCGTACGAATCGGTTTTGCTCGTCGGACATGAGCCCGATTTGAGCCAAATTATTTCGACGTTGCTCTCTGGTTCACCAGACCTCGCGGTCACGATGAAGAAGGGTGGACTGGCGAAACTGACCTGCATCACGACCGATCCGGGGAGCGCGCGGCTTGAATGGCTGCTCACTCCGAAGCATCTTTGTCGGCTCGATTGACGCATGTCTGACGCTATTAATGAACTGTGGGAGGAGTATAAAGCGCCGTTCCTCGAATTTGATGACATCTCTCTCGCGCGCTGGCTTTCCCAAACGCTCAGCCAGATGGAAGGAAAAGTCTGGCGTATGTCTCACCCGTTGGTGAGCGCCTACCGCGCGGCTGCGGAGATCGGAAATGAACGCGACATCTGGAACAAACGTTTGGCCACATTCCCGCACGCCTTTCCACCAGCCGAATGCTGTCGCGCGCCGCTTCTCCCGCTTTTCACCCGAGACATTATAAACAGCGGCCTCGTGTGTCAGCATTGCGGCGGCACTGCGGTTGAGTTCGACGATATTCCCAAACCAATCCGAGCTAAAATCGAAGAGTGGGCCGACGATTACGCCAATGTTCACGCCATCGCCCATTACGACGAAAGCCAGATGCGTTCGGTGACGAATTACGACGAGACCTTTGAAAAGGCTGCAACCGACGCCGAGAAATATCTGCGTGCCGCCGCGCTCGAATTGCTCCCGCAATTTCTGGAATATTATCCGGCCATCCTGTGGGAAGATCAGGACGAGTGCCTTGAGGTTGAGCCCAAAGATATCGACACCTGGAGCAAGGTGTAAAGTCGGGCACAGCGGGTCTCGTATAAAGCACAGGTCAGAAGAAGAGCCGCGACCGTGAGGGACCGTAGACCGAATGGGCATCTTAATTTTCGCGGCATTTCAAGGCGCTCCCTCACGGTCGCGACTCCGTTCGTCATACGAAGAGGCGACCCTTCAATTCGTTAAAATGTCCCGGCATAGCCGCATCGCTTGCCAAAGGCGTGGCCGCCGTTTAGTAGGTACGAATGCCTGAAGATCAGCCTGTGACCCGCCCGCCCTCGCATTGGCCGATCGCCGTTGCGGTGATTTTCATCAGTTTGATCGTGCTCGCAGGCTACGTTTTCAAAACCTGCAGCGAAAAACCTTCGCAGGTCGCCCAAAGCGTGGCGAACGCGTTGCAGTCGCAGGTCAGCATCAACACCGTTATTCAAACCAGCCTCGAAAAGCTCCGCGACGAGAGCAAGTTGGTCGTTTTTACCGCGAACGTTGCGGTCATGATCACCAAGTTCAGCGAAAAAAAGGCGCTTTATGGAAAGCTCGATCTTGGAACGACCACAGTTCGCCTGCGTGCTTCCGGAAACAAGGCGCAATTGATTATCCCGCTTAAGAATCTCGCAGCGAGCGATTTCCACTACGATGAGGCAACGGATCAGCTTACCGTAACTCTCCCACCACCGCGTGTGGATGAGAGCCTCGTCGAGGTGCAGACCGACCCAACTTACTTCGAGATGGAAACGCACCTGGGTTGGGCGCGCCTCGATACTCTTTCGGGCGAGTTTCTTCGTGAGCAGGCGCGTCGCGACTTGCGCCCAGCCGTCATCGCGGAGGCGAGTCATCCGCGCATCATCAAAATGGCGGAGGCGAGCGGGAAAGAAAAAATCGCCGCGCTGTTGGAGGCATCCATCAAACCGATGCGACCGGACACTAAAGTCGTGATTGAATTCAAGCCGCCAGCTCAGCCGAAATAGCGGATCAATCCGTTTCCTGCTTTGGCTCCGGCAGAAAGAAGGATCCGACGAGTCCAATGCCGTAAACCAAAAGTGCCATCAGCGCAGCCCCGAGCGCGATTTTGTGATAGGAGTTCGGCTCGCTCATCATGGGCGCAAGCCAGTTCGTGGTGACAAAGGCGGCCGAGGTGCCGATCATTCGCCCGCCGACATTCGCGGCAAAGCTCTCACCCGTCCCACGGAGATGAACAGGGTAGGCGCGGGGCAAATAGTTTCCCCAAAAACTGAACTGCGCGACTGTCAGCAGGCCGGCGAAGAACATGCCCCACTTGAGTAATTCCAGATCGTTTCGCGCCGGGAAATAGAAGACGAGCGGAATGATGATGAGGCCAGGAATCTGGAAAATACGCAGCAGCTTTTGCCGACTCACAATGACGACCGCGAGATAGGCCAGAATGATCCGCCCGACAAGGCCGCCGATCTCCTGGTAAAATTGCACGCGATTACCGGCTTGTTTGACCGTGTCGGTGGCGGTCTTCAACTCGCCCTGGGCTTTTTTGAGGTCGGCTTCCACCTGCGCGCGATTGGGCGCGTCCTTCGGCATTGCCTTTAGCTGGCCGGTTAACTTACCAACCTGCGGCCGCAGAGCATCAACCTTGCCCTGGTGTTCGGCCAGTTGCGGCAATCCAGGAACAATTTGCGTCGGCGTGAGTTGAATCGCGCCAAACGCAGCGCCGTAGGCGCAAGCAAAGAGGAGCGATGTCACCAGTGTCGTTCGTAAAAAGGCGGGAGCAAACAGTTCTCCAATACTCGGACGGCGGAGCGTACCTGCTTTCCGTCGCTCCAGCCACGCGGGCGACTCGGGCAATTTTGGCAACATAATCGCCAGCGGGATCGCCGGGATCAGTCCGGAGATCAGCGTATATCTCCACGATGAATGTCCGCCGTGAATCGCGGGAAGTGAAGCAGCCCACTTCACAGCAGCTACGTTCGCCAGCGTGACGATCAAACCGCCAACAGAAGAGAACGCCTGTGTCCAGCCCAGAACCTTCTCGCGCAGTTTCGGCTCGGGAAATAATTCGGCCAGCCACGCCACTGCCGCCACAAATTCAACGCAAACACCTATAAAAGTCGTGCAGCGGAAAAACAAGAGCATTGGCGCGCTCGTACTGAACGCTGCTGCCACGGGAGAGAGGGAATAGACGATAATACTCCACGCGAGGACTCGCTTTCGCCCGAACCGATCGGTGAGGTAGCCGCCCAGCAGCCCGAATACTCCGCCGGTGAGCGCGCTTGCCCAAAAAATGTAGCCGACCCATTGCCGCACTGCCGGGTCGCTCAAGGGTTTGCCGAGCAATTCGGCAAGAGCAGGCCCGGCGATCAGCGGCAGCATCAAGAGCTCGTAGGTGTCAAACGCAAACCCGATCGAAGCGATAATGACGACGAGCCACGCAGTCGCGTCGAGGCGCGAACTTCCCGATTCCTTGGAATCCATGCAGGGATTTTGCGCAAGCTGTGGCCCCGTTTACAAGCCTTCTTGGAAAGGCGTTTCAATTGCGCGTAAATAAGTTCTACTTGCTCTAATTAGAAGATTGATCCACGATGCCATCGTCTAAAACGGAAAGGCTCTATGCGATTCAAATCTGCCGTCGTTGATGGATATACCGTTTATGCCGTGGCGGGCACCAACACCGTTTCTTTCGCCATTGATTCTCAGGGCGCGAACACCCAAGGATTGCTCGGCTTCGCCGTCCAAAGGATTGACCCCACCGAGAGCGAGAACTACTACATGCAGGGGTTTAAGGTGTTCCGCTCTGTCATTCCGCAGCCCGACGAGCAAACGTCGGTCAGCACCTATACTCATCCCGTCCAAAGTTTCGTCTGGGACGACTTTACCGCGAAGCCGGATCGCCCTTACGAATATGTTTTTCACCCGCTCAAAGGAAAACCGAAGAAGCTTGACCGAACTGCCAAGGCGATTTCCATCAAAGTGCGAACGGAAGCGCTCTTCACCAACGGCGAACATGACATTTTTTTCAACCGCGGCGTCGCCAGCAGTCAGGCCTACGCGCGTCGGTTCGAAAACAAAAGTCCGGACAAACAGATAACCAAGGCCAAACAGGCTGAAGCGCTCGACTGGTTGAGCCGCGATCTCGACGATGCGCTGTTGCGCTTTATCGACCAAACCGCGCCGGGCGATACCCTGCTTTGCTGCTTCTATGAATTTCGATATCGGCCGGCTGCGGACCGCTTGAAGGCAGCCGTCGTTCGCGGGGTGCGGGTGCGATTGATTATCGATGCGAAAGAGAATGGATATACCGACAAGAAGGGCAACGTGCACGAGAGCTTTCCGCGGGTTGAAAACCTGCAGCTCATCAAAGATGCCAAACTGAATTTGCCCGCCGCTAATCTGATCAAACGTGAAGCCCGCAAATCCGATATCCAACACAACAAATTCATGGTGGTCTTGAAAGGCGCCGCCCAGCAACCATTAGAGGTTTGGACTGGCTCAACGAATCTTTCGATGGGTGGAATCCATGGTCAAACGAATGTTGGCCATTGGGTGAGAAACGCCGGGATTGCAGCGAAATATAAGCAATATTGGGATCTTCTCGCGACCGATCCAGGCGCGAAGGCAAACGAACCCGGAGCGAAAAAGAAAAATTCGGACTTCAAGACTGCGGTCGAGCAAATTCAGGTTTCTCCTGCGAACCTTGGTGCCGTGCCCGCGGGGATCACGCCGGTTTTCAGTCCGCGCTCCACCCTCGCCGCCCTGGATCTTTACGCATCGATGTTGGACGACGCATCGAAACTTGCGTGCATGACGCTTGCCTTTGGCATCAACAAAAAATTCAAAGACGCGCTCAAGGACAACTCACCCCTGAATCATCTCACCTTTCTATTGCTGGAGAAACAGGACAAACCAACCGCAAAAAATGCGGACACCTTCGTCCGGATCAATGCGACCAATAATGTGTATCAAGCATGGGGCTCCTACATCAATGTGCCGCTTTACCAATGGGTGCGCGAAACCAACGCCGGCGTTCTTGGACTCAACCAGCATGTCAGCTACATCCACTCCAAGTTTCTTCTTGTTGATCCGCTCGGCGCTGATCCGGTCATCGCGACCGGATCCGCAAACTTCAGCGAGGCTTCGACCTCCGATAACGATGAAAACATAATTTTGATTCGGGGAAGCAAGCGTGCGGCGGACATTTACTTCACCGAGTTCAATCGCCTTTTTAACCACTACTATTTTCGGTCAGTCCTCGAAGCGCTCAGCCATCAGGCAAATCCTCCGCCTAACCTGGGCGACAGCTTATTTTTGGCGGAGGACGATCAATGGCTGGCCAAATATGCGCCCAAGACACTTCGCAGCAAGCGAGTTCAAATCTTCACTCAAATGCAGCTTTGAGCGGCGGAACGGTCGCGGTTAAGCGCATTCATTTGGCGGCAGCCATCAATTCACACAGACGCTCGATCGCATTCTCAATTTTCACTCCTTCGAGCTTGCCGGCGCGCGGTTTGATTTCGACTTCGCCTTTGGCGAGAGACTTTTCGCCGAGCGCAATACGGAAGGGGAATCCAATCAGGTCCGCGTCCTTGAATTTCACGCCAGGACGTTCGTCGCGATCATCGAGAATCACTTCGATACCACGGCGAGTGAGTTCGTCGTAAAATTGCTTCGCGAGTTTCATCCCTTGCGAGTCGGGCGCCACGCTCAAGGGAGTGATGCAAACTGCGAATGGAGCAACGCTCAGGGGCCAGACGATGCCGTCCTTGTCATTACATTGCTCGATCACGGCCTGCATCGTACGCGTCACGCCGATGCCGTAGCAGCCCATGATCGCAGGTTCCTGTTTGCCCGCTTCGCTCAGGAAAAATGCGCCCAGTGCTTCGGTGTATTTCGTGCCGAGTTTGAACACGTGGCCGACTTCGATCGCGCGCTGAATTTTCAGGGGCTTTCCGCAGACGGGGCAAGGTTCGCCCGCGACGACGGTACGGAGATCGGCCCATTTTCCGACTTGGATATCACGTCCCATCTGGACGTGCCGAAGGTGAAAACCGTCCTCATTCGCGCCGGTGGTCATGCCGCCCGAGTTCTGAAGAGACTCGTCAGCATAAATCGGAAACTTCGAAACATTCACCGCTCCGAGGCTGCCGGGACGGGCGCCGAGTGCTCCCACGATTTCCTCCTCCATTGCAGGGCGGAATTCTGCCGTACCGAGCTGCGCGGCGAGTTTCGTCTCGTTCAGTTGATGATCGCCACGCATCAGCACAAGCACGATCTTGCTCTGCACCAGGAAAACCAACGTTTTGATCTGTTGGTGCGCAGCGACGTTGTAGGGCGCCTTTGATAGTGCCTCGATCGTGACAATGCCAGGAGTAGCGAATTTCTCGATTGGTCCACCCGCTTCCTTCGACGTTTCCGTGGTCAGTTTGCTCGTAGCCTTCTCCACATTGGCGGCGTAGTCGCCTGTTTCGCAGTAAGCGACATCACTCTCACCCGTTTCGGCCGGAACCATAAACTCGTGCGAGAATTTTCCTCCCATCACCCCAGTGTCCGCCTCAACAGGGATGGCTTTCAAACCGCAACGCTGAAAGATACGCACGTAAGCATCATACATTTTGCGATAGCTTACCTGGGCAGCGTCATCGGTGGCATCGAAGGAGTAGGCATCCTTCATGATGAACTCCTTGGCACGCATCAAGCCGAAGCGCGGACGAATCTCATCACGGAACTTGGTCTGGATCTGGTAAAAATTCTTCGGCATCTGGCGATAGGAATTGATTTCCGAAGCCACCAGCGTCGTAATCACCTCTTCATGTGTAGGCCCCAAAATCCATTCTTTTTTCGCCCGATCGCGTGCTTTGAAGAAAACATCCTTTGCGGTTTCGTAACGGCCGCTTTTCTCCCAGATCTCCGGCGGTTGCAGAGCAGGCATGAGAACTTCTTGCGCACCGGCGCGGTTCATCTCCTCGCGGACGATATTTTCGACTTTGCGGAGGATGCGCAGGCCAAGCGGCAGAAAGGTATAAAGGCCGCCGGTAAGTTTCCGGACCAAGCCGGCGCGCACGAGTAGTTGATGGGACAAAATCTCCGCGTCTGAAGGAATCTCCTTCAGTGTCGGAATCAATAAGTGCGACCAAAACATAAGTTAATGACCTATACCGGGCTGCAGCCGGTAAAAGGAGGAAAAGGGTTACACTAAGAAGGTGGGAAAGACAAATGTTGCGAATTTCGTCGAAGTCGTTGTCCCTATGATACGAGTGATGTCTGAATCAAGAGCGCGAGGATCGCCGAACATGTGACCAGTGGATGGCACCAAAGCCTGCTTCTTTGAGGACCGGAACCCAATCAGGCGAAAGGTTCATGTCCACGAGAAGGTTCACACGGGCTGAAGCTGCACCTCAATTTCTTCTGCGCGCCAGGCGGCGTGAGACAAAGCTTCACTAATATCTGCATCTTCCAGATAAGGGTAAAGTTGCAGAATTCTCGCTTGAGATTGGCCAGAAGCAACCAAGCCGACGATCGTCCCGACGGTCACACGCATGCCGCGGATGCATGGCTTTCCGCCCATCACCATGGGATCAAGTGTGATACGCTCAAGCTTTTCATATCTTATCTCGACGGATGATATGTTATCGATTTAGGCCGAAAAAGCTAAACATTCCAGCGCTCTTCGGTACGTGGCATTAGTCGAAACTGAAGCCATCCTTTTACGGAGCTTCGTCGCAGAGGTCAGGGCAATCTTACTTCACGGTATTGACGAGCGGCGCCATGCCCTGGATGCGCACTTCGAGGCGGTCACCTGATTGAATCGGGCCGACGCCGCTGGGTGTGCCGGTCACGATTACGTCGCCGGGGAGCAGCGTCATGTTTGTCGAGATGAAACTCACGAGTTGATAGCAGTTGAAGATCAACTGGCTCGTGTTCGAGTTCTGGCGCAATTGGCCATTTTGAAAAAGCTGGATGGTTAGATCGTGCGGATCGATCTTCGTTTCGACGTATGGCCCAAGCGGAGTAAAAGTGTCGAAGGATTTAGCACGCGCCCATTGGCTCTCGGCGTTTTGAATGGTGCGATCGCTGATGTCTTCGGCAGCGGTGTAACCGAAGATGTAACGAGCGGCTGCGGCCGGCGTTACATTTCGAACTCGACGACCGATCACAATGGCCAGTTCGGCTTCGAAATCAGTGCGATGATCGGGAAAGGGAATTTCGATTTTGCCGCCGTCGGGGATTAGTGAAGTCGTGGCTTTGAGCCAAAACAAGGGCTCTTTCGGAAGGGGTTTGCCGGACTCCCGGGCGTGATCCGCATAGTTCAGACCGACAGCGATGATTTTAGATGGCGCGACGGGGGTGAGCGTTTTTACACCTTTGAGCGGGGTAGCCTTGCGTTCAAAGGACGGGGAGCCAAAAACGTCGCCCTGAAGGCGAAATAACTCGCCATCAACAACTTTGGCGTAAAAAATCTCCTCTCCCTTTTGAAACCGCCCGATTGCAGCCATAAGATTTGCCCTGCCTTGTAGCAAAGTGCCGTGATGCGTTGCAAGGCAAATCCAGAAATATCAGAGTCTTTCGATTGTTTTCCGGTCGAAACGAATTCACTTTCGAAGCGAACGCCATGGTTCCTGGTCAGCTACTTCAACCGTGGGTGGGCCGTCGCTTTTGGCAGGTGACAGGACTGCGAGAAAATCGAGCGGCTCGGAGCCGACGTTGTATGTCCCGTGAATCATTCCGATTGGGATGTAAAGTGAATCGCCGGGGCGCATAATCCGCTTTTCATGTTCTACCCATTGTTCGGCCGTTCCAGAGAGGATGTAGAGAATTTCTTCCATATTGGGATGGTGATGGAAACGGTGGGCCTCGCCGGGCGGGAGTTGGGCACGGACGAACATGAGGTTTGTGTCAGCGACCATACCCGGTTTGCAGTGCCAGTAATGGGTTTTGCCAGGAAGCCGTTCGACTTCCGCTTCAGAGAATGGAACGATGCGCCAATTGGGTTTCGCTTCGGATTTCATAGAGCAAGTTTCCAGAAGCGTGAAGAAGGGCGTCAAGATTTATCGCCCCGCAGCGTTCTTCGCGAGTAAAAGAGCTCCCATCGGCACGACATCTTCGCCCAGCGACGCAATGCGGACGGCAGGTCCCGGTAAAAAGGCGCCCATCAGAAAGCGTTTGTGATGGCGCTGAACTGCTTCGCGCAAAAGTTCGCCCATGAGGGAAAGTCCGCCGCCCAGAATGATCATCTCCGGGTGAACCAGATGCGTGGCGTGAGAGAGCGCGAAAGCGAGGTCTTCGGCGGTTTCTTCGAGAATGCGTTTCGCGAGTTCGTCGCCTTCCTCGATCGCTTTGCGCAGGTGCCTGGCTTCGCCCCCGTGCGTTGCGCCGACCAGTTTCGCGAGCAAACAGTTCTTGTTGGTTGCGAGTGCTTCGCGAATGCGCCGATCCACCGCCCAGCCCGAACATTGTTTTTCGACAATGGTCCCCATTTTATCGAGACGAACGTGGCCGATCTCTGCTTCGCCCGGAATGGCACCGTGAAAAATCGCGCCGTTAACGACTAATCCGCCCCCCACGCCGCTGCCAAGAGTGACGTAGAATACAGGATTGCTGTGTTTACCGGCACCTCGAACTGCCTCTGCGAGGGCGGCGGTATTGGCGTCGTTGTCTACCTGCACCGGGGCATGAACCAACTCCTGCATCCAGCTCGTAATTTCGAAATCACTCCAGCCTTCGACATGATGCGAGAGAGCGATTCGCCCGGTTTTCCAATCAATCGGGCCACCGAAGCCAATTCCTACTCCGCTGATCCGGTGATGGCGAAGGTAATCGGCTGCTGCCTGAGCAATCTGATTGCGGATACCCGCGCCGCCGGCCGCACGATCGACATTGTAACGACGACGGTCGATAATGTTGGCGTTATCATTGCCCAGCACTACTTGAAGTTTGGTGCCGCCAATTTCAACGCCGAGATAAAGTTGTTCGTTCACCGTGCGCGGCGCAGGCTACTACAAACAGAGACACAGGCGAGTCTAAATCAAGGCCGACTCAGGCGCAGAGCTTCAATCGCGCGGTGGCTTTCCTCCGAAACACCCTTCAGGTTATCGAAATCGCCCCGCAACACCCGAAGGGCAGACTTCTCAGCCTCGATTTCACGACGTGTCCGAATACCGAGCGCTCGCAAAGCTTTTATGGGCAAGCTGCGCCTCGTCAACGAATGCTGCAACAGGGCTCCGAGAGTCGCGGCCGAGACCAGGAGCCATTTGCGTGATCTAAAACCGCTCATGAGGACTCCCGTCAAGGCCACTGTGCCCGCACCGGTCTCAACAATCCGCTCCAGGTCCCACTCCTGGTCAAGTTCCTGAATCCGTGCGCTTATTTCTTCGGGCGATTTCTTCGAGTATCCCAAGATCCGCTTCATCATCGCCTGATCAATTTTGCGATTGAGGCGAGCAGGAGTATGACGCCGCACATTGTCGCGAACCTGCGCCTCGCCCACGGGTCGGTCCAACAATGCTTCTACTTGCATAGTTTACCGATAATTGCTGTCTCGATGGGAGCCAAGGTTCAACGACACTGCTTGCTGAATCAGGTGCTGTCCCTACGCATTGCCTCATCTGAAAATGTTACCGAAGGGGAGCCTCGGATTGAGGGATCGTTGACTCATATTCATGGTTACCGAGGGACGGAGCTGTATTCGAGCATCTTTTTAGGTCGTGGTTTGCGAGTTAGAACGAGCCGGAGCGCTGCTGCGAGCCTTAGCTCGCGCTCCGGCGGGCGAGGTCTTGGTGCACCTTTCTTTGCAGTTCAAAAATGCGCCGCAACTTCTGGTCGATCCTTCTGCGCAACTTGAGCGGATCCAGCCCGGAGCGAATGGCGCGGAGCTTCTCTTTTTGTTCCGGGCTCACCTCCACCGCCTCCAAGAGCCGCGCGTAGGGTGTGCGCGGCGCTTCGTATCGTTTAACGTATTTGGCGCCGACTCTGGTTTTTTCGAGCAGCTTGAAGGTCGGGCAGAAGAAGTTGGTCAGCCAATGCCATTCGTTTTCGTAGAGGTCATTGAGCAAAGGGATGATCTCAGGGCGATCCAACCGATCGTAGCCCAGCAACTGCCGGACCGCGCTCCAGTTCTTTTGCTCCACATGGGCGTTATCGTTCTTGTGGTAGGGACGCGAGCGGGTGAACTGCACCGGCTTTGGCCGCTGTCGGTAATGATCCCAGAGCGCATAGTTCAAAAACTCGCTGCCATTATCACAGTCAAAGCCCAGCCATGGAAACGGTGAATCGGTTTCCGCAGCCTGTAAATGCTGGTGAATAGCAGCATGGCCCTTGTTCCAGACCGCGCGGCATTGCACCCAGCCGCTGTGCACATCGGTGAAGGTTAGCGACCAGATGAAGTCGCCCGAAAGCGATCCTCCACAATGCGCCACCGTATCGGCTTCCAAATAACCGGCACCCTCGATCTCCGAATGATCGGTGCGGATGGGAATGTGTTTCTTCAGCAATGACCCCGGCTTGGTTCCACAGCGTCGTTTGCGGCCCAGCCGGGCGCGCGACGAGCTCAGCAGCCGGTCCATCGTGGCCGGGCTCATGGTCAACAGTTGACGCTTGGCCTGCCGCGGCGCCTCCAGATAGTTCACCCAGTCTGGCGCCGCCGCCTTGAGCCGCTTGGAACACATCTGATCGCTGGCCAACCAAAAGCTTTTCAACAGCGCGACCGCTTCTTCCCCATAGCGCCGCCGCGGGCCTGGCTTTCTCCTAGGGCGCGGCACCCGCGCCAGCAAGCGCACCGCATGCTTGCGGTGATACCCGCAATTGACACAAAACTCGTCCAGGATCCTCGACTTGTGGACCCGCCCCGCCCGGGCATACCGCCCGCGGATCCTCTCCAGATATTCCTTCCGGCTTGGCAGACTCATAACGCCATTTTCCTCGGTAACATGAATTATGAGTCAACGACTGCTTTGGCCCGCGCCAACCCCCTCCGCCCCGGTAACATTTATTGTGAGTCAATTCGCCCTATGCGAAGTTCAGCCAAGGTGCTTGAACTGGTTATTTTTTCGTTGTCTGTTTGGAAGAAATATTAAGGCGCAACTAAAACGGGTTCGGAGCTTTATGGAAGCATCTGCCCCCGCGGAGCTGTAAAAATTGTTACATCGATGGTCCAGTGGCATTTTCCGCCAAAGATGAAGGTTCTCAGGCTCGCGATTCTGTCCAGTCTTTTGCAGTTGTTAGCGTTTGGAAGTGGAATTGTTACGAACGGCACCGAGGAGGCGTTGCGACAAGCGCTTGCCGGCGGTGGAACGGTGAAATTTGATTTCAACGGCAAAATCACGCTCTCGAATACGATCGATATTGCCGAGAACACGATTCTCGATGCGAGCACACACCAAGTAACGATTAGTGGCGGCGAACGGGTGCGTCTCTTCAATGTCGCGGCCGGTGTTTCGATAAAAATCTTAAACCTGACGCTGACGGACGGAGCCGCTTTTGGAGTGAACGCGACGGGGTTGACCGAACCGCCAGGATACACTTCTCCGGGAAACGCCGAAGGGGGTGCAATCGCCGCGACGAATGCTACCCTCGTGATCGAGTCGTGCGTAATCTCCAACAATATTGCGAAGGGAGGAGATAGCTATCTTGCTGCTTTTTTCGGCTTCTATTCGGGAGTTTCAGAATCTTCCGGCGGTGCGATTGCCTTACACGGCGGCGCGCTTGAGGTCACCAGCTCGCGTTTTGTGCAAAATATTGCCCGGGTTCCCTATGGTAGGGATGGCATGAATTTCGAAGCGTTCGGCGGCGCGCGCGGCGGCGCGATCGCGGTTGTGGGTTGCCAGATTTCGATCACGAACTCCATTTTTACGGGGAACAAGGCGGGCACTCCTGGAGGCGGTGGAATTTACGCCGCAGGTTCAACGCTCCAGGTTTCGCACACCGTTTTTGATGGCAATTTGGCGCCAGGTAACTTCGGGGGACGTTGGGTGGTCACGCCACCCGGTGCGGGACGTGGCGGGGCGCTCTTATTAACGAATTCGCCGAGCACGTTGACCGATTGTTACTTTAGTGGCAATACGGCTTCGGGTGGGACGACCTATCGAAGCGCGATCGAAGTTGGGCAAGGCGGCGCAGTCTACAGCGACAACGAACTCACCCTGATGAACAGTTCCTTTGTCGGAAATGCAGCAGGTGGCGATGCCGCTGGTGGTGCGCTTTATGCAGGCGGAGCAGCGGTCATCACGCGCACGCGTTTTGTTGGAAATACAGCGACTGGTGCGACCGTGACGGCGAACGGCGCCGGTGAAGCCGGTCCAGGGAATGGCCTGGGCGGAGCAATTGCCAGCACCGCTCCTCTCCGAGTTTCCGAAGCCTCTTTCATATCGAATTCCGTCCGGGCCGGACTCGTTTTTGCGTCCATCGCGATCGTTTCACCCACAATGGGAAGAGGAGGTGCACTCTACGCCGCGGATTCGCTTTTTGCCACCAATTTGACCCTGGCGCTCAACGAGGCATCGGGATTGGGGGAGACGAATGTCGCGGGAAGCGGATTCTATTTGGCTGGCGTTACGAACTCGATTTCTTACGCAACCCTGGCAACCAATCGGATCAGTATCGGGGTCCAGGAGGTCCGCCGCAATATTGAGCAAGCGATCGTGACAGGGACAAACGGCGCACTGTACCTGCGCGCGTCCATCCTTTCCGGGAGCAGTTCCAATCTGATTCGGGGAAATGTGACGGACGCGGGATACAACATTTCGTCGGACCAATCGCTCACAAATTCACACAGTCGTAATTCGGTTGATGCTCGGCTGCGCGCGCCGGGCTTATACAAATATGCCATTGAGACAATGCCCCTGATGAAGGGCAGTCCGGCCATCGACTCGGGTGATCAGGGCCAGTTTCCGCTGATCGACGCTCGGGGCGAGTCGCGGCCTTTTGGATTGGGAGTGGATATCGGCGCGGTTGAATATCGCGACAGTGATTCGCAAGCGAACCTGAGCATATCCAGCGGGTCGGACGGGGGGCTCGACGTGATTAGTTTCGATGATGCGGGCCGGGCCGCAACCCTGGAGAAGACGACGGATTTTCAACTGTGGCAGGACATATTGACGAACGGACCTTCAATGGAGAACCGATTCCGCATCGAAGCGAGAGCGGTACGTGAGTTCTTTCGGCTGCGCCTTTCTCCTTTGGCCGAAGAACGTCAAGCTATTCGGGTGCATTGACAAGGCTTTCCTTTTGTCTCGGAGCGTTCTTTGTGTGAGAGTTCGGCTAATTCGATTATGGAGTACGAAGCGGTGATCGGGTTGGAGACACACGTCCAGCTCAAGACGAAATCGAAAATGTGGTGCGGTTGCGCGAATCAGTTCGGAGCGCTTCCAAATACCAATGTTTGTCCGGTTTGTTTGGGCATGCCCGGCGTGTTGCCGGTCGCCAACGAAGAGGCGCTGCGGCTCACGGCCTTGACGGGGTTCCTTCTGAACTGCCGCGTTCCCAATTACGCGAAGTTCGACCGCAAAAATTACTTTTACCCGGATGCGCCCAAAAACTACCAGATCACCCAATACGACAAGCCCTCCACCATCGAAGGATGGGTTGAATTCGAAATGGGAGAATCGATGGAACGGGTCCGAATCACCCGGGCTCACCTGGAAGAAGATGTGGGCAAAAACTTTCATTTCGAACGAAACAGTGGGGTCGACTTCAACCGCGCGGGCGTTCCGCTCCTCGAGATCGTCAGCGAACCAGACCTTCGTGACGCGGATATGGCTTACGCCTATCTGAACGCGCTTAAGGATATTCTCGTATACGGCGGGGTAAGCGATTGCGACATGGAGAAAGGGATGGTCCGTTGCGACGTGAATGTGA
This sequence comes from Limisphaerales bacterium, assembly GCA_044226545.1. Lineage (GTDB taxonomy): Bacteria > Verrucomicrobiota > Verrucomicrobiia > Limisphaerales > SXQI01 > DASVNK01. The sequence continues at coordinate 334,664 of JBGAGW010000006.1, forward strand.
GCGTCCGTCCTAAAGGCGAAAAGGAACTCGGTGCGAAAATCGAAATCAAAAACATGAACAGTTTCAGCGGCGTCCGTCGCGCGCTGGAGTATGAGATTCCCCGGCAGATCGAAGTGGTGAAGCGCGGGGGAAAACTTTCGCAGGAAACGCGGCGTTGGGACGATGTCGCAGAGATCACGGAAAACATGCGTTCCAAGGAAATGGCCCATGATTACCGCTATTTCCCGGAACCCGACTTGATGCCGTTCGTTCCGGATGAGAAATGGATTGCCGAAGTGAAGGAGCGCGTTGTCGAACTCCCGCTCGCCCGCAAGAAGCGCTTCATGACGAAGTATCAGTTGCCGAAGCCTGATGCCCAGACCTTCGTTGACGACGTTCCTCTCGGCACATACTTCGAGCGCGTTGCAACGGAATCGAACAACCCGAAAGCGGTCGCGAATTGGGTGATCAACAATCTCCGCGCAAAAATGGCGGAAACCGAAACCACTCTCACGCACCTGAAGTTCACGACCAGCGCCATCCCGGAACTCATCACTCTCGTGGACAGCGGCAAGATCAGCACTCGCATCGCACAGGACGTTTTCGCGGAAATGTTTGCCAGTGGCGAAGCTCCTTCACGGATCGTGGAAAAGAAAGGACTTGTTCAAGTCAGCGACACAGGCGCTATTGAGAAGTTCTGCGACGAAGCCATCGCGGCGAACCCACGCAGTGTCGAGGACTACAAAGCAGGCAAAGCAGCCGCATTGAACTTCCTCAAAGGCCAGGTGATGAAGCTGAGTAAGGGCAAAGCCAATCCGAATCTGGTTGGCGAAATACTCGAACGGAAATTGAAGGGAAGCTGAGGCGTTATTTTGCTGGAAGCACGGAAACTCTCTCCGTTTTAAGGGGACAACCACCTGATGGAATTCTTCGCCTCGTTGAATTACCTGCGGTCGGAGGAATTGTCGCTCTGTCTCGCCTCGCAGGAAAGGCACCCTGCAGATCTGACGCGTGGGTGCCTCATAACGGTTGAGTCACATCGGACGAGAATTCGGGAATCAAGCCAGGAGTAACGTTCGGCGTGGCCAAAGGACCGCGATTCAGTATACTTTTGCTCAGCCCACATGTTTAACAGCGCCAATGCGATAGTTTTCGCGTGCTTGCTCTCGTTGAGTGCCAGGGCGGCCGAGCAAACGCATTGGTCGTTCCTAGCTTTGGACGGCCGAATTACTCCCCCAATCTCCGCGAATGGATCGCTCAGGACGCCAGTCGATGCTTTTGTGGTGAAACGGCTCGAGGAGAAGGGGCTGACATTATCGAAGCAGGCGACCGCGGAAAAGTTGGTGCGGCGGATGTATTTTGATTTGATTGGATTGCCGCCCACGCCCGAGCAAGTGGAGAGTTTTAGATCTGCGTTCGCGCGCGATTCGGAAGCGGCAATCCAAAGTCTTGTCGATGAAATGCTCGCGAGCCCGCATTACGGGGAACGTTGGGCTCGGCATTGGCTCGATGTCGCGCGTTATGCCGACAGCAATGGATCCGAGAGCGATGAAGATCGGCCGACTGCCTATCGGTTTCGCGATTTTCTCATTCGGGCCCTCAACGACGATTTGGGATGGGATACCGCTCTGCGCTGGCAACTGGCCGGTGACGAAATTGAACCGGACAATCCACAAGCGATTGCCGCGACTGGATTCATTGTGGCCGGGACACACATCGTTCTGGAAGTGCCAATGGAGGAGGAAAAAATTCGCACGCGCTACAACGAGCTGGACGACATGATCTCCACCACCGGTTCCGCGATGCTTGGGCTCACGCTGGCCTGCGCACGATGTCACGATCACAAATACGATCCAATTCCCACGCGCGACTATTACCGCATGCTGAGCGCGTTCAACGCCGGTGGAATTTGTGATATCCCGTTGACGAACTGGCGCGAGAGTAAAGCGAATCGAGAAGCCTTTACGCGCTGGACCGCTGCGACGAAAACGGCGAAGAAACGGCAGGAGGATTTCCGCAAGACAGTTCGCGACGAGTTCCAACCCGCACTCTATCGAGCTAAGGTTGAGCAGCTACAGATCGACCCCGAAGAGAGAGAACTTCTGATTTCCGATCCGAAGAGCGACCGCGCAAAAGAATTGGCGAAAAAATTCTCGAAGGAACTAAAAATCGAAAACGACGATTTACGCGCGGCACTGCCGGAAACTAAACGGGAGGAATGGGACCGCCTGGCGAGCGAGGTAAAGAAACTTGAAAGGGAAGAGCCGAAGCACTTACCGAGTGCGCTCGGTTTTGCTGATTCAGGTCCAGAGCCGAAAGATAATTGGCTCCTCTCACGGGGCGATTTTCATTCCCGCAAAGAACCGGTCGAACTGGGGTTTATCTCCGTGCTCGCGCGCGGGAAAAGTGCTGAGGCGTATTACACCGAAGCCAAGATGAAGCGCATTCGCGACGATTCGACGCAGCAACGGCGTGCTCTCGCCGAATGGATTACCGACCTTGATAACGGTGCAGGAAATCTAGCCGCACGGGTTCTGGTCAATCGCGTGTGGCAGCATCATTTCGGCGAGGGATTGGTGCGAACCGTAAACGACTTCGGAACGCGCGGTCAGCCCCCCACACATCCAGAATTGCTCGAATGGCTCACGCAACAGTTCGTAAGCTCGGGCTGGAAGATGAAAGCCCTGCATCGACTGATCATGACGAGCGCAGTCTACCTGCAGGAGAGCGCGTTCGATGCTGAGAAGGCCAAAGTCGATCCGGAAAATCGTCTCTTATGGAGGCAAAATCCGCGGCGAATCGAATCAGAGATTTTACGCGACGCGATGCTCGCCGTGAGCGGGACACTGAATGACGAAATGCATGGGCCAGCGTTCAAGCCGCCCATTTCGCCGGACGCGATGCAGGCACGAAACGTCACGAACCCTTATCCGCAGGACGCGAAAGATACCGCAGCCACCCGCCGCCGGACCGTCTATATGTTTCACAAGCGGGTCGTGCAATATCCTCTCATGCAGGCATTCGACGCGCCGGATGCGCAAGCGAGTTGCGGCCGCCGGGAGAATACGACCGTTGCGCCGCAGGCGCTCGCTTTATTGAACGACCGTTTTGTTCGGCTACGCGCTGAAGATTTCGCGGCGCGAATCCGGCGTGAAGCAGGAGAGGAGCCTGGAATGCAGGTCGCAACCGCCTGGAAGCTCGCGTTTGGACGCCCGGCAACTGAGAACGAAATCGCTGCGGGCATTTCATTTCTGAAACGGCACGAGGGAACAAGCGAGGGGCTGTCAAACCTGTGCCAGTCAATTTTCGCCTTGAACGAATTTATCTACGTTGATTGATGCCATGAAACCCACCGTTCCATCGCAACATTGTGGCCGGTTTAGTTCGTTCGTGAATCGACGCGATTTTCTGCGGAAAGCGGGCGCCGGCTTTGGCATGCTCGCGCTGGCCGATTTACTGGGGAAGGACCGCGTTCTCGCAAATGTCGACCGTGGCCTGGATCCCATGGCTCCGCGCAGTGCGCTCTTCCCCGCAAAAGCGAAATCAATCATCTGGCTGTTCATGGAAGGCGGACCGAGTTCGGTCGATATTTTCGATCCGAAACCGGAATTGACGAAGCGTAACGGGCAGAAAATGGAGATCGATGTCTTCAATGGCAACCCAGGGCCGTTGATGAAATCGCCCTACAGCTTCAAACAATATGGCCAGTCCGGTGCGTGGGTTTGCGAAAAATATCCGAACGTCGCAAAGCATGTGGATGACTTCGCCTGGATCAAATCGCTCTATACCGAGTCGAGCGATCACGTTCCCTCACTTTATCAGATCAACACGGGCGTGATTCGACCCGGCCTGCCGAGCGCAGGCGCCTGGATCACCTATGGGTTAGGCAGTGAGAGTCGCAATCTGCCGGGTTATGTCGTCTTGGGGAACAGTCAGGGAGTCAAAGGCGGCCCGCTGAATTGGAGTGCTGGTTTTCTGCCGTCGAGTTATCAGGGCACTCTCTTTCGTTCGCAAGGTGCGCCCATTCTGAACCTGAATCGGCCGGAAAAAGTCAGCGCAACCGATCAACGCGCCCAGTTGGATTTCATTGCGCAGATGAATTCGGGACACTTGGCGGAACACCCCGGTGAACCCGATTTGCTCGCGCGCATTCAAAGCTTCGAACTCGCCTATCGCATGCAAGTCGAAGCGAGCGATCTCGCCGATTTTTCAACTGAATCGAGGGAGACACACGAACTTTACGGCCTTGATAAAGACATTTCGCGAAACATCGGTCGGAAATGCCTCATGGCCCGGCGCTTGATCGAACGAGGCGTCCGCTTTGTTCAGGTCTACAGCGACGGCGAATGGGATGCGCATGCGGACCTCGCCGGAAATCATGCGCATCATTGTGCGACCACCGACCAGCCGATCCACGGGTTGTTAACGGATTTGAAACGGCGGGGTCTAATGGATGAGACGCTGGTGATTTGGGGCGGCGAATTTGGTCGCATGCCCGTCTCACAAGGCAGTGGCGGTCGCGATCACAATCCGCATGGCTTTATGGCGTGGATGGCCGGTGCCGGGATTAAAGGCGGCGCGAGCCACGGCGAAACTGATGAGGTCGGCTTCAAGGCTGTAAAAGATCGCGTAAGCGTGCACGATCTTCACGCAACGATGCTGCACCTGATGGGGATCGATCACACCCAACTGACTTATTTTCACAACGGACGTAATTTCCGCCTCACTGACGTGGCTGGTGAAGTGATCGAGACAATATTAGCCTGATCTTCTAGGGCCGCGCTTTTGCTTCCTTTGATGTCTGCTTGATTTAGAGCGGCAAATTCTAACTAAGGCCTCCGGAGAAAATTCTTATCCCGTTCTTCGTTTGTGCCAAACTCGGCCGATTTATTGACTGGTTTTTGCGTTTGACACTCCATTTTTCACCGGTCACTTTGAGCAAAACACTATGGCCGAGAATAATCCGAACATTCCTGTTCCTCCCGCGGGCGCTACCCCGCCACCGCCTGCGCCTCCAGCTCCCCCAAAGCCGGGCGAATCCGGAAAGATTCAGCCGAAGAAGGAAACGGTCCGGATCAATTTGCCACCCAAACCCACGGCCGCACCGACAATCAAAATTCCAGCGCCTGCGGCCATTCACGCCGCTGCTCCTGCGGCTGCTGCTGCTGCCGCCGCCAAGCCTGCCGCTGCGCCCGCTGCATCAGCCCCGGCTGCGGCAAAGGGCGCCGCGCCCGCATCCGCTCCTGCTGGGCCGGCTGGTGCTGCGAAGGCTCCTGCGGTCGCGCCTGCCGCCGCCGCTCCGGCTCCGGCGCGTCCAGCACCGGTGGTGTACAACACTGGTGGGCTCGACATGGTGGACAAAATCATGGCGATCGCCGCCGCGGTGGTCGCGCTATTGGTTCTCGTGCGGGTGTTTTTGCTGACGACCAATTCGTAATTGCCTCCTTAGTGGCACTTGTGCGACCGGAGAACGACCATTAAGTTGCATACAAAAAGGGAGTTATGGCTGCGGCAAATATTGTAACGGCAACGGAATCGAACTTTCAGAGCGAGGTCCTGCAGGCGGGCAAGCCTGTGCTGGTCGACTTTTGGGCGGAATGGTGTGGTCCCTGTAAAATGATCGCGCCTCTCCTCGATGAACTCGCCACCGAATATGATGGCAAGGTCAAGATCGCGAAGGTCAATATCGACGATCATCAGAATCTTGCGGCGCAATTCCGCGTCACGGCGATTCCGACGCTGCTCATCTTCAAAAACGGGCAGGTCGTCGAACAGATGGTCGGCGCAAAAAGCAAGCGCGACCTGAAGGCAAGCCTCGATAAGGCAGCAGCCTGATTCAAGCGAGCCCCGCGGTATTAGCGGAAAATCTTTTCACCCGCTTTCGAGCCGTATGGAGTCAAGTGCGGCTCGAAACGTCGGAATCGGTAGCGATTCACTGCGTCGAAATCATACTGGAAGAGAAATCCAATCTGGTTTGCCCCGTAGTCGCCATGTCGAATCGCGTGAAACCCGTACCCATATACCAGAGACGCAAGCCACGCCCCGCGTGGGGATGCATAAGTGATTCCCGCCCCAAGGCCTGAGTGCCAGTTTTCCGATTCTTCCTGTCCGGGCAGGTAGTCCACCACCGCGGCCGCGCCGTAGAGGTTGATCCGCCAATTTTTCTGAGGCGTAAATGGAAATGAGTATTCCCCGTTCAGCAGTGCAAATTTTTCTGCGGAAATTTCCTGGTAATAATAGCCCGGAATGCTGAGTGGGAATTCGGAAACAAAAGGAAGCAATCCGCCAATCCGATAGGCACTAAAACGGTCCGCATCGATGGAGGCGCCGAGGATCATGTTCACGTCGAAGTATTGCTGCGATTCTTCGAACGTGTATTTCAGTAATCCGCGAGTCCAAAAAGAGTGGCTCGCATTGTTGATCTCCCGGTCGTTATTGAATCCGTAACGCTGCGATCCATCGCGGATATGTGCTTCGTACCAAAGAGAAATCTCAAATGCCAGCGGTGAAGTTAAGGATGGTTCGCGGCCGCCCGCCCGAAAGCCGGCGCGCAAATGAACGGTCGTTAAATCGTCCGGTATTTCGAAATCATCGGCCGTCTTGCTATCTCGCTCGTAAAGTCCATGATGCAGGATCATGCGTCCAATCCACCACGCAGGAACCCGCCAATCGGGATTGAGTAGATGGTAAACGCTCGAAGAGACTTCCGCGGAATGTCCGGTGAATGACTCTTCGCGCAAGTACGTTCCGCCCCGAATTTCCGAATAGGTATCAGCGAAGCCCCCGCCGGCGAAACCAACTCCCAGGTCAGTGTGGTCGCCCAGCAAGCTTTTGAATCCCAGTTCTCCATCCATGTAAATGGGTGCAACGGCGAGACGAAGGACCATGTTCGTGTTTAAGAAATTCGGATTGTTGTAATAGTAGAATCCGTAGGCCGCGATAGGCGCGCGCCCTTCGAGCGGTTGGTTGTAACCGACCTGTATGAGCCGGCGCTTCTCAGGATCAAGCTGGGCGAAAATTGTGGGGGGCAGCAGCGCAGCGATTAAGCACCACCAAACCCATGCTCGTGACATCACGCGGCCATTGTATGGGGATGTTCTTCTCCCGCAAGTCCCTCCCCGGAGTTCTTGATTTGGCCGTCATATCAGGGAATCTCTTGGCATGCCTCAGCGGCTTCCAAATCCTCGTTCTCTTGCGCGAAAAGTCGTTGCCTGGTTCGAGCGCCATGCGCGGGATCTTCCCTGGCGTCGCACACGCGACCCGTATGGAATATGGATTTCGGAAGTGATGTTACAACAGACTCAGGTCAAAACTGTGATTCCCTATTGGGAACGCTGGATGGATCTTTTTCCGGACGTGACAGGGCTGGCGGAAGCAGCAGAGGAAAAGGTGCTGAAGGCTTGGGAAGGACTCGGTTACTATTCGCGAGCGCGCAATCTGCAAAAGGCAGCTCACAAAATCTTACTGGAACATAGCGGCGACTTTCCCCGGACGTTTGAGGATGTTCTAGAGCTCCCGGGGATCGGCCGTTACACCGCCGGAGCCATCTGCAGTATCGCTTTCGGAGACAAGACACCAATTCTGGATGGCAATGTCGCGCGCGTGCTGAGCCGGGTCTTCCTGATTGCGGGCGCTTCGAAAGAAACGTCGACAGTCAATACGTTGTGGCAGCTCAGCGCCAAGTTGGTCGAGAATACGACAAACAGTTCAGCACTGAACCAGGGCTTAATGGAGCTGGGCGCGACGGTTTGCCTTCCGCGGGATCCACGATGCGGCGGATGCCCGCTGAACCGAGACTGTAAGGCGCGAATCGCCAATCGCGTCCATGAATTTCCGAACCCGAGCAAGAAACCGATGCTCCGTGAGCGCCAGTTCGTTGCGATGATCGTCCGGAAAAACGGCTCTGTACTTGTTCGAAAACGTGCAGCAGGTGTGGTCAACGGTGGACTGTGGGAGTTCCCGAATCTCGAAATCCCACCCGACGATGATGCTATTGAAAGCTTGCGCCAGTTTGGCATCAACTTCCAACCGCTGGCGACAATCAAACACACCATCACGACCAATCGCATCACGCTTCGGGCATTCTCAGGAGAAGTGAATTCGGATTCCAAAGCCCTTCCCAAAACTTTCGAAGCCGAGTGGCGTGCAGTCCAAAACCTCCAGTCGCTACCGTTCAGCAGTGCACATGCGCGCTTGCGCAGTTTGGTTCAGGGAGAGAGCGGAATTCCGAATAAGGCGCGCCATGCTTGAGCAAATGCCGCTCCCGCGGTTAAAGTCGCGGTGATGAATGTGCTGGTTACGGGCGGGGCGGGGTATATCGGGTCGATTTGCGTCGAAGAACTGATCAACGCGGGACACAGCGTTACCGTGCTCGATAATTTGAGCGAAGGGCATCGTTCGGCGGTTGATCCGCGTGCGAAATTTGTTCAGGGAAATCTAGGCGATCCACAGGTTGTTGCGAAAACGATCAAAGAAGGTCAATCCGAAGCGATTATTCATTTTGCCGCGCACGCTCTCGTGGGCGAGTCGATGCAGAATCCGGGAAAATACTTTCGAAACAACGTGGGCCGGGGCGTCGAGTTGGTTGACGCCGCCGTCCAAAATGGCGTGAAAAAGTTTGTGTTCAGTTCCACCTGCGCCACCTACGGGCCGCCGGATCGCGTACCGATGACTGAAGATTTGCCGCAACGCCCCATCAATCCATATGGCGAATCCAAGCTGATGTTCGAAAAAATCCTGCAATGGTATCACAATATTTTCGGTCTCGAATTTGTCGCCTTCCGCTATTTCAATGCCGCCGGGGCGAGCCAAAAGTACGGCGAACACCACCGTATAGAAACGCATCTGATCCCAAATATTCTGAAAGTCCCTCTGGGTCAGGCCAGGCAATGCGAAATCTACGGGACCGACTATCCGACGCCGGACGGGACCTGCATTCGCGATTACATTCACATCGTCGACCTCGCCCAGGCGCACATGCTCGCGATGCAACCGGGCAAGCAAGGCTTCTACAATCTGGGCAACGGCGAAGGGTATTCCGTTCGTGAAGTGATTAAGATGTGCGAGCAGGTCTCTGGCAAAACGATTCCCGCGGTTGAAAGACCACGACGCCCTGGCGACCCGCCGCGCCTGGTCGCTTCTGCAGAGCGTGCGATCAAAGAGCTGGGATGGAAGCCGAAATTTCCGAAACTTCACGACATCGTGACCAGCGCTTGGGAGTGGCACAAAGCTCATCCGAGCGGTTATTCGGACTGAAGATCAAGGCAGGGGATTTCCCTGCCCTGCCTGAACGTTGCGGCCCTCAATTGTGCCCCGTGTTCAATCCGCACTCGCGGTCGACATGCTGGAGCACCTCTTGGAACTCGACTGGTTTGGCGACGAATGGAATTCCGCCGCAACGGCCTTCGCGCTCTCTCACCTCCTCTCGTTTTACCGCCGCCGTTAAGAACACGATCGGCACGTCGTGATATTTCGGCATCGCGTGAATGCGGGTGGCGACGTCGCCACCGTCCATGCCCGGCATCATCACGTCGAGCAGGATGACGTCCGGCGCGAACTTCTCAGTCATCTCAACCGCGACGGTGGCGTCGTTCACGACTTCAGCGACATACCGGCCGGTGTGGTGGAAGTTGAGCTTGAGCAAGCGCGTGAAGCTCGGCTCATCGTCCACGATCAAGACGCGCTTTTTTCCTGTTATCATACTTTGACCTTCCTGTTTGTGGGTTTAAGGGCGGATCAGAAACTCGTACTCGAAGCGCGCGTTCCTCCTTTGGGTAGATGGCGCTCGATCCCGTCGATCACCTCTTCCACGGTGGCGGGCTTGGCAATGTACGGATAACCGGCCAAAGCGCGATTCCGTTCGTCATTCGGGTTTCGACTGCAGATCGCGCTCAGAAAAACAATGGGCGTTTTCATCAGCCCGCCTTCGGTGCGGAGGAGTTCGGCCACATCGTTTCCGATCATGCGCGGCATAATGAAATCGAGCAGCACCAGGTCCGGTCGGAAATCCCGAGCGGTGCTCACGGCGCGTTCCGCGCCATTCTCGATGCGCACTTCGTAGTCGCGGGCTTGTTCGAGATTGAGCTTGAGCAGACGTGTAAAGCCCACTTCGTCGTCAATCAACAGTATACGCTTCTTTGCCATATTCATTCTCCTGTTCAGCTTTAAGCATCACGGTGGCCTTGGCGCCCCCAAGGGAGCCCGGTCCCAAATGAATCGCGCCGGCGTGCAGATCGATGATCTGCTTGCTCACCGGCAGACCCAGGCCGGTGCCGAGGCCGTTTGGTTTCGTGGTGAAAAACGGCTCGAAAATGCGAGGCAGCTTGTCGCTCGAAATCCCGGTACCACTGTCGTCGATCTCGACCCACACCACGCCGTCGCCGGCCTGAAACTTCGTTTGGTCCTCTACCGCGTCCACCGGCCAGGTATTTACGCCGGTCCGGAGCAACATTTCGCCGCCGTTCGGCATGGCGTGGATGGCGTTCATGAACAGATTGATGAACACCTGCTCAATCTTTTGCTTGTCCAGCCGCACGGCCGGCAAATCGTGCCCGTACTCGCGCCGGACCTGCACCCGCGAACGGGTCAGGTCGAAATTCACGAAGGACAACGAATGTTCGAGAACGGCGTTGATATCCTCTTCCTTCATCTCGATTTGGCGCGAGACCGAGAGATAAAGGAGATCGCGCACGATGGCGTCGGCGCGTTTCACCGCGTCGCGCATGTCGGAGAGCGCCATAAAGAGCGTGTCATCGCCGGCGGGCAGATTCTTGGCCAGATATGCAACGCCCATGAGGATTGTCTGCAAAGGATTCTTCACTTCATGCGCCACCCCGGCGGCGAGGGTGCCGATGCACTCCATCTTTTCCGCCTGGATCAACTGAAGTTGGGCCGCTTTGAGCCGCTGATGCGAGGCGCGTAATTCCTCCAACGCCCGGCGCAACGCATCTTCGCTCCGCGCCAGATCGTAGTTGGTCTGGAGAAGCTGGCTATTCGCAGCCATGAGCTTGAGTTCGGTGCGCTTGCGTTCGATGGCATAGCGAATCACCCGCGAGACCGTCTTCCCTTCGACTTTGGATTTTACGAGATAATCCTGCGCCCCGAGGCGCACAGCCTGTAGCGCCAGGGCTTCGTTATCATGGCAGGTGAGAATGACTATGGGGACGTTGGGCGCCTCAGCATAAACGCGACTGAAAGTGGAGATGCCTTCGCTATCGCTCAGGAACAGATTGAGCAGCACCGCATCGTTCTGGCTGAGAGCCAGTTGTTGGAGGGCGTCCGCCAGCGTTCCGCTAGAGGAGAGATCAATCCGGCTGCCCGTTACGCTCGACAAACTGTCGCGCAAAAGGCGCACGAACTTCTCGTCACTTTCCACCAACAACGTCCTGACCAACGTATTTTCCATAACCCTCCGCATTTGTTGCGCTGGGAAGATTACGGAGCGAGGGAGCGGAATCTTTCAGGGAAAATTAACGAAAACGGAATCGACGCGAGCCGAAGACGTTAGACCACTGCAATGTGCCTACGAAGCAGACCCCTTTGAAACGGGCGGGGGACGGCGGGCGGGCGGATGTCCTTCACAGGCTAGAACCACTGGACCTTTGTGGGCACGTGGATGATGTCGCGGGGCTTCAGATAGAAAGGCGGGACATGCTCGCCGGTGAGCACTGGTTCAAGGTTCAAATGGATGACAGAATTGGTGAGGCCTTTGTAGCGAACAATCGTGACCTTCTTCTTGTTGGCGGTTTCAGCAAAGCCTCCAGCTTCTTCAATCGCTTCGAGGGCGGTCAGCGGGCGCTCAAGCATGATCTTGCCGGGGCGCAAGATCGCGCCGTCGATGTAAACGACGTTTCCGGATCCCACAAGCGAGACAATGATGTTGGTGTCCTTGAGTTCGTTCACGTATTGGCTCATCAGATGGGCCTGGAGCTGCTCCGTGCTTTTACCTGTCGCTTCGATCTGGCCGATAATCGGCATATTGATCGTCCCTTCCGGCCCGATGCGGTGCATGCCGCTCATATTCGTGGCGCCAGTGAACGTGATGTCCACGACGTCACCCGGGGCGAGTTGAAGCAGTGGCGGGTTCAGATCCTCGGCGGTGGGGGGCACCGAAGGAGTGCTTTTGCAGGCTGAGAAAAGCAGGATCGCCGAAAAAAGCGACACGATAAACATGTAGACACCGGCCCGCCGGGTGGTGGAATTCGTCGTCATAATCGCGCCGGGATTAAAACGGGTTCGCGAAGGAAACTCAACGAAATTCCGGGGAAATCCGCGACAAAAGTTACCGCGGACCGACTTTAAGGAAAAGCCGCTCAGAGGATGAGCGGCTAGTCTCTTTACGTTAGCTCTATAGCAGGCTGGTGGACAGATTAGTGAAAGGGGGAGGAAAGAGTATCAGGCGAGCACCCTAAGAAGGAATGAGGGGAACGTTTTCGTTCGTCGCATTGCCTCATCTGAAAATGTTACCGAAGGGGAGCCTCGGATTGAGGGATCGTTGACTCATATTCATGGTTACCGAGGGACGGAGCTGTATTCGAGCATCTTTTTAGGTCGTGGTTTGCGAGTTAGAACGAGCCGG